>NZ_JAGSOY010000249.1 GCF_018837975.1 Zooshikella harenae | reverse complement strand
CTTGGCTGTCCTCTTCTTTCTTTTTGATCACAATCAAATAGTGGATGTCCTGTTCTTATAAACTGCTTATAAGCTAAGAAATCAGTAGTTTTAAAAAGAGATTATTTATGAATAATGAAAACTATGCCCTGTACTCACAAACACTTTCCAAGCTTCCAGAAAAAGAAATGCTAAATCTTATACATGGAATTAAGCCAATCATAAGCAGCCAAGATGGTAATATACTCTTTACATACAATAGTGGCAGTTTTTCTGCCACATGTATACTTATGAATCAAGATGATATTCCTGATCACTTGGAAAGTTTTACTCACTATATCGACTATATATCAAAAGCCCAAGAAGTTTCTAAGGATTATATAGACTCAATTAAGAGTAAAATTTTGAAAACAACCTTAGTGCTATCAATTAATACTATATACAATGATGAAGACGAGCCTATAGCTGAAGATTTAATTGGGAAGCTTTGTTTTGGTCTAAATCCTATAGTATTTTTTAACGACTCATTATATGACCAAAATTCTAAACTCATCTTAGCACCAAATAAACCACTAAAATAAGTCATATTAACCATATGAATATCAACAAAACCTGTTTTAATTTTTGGTACACTGAACAAGGTGAGATTCTCAAGGGTTGTAGTAATGCAGAACTTCTTGAGTTGGAAAAAAAATACAGTTTAAAACTACCTGAAAAATATAAGCTAATCATGCTGATATCAAATGGTGGAATTGCTGACTTTGAAATTTTTAAGGATGAAAGATGGATATCCTTAACGCCATTTTATGAGTTATCAAAACTACATGTGACAAAAATCATAGACGAAAATAATGAAAATATTATTAATAGACTCTTAGTCATTGGCGATGATGGTACCTCATTATATGGATTAAACTATGATAATGAAGAACCCTCAGTAATATATGCTGACTGCTATGGTGACTTTGAAATAATAGCAAATAATTTCAATGAATTTATCAATCTTTTAAGTAAACGCGAATACATTATCCCAGATGAAAATGCTATTATAGCATTACAGGACGAAGACCAATTATCCAAACTAGTCGAAAGGGTTGGCAAATACTGGAAAAATTCATATGGACAATCACTTCCCCAAATTGCAGCAGCAATCGGAGCAGACAAGTCTTTAAAACTATTCATTCAGTTAGGACTCGACTTAGAGGGAGTAATGGATTTTGCAAAAAAAAATAATAGGGATCATATAATTAAGATGATGAATGAAATAGAGTAAGGAAGCTAAATAAAAGCAAAATAAAAAAGGACAC
>NZ_JAGSOY010000248.1 GCF_018837975.1 Zooshikella harenae | reverse complement strand
GGCACCTCTAAAAATTGAACCAAAATTTCAAATTTTTAGGGGAGAGCTTAAATTCTAAAAGGTAAATGCAATTAATTATTATTTAATACTAAAACCCACGTTTTCTGATCTTTATTATGCCAATTCCTACTCTACAAAAGGGATAATTCCCTCTTTTTTCAAATTGCAGGCACACTTTTCCTGCTTAACGTCATGAAACGTCTCATGTTATAGACTATATTCATCATACCTATTTTCAACTGATTACGTGCAAAGCCTATCACTCGTGAATAAAGCCCACCTTGCTCATTGGTTATTGATCCAAACACATGTTCAACTCTGGCACGGACCTTTGATCGTCGAGTATTGGCTTTTTTGCTACGTTCAGATAATGGTTTATTCTTTTTACCTTTTTTGTGTACATGGCTTCGCATATTCATTGCCGCCAAGCTAATTTCATTATTCTCGCTTTGATACGCACTATCTGCCCACACATCAGCTGACGTGTTTTCTGCTAATATCTCAATAAAAACCTGTGAATCATGAACTTCTGCGGAAGTCACTTTATAATCGCGAATGAGTTTGTGGGCATTATCTACTGTTACATGATTCTTATAACCAAAATGTGTTTCTTCATTTTTCTTAGTCCAACGCGCATCCGTATCCTTTTGACGGCCTACATTAGGATTATTCTCAAATCGTTCGGGTATTTCTCCAGATTTAATTTGTTGGTTTTCTTCCCGTTTATTTCTCTGTTTTGGGACATCAACGAAGCTAGCATCAACCATTTGCCCCTTTTGGGCTTTATACCCCTTGTCATTGAGTTGGTCGTCAAAATCGTTAAAAAGGCCTTTCATTAAGTCTCGCAGAACAAGCTGCTCTCTATAGAGCCAAATTGTTTTGGCATCCGGTATGCGGTCCTCTGGCGTGAGGTTCAGAAAGCGGCAAAATGAATATCGATCCCGAATTTGATACTCTGTTTCATCATCTGATAAGTTATATAAATGCTGGAGGACTAATACCTTAAACATCAACACCACATCAAACGGTTTGCGCCCCGCTTGGCTTTTTCGAGGATTTTGACGAACTTCATTTAATGTAGCTCTAAAGTTTTCCCAATCAATCAGGGCGTTAAGACTCACCAGCGGGTCTCGCTCATTAAGTTTGTTATAACGATCTTTCAAATCAAAAAAACCTGGTTGTAACATTTTTATGCCACTCGTTTCTTATTACTTAGGTGCTATGTATTATATATCAGTATGAATTTTTAGAGGTACCCTAAAGCCTGTTTAGTCGGGTAATCTGGATTAAA
>NZ_JAGSOY010000247.1 GCF_018837975.1 Zooshikella harenae | reverse complement strand
GTTTGTTACTCATTTAAAGCTGAAGTCTGCCCTGAAACAGCCAAACTAAAACATATTTTAAATAATTTATCAGCGGTAATTGGTAGTATATATCTAATGTTTAAGAAGTTGCTATGCATAGTCTTTTCCCTGGCTATTTCGTCTTGCTATACTTTAAATATCCCGCCAGATTATGAATTAGATGCTAAACCACACTATGGGTTGGCTGTCTTTTCAATTTCATCAAACTATACCCTAGATAACTTTCGAGTCTATTATGGTGGAAGTTCTGATTTTTCTGAATATGTTGTCAGTGGACATGTTAAATTAAAGACAGCTGAGACACCTCTGGATTGGGTAGGTGGTGATCTTAGAGGCAGGTTAGCAGTAATTGAATTACCAGAGGGAAAATATTCATTTATGAGCATACATCGTCAGTATCCCTCGTCTACTTTAAGTGGAAGATTTGATGCTCCTTTTGAGGTAGAAGCTAACAAAGCCACATATCTAGGTGATCTAGCGGTATTAATTAACCCTGAAAGAACTAAATTTAAGGCAATAATTTTTGACAGCTCGGAAAGAGACTTGCCTTTGCTGTTTAACCGATATCCAAATATTAAAAAAGAAAATGTAATTGTAAAAATCTCAAAAGTACAAAAGTATATTCAGAAAACTTTTAGGTAAGATTTATAGACCCAGATCAATACTCATTCTGCACATTTTTTGTGCAACAAGGACTCATAAGATAAGCCCAAAGAGAGCTTTTTAGCCCAGGCCAAGCCCTGGGTTTTCTTTATTCTGAAGCTAGTGAGCGTTCCACAAAAATGTTCCACGCGGAACATAAAACAGTTATCGTTTACCTATCTGGTTTAAAGCTATTTAATGTAAAAATCTATTTTTACACTTTGATCATAAATGTATTTGTCTTTTAAAGACTTTGTATATCCTTCTTTTACTGAGTCTATTTGTATGAAAGCACTCTTATCTAGCTTTAACTCATAGTATCCACTTTCATCACTCACAACCTGGTGCACTTTACTGCCACCAAACCCATCATAATCACCGCCTTCATAGTAATAGTTGGTTATATGCAGTGTATAACTACTCACAGCTTTTTTGTCTCTATCGTACACATAACCACTAACAGTGACGTTTTGAACATCTGAGTGCGCGCTTTTCCACAAATTTTTGAGCACTGAAGGAAGTAAGTAATAAGAAAAAAGCAGTATAGTTATAGCTGAAATTACAATAATCGACTTTTTACTGACTAGATTTATACGCATCAATCCTACTTTTTATAGCGCTCTTTGTTTAGTTCCTTAAGCACCCTTAACCAATCATCATATGTACCCATTAAATAAAAG
>NZ_JAGSOY010000246.1 GCF_018837975.1 Zooshikella harenae | reverse complement strand
TTTGCGACAGAACCATAAATTTTGCTAACTCAAACGAAATAGCTAGAGCTGCAAATAAACAGGAAAAATAAAAGCTTTCACTTATTGACCAGAACAACAAAACTGACAATACGATTGATATCGTACATGTGAGCATTGTTCCAAGATATGCAATAAAGTGATTTAAATTAGGTTTTGGCGTGCGCACATATTCAGAAGTATGCACTAAAACCTCCTACTGTCTTACTTCTCAGATTTAGTAGCCTTATCCAAAGCTGGCTTCAGAACTTTTTCGAAAAACATAGAGCGGCCAAGTTTACGACCAGATCGCTCATATTCATCGTTATCAACGATCCAATTCCAAATCGCTAATTCATAGTCGGAAACTGGTATTTGAATATGTCTGTTCGCCTTCGCCTTTCTACTAGAGTCAAACTGTTCCCAAGGTTTATCAGTTGGCTTGGGTGTTATGACTTGCTCTTCTTTAACAGCTTTTACTTCATGAGTCCCATCAACAGCCTTACCAGCGAACTTTTCAATCTCAACATCATCAACTTGCTTAAGCTTCTGCTTGTTCTGCTGCTTGATCTTCAGTCCGATGTCTGTCAGTTTGGTCATGTTCTGCAATCTCTTGAATTAGTAACTGAATAGCGGCTTTAGCGTTAGTTTTAGGTAACTCAAGTACACTTCTACCTTCATTAAGTGCAGTTCGGTAATGCTTGAGTTCTTTGATAACAACATTCGATAAGAGCATGTATTCAGATAAATCATTGAGCAACGTTTTTGCTTCTTTTAGCTCATCATTACCTGGAATATTTGGTGCTCGTGAGATAATTGCTTTGCTAATAAGATCAGGATTAAAGCTATCTTTAGCATCGATGATCATTTCACATAATGCGGGTAATGTTTCTAAATCTGCACGAGAAACCTGAAACGGCATATAAAAGATGTCTGCGGCCGTCAAAGCGGTACGAAATGCCCTACTATCCCAACCGCCTGAGTCAACGATCACCATATCATAACGGGATCTTCTATCTAGTAAGTCACGACGGATATTTCCTGTTTGCTGCTCACAAAATACAGGCGGCAGTTGTTCACCATTATCAATAAGCTCGTTTCTTCTCTCAGCCCACTTAGCTGATGTTCCTTGAGGATCTGCATCAACTAGTAATACTGATAGCCCTTGTAGAGCACAACCAACAGCTAAATTTTGGGCAATGGTGCTTTTACCAGGACCACCCTTTAACCCGCCAATCAGAATTATCATACATACATTCCCCCAACATTTGATGTACATAAAATATACATCAGATGTTTATTAAATGTGCAACTAAGTTAAAGTTATACCAAAACCAATGTATATTCAATG
>NZ_JAGSOY010000245.1 GCF_018837975.1 Zooshikella harenae | reverse complement strand
ATTAGGCATTGAGTTACTCCGCCCCATCGTAAATATCAAGTGCTAGCATAATGCCTCGACTGCCAAGCTCTACTAATGTCTTGGATGATATATCCATGCCCTCATTGCTCTTTTCCATGAATATTCCACAAAACAAATCAATACTGTATTTACTTGCTAGCTCATTCCAAAGTATCAGATCACTAGGCAATTGACTCAGTATTTCTGAAACCTGTCCATCAATATCTTCCGGCTCACATTCCGTTGCCACCAAAGACCAGTGCCCACTTTTTCGTTCGTACTGTTTTCCTGTCCTTTTATTGACTCTAACATCTCCTTTTGAATACATGGTTGTACCCTCACACCCTAAAAGAGCTGATATCTCTTTGGGGTTAAGAGAGTCACCTATTAATCGCAAAGATGCTTTCGATCTACTTGCTTGTGCCATTTCTTCTGATGCCTAACGCCCGCAGTTACAGACGATTTGTAGCGACAAAGGAATGGAAAGGCGTTCCGACAACCTTCGCTTGTTATGCATTGCCATTGAACTCATTTAGAGCCTCTTTTGCACGGTTTGCAACTTGTTTGTTATTTGAGCCAATCATTTGCAGAATTAACTCCTTTTCTTGCGCGGAGCCAACGTAACCAAGAATACAAGCAAGATGTTCCTGTCTATTTATAGGCCAGCTATTCCATTTATCTACGATAATTGGAATAAGCTTATCATGCTCTCCCTCAAAAATTTCACCAGCGTATTCAATATACACATTCCCCCAAACCCATCATCCGGTGAATCAAGTAAATCTATGAGCTTATCGAATGATTTCATATTGGTGCATAACTACTAATGAACGTCACTCTGACGTAATACATTACGTCGCATTGACGTATAACACTCTAATTAATTTTAACTGGCTCTCACTATTTGAGCCAGATCCATATAATGAAAATAAGTATATATAATTGATAATAATGGATATTTTTATTTTCTGAAGGAGTAGAGTAACGTAGTATATCACGTCACTCTGAAGCCCTCATGGTGATGCAATTAGTTATGGTCTATATAAAAACTATCCAAATTAATCAGAGTCAACTTATTAACTAGTCATGATCATAGAAGATTTTAATCTCTACCTTCGCTTTTGGCATCCATCAATTGATCCAAGTGAAATATGTTACCAGTTCCATATGAACACAGAGACTAAATGGAAAGCTTGAGAACAAATAAAAACTCCAAAGGGGAGAGTGCTAAATGGTATTCGTCAGTTCTCTTATTGTTCTTTTAAATTTAAAAACACAGCGTATAAAACACTAACAGAGCTAATTGAGTACACAAATGGTTATTTAATGCGTTATAAAGACTTCTTAAATAGTTTTA
>NZ_JAGSOY010000244.1 GCF_018837975.1 Zooshikella harenae | reverse complement strand
TATCACATACACCATTTCCAAGGAAATACCGATACTGGCTTTGCGGGCACTGTGTTTAAGGATACTCAAAACGAAGATCAACTGATTATCGCTATGCGTGGCACCGAAGGTGTAGTTGATATCTTGGGACAAGATGGCGCATTAGCAACAGGTCTGTCGCTTACTGTCGGTCAGTTGCTGCAGACAGGCAAGATCAATGACTTCTTAAAAAAAGCAGGCATACTAGATGATGAAGGGAATACCGTCGCTGAGTACCATGGTAAAATAAAGTTTGTAGGACACTCGTTGGGTGGTCATTTAGCCTTGGTGGCCAATTACCGTTATCCTGAACTTCAAGATGAAACCTATACATTTAATGGTGCAGGCATTAGTCGTCTTTTTAGTGCTGCAACGCCAGACCGACTCATTATTAATATACGTGAGCTTACTCGAAAACTACTTGGCTCTCCTATACTGAAAGAAAGCAAGGTCTACAATATCTATTCAGAACCAGGCCTTGAGGTCACAGCCAATAAAATTACCTTTGTGAAACCCAGTGACTATCATCCTACCTTTATTGAAAAACAAGGTGGTTCAGATATAACCTCTGATATCTCATTCGATAATCACTCCATGGTTAACCTGGTTAATTCACTTTCAGTACAACGTATCTTTGCTTATTTAGATGCAGAAAACAGTTATGGTGAAATCAATAGCTACTTGAACCTAGTCTCCAATAAAGTCGTTGAGTTGCGCAATCAAGATGGTACCCCCATTGCCGATACCGAAAACGCGGGAGAATCCTTATCCATCGCGATGCATCATTTGGCGCAATTTTTAGGTGAAAAGTATATAGCGCTTGCGACACAAGAAAATGCATCTAGTGTAGCTGAATATAATCCGGCCTTATTTTTAAATAAAGCAGAAGAATTTTACAATCAGTTGGTGAATGAATTTGGTAAAACGCCTCCGTTTACCATCGAGCCTATGTATAAACTTAATGATAAAGTGGATCAGCTTATTGCAGACTATGGTGAAGAAGTAATAGGTAAAGTGACGCGCTACAGCCTGATGAACCTCTCACCTTTTATCGTTATTCCTAAAAACGCTGATTATAACCAAGGTATTTTTGCGGATGATCGCTATCAGTGGGATGGCAGCTTTTCCAAGGAGTTGATTGCTCAACGGGCTGGATTTATGGAAAAGGTTCTCATCCGTAATGCCCAACAACTGGCTAATGATGAAGCTGTGGGTGATGATGATGTCATGTATGTTGACCACTGGCTTGAAGGTAAAACCAATACATTAGGTGAAGTACAAGGTGTAACAACATTACGGGGTGGTAATGCATCAGAAAACCCACTAAACGCTAAACAGGTTGTATTTGGTAACCTGGACAGTAACA
>NZ_JAGSOY010000243.1 GCF_018837975.1 Zooshikella harenae | reverse complement strand
CTAAAGTTTCACCATTTCAGTAACAAAAAAGCCCCTTTTTTGATATGTTAGTTTTCGCCAAAAAACAACACCCAAAAAAGAGGCTTCAGTGCAAAGTTTAATCGATCTTCTTAAAACATTGCAAACTCAAATTACACAAAATGGAGAAAGAAAGGCGCTATTTGTTTATACTTTGATCGCCATTATGCTTCCAGTCGTAGGCTCCAGAGCTTCACAACTCTACCGAACCGTCACAAAGCTCTTTAAATATAACGTTACCATCCGTCGATTCTACGGATTTATGGCTTCGCCTAAGTTAGCTTGGGATAAATTATGGCCAATTGTCTGGCAAAAAATATTACCCTTAAATCATACGGAAGGTCCTATTCTTCTTTCCATAGATGATTCTATGGTGCCTAAAACCGGAAAGAACATCTTTGCTTGCGGCAACCACTTTGATCATGCCGCTAAACTGAATCAGTCGCGTTATATCTGGGGACAAAATATTGTCAAACTAAGCTGTTTGAAAAATATTCACGGCCGCTGGGCTAGCTTACCCCTGAACTTTCGTTTTTATCGGCTGAATAAAGATGTTGCTAAGAAAAACTTTCAAACACGAATTGATCAAGCTATTTCCATGATCTTAAGTGTGCTCAAGGTATGTCGCCATCGCTCAGTATTGTTAGTCTGTGATAACTGGTTTGGCAACGGGTCATTATATTTACCTTTGAAAAAAGAGCTTGGTGAGCAGTTTCATCTCCTCTCAAGGTTGCGTTCGAATAGCGTTTTGTATGATCAGCCAACTCTACCTAAGAAAAGAAAACGAGGCGCACCTAAAAAGTACGGCAAACGTCGTGGTAATGTAGCAGCTCTAGCAAGGCGACATAAAAGAAATGCAAAGACGTATCAGGTTGAACTCTATGGTAAATCCCGCGAGGTACGGGCTTATACTGAGCTATTGATGAGTAAGTCATTAAAAACACAAATCAGAGTCGTGTGGATTTACTCGGGACGCGCCTCTTGGGTTGCGATCTTTTCAACCGATATCACATTCACAGTGGCTCAAATCATTGAGTGGTACGGGGCACGCTGGAAGATTGAAGCCGGCTTTAAAGAATTGAAACAGGAGTTAGGGAGTTTATCTTGTCAGGCGAGAACAAAGCATGCCGTGACGAACCATCTCCATTTTTGTATGATGGCTATGTCATTACTCTGGTTTTATGTGGCTCAGAAGTCGAGTAAACCCTCTAGGCGTTATTCTGTAATCAATCGCAAATCTTTTGCTTTCTCCGATATCCGCCGACTCTTTGCTGAAGAAATTGAACAAGAAGAATTCAGTGAAGGTTTGGGTATTTTTACTAAACTTCACAAAAATAAATTCATTAGCACTATGCTGCAGTTAGTAGCTTAAATATTATGGTGAAACTTTAG
>NZ_JAGSOY010000242.1 GCF_018837975.1 Zooshikella harenae | reverse complement strand
TGAGGGCTATTTCACCATGCTCGTCTGTGACGGTCGCAATCCAAAAGTACACCTGATTTTCAATTAATTTAACGGGTATTTGCCAGGCTGTTTGCCCTTCCTTTCCGGGAGATAAACCAGACACCTGATGAATAGGGTTTTCAAATGTTCGATCAGTTTCTTCATAAACCCTAAAGCTATATGTTAAATTATCTTGGTCAGGGTCAACTGAATTAGTGACTTTTAAGGTAGGTTGTAAATTGGCTACCACGCTAAGGTGTGCAGGCTCATTGATGTGAATTGCACTCGGTGGATCATTTTGGGTGTTAAGAAAAAATGAGCTGGTACTCCACTCACTACTCCCTTTGCTGGAAATTGCACGTACACGCCAATAGTAATGATGGTTATCAAGTAGCGGCTGACCTTCCTGAAGGTGGCTTTCTGCAATAGTGATAGAGGATGTATCAACTGCCTCATTTACGGGGTCAGCCACAGCGACTAATGTGGTCATCTGAGGTTCAGCAAAGACTTCAAAACGGTAATGTATAGCCTCTTCTGAGCCATGTCGGCTATTTTGAATAAGTAAGGTCGGCGTTAAGCTGGTGATTTCCTCTTCTGGGCGAGGACCAATAATTTGAGGAATACCAGGTGCAAGGGCCTTTTCAGTTGGGCTTGTACCCTGCTTAAATTCTTCCAGGTCAGTATAACCATCATTATCAAAATCACCTGCCCCATCACGGGATAAATCACCAAAGTGATTAAGCTCCCATTCATCATCAAGTTGGTCTCCATCCGTATCACCCTCACGGAAAACGTGAATCATGACTTCTTGCTGAGCGCTAAGCTGACCATCCGTTGCGTGTATTGTTAATGGATATTCTCCTGCCTGACCAACCAGGGGTAACCACTGAAATATTGCTTGACCATTACCCTGCGCAGTAAATTTTGCACCTTGCATAAGTCCATTCACAGTTAACTGGGGTATTGTACCGTTGGGGTCGCTGGCATTGACGATAAAGCCAACCTGTCCGCCTTCATAAGTGGTTTTATCACCGATATATTGAATAACGGGTGGGTGAGGTGTTAAAGCTTGAACCCCAAAATCAATCACGTAATAGGATGATGGATCTACATCAAACAGGTTTAGAAAATAGTCAAAGTGTATTTTATCGCTGTTACGTTCTTTACTAAGCCAGACATTGGCATTGTTTATCGCTTTTCCATCCTCTCTTTGCACCGCAGAAATGGTTTTTTTCCCTGCATAAGGATCTTTTACTTTTAAATAAGCTAAACCAATAGGTGGTGCATCAGTGAGCATCAATTGATGACGAACACCTTCCCCCATTGTGTTTCCAGCATCCAGCGTTGCCGCGATATGAGTAACCTGTTGGCACTCCACACAACCCTCTGCCACCCAATGTCATTAACTTAAGGAAATTAGCGTATAGTT
>NZ_JAGSOY010000241.1 GCF_018837975.1 Zooshikella harenae | reverse complement strand
GGGGGAAAAAGCCGCTCGAGATGCAGAAAACTTTAATGATGCCTTGTTGAATGCAAAGATGGCGTTAGGTGGCGTCAAAAACACCATTGGTGCGGCAATGATGCCGGCCTTCACCGAATTAATGAAACACTTTAAAGCCTGGGTAGTGAATTACCTGCCGCAAATACAAGCGTTTGCGAAAAATATTAGCCGTCGATTTAAAAGCTGGGCGAAAAATGTGTATGCACTGGGCCAGGGCTTTTTTAGTGTCACCAGTGTGATTAGCGATTTTATTTCCGCGACCATTGGCTGGAAAAACGTCGGCTATATTTTAGCAGGACTCATGGGCGTTAAATTATTTACGTCAATTATGACCTTCGGTAAAGCGGTCTGGAGTTTAATTCCGATTATTAAAGCCGTGGGCACCGCCTTTTTAATGAATCCGATTGGTTTAGCTGTCACCGCGATTGTCGGTGGTGCCGCGTTAATTATTACCTACTGGGAACCGATTAAATCCTTTTTTAGTGAGATATGGCGTTCGGTAAAAGGTTACTTTAATCAGTTCTGGGGATGGGCAAAAAATATCTTTTTTAGTTATTCACCGCTAGGGATTTTAATTAAAAACTGGGAGCCGGTATCTAATTTTTTTAGTAAAACCTGGGACAACATTAAGGGCATGTTTACAGGGGCTTGGGATCTTATTAAAGGTATATTTAATAAATCTCCCATTGGCATGTTGCTCAAACACTGGAAACCGGGTTTTGAATGGCTGGCGTCCAAATTCAGTTGGATTAAGGATATCATCAGTAGTGTATTTAACTGGTTTGGCGATGATGAGGAGGAAGAGAAAGAAGGCAAAAACGATAAGCAAAAAACGAAGCCTAAACCTAAACCCAAGCCCAAGCCCAAGCCATCATCGTATATTGCCCCACAACACCGAGGGCGGAGCCGAGGTATTCACTATGGGGTGAAACCTTATGCCATGGCGCGTCGCGGCCACAACTATTCGCTCAAAACCAAAACACGAAACCCTGTAAAAGCATCAGGACGTGTTATTTCCTTAGCCAAAGCGCGCAATAATAAGACTATTCAGGACCAATTACAGGCCAAACGTAACCAACACATTAAAATACAGAACCAGTCGCGTACCAATATCAATGCCCCGATTACCGTTCATGCCCAACCGGGTCAAAACAGTGAGGACATTGCTAAACGGGTAAGGGAAGAACTCAAACGGCGAGAATTTGAGGCGGAATCGGATCGTCGTGCATCACTTTATGATCAAGACGGTTTGACGTATGGCTACTAGCACCTTACTGAAATTAGGGCCGTTTACCTTTTCCATTGAGACGGCAGCGTTTAATCAACTGCAACGTGCCTGGTCGTTTACCTGGTCCGAGCAAAAACGCTTGGGCACTATCCCGCAATTGCAGTATACCGGTGAAGGTCAA
>NZ_JAGSOY010000240.1 GCF_018837975.1 Zooshikella harenae | reverse complement strand
AGGTATAGAAGGTAATAAATAAAAAATCAAATGATCTCTACCATAATCACCGCAATTACGAGCCTTTTCCAAACCTATCTCACCCATAAGCAACACAAAGCTGAATTAAAACAAGCCATCCATAACAAGCAATTAGACGAAATACAACAAGGCAATATCTCTGCCTCAGAGCTTGATTCATTGAGTATTCAAAGCCGTGGCTGGAAGGATGACTTTCTATTAATCGTTACCGTCACACCGCTTGTATTGTGCTTTGTGCCTGAGATGGCCGAGCATATTAAGAGTGGCTTTGAAGCTTTAAACACGAGTGTACCTGAATGGTATATGCTCGCCTTAGCGTTGGTGTATATCGATACGTTTGGATTTAGGCGCATTTTACGCAATGTTTTATCCAATTATTTAAATACAAAAATTAATAAGAGTTAGGCGAATGACAGTACATCATCAAGAAGGGTGGATCTTCAAGAAAGAAGTAGGCATCACCCATATTATTGCCACATTTTCACTGGTTATTTCTGGCTTTATATTCGGCTTCTCCATGGATAAACGCATCGATATTAATGCCACAAAAACTAATCATCTGGAGCAAAGCTTTAAAGAGTTTAGAGCTGAAATGAGAGGAGATATTAAGCTAATCAATAGTAAATTGGATAAGGTATTGGAGCGGTTACTTAACACTCGATTCCGAAGTTTTTCTAGGTTGACTAGTAGGGAGGAGAGAGACTCAGAAGACTGGACTACAGGTATGGCTCCATTTCTTCGCCTAGCAAAGAACGATCAACACGACACCTGCAGACCAGTAATGGTGTAGTATATCGTGCTTCTACTTTAATGGCAACTAGATGACGACTTGTGTTGATTACCCTAATTCCCCATGTGAAAACGTTTGTTCAGGCTCTTGCGACAAGTCATCAATGACCACTCCCTGTCAGTAGAAGACATCAGCCAGCAGACAGGTTTAACCATCGCGCAAATTTATGATCGTATGAAACTGGGTAACCTGCGATTGAATGAAGCGGCTGAATTTTGTCGTGTGCTGGAAATAGATCTGCAATGGTTAGCCACTGGGTATGAGTCTATTCCTTATATAGAAGGCTTAACTCATAAGCTAACGGAATTAAGCAAAACAAAACCCGAGTTTGTAAATTATCTTTTGCTAGCTATCGATCGACTTTGGCATGAGGAAAGGGTAGGGAAGCGACTGTAGGTTTTGAGTATAAGAAGTTTGCTTTATATAAATGGAAGTGGTTAAAAATGCACCACCGTTGTGCAGTTGTGAATGGGTAAAAGGGTTTCTCGTGTGATTTTCGTGTGAATTGATACCCTGTTTCTGCACATACAAGCACAACATAAAACTTTAAATTTTACGCTTAAGTGGTTGAAAATATTAGGATTTTTTTGATTTTGGGAAGGGTGAAAGTGGTGGAGGCGGCGGGATTTGAACCC
>NZ_JAGSOY010000024.1 GCF_018837975.1 Zooshikella harenae | reverse complement strand
GTATAAACTAAGAATAAACAGCAGTATGAATACTTTGAACCGTGCGCCTGGGGCTAATATCTTCAGGTGTCTTTATGTAACCGACACGGGCAACAAAGACAATACGTTCATTATGACACTGCAGCAACCTTTGCAGAGCTTCTCGAGGCTCATCATGTTGCAACAATACACTTAATGGATGAAATGCCACACCAGCGTGATGAGCCTGTAACCATACCTCCATTAACCGGGCCCCCATCATAACTAAATTTCGCTTACTTAAATGCTCATCGTTTATTTTAATAACTAACAGCTGAGCTGATTTTTCAACCAGCTTACTCAGTTCTTTAGCCATATAGTGTGGTACATTAACCAAGCGCAGAGCCTGCATTACCAACGGAGATAACATATACTCATAAAACTTTATTTTTCGCTTTGGCATGGGTCCAAATAAGCTTTGCAAATAAAAACCATCTTCAGTATCTGCCTGCTGATCAAAACGTATATACCGATAGGTCTCTTTCCAAGCACGGTAACTTGAGAAGTCCAGTGCAGCATACTTTGCTACAAGCTTTGTCGTATTACGAATAAGCTCACCATTTTGTTCAAATTGAACTAAAGCCTCTCCCCCTGTAAGAACCTTCGGCCATCGACGAGATAATAAATTTTCTATCATTTCATGATCAAATAACTTCTTTTCAAACAAACCTCGAAACGTACGTCGTGTACTGACCAGCTCCAGTATTTGATTAAGCTTAGATTCCACAGTGTTAACTTGGTTATCTCTTATCAGATCATGATTTTCAGCAGTTATAACCATTGCGACCAGCAATTCACTTTCATGCTCAGAAGCCACTTGTAACCATGAAAGATTTAACTCAGCATCACATAACCAGTGAAAGCGACAACGTGCTTTTTGTTGGGTAATCGCCAGCCAAAACAATCCTAAAAAAAGACCGCAACTTATGTACATTTCAAACTGTAAACTGGGTAAAGCACTCAACTGACGTTTTTTATCCAATGCTAAGCAGCATAACAACTCATTCGACTTTAGTGGCTGATCTAACAGTACGTCATATTGTTTACCAGCACCCTCTAAAGTAATAACCTTCCATGGCTGGCAATTATGTGATGAAGGCGCCCAACGAGCAATTTCAATCGCTTTACTTACTACTTCCAACAATTTTTTGGTCATGATGGGTCCTATCAACATGTGGGTTTTCTAACGTATAAATCGGAAAGCTCAAAGTTAATCAGGCATATTTTTAGAGGTGCCCTTAAAGTAATGGGTAAGCAATTTGTTAACTTACTGGGGTACCATTGCTTTAGTGTTGTATCAACCTAGCCGCTTGAGAAGCCAGGTTAATACTGATCCTAAAGCTTATATCTGTCGCTCGAAAGATAAGGGCACAACTATTAATTAGTTGCCCTATAACCAAGTCCTAACTGAATCCCAGATACCTCTTCAACAACTTCAGCCATGGAAGTAAAACGAGAAACGAGTCCAGCAAAAACATCTGTACTCATATCATTATTAAAATCAGTGTGATTGGTCACTTTAATGATTTCAACATAATGATATGAAGCATCAGGTGCCTGTGAAACCCGATGTACATCAAATTGCAAAACACTAGGTAAATCGGGGCATGTTGCATAGTCTGTTGTTTCTACCCAGTGCTCAAAATCAGTTGCTTTATTAATATCTAGCAACCGAATTTTATGTATAATCGTATCCATAGATATTCTCCTTTGTAATTAATATTTAATTTTTATCGCTTGCAGAAACTAATAAATGGTAATTAATACCTCCTGTACCAAAGGAGCTTACAGCAGCATATCGCCTATTATTATTTTCTGGCCATTTTTTATTACATGATATAATTTCTGCAGGTATTTTGATCAATGGTAACTGTGGATCAATATTACGTCTTAATAATGTCGCTGGTATTATCTTATGATGTAAAGCTAATACCGTTTTCATTAAACCAGCTCCACCAGCTGCAGAAAATGTATGTCCATTACTCGCTTTAACAGAACCGACCATCAATGGTTTTGTTCTTGAAACATAATTTTCTACTTTATTACCATATACATTATTAAGCGCTGTTAATTCAGCCATATCCCCTAAACGCGTTCCTGTACCATGTGCTTCAACATACTGCACATCACTCGGCTTATAATTCACCTGAGCAAATGCCCGCTGGATAGCGAGAGTTTGCCCTTCTGCGTCAGGAGCTGTCATTGAACCCGCATCAGCGGATCCGCCAATAGCATCTATTGTTGCATAAACTTTATCACCTGCACGCTGTGCATCTGATAACCGTTTTAAAACAAAAAATGCGGCTCCATCTCCAGGTGAAAAACCATCAGCTTGATCAGCAAAAGGAGAGATTTTTGCTTTAGAGAGCATCATTTGCGCGGAACAAAGTACCAAATCTCGCAGGTTTACAGGTAATTCAATTCCGCCAGCCAGAACAAAGTCATAGCGCCGCAGCTGAAGTGCAAGTACTGCATTCTGTAAGGCAGCAAACGTTGACGCACATGCGGCTTCAATCGCATAGGGTGCTGCAGGTAAATGCATACATTGAGCTATTAAACTCGCCGTACCACTTGCCAGTGAACCATCCAGCATTAAATGATTCGTACGTTCTACTTCATTAGCAATATTTTGATGTGCTATAAATTCAGGATAAATCTGCTGAATAATTCCGTTTAATTTATTTCGACATAGATCCACAACATTCTCACGCTCTTTCGAGAGAGACAAATTACTCGCAACTATTATCGCTGCATTAATATCTTGTTGGCGTTTATCACTAAAACCATAATCTTGTAATGCTTCATCAGCAATAGCCAACGCAACCTTTTGCACTCTATCCATTAATGCTAAGCGCTTTGGAAATAACTTAAATCGAGCTAAATTTAAATCTCGCTTCTTCAATGCAGCACCAATTTCAGCATAACTTGATAAATAGTGTGACTGCCCCTCTTGATAAAACTGTTTTCTTGGTAATAAATCATTAGGAATCCGTTGCAAGTGATCAGTTGAAGCTAATAAATCTTGCCAAAAATCACTTACAGAGTCACTTTGACCAAATGCGCCACCTAAACCTACAATGGCAATAGGTTCACGATATGATTTTGCATCATTTTCTGTATTAGCAGTGCTATATCTCTTGATAACTTGCTGGTTTATAAAACCTGATGTATTACTAGATTCTATAGGATTACTTAATATTATATTCCAGTTCAACCCATTTAACGCTGACCCCATAATACTCGCAATATATCTGTTATTTTCATTATACCAAGGCTGGGAAAGTGAACTATTATTAGTAACAGATGACTGATGTGATAAAGTTGTAACTCTTTTATTTTGCTCTAATACTGACGCTGGAAAATTTTTATGATGAATAGCCAAACTCGTAGCAAGTACTCCTGTCATAACAGCATTTGCGAATGTATGCCCATATACCGCAACTGAACTATTTATATATAATGGTTTATCTTTCACTGTTGGTGAGTAAATGTTGTCGATCGCTCTTAACGTGGCAACAGACTCTGACTCACCTCCTGCAGAAATACAGTCAAAATACTCAATATCCTTTGTCTCGATACTTGCATAATGGCAAGCTTTTTCTAATGCAGCAACTTTAGCTTTACTATCTGGGTTATATTTCAAACCATTTGCAGATGCAGAAGTACTTGCTGCAAAGCCCGAAATAACTGCATATATATGATCACCATTATCTTTAGCATCAGCTAATCGCTTTAATACAATACCTGCGGCTCCTTCACCCAATAAAATACCATTATTTTGCGATAAAAATGGGTTACCTATCCCTGTTCCTTCAAATCCTTTTTTACTCAACAACAGTGGCATCAGCAAACTTTCAATGCATTGACCTGTTATCACCATTACAGCATCACTAAGTCCTGCCTGTAATGATAAAGCGGCAGATTCCAGTGCAAAATACCCACTTACATCAGCACTTTCAATAGCCTGTACACGTCCACGCAAACCAAAATAACTAGCCACACGTGCAGGAATACTACTCGCCATTTCACCGACACGATCATGCGAAGTACAACCAAAATGCTCCTGAAGCAAGTTTTTCAATAACTGAAGTTTATTTTTATCTGTCAGTAATAAATCATCCAGTGATGCAACGCCCTCTATTTTTAATGCATTTAAATATGTGCTATCAAATCCAAAACATGTTCCACATATCACATCAATTTTATTTGTCTCAGTTGCTAAGTTTGCCAATGCTGCACTATAAAAGCACTGTTCAGCGACATCTAAATACATACCCGTAATTGAGGCAATGGCTTTCCTATAAATAGGTGGAATTCGAAACCGCTTTAAATCGAACTCAACGGTATCAAAAAATGATCCTTGCCAGTTAGAAAAGTGTGACTTTACATTATCATTATAATATTGAAAACGCGCTTGTGATAATTTACTAAAATAACTTTCTGCTTGAACTAACTGATGCCAAAATTTCTCTACATCATTACCTTGAGGATATAAACAACCTACTCCTACAATGGCAAGTGGCTGTTGGCTTTCAACGACTTTCATATTTCATTCCAGTTAAATCAGAGGCTGAGCTCTTCACTATAAATATACTCTTTAAAAAAATTAAATAACCTTTTCAACAGTATCAACTCCAGCAATACCACTCATAGTCGACTTTTCTTGATGTTTTTTAGAGAGATCTTTTAACGCTATATAATCTATCTTACCATTGGCATTTTTGGGCAACTCCGGTAATCGTCTAATAAACTTTGGAATCATATATCGTGGTATTTTTTGTGCACAGTATTGTTTAACCGTAATGGAATTAACCTTATTTTCATACTCTGCTAAACTATAATATGCGACAATATATTGAGATGACTCTGTTAACTCTGCAATAACAGCCACTTCTTTTATTTCTTGCATTGAGCTAATTGCAACCTCAATTTCACCAAGTTCAACCCGATTACCATTCAACTTTATCATGCGATCTTTTCGCCCTAAATAGGTCAATAGACCACGCTCATAACTAACCAAGTCACCAGTAGCATGGTAACCTTTTGCATGATGTTCTGAGTTTACACTATCATAATGCCGCCAATAGCCTGGAGTCACACACGGCCCTTTAACCAGCAACTCTCCGATACAACCTTCTTTAGATATCGACTGTCCACGTTCATCAATAACATCTATTGTTAAACCAGGTAAAGGTTGACCAATAAATACAGGCTTATTACCTTGTAATACACTTTTCTCTACCCGATAGTAAAGACAAACATTAGTTTCTGTGGGTCCATACAAATTAAATAAATCACACTCATCAGGCAAATAATTTTCCAGATCGCGTAGATGTTTGATAGGAAAAACCTCTCCAGCAAATAGCACATAACGCATTGAACACATAACATCATGCCGATCAAACTGCGCGTTATTTAATAAAATTAATACTGAAGGTACACTATACCAAACTGAGACATGGTATTTTTTAATGCCTTGAATAAGTGCATTGACATTTCGCTGTTCATCATCTCTTATAACCCAAACAGCTGCACCCACTGCAGCAGCTGCAAATAAGTCAAATGTGCTTAAATCAAAATGATAACCTGCATGATTGGCAAAAGTATCTTTGCATGAAAGTCCAAAAGTATTTATCGCCCAGTAAATAAAGTGATGTAAATTACCATGACTAATTTTAACTCCTTTTGGCACACCAGTAGACCCTGATGTGAATAAAATTGCTGCAAGATCGTGTTTGTCACATGTTACAGGCTGGGGTAATGGAATACCCATATAAGGTAGTCTTAATAAAGGAATTACCCGGGCAGAAAAACCAGGCTTTACCTCAAAACTCAGATCAGCATCTATCAAAATAATAAGTTGAATACTGGATGGATATTCAAAATTTAAAGCTTCAAAGCGCGCACAATCTGTCACCAGAACCATTGGCTCTGATTTACCAAGAATTTTACAGGCTCTATCTAAAGGTTGTGAACCATCCATGGGCACATAAACAGCACCTATCTCCATCGCAGCATAAATAGCCAAAGGGTATTCACCGCACTTAGGCAGCCAGATAGCAACGCGCTCTCCTTTCTCAACCCCATATGTTTTAAAACATCCTGCCAGGGTCTGAACACGACTATAAAATTTATGATACGTAATTTCATCAATACCAACAAAAGCTTTATTGTCAGCATAGTAGTGAGCGGACAAGCGTAAATAATCAATTACTGGACAAAATGTATTAGTGTCCATCGTAGCCTCCAGCATATACCCTCTTATATTTAAAAAAGTCCCTTAGCAGCAATACCCACAGAGAAGATCTTTTAGTGTTTGTTCGCTAAATCTTTCTTTCACCTAAAAAATACCTCACTATGAGTATCATTTATGGGGGTTGCTCGTAGCCCTTCTAATATTTCTAACC
The DNA here is from genome assembly GCF_018837975.1 of Zooshikella harenae. Taxonomy (GTDB): domain Bacteria; phylum Pseudomonadota; class Gammaproteobacteria; order Pseudomonadales; family Zooshikellaceae; genus Zooshikella; species Zooshikella harenae. Next base: position 67,341 of record NZ_JAGSOY010000024.1, on the reverse strand, counting down.
ATGACAATATTTATTAACTGTGTACATAAATAATGCTTTAGCTACCGTTTGCAACAGGTATATTAACCTCTTTCGCTGAGTCTACTAATATTTGAGCTGCAAGATCCAAGTCTTCTATTGTATGCTCACTCGTAACACTAATACGCAAACGCGCATCTCCCACAGCAATACCGGGATATACAACAGATTGACAATACATTCCTTTGGCTCTAACAGCGCGACCGAATTCTAACGTTTTTTGGTCATCACCAATCACAATGGGTAATATTGCACTTGCAGAGTTTTCCAAATCAAAACCTGCTGACAATAAGTGGCTTCTTAAATAATGAATATTACTCCATAACTTACTCAAACGCTGAGGCTCTTTCTCCATAACGTCAATAGAAGCAATTAAGCCTGCAGCAACTGCAGCAGGTATTGTCGCTGCAAAAACATAAGAATTAGAGTAAAAACGCAAATACTCGATAACATCTTCATCACCACAGATAAAACCACCTACACCAGCAAGTGCTTTACTCATAGTGCCAAGCTCTAAGTCAACGTCCCCTTTCATACCAAAGTGTTCTGTGGTTCCAGAACCTGTTTTACCCAACACGCCAGTTGAATGGGCATCATCAACTAACACTCTGGCATTATATTTCCTAGCAATTTGCATCAACCTTGGCAAATCAACAATGTCACCATGCATACTAAACACGCCATCAGTAACAATGAGTTTACCCCCTTCATGCTGAGCGTACTTATCAAGCATTTGTTCTAAGTTATCAAGATTATGTTGATAAATCTTGCGTCCAGCCCCAGACAGCTTACAACCATCCTGAATACTCATGTGGTTAATAGCATCAGTGAAAACAAGATCTTTTGGTCCAGCTAAAGCAGAAATACCACCTAAATTAGCAGAATAACCTGATGGATAAACAATACAAGCTTCTCGATCTTTGAGTTTAGCCAGTTTTGTTTCCAACTCCTTATGAAGTATATTACTCCCTCCAATTAAACGACATCCCGTATTTGTTGCTCCATATTGACGAGCACCGTCGCAAATTGCTTCAATAACACTCGGATGATTAGCCAGCCCCAGATAATTATTTGATGCAAACATCAAAAACTCTCTTCGTTTACCCGTTGTCTCATCATAGATAAGGGCTCGGTTCTGGCAACGAGATTCTAATGGCATTCCATACCAATAAAGTTGCTGTCGTTGTTTTTTCTTATAAAATTTACGAAATTCATGAGTTTTGTGAAAAAGATCTTTATGCTCAATAGCCACAAAATCCTTCATGGTTCTAGGATCATTATCAGCTATTTCTTCGTCTTCTTCTACATGTGATACTTGATTTATTATTTCTTTTATTGGTGCTAGTTCAAATTCTTTGCTTGCTTGTATGTAGTGCAACATTTTTTCTGGAGTATCACAGTCACTAAGCTTAATTTGATCTGGCATATGAAACTCATGCGTTAACTTATAATTCAGCTCATTGACATGGTGTTGATTAAAGCCTAACGATGAAAAACTATATTTAACTTTACTTTCAGTTAATGCGCTATCATCATCAGTAGAAAGTAACTGACTTAAAAAATGTTTCCAACTACTATCATCTTCTTCATGATCACTGTCTGTACTTTTTTCTAATTTGGATTTATTGATACTTTCTGGTTCAGCAGTATCTTCTTCATTAATTCCTTCCAGTACTGGTTTATTTTCACTACCAGTGTTTGTATCAAGGAAATAAATAAGTGCCTCAATTGTTCTAAGATTTTCAGGTAGCTTGAGCCCTTTGACACCTAGGGCACTTGGAATATCAGCCAGGATTGATACTAAAGTAACAGAATCAATACCTAAATCACTTTCAAAATCAACATTAACATCAAGCTGATCAATCGTGTAACCCGTATGTTTTGCAAACACTGACTGAATCTTATCAACTAATAACGAATTAACAACTTTATCATCTTCATTTTCGCTATTAACTGCTTGTGAACCTATCTTTTCGATATTTAATTTTGATGATATATAATCAAAAATATCATTAAGAGTATTAATACTATCAGGAACTTTTGACGTAGGAATTCTATACTCTTTTATAATATCTGATAACAATGTAGTTAATGTTATTGAGTCAATACCATAGTCACTATCAAAACGATTATCTAAGACTATGTCAGACTTTCCATAACCCGTATGACTTGTAAATAGCTCTAGAACACGTTGCTGTACGCTTTCAAAGCTCTCAGCTACATTATGCTCTTCCATAACCATGTCAGACATAACACTTCTCCGTAAGACTAAAATTAATAGGCCTTATTCTTAGACTGAAGACCTATCAAGCAACAATAGCTTCCTGTTGTTTTATTATTTTTGAAACAAGTCTAGTAATATGTCGTACTGTAGAAAAGTTGCTGGGCGTTATTTCATTGACAGGGATTTGCACACTTGTTTCCTTTGATAGCATTGCCACTAAATCAAATAAAGCACTTGAATCAATAATATTAAACTCAAGTAGTGGCGTATCTAGATCAAAGTCATCTGCATCATCCTCAAGGTAATTTTCAGCAATATAGTGAATCAATTTATTTTCTAACATATCAGCTACTCATTTTAGTTTTTTTCGCCAACAAACAGTGTTCTTGGGCCTTTAATTGAAAGCACTCTTGTATTAACAAAGCCTGCCTCATTAAAACGTTGCAAATACTCCTGGCGAGTTGACTCTACACCACCATCAGTAGAAACAAGCATATTAATCGAAAGTAACGTTGTAAATAATGGACCTGACTCATCATCATTCAGCGGGGTCTCACTTGCAATAAATGTTGCACCATTTGGTAGTGAGTCATAAATATTTTTTAGTATTTTACTTTGAATCGATGGACTATAATCATGAAGCATCCAACCTAAATGGACCAAATCAAAGTTATTGTTTGATAATTTATCTTCAATTATATTACCAGTAATCACCTCGATATTTTCGCCTCCTTCTGTGACCATAAGACGATCACGTAGGTAACTGGCAGCTTGAGGAAGCTCACAGATTGAAATTTTTAAGTTTGGAAATCGTTTAGCCACAGCAACAGGCAACGAACCAATACCACTACCAATGTCGAGAAAATGCTGATACTGAGAAAAATCAAACTCTTCAACCATTCCATCTATAAAGGGTCTGGCAAATATGCCAAGAAACTCTTGAAAGTCAACAACATCTTGTGGATTTTGATAGAGAATATCGAACCAACTTCTTGTATCACCAAATACAGTTTTTCGCTGATCTGAATCTTCCTTTATTGCTTTAGCTGTCTGAGCCCAAAGGGGATATAAAAAACTATCAATATGTCTTGCCAACCACCCTAACCACTCTTTTGAATCACTGATTAGGTAAGATTTCGCACTCTGATTTAGTAAATAGCTATTATTTTCCTTGTTAACCAAGCCCATTGCAGTTAATGCGATTAACAGGCGCTTTCCTGAATTCACAGGAATATTACAACGAGTACAAACTTCATCTAAAGTTAGCGCTGTATCACTAATTGCATCAAATAGTTTTAATTCAAAAGCAGATGTAATGACCTTCGCTTTAAAAAAACCCATCATCTCATCGACAATAGCTTCTTTAGAAAAATCCATTATATTTCTCCTAATTTAGGAATGTTGACATCTCTTCACACACCATAGAAAAAGATGCTATAAAATAATCTATTTCCTGTTTAGATATCACAAGTGGCGGCTGAATTCGTATAACAGTTGAGCTATTCGCCGTTACAAAAGTTAAAATTTGATGATCATTATTTAGTTTGGAAACAAACCTCATACAAAACATTTCTGCTAACGACTCTTCCATTTTATTGATCGCAGCACTGAGATGATCCCTAACTTCATCAGGGAAAAATCGATAAGTTAAATGCCAGTCACCAGGTAGACGTGTACCAAATTCACGAGCGCATGCTTCAATTGCACCTTCAAACTCATTGGCAAACTGAATACCTATCATCAGCCCTTGACCTCGAACTTCTCCAATAAATGGATAATTCTTAGTTATTCGTATAAGTTCGTTCTTAAAATATTGTCCTAGTTTTTCTGCATTTTCGTAGAGTTTATTATGATAAATCCCTTCTAACGCTGCTAATCCAGCAACTGCAGCGATATTACATCCCCCAAAGGTAGAGGTATGCAATAAAAAGCGCCCAGTGGTGCCATAGGCTGCATCCCAAATTTGTCTAGAACTTAATGTTGCACCAATTGGTATTAAGCCTCCAGATAGCGATTTAGCTAAAACCAGTATATCTGGTTTGATACCTTCCCACTCACAAGCAAACATACGTCCCGTTCGCCCTAAACCTGTTTGAATTTCATCCACAATTAGTAAGCAACCAGCATCATTGCATAATTGCTGAACATTAGTTAAATACCCTTCTGGAGGAGTATATACACCACCTTCACCTTGTATAGGCTCAACAATAAATGCGGCTATATCACCTGATTCTAGTACCTCCTTCAACGCATCAATATCACCGAAGGGTACTGACTCACAACCAGGTATCAATGGATTAAAATGTTTACGATGCTTTTCCCTGCCTGTTACAGATAAAGCGCCTAACGTTTTTCCATGATAACTATTGTTTGCATAGATAAATCGTGATTTCCCAGTTGCAGCTTTTGCCAATTTTAACGCTGCCTCAACTGCTTCAGTGCCAGAATTACTGAAAAAAACACGCTCCATATTTCCTGGTGAAATTTCACAGAGCTTTTCAGCTAACAGAGCTGTTTGTTGTGGTACAGAGACATACTGAATAAAGTTTGCTGTTGAATTTTCCAAAAAGTGTTGTAATGCTTTAACAACAATATCAGGATTATGGCCTAAGTTTAAACAGCCATAACCTGAAACCATGTCAAGAAATTTATCACCATCAGTATTTATCAGAGTACAACCTTTAGCTGTATCAAAAACCTGATCACAACGCTGCATATGTAAAAAATCAGCCATCATTGGATTAATATGGTTTCGATATCGCTGTAAGGCTTTTTCACGGCGAGAGGCTTCACTCTGCTCTATTGCATAATTAGCTGCGGTTAAGTCTCGGTGATAATAACGTCGTAAATTTATTATCCGATCTTTATCAACTCTCTCTCCAAATGATGCAAAAGGATAAGCATTAAAACCATGTCGTTCAGCAATGGCTCCAATTTCTAGCACCTTTTCCTTTTCTAAATAGCGACCAATAGAAAAACACTCATTACGTTGCTCAAGCGTTAATACTATTGTTTCAGCCAAACACCCATTGATTTGCTGTTTTAATGCAATATTTAAAGACTCTCCTCCAAACTTAACCTGTCGAGCAGCAGTAACACAACCACCTTCGAGTAAAAGAATGTCATTCCTATCTGCACCTACTCGAATAACATCATGGGGTAAAGCAATATCTACAACAATAGAACCAGCTTGTAAACGTGCTGGATCAATAATTCCTCCAGAGGAAGTTGCTGCTGCAAACAATTGGTTACGTTGATAGCATGCTTCAATATTGCCAACTAAATTGACTTGATCATGATATTTATCGGGAAGATGCTTAAGTAATTCTTCTTTACTTTTTTCAGAACCACTATGCACTAAATCAAGTTTACAGCCTAAGTCTAATAGCAGTTTCGACAAAGCTAAACAAATTGAACCAGGATAACCAATAATCGCTACTTGTGTGTTTTCGGGGTGTACTTCTAGCCAATCAAATATCTGGCAAAATGCTTTGTAAGCCGCATAAGTGGTCAATGAATTACCGCTAGTAACAGGAATACTTGACTGGTTAGCTGTCTCTATGCCACGTTTTCCAACAATTGAAGTAAAGCCTCCTAAACCAACAAGTTCAGCTCCTTCTTCACGCAGCTTTTCTATACCACTTAAGACACGTTTTTGTACTGTACGTGCTGACGACAACATTTCTTCAGCCGTTAATGGAAGATAATGAATTAGCCCTTCACAACTCGCACCATTTATTGATTTAATTCGACAAAAATCAATAAATGGTATTAAATTTTCACGTTGCCAGATTTCACGATGATAACCTGTTTCCAAATCATGCGAAGTTCGCTGTAAGATATCCAACATTTTCACATAACGCTTTAACGAAATTGAAGTTGGATGAGCAATAAAACCAAATTTCATAGCTTTTCCTTAGCCTATTACTTCAGAAGAAAATACAAGCTTTACTAGCTAATTTAGCCATCCATATAAATGGCTATAACTTCCAGTATTTTTTATACTGGCTCAAGCTGTTTTTCCACTTTATCTGAACTTGTAGTGTCAGCTGTATTCTTCACACTATCTCGCTGCCACCCTGTAGCAGTGGCTAAACTGATTCCGTCACCTTCATTGTTATGTGATACAATAACAGAAAATAAGTTAACGCAATTTTTTTCTTGAAGCGCTGCTCTCAACATATCATGGTCAAATGCATCAATGGTTCTTGACTTGATTTTTAAACCATATATTTGTTCTTCCCAATCAGGGGTATGGATGTTAATCAAGCGCATCTGTCGTGATGTTCTGTTAAAAAGAATTCTTTCTTGATAGGTATTGATTACAGAATGTCCACCATTCATGAAATAAAACAAAGTAATATTTTTATCTAAACACTCTGGATAAATTAAGGCATTTTCAACAATACTTGGCAACACGTCAGGAACGAGCCCTTTTGCACCATCACCAATAAAAGCGACAAGATGAGTTGGACAAGTTGAAGCAAGACTTACAACTGATTGTAACGCATCGCCCATTAAACCACGACCATACCACCCCGAAAATCCTCTTCGTGTTCTTACAACATTGCGTACCGCAGATATACCACAACGTCCAACGTCATATAATCCCGTATAATCGTAGTTATCTTCAACGATCATTTTTTCGATCAAACTACTTAGTCTAGAGAAAAAATAATTTGGAGAAATGGGTACTTGAGGTAGCTTGCTAACAACATCTGATGAGGTTTCATTAACGCATTGAATTGCAGACATTCGTTTATTCTTTAGCTCCACAGACACATCAAGGTGAGCATCCACATACCTTAAGAAAGTATACAGATTCATCACTAAAGGATAGTCCGTATAAGGTGAAATATGTTCTGCATTATTAGTTAACTGTACAATATCTAGCCTTCGTTTTAGTCTACCATCTGAAAATGGTGTTGCAGCCTGATGTAATTTGCTTTTTAAAAAGAATAAACATTGTTCAGATTTTGAGTTCAATTTATCTCTTGTATGTAAAAAGTTATAAACTCTTGGGCTATAACCATATACGGCAAGTGTACCCAGATAATTTTTATTGAGTACACCATTATGATATTTTGATACACTTCCTGGGTAATTTAATGAGTCAACAAGAGCAATACCTGCTCTTTCTGCTATTGATAATACCAATTCATGCTCATCGCCAGATAGTGGTCCACATTGCCATACAATCTTTTCTGGTCCACTATTAATAATATTCATAACCTCATCAAGCTGCTGAATCAGTTTAGATTCAAGAGGTAAGTCATTATATTCATCCTCCACAGCAGGCAACTGTAAATCAATTAAACCACTGGCATCTAATACCGCTTGTGTTGCCATGATGACAACAGGTCCTTGATTTGAATTATATAGCTCAATCGCTTTTTTGAAGTATTCTTCAATACTCTCGGGATCATCCATAAAGATATGAGGGATACGCTTTGCTTTAAGTACATCACGAGTATCCTCATCTTGAGAAATAGTACCCTGAAAAGCAAACCACTGATTAGGTCTGTTTTCTGCGCATACTATAAAACCTTTAGCACGTGCTTCACGTAAATTTGCTAAGGTTCCTTTAAATTCATCAATCATTCCACTAGTGACAACAATTAAAAATGGTTTTTTATAAAGCTGCCAGTTAGCCATAGCACCACATGCCAAGCTATGTTCACTTGGGCCTCGTAATAACTTGATACCGGTTCTTTTTGCCTCTATTTCAAGATGATTAATTAAATTGGAAACAAGTGAACCCGTAAAATAATAACCATTCCAATTATCTTTTGATGTATCTGTTAAGTAGCGACACAATAATTGCCCAAGTGTATTATTTGCAAATCCTTTAATCTCTGGTTTCACCCGACGATTGACCAACGCCATTTCTATAAAATCCATCCATAAACAAAGCAGTTCAGCTTGTAATATGGCTCTGTTATGTGGAAGACTACATTCTATAAACTCCATAGATTGATAACGTATTTTTTTCTTACAAGGAAGAGTAAATGCTGCCACTGAAAAAGATGAATAAAAAGCAGGAATATTATTTTCATTAAGGATGCTATAGAAATTGGAAACTTCCTCATCAATATCTTTGATGGATAACATTTCATACTTGGGATTAGCATAATCCAAATAAATCATACCAACCTGAAACAACTCATTTTCATTTATACTATTTGCTAATTTTACAATGTTAGACGTTGCTTCGCTTAAAGTACTAGCTTGGAAAACTCTCATAGATACCCGTTCTTTACGCTTAGCCATAAAACGTATTGCTTTCTCTCTGGCTTCGTCATAAACAGGATGATGACTAGGTGTTAATTGTTCAGCATTGATATCCGAGTCAATAGTTACTCGCTGAAAGAGCTCCCCACGTATATCACTTAAAACACTTAATCCTGTCTCAAAGAAATAGCGACTTTCAGTAACTACAACAACCCCGATAGTAATATCCATATCAGCCTCTTAGTAATATCTTTGAATTTTTGCTCTTCACTACGAGTTTTAAATATCTTTCGAAATCACTTATTAAATTGCCAATGCTTCCTCATATTCCAGCTTATTATTGACAACTTTTGTTTGTATCCTTACTTCACCGTTATTTCCATCCAAATAAAGAATATCGCCTGTTTTTATATGTAAACAGGCCACTTTTGTATTTACAACGGCAGGTATACCAAATTCTCTAGATACAATAGAGCTGTGAGATAACATTGACCCAATATCTGCAATAACACCTGCAGCAAGAACAAACAGAGGAGTCCAAGATGCATCTGTAAACTTAGCAACTAAAATCTCTCCCTGTTGGAGAGTAGCAGCTTCTTTATCAAGATCATTTATTACTCTCGCTCGAGCAACAACAATTCCAGGGCTAGCACCAACGCCTTTAATTACATCAATATCAGTCGGTGAAGTTTCTACTTTTTTAGTTCGAGGTTTATATCCACCAATGATTGCCATTGGAGGCTCTTCGCTGTTGCGATTAATAAGATAGTCTTTTTTATTTTTGTCTATAAGCTCTCTGGAAAAAGCCTCATCTACATTTATCTTGCCGGAAACGTACTTACGAAATAAATTAAAGTCAATAAATGGTAAATCATCTTTGGAAACAATATTATCATTATCCAGCCTACTTAGTACTTCTGTGGTAATTTTTCTATAAAACCATGTCTCAGCGATATAAGTGGGCCTAGTATCTTCTCTTCGCTCAGCCATCTTAGCGTATGCTGCTATAACGAATCTAAATTTGAGCCGAGTAAAAAGCGGTAATTTTTTTAGTAATATTTCTGTATCACTTACTCTTTCTTTATCAACTTCTGCAATTTTTTCTTCTAGTCTAACATCACTAACTAAGTACATTTTTATAACTTTAAGCAAGTAACTTGGATCATCATTCCATCGTGGAATACTTAGTTCAAACTCTTGTCGACCTCTTGTTCCATATTTATTTAGGAAACCTGCAAATTCACTATTAATAAAATGACTGCCAACACTGCTACTCTCTAAATTAGCTTGTAAACAATCAGCATCTGAATTTATAAAGACAGTACGTAAATCCGGATTTGTGTTCACTTTCTCTGTGAGTTGATAAATACCCCTCGTTACTTCAATGGTTCTAAGACTATTCATAGACGCTTTAATTCTATTTTGTAGTCCCTCACCTTTACCTTCTAACCATTTTTCACATAACTCAGCCAGTAAGTCATAAAGTGCAAATGATTGTAAAAAGAATGGCATGTAGGCTTTACATGCTTTTAAAAAATACTTATCGATTCTAGCAAGTTCATCATTTAACTCGGAAAGAGACATAGACTTTAAGTCTAACGAGTAAAAACGATCAATCTCATCCTGACGCATTTTTATCATTTTATTAACAATGCGTTCTGCAGTAAATAAATTGTAAATCTGATAACTAAACCAATATAAGCTACTTTTAACTAACGTCCACCCTGTCACTGGCTCACCATATGGATTACAATAACCTGTAAAATCTATGTCATCAGTGGCATATCGTTTCGTGAACTTCATTAAATCTCTAGTGGGAGGACATTGACTGAGAAGCATAGCAGAAGCTGAAATATTCAAATAAACTTGTCCTTGAATATATCCCATGTAATGTTGTGAATTTCCAATATCCAAAAGTCCCATTGTTTTAATCGCAGGACCATGAATGTTATGTTGATAGAATTTACAAAATGACAGACCTAATGGACTCATAAGTCCTGTCACAATTTCGCCAGTATCCATTCTCGAAAATAATGCATTATCACGGATATAGGGATCAGTTTCATTTTCATCAGCAAAATAAGTTATTGCGTCAGACAATTTAGAGGTTATAGGCCTTGCCTGTAAAATATATAACTCATTATTTTCTACCCCCCACTCTATATCCATTGCCTGATTATAATACTGACTAATTTCCACTACCTGTTTTGCTAGTTTTTTATACTGCTGAGCAGATAAAACTTGTTTTTTTATATATTCATTATCAACACTGACAATATGAGTTTCTCCATTATCCTTTCTTGCACATTTTAATTTTTTTTCACGTATTTCTGATCCAATAAGCGCATAATCACTTTTACTAATGCGATAACTATCTGTAATAACTTGTCCAGAAACAACGCCTTCACCAACGCCCCAACATGCATCAATAATAATGTAACTCTCATCGCCACTTACTGGGTCTTGAGAGAAAGCCACACCAGCAGCATCAGCATCGACCATCTTTTGAATAACTACAGCAATTTTACAATCATCAATATTTATATCATGTTTTGCGTGATAAAGAGTGGCTCTCATCGCCCATAAAGATTTCCAACAACGGCGAACACATTCAAGCACCTTTGCTTCACTATTAACATACAAATATGTCTCATACTGCCCCGCATAGGATTGAAATAAACCATCTTCATTAACAGCTGATGAACGAATAGCAACTTGTCCTTGCCCCATATTCTTATAAACCTTCAGTATTTCATCAACCAAATCTGAAGGTATTTTTGCTTTATCAATCTCTTTAACTATTTCTTCAACCTTTATAGTATTTATAGCTTGTTTTTCTAATAAATTATAAATTCCAGTGCAATTTAAAAAATACTCGTAGGCATCTGTCGTAATGCAGTACGCCTCTGGTACTAAAAAATCATTTTTGACTAACTTGTTTAGAGAAACAGCCTTTCCGCCAATCTCACTTTTTGAAAAATCTTTCTTACCCGTTAAAGCGATCACATACTTCTGGCTGCTCATGGTACTCCAACTCCCTTTTTATAGTGCCATAAAGGCATTTATTCCTTGCTCATTGTATAGCATTTAATAATTGTTATTTTATGCAGATGCAGCACTAGCAATATTTCCTGGCTGTTGAGTTTCCAACCACTTTTTGGCTTGTTCCGCAGCTTTAAAGCCTGCACCAACAGCACTCTCAAGATTACCTAAGCCATTAGTATCCTGATTAGCAAAAAACAGTCCATTTATAGACATAGATGCTTTTACAAAAACATCATTTTTAAGTTGCCCTACTTTCGGAACAACAAGTCCTTTATTCCAACGCCATATTTTAATATCTTCAATCAAATCTGGAGTCACACCAACAGCATTAAGCATTAAAATAGCTTCTTGATAAGTTGATTGTTGTAATTTTTCAAAACTGGCTTCTTTTAATTTTCCTTGATCTTTCCCACCAAAAACAGGCTTTAATAAAGTTAATACACCAATATCTTTATCAAAGGATTTATCTTTCCAATTAGCCACTAAACAAACACCACTTCGACACCAACTGTAAGGTTTTTTATTAATGTTTGCACCTTCAATCACATAACCACCAAAATGACTTTTCAAAACTGCTTTTTTAAGAAAAACATTAGCTATACAATAATCTCTATGCTCTATTTCTGAAATAGCTTGACGTTGATTATTTGGAATATTATTAAGAACTTGTTGTGCAACATACTTTGGTGCGGCCCAAATAACTGTTGACGCTGTCACTTTAAACAATGCATCATCTTGCATATAAACAACTTCATAGCCGCTTCCAACCTCTTCAATAGCAATGACTTTTGCATTAGGCTGGCAATTACAAGATGGCTGTTTTGCAAGTTGGGTCTTGAGATTTTCACTTAAAAAACCATTCCCTCCTGGAAATGTTACTAATGTTCCAAATAAATACCCTAATAAGAAATGTAAACCGACATAAGCAGAAACATCTTTAATAGATAAACACTCAACTCGTAATGTTGTTTCAATAGCATCTTTAACTAATTCACCAAGCTCATCATTTGGTTGCAGGCTAGCAGGTAATCTTTCTCTTATTGTTGGGTCAAAAAATAAGTCATGCAGTGAGATGCTATCAAAAAGCTCCATTTCCTGTCTTGACCAATCACACTCTTCACTCCATGGTACAGCAGGATACTTACCAGAAACTGGTTTAAATTGTTCAAGATACTTAAATAATTTTGCAAATACAGGATCACCTAACTTTTTAGGTGAAACAATAAAAGGCTTATTCATAATAGCGCCTTTTATCAGATCAAATGACAACTTATACATTGCAGGATTTAGTAATGCTGTCGGCTGATTTACTAAAGCCATGCAAACTTCTCCCATTCCTTTCAATAGTCGTTTAGTATCAAATAATACAAGTGATTCTTGATCTGCTGCTTGCCACTGTTTCCATAAGCCTAATTCATGCAATAAATTTGCAACCTCTCCTCCTTCAATTGGGTTCTGAAAACAACTTCCAGCACTCGCATAACGTAAACCTTCTCGGTGTTCCAAGCGAGCATTACCACCCAGCTTATTCCTTTCATCAAGCAATAGCACAGAATACGACTTTAACTGCCAAGCGGCACTCAATCCTGAAAGCCCTCCCCCAACGATGACAGTATCATAATGTTTTTGATTTTTTATAGGCTCACAATCAATCGAATAATAGTCAGGCTGTGTAACTTCATACTTTTCTGATGGTAGTTTTTTTACACTGTTCAAGCTCATTACTAATCTGCCTTATATACTGTACTTTCATAATTTTAATAACAACAGTATGTAACATGCTCTATATAGAGCCAATCATCTTTTCATAATTATTCTTTTAAATTTAAAGCATCAGCTATCCAGCTTGATATATTTTTTTTAGCGCAATCCCTTTTTGTTTTTTTAGCGCAAACTGTTCTTTTAATACAAACACCGCAAATATAAAAAATACAGAATCCATAACAATTACTTGCCAATAAGCCTTATGCAAAATCATTACAAAACAGATTAGCATCAGAATTTGACCGATAGCCGATGCAATCAAATATCGATTAATGAGCAAAGTAATACCAGCTAAAGATAAGCTTACACCTGCAATAATTGTCATCATTAATTCATGGGCATATAAAAAATGACTAACCTCAGATAAAATAGTGTCTTGATTTGCAATAGCTGCATTTTTTAACACAACACCTACATCTTCAACTTGAGGAAATATTTTAGCAATACCCGCCAAAAGATAGAGAGTCCCAAACAAGTATTTAAAATACTTCATTATGCATAATCCTTTATATATAGTTCATACAGAAACTATTCAGTATGATTTCTTTTCATCTAACATGAGCATATACAGAAATACCATATTTTATTTTATTTTATTTTATTTTATTTTATACAAAAATTTAGTTTTACGAACGTAATCCCATACTCCTAGATATAAATTCTCTTTGGATTTCTGAAGTACCAGAGAAGATCCTTGATGGCAGCGCATCAAGTAACAGACGATCAATTCCAAGCTCAGAACATACACCCAGCCCACCAAATATTTGGATCGCATCCAATCCACATTGAACAGCTGACTCTGATATCCATAATTTGCTTTGAGCAATGGCTTCTTCATAAGGCTTATTATTGTCATATAGCCACCCTGCTTTATACAACAATAAGCGTGAAGTTTCCAAGCGTAGCTTAAAGTCCACAAGCCTATTTGAGATTGACTGATTTCGACCTATTGATTGATCATACTGTTTTCTTTCTATGCTATATTCAATACATTGTTGAAGTACTCTTTCCATTGCCCCGACATAGGCTGCAAATAAACAACCTCTCTCCCATATCATAGAGTCATGAAAAATGGGTGAGCCTGCACCTTCCTCACCTATTCGAGAGTGGCTTGGAATTAAACATTCATTAAAATGAACACTTCCCCATGGACTCGTTACTAACCCTGTTTTTGCTGACTCAGTAGTGATCTCTATACCAGGCATATCTTTTGGAATTAAAAAAGCACTGCTATTAAAATAACCTTGACCTTGTTTAGTTTTTGCATAGACTAGCATGAGGTCCGCAATGGGAGCATTAGTAATAAAACATTTTGAGCCATTTAGGATATAATAATCTTTTTCTTTTCTTGCAAAAGATTTCATGCTATATGCATCAGAACCTGAAGAAGGCTCTGTAATTGCATTAGCAACGATCAGTTGTCCTGATGCAATCTTAGCTAGATACTTATTTTTTTGCTCATCTGTACCATGTCGCCAAATTGGAATAGCACATGCGAACATATGCGCACAAAGAGAAAAGACAAGTCCCATATCTGAGCAACCACGCCCTAATGACTCAATAGCCAGCATTGTGTCTAAGGCCCCCAATGCTGATCCTCCCCACTGTTCAGGAATGGGTAAGCCAGCCAGCCCAAATTCAGAGGCTTGCAACCAACCGTCGCGATTAAATTTTTGAGAAACAAGATGGGCATTTTGTGATTTAGATAAGACTTCTTTAGCGAAGCTTTCAATATGCTGACAGCGTGTTTTTTGTTCTAATGTTAGCGTAAAATCCATATACGAACATTCCTTAGTATTATTTTAATACTACTTAGTACAATCTTATGTAAAGCATTATTCTACTATCCTCTTATAAGATACTTCCTTGAGGATTTATCTATGCCTTTTTTTAGTATGCAATCACTTCGCCTCGAGAGCCAGCGAAGCTTTCTAAATTCTTCAAACAAATTAGCAAAGTTTGATTCTTCGCTTTACCACCATTAAAAGTGGTTATATTGCTCGTACCAGTGTAGTTAATGGCTTTTCTACAATCCCTTAATTTAATAAATACCTAACAGCAAATCTCCACTTCGTATACCTATTGTCTACACTAATATACAGCAACGCTATTCATATTTATGTATGAACAATTAATTGTTTGACTAACTTTTACTCTACTGCTTAACCGCAAATACCTAATACAACTTAGGCACTCAATATGCCTGATATTATACTTTCTCTGCTGCCTGTACTGACATATTATGAAATAGCCGATAATGCTGCTCGAATCAAACTAGCCCAGAGCAGACTTGGCTAAAATTACGAGTCTAACATGCCCTAATAACATAACACTTTCTCAAAGCAAAAATAAACTGCTATTAGCTTCTTTTGTCAATTAAATTTTATTAAGAAATTTATATTACATAAATATTACAATAATAAACAACCAATGCTTGCAGCAGGAACGATCAGTCACCTTTTGAATAATTCCTGACATTTTTATTTTTTTGCTTTGAGTATAGAGTCATAAACATCGATCAAAGTTCAGTATTTATATACGCATCGTATCGTAAGCACAATGCTTATTTATTCACAACTAAACTATTCTCGCCAGTTTCAATCCCACCGGCTTAGCATTTCTCTCTTTATTTTTACATTCTATGATCGAAGTTATCTTACATCATATACATCTAATACAAAATTCATAGTCTAGCCAAACAGGTTATACTAAACAAGACGTGCATGACATCTAAATTAAATTAAAATTACAATATTATGGCATCATTTTAGGTATGATTAACACCATACAATCCCTACCTATCAAGCCACTTTACTTTTCTATAAATCACTGAAATTTTATTAACGCTGTCTTCATTCACATCCACTTCATTAAGGGATATAGCTGGTAGAAATTTATTTTTATTTACGGAGTAAACACTTGCTTGAACTACGTATTTTCCCGGTATTACATTGAATACTGTTGTTTCTGCATGACTAATTGGATACTGATATACCCGTCTTGTTAATTTATCTTTCAGGCTTAATATTGGACGAGCACCTAAGGGTAACCCTCTCACCTCAACCAGGACTGGCACCATAGTTTTACTTAATTCGGATTTTGCTACATACTGCAACGAGAATTGATCTACTACATTAGTATCTGCAGTAAATTCGTAAGGTCTCTTATGTGTTATATTTGGCAAGTATTGCGTGCCATTATAAGTAAACCCATCAGCCCATAACCGATAACGATGGCCCATGATAAGATTATTCAATACATGGTCTTTCCCCCAACCGATGCTCTTAGTTTGAGGAAGTCCACCTCTCGTTAAATCTTGTAGGTAGATTTTTTTTTGAATATTGGCTGACACTGGTTTTTGCGGCATTGTTACTGTAAAGCGTGTAGTATCCACATAATGTTCATAGTCAATCAATAAAGAAGCAGAAGGCGAAGAACGTGTTAGAGCCACGTGTTGGTCAGCCCTCCCAGGGAAATGTTCTAATGAATTGGTATGAATAGAATAATTACCATATGGCAACTGATCGATAATATGAGTTTGTCCCCAGCCAAGGATAACCTGCTGGTGAAAGCCTTCTTCACCAAAAACTTCAATACTCGGAGACTGATTGACAAATAACGCTTCTTTGGGAAGTGGTGTTTTTATCAACAACTGTCCAACTTTCATTTGGGGAGATGGATCTAGCAAAAGTTTAAGAGAAGCTCGCACTTCCTCTAGCTCAATCCCTAGCGGTGCATCAAAACTCAACTGAATGCTAGAGCCAGGCTTTAAAATAGTATGTTCATCGCCAAGTCGAGATGGCTCAGCACTATAAGCAAGGGTAAGCGAGTTTCGATAGCCCTTTGGATGACGTTCTGAAAAGAAGATTTTATTCGTTGGCCAACTTAGTGCCCCAAAATCACCTTCTACACTTTCTAAATGAAAGGGTGTAATAAACTGAATCACACCATTTCGGAGATCTATTTCATTAGATGAAGTGTTTGTAATAAGAAATGTATACAACAACTGATGAGCAGAACCAAAAGAAGTATCACTAATTGCTACCAACTGAGTGCTAATTTCAGCAGATTCAGATTGAGAAACTAGAGTATTAGTTTCTGCTGACACGCACACTATACTTTCATGCAATATTATACATAAAGTGATATAGCACAGTACTTTTTTTAGACTTATATACATTTACACTTATTCTTTTTACCTAGTAATCAGTATACTCTTCGCAAATCAATTTTATCCCCCTAGGGCACAAGGGGGTTGTTGCCTGTGTTTAACCACCAATATGAGAAGCTCTTTCTAAATTAAATATATTTAGATGCGCCTTGAAGGTGACATATGACTTATCTCTCAATTTTATCTCAAGAGTATTCAACTACCATGTATTTATAGGTAATGCAAGAAAACTATTAAGCCACAAAACAACTCAAAATATTTGTGTGACACATACCTCAAAACAACCCTCATCTCTTGTCATCATCATCCGCTAAACGTCTCCTTTTTTTAAAATGAATTTTAGTTTTATTAGCTTCAGCACGAATATAACGATAAGGTTTCTTTGTAATGCGGCCTGTTCTTCTTCGTCTAATTTTTGTGAAGTATTCTTTTAATTCATTTTCAATACGATCACGATCCTCATAAATTTCTAACCGTTTGATCGACACCTCTTTGGGAGCAAACGTTTTAATTTTGACTCGCTGTCTACTTTCGCAAACAGACTCAAATACTATCACTATATCATTTCCAATACATATAGCTTGATCACTACTTAACGTTAAACTCAGCATAAAAAGTCCCTTTATGAAATATACATCGTTGGTAATAGAGTATTAGATTGTTAGCAACGACGAATTAGCTTAAAACCTAAATGAATGCTCTCTAGTACTTGCTTGTTCTATTTATGCATTCCATTAAACTGTTTATTTATTGTACGCTTAGTCTGTTATAAACAACTAGGGTACAGTTTAAATGTTCAAAAATTCGTTGACATATAGAGCCCCAAAAAACAACGTAACTAATTCTCAATTAAAACACTTAATAGGTAGCATATTTTTAATCTTCTGGTTTATTACATGAAATTAGTCAAGGATAAAATAGGTAAATACCTCCAATATAAAAACAACTACCCACATTCATTTTATACTAAAGTCAATGCATTAAGTGCCATAAAACCAGGTATACACGACTTAAACCTTTATTTTTAAAATTTCTCTCAATATATTAATGGCTTATAAATACAAGCAGCAATTATACTCTCAACATAAATGAGTTTATTTAATATAGACGCACAAAGTTCATGTGAACTAACACAAAGCAATATATAATACAAACTATCCCTATTTTATTGATAAGTATTTTACTTGCTGTGCTTAACTGCATAGTTATACAAAGAACATCAAGAATGTATATAAATTTACATTTTGTATGTAAAAGTACACGCTTAGCTGTCATTTGTAGCTATTAGGCCACACAAAGTTAGAGGAAGGATAAATAAGATATTTTTGGAAGAAGGAAATAACTAAGAGATTAAGCACATTCCTTTGTGCTTAATATTTCTCACTTAATATACTCATTACTATGAGTATATATACATAGCATGTGAACAGACATCTATTAATGCTCACCTGTTAATGCATAGGTCATTCGGCGACGCTGAGAGAAGAATAATAACCCTAAACCTAACAACATTGTCCCATATGTGCCGGGCTCAGGTACAAATTGAATCGTGGGGGATAGCTCTGTTTCACGTGTCCACGTAGTAGAACCTTCAAAAATAGGCTCAGGCGAAACAACAGCTGCCTCATCAATATTGGTATCTAAACGCCACATAATACTAATTGGAGGCGTAAGATCGAGCGCCCAGATGTCATAAAAAGCATGCTCTCCTGCAATAAGATCTGAGAAGTTAAAGAAATCTTCAACAAACGATCCACATGCTGGATCACACCAGCTGTAATCAACAATACCAGTCAACAATACATTTGTGGGTTCAATCATGCTTGATGTTAGGGCTAATTCCAATACTTTCGTTTCTGTCCCCATAAAGTCATCAAAAAAGATATTTGCTGTACCATCTGTAAAGACCGCTGCTAACTCATCTGGAATACCACCTGGACCTACAACGGTATAACCACTGATTGTATAATCAATTGTTAATCCCCAGTCGTTATTAAATCCTTCTAACGCAGGACCCACTAAAGCCGCTGCAGCACTTGTCTCTAAAGAACCAATATTTGAGTGACCGGTATCAACCACCTTGTCACCAGTATCAAGCGCAGTATCATCACCACCAAAAATATTGTCATCAATTGTATAAGTAGATGTGGCAATCACACTAAACAATAGTTTTTCAAAATCATCAGTTAATGAGTCCGCATCTGTTGCATTAAAACTTGTACCTACATCAAGATAAATATCATCAGCATACGTCATACCGCAGCTTAGTGCAGTCAGCGCACAGGCATAAATCAGTGGTTTTAGCTTAGTCATTTTTTTACCCTTTATTGAAACTCATGCTACCCCTGCGTAATAACAATTACTGTGCCAAAAAGGGTAAAAAAAACTAAGTCTTTGTCTTTCAAGATAAAAAAATATTATTTTATGTTTACTACAGAATAGTTAAATTTAAAAATGTAAAAACAAACGACAAAATATCACTCAAATCATATAATACAATTCCATGAAAGATATATTTCTTTTGTTCGCATATAATAATTCAAAAAAGAAAGCCGCAAAAACGCTTTTTTAGCGTTTTTGCATTTTAATAAATTAGCTATAAAGAAAAATCTATTTCGGAGGCTAGAGCAAAAGCTTCTCGTGTAATATTTTCAGTGCTTTGATGATTAATAATTATAGTATCCTCTATACGAATACCACCAAAACCACATAATTTATCAATTAGCGGCCAGTTAACCCACTTGCTATATTCACTTTCACGTAATGTTTTTAGTAGCATTGGAATAAAATAAATACCTGGCTCTATTGTGGCAGCTACACCAATATTTAATGGCCGCAATAAACGTAAAAATGGATGTTTTGAATGAGATTCAAACATTTCACCATTGATATTTTTCTGCCACCCACCAATATCATGCGTTTGCACACCAATCAAATGCCCAAGTCCATGAGGGAAAAATACATGTGTAATTTCATTATTAATAATTTGCTCTACAGGCAAATTAACAATTTCAAATTGGTTTAACAATACCGCTACTGCTTCATGCATCCTTTCATGTAAGTCTACAAATGAAATTCCTGGTTTGATTTCTGAAATTAATTTTTGTTGTGCAAGATCAAGTGCTTGGATAAGCTCACTGAACACTTGAGATTCACCTGCACAATAGGTTCGCGTAATATCCGCAATATAACCATTGTAAACAGCGCCCGCATCAAGTAAAAAGCTTTTCATTTCAGCTGTTGCACTTGTTAAATAATGGTCATAATGCAAAATGGCACTATGATCATTGAAAGCCACAATACTATCATAAGGCAACTGACTTTCTCTTAACTGACATGCCATTAAATAAGCACCATGTGTTTCTAACTCAGTTTTTCCTGAGCGCCAAGCTTGATAAGCCGCATTATGTCCCATAACGGCTCGTCTATTAGCCATTCTTAAACACTGCTGTTCATATGCCGTTTTATAAGCTCTATTATATTCTAAATGAGCAAGCAAAGGTTTAGGGTTAATATGTTGAACAGGCCAGTCAAATAATTCTTCTGTTACTTCACCAATAAAAGCCATTTTATTCCAATCAATGGCTAACTTCTGTCGAATCTCAGACACAGAATGAACAATATTTATGTCCCATTCAGTGAGCCAAAAACCTTCAGGTTCTGGCGGAGTTGCATGCCAAAAATCTTTTGGCTGTAAATAAAATAGTTTTGGTTTAATGCCTGGTGTTATCCAGAGCATACAACCAGGATGTTCTGGCAATGGCAACCAATGCTTAAAATGAGGATTTGCTTTAAAAGGATAAGGGTTGTCATCTCGAAATGCGACTGGTGACGTACCAGAATAAATCAACACACCATCAAATTTATTTTCAATTAAACTTTGCTGCAACCTTTCCATTAACACAGCTACATGCTCTTTGTATAAAGATTGCCATTCATGTTGTCCTTGAATATCCATCTATCATTCCCCCAACTGAGTAATCACATTACAAATGCCTTGGCAAAGTAAGGTAAGCTGTTCTTTTGAAATAATATAAGGTGGCATAACATAAACCAATTTGCCAAAAGGGCGAACCCAGATGCCCTGCTCAACAAACATAGGCTGTACCTGGTGCATATCAACAGGTTGTTTTAACTCAACTACCCCTATCGCACCCAAAACCCTAACATCCGCCACCTGTGGTAGTGAGCTACAGTATGCTAGTCCCTGTGTAAGACCTTGTTCTATCTGTGCAATAGTACCTTGCCAATCTTGCTCAAGCAGCAAATCAATGCTGGCATTAGCAACACTGCACGCAAGTGGGTTAGCCATAAATGTGGGACCATGCATCAGCACCCCTTCCTTGGAAATTACTTGACTAACTTCTTCTGTACATAAGGTTGCAGCAAACGACATGTAGCCACCAGTCAACGCTTTACCTACACACAATATGTCAGGTGCAACGCCTGCATGCTCACAGGCAAAAAGTTTACCGGTTCGGCCGAAACCTGTGGCTATTTCATCTGCTATGAGCAAAACCTGATATTGATTACAAAGCTTGCTAATTTCAGCCAAATATTCTGCTGCATAAAAACGCATGCCTCCAGCACCTTGCACAATAGGCTCAATAATAAAAGCGGCTATCTCGGAATGATGCTGTTTAAATAACTGCTTTACGGCGGCCAACTCATCAGGTTGCCATGCACCACTAAAAGGGCTTTGAGGTGCTGGAGCAAAGAGTTGTTCAGTCAGTACCCCCTGAAATAACATATGCATGCCCTGCTCAGGATCACAAACAGACATAGCCGAAAAAGTATCTCCATGATAGCCCCGCTTTACTGTTAGTAGCCGTTTCTTCTGAGTATTTCCTTTAGCTTGCTGATATTGCAATGCCATTTTTATAGCAACCTCAACGGCCACTGACCCAGAGTCAGAGAAAAAAACCTGTTGCAGAGGCTCTGGAGTAATAGCGACTAACTTTCGAGCCAAATCGATCGCCGGTTTGTGGGTTAACCCACCAAACATCACATGCGCCATTAACCCTAACTGTTGCTGAATAGCCGCATTCAATATTGGATGATTATAACCGTGAATGACAGACCACCAAGATGCCATACCATCCACCAGCTGTCGTCCATCATTCAACGTTAACTGAACCCCTGAGGCGGAAACCACTGGAAACATCTGATAACGGTTTTGCATAGATGTATAGGGGTGCCAAATATGGGCAGCATCAAAACCAAGATCATCCTCGCTCACCTGCGGCTTAGTCAAAGTCTTACTCCTTTAGTTATCTGCTATGGGTATTACTCAAACATGTTAAATGATGGTTTAAGGCACATCTAAAAAAGATGCTAACGGCTGACACACTATATCTCAACCACCTCACAGCGTTACAAACAGATTTAGCCAGCCAATGATGTAATGGCCTATTTTTAATAAAGACACCATCAATACAAAGTAAGGGTGTTTTCGTCCCCCTAGAATAAGGTAAAATCACTTGTTTAATCACTAGACTTAAGTTTTATGGCATCTTTATTTGTTGAACAGCTAACCGTTATTGACTTTTCCTATTTATGCCCTGAGCGTGGTCTCGTCGGCGAAAGTTGGTTAGTCGATGTAGTACTTGATGGCTCACTTAACGAACAAGGTATGGTGTTTGATTTTGGCAATGTAAAAAAAGACATTAAGCAAGCCATTGACAGTACCATTGATCATACACTTGTTGTACCTTCCCATTGTGATGCTATCCAACTGGTTGATCATGATAAAACGCGTGAAGTAACCCTCTCGACATCCCAGGATGGCATTATTCACTGTCTAGCCCCTAAAGCTGCCATTGTCCCTATTCCTGTTGATAGCATTACGCCATTAACATTAAAAGCGGTAGTTGAAAATCACCTAAAAAGTGTTGTACCTGACAATGTCGATTCTGTGTCTGTAAACCTATACCCCCAAGCGATTCAAGAGTCCTATTACCATTACAGTCATGGTTTGAAAAAGCATCATGGCGACTGCCAGCGCATTGCACATGGACACCGATCACCGCTAAAAATTAAGCTAGATGGTAAGCCCGCCCCCCAATTAGCACAACAATGGGCCAAGCAATGGCGGGATATTTACCTTGTGACTGAAACAGATATTTTGGAACAATTTGAGCAGAATGGCTTTACCTATATAAAATGTGGTTACCAAGCACCGCAAGGCTATTTTGAGTTGACCATTAATAAAAAACGCTGTTATTTTTTCCAAACAGACACAACAGTAGAGCTAATTGCCCAACACTTAGCACAAGAAATAAAAAAAGATATCCCAAATCAAGATGTTACTGTACAAGCCTATGAAGGCTATAAAAAAGGGGCAATTGCTACAGTATAATTTTTTTGAACACACATTATTTATTTCAAAACACAATTAAGCAAAAGCGCCCCCCTAAAAGTGGTGATTTTTTTGTGAGCACAAGAAAACACTGCTCGAAGGACCGCAGAGTATAAGGAAAACATGCATTCTGAAATGCCCTCAACAACATAGCGAAGTGTCCACCGAGGGCTGCTCCCAACGCTGCAATGATACACACTAAAACAATTGTTTATAAGCTGATTTATGATAGTCGTAGCGTGAATGAATACTTAAATTAAAATACTAATTAAAAATAGTAACCATTTCTTTTTCACCATGATAATGGAGCACAGAGCAACCATATTAGGAGACTACTCATACCACGAATAAAATAATATTTTTGACTTTCTTATATCCAGTATTTAGCTAATCTGATTAATAAGTTACTCATGAAGTATTTAAAGGGCACTATACCCTTTTTTGGAAAAATCCATATTGGGTGTTCCACCTTTAGATAGTGTTAATAAAACAAAATATACTCATAACAAAGGGTATACTTATTCAATTTGTTACCTTACTGAATAAGTACACTAATTAATTTAGTGGCTTATTATTACAAATCTGAATATTTAAGCGTTTTGACGAATGATAAAACATTTCGCATACTGGAAGTGGTACAGACCCCAAGAACGTCACGTTGTAAAAGAGGGACTGTGATTGGCTTTAACAATACCTAAAAGAGATCGGTTATCTGTTAAGTTACTGCGCGTGGTGTTATTTTCTGCATTCCTCGTGGGTGTAGTCTTGAGTGTCGCGCAAATCGTTTTTGATGCATACAGCTCCGACGAGACCATTGATAACCAAGCCTATGCGATGCTGGCTATGGTTCGCGACCCAGCGATTCAGGCCGTGTATAGCTTGGATAAAGAAATGGCATCGCAGGTTGTTGAAGGCTTATTCGAAAATCAATCTATCCGTTATGCAGCTATTGGGCACCCAGATGAACCCATGCTTGCAGAGAAACGTCGGCCTCTCACCAGCACCCCCTATCGATGGTTTACTGATAAAATCTTTAATACCGAACGAACATACAAAGTAAACCTATTCGGACGACTGCCTTACAGCGAATACTATGGTGATCTGATGATCACTATCGACACGGCGCTCAGTGGTTCAGAGTTTGTAAATCGTAGTATTATCATTTTTGCCTCTGGCATTTTACGTGCCATCGCTATGGCTACAGTGCTCTATTTAATCTACACCATTCTATTGACCAAACCCCTTACCCGAATAATTGATAATTTATCCCATATTAATCCAGATCATCCTGGTCAAAAAAAGATTCCCATGCTGAAGGGTAACGAAAAAAATGAGATGGGGATTTGGATCCGAACAGCCAATCAGCTACTTGAGTCAATAGACCGCAATAATACTAAGCGCCAAAAAGCAGAGGCTCACGTACTTCGTCTTGCCCAATATGACTTTCTGACAGGTTTACCTAATCGGGTTATGCTACAAAAACAACTACAGCGAATATTACAAGAAGCGGGAGGCAAAAATTGTCTCGTAGCCATTTTATGCTGTGGGATTGATGATTTTAAAGGCGTAAATGAGCAGTTTACCTATAAAGTTGGTGACCATATTTTGATGGCACTAGCGGACCGTTTACGTAACCAGCGTAGCAGCGTACGCGCCGTTGGCCGCTTGGGAGGAGACCAGTTTGCCATTATTCAGGATAATATTGAACAACCTTACGAGGCCGCAGAGCTAGCTCAAAATGTCTTAAATGATGTAGAAGAACCTTTTGTTATCAACAATGAACCTATTGGTATTCGGGCTACCATAGGTATCACATTATTTCCTGAGGATGGAAGTAATCCTGAAAAACTGCTACAAAAAGCAGAGCAAACAATGACACTGGCAAAATCCCGCAGTCAAAACCGCTTCCAATTCTATATTGCCAGTGTGGATACTGAAATGCGTATCCGCAAACAACTAGAAAAAGACCTGCTTAAAGCGTTAGAAAATAAAGAGTTACACTTAGTCTACCAACCTCAAATTGATTATTCCACAAACCGCGTCATTGGCGCAGAAGCACTTTTACGCTGGATACATCCAGATAAAGGTTTTATTTCTCCAGAATTATTCATTCCATTAGCTGAAAAGAATTTATCCATTATCCCTATTGGAGAGTGGGTACTTCAACAAGCTGCTCAACAGCTTCAGTTTTGGCATAATATGGGCTTTGAAGAATTCCGTATGGCGGTGAATTTATCAGCGATACAATTGCGCCAGGAAAATATTGAAGAAGTCATTACCGAAACATTACAAAAATATTCAATACCACCTTACTGTATGGAGCTAGAGGTCACTGAGACGAGTATCATGGATGATGTATCTCTCGCTGCAGCACGACTTGAAAGTATTAAACGTTCTGGCGTAATGATCGCCATTGATGATTTTGGTACAGGTTATTCCTCTCTAAGTTATTTGAAAAAACTACCCTTCGATAAAATAAAAATTGACAAAGGGTTCATGCAAGATGTCATTCAAGATGAAGATAATTCTGCCATCGTAAGAGCAATCATTCAGCTAGGTAAAAGCTTAGGACTGAAAGTTATTGCAGAAGGCGTAGAAACCCAGGAGCACGAGGATTATATTATCAGTCAAGGCTGTGAAGAGGGCCAGGGGTATTTCTACAGCAAACCCGTTTCATCCGAACAGTTTCAACAATACGTAAAAAAAAACCACAAAGCCGCCTGAAAAATGAAAACAATAATGGGCTAGAACCATCCACGGCCAGCTAATAATGCTTAATCTCTACTGACGATAGCCGCTATACTCTTAATAACCACTATACTCACAGTAATAATAAATATCTTTTATAGCTATAAATTTAGTTGCAATGGATACAATGCAATACACGGCAATATCTGACTTTCACGAAGTAAATACAGGATTTTATCTGCTAAAATCATATTCAAGCTTTACAGGTGAACGGTTCCTGTTGTATACATCATAAATGGCAAGATAGCCACTGTAAGAATTTAACACTTTACAACGAGCGTCTTATATACCTATAACGCCTTAGAAAGTGTTGTAAGCAGTATCAAGGGTGATTAAACAATCCCCTTAAAAAGCAGTCCGAAAACGCTATGGATCAAGATAGATTAAGTCTTTGGCACGGAAGAGCATAGTCTTCTTTTGTAGTACAGCATTTTTATTGTGATGCCAAAAGCAGACTACCAGACATTTTACAGCTTGCTAAAAAATACCATGACAAACAAAAAAGCCGTTTTATTTTCCGGGATACTATCCTCAGTTTCAACTGTATTCACAGCGCCAATACATGCTTTACAGTTGGGGGATGCAAGCCTTTTTTCAGTGATGAATGAGCCTTTAAAGTCACATATTGAAGTGCTTATTCCTAACGATCGTACAACATCTGTCAGTGCAATACATGCGCGCCTGGCGAACCAATCTGCTTTCTACCAGGCTGGGGTTGAGCCTGTAAATATTTTACAGCACTTACAATTCAAGACCGTTACTCGCCCTAATGGCACAGCCTATATTGAAGTCACCAGTAATCAACCCATACGAGAGCCTTTTTTAAATTTTGTTATTGAAACTGAATGGCCGACAGGACGACTCCTCCGCCAATATACTTTGCTACTTGATCCCCCCGCGCCGACATCAACGACACCCACACTGGATTTTAACGCCACCCAGTATCAAATAGCCGATAGCTCATCAGACCCCCAAACCGGCAATGCACCCCCAGCCAGTAATAGTCCTTCATTACAGCAAACAGAAAGCTACACGATTAAAGCAAACGACACCTTGTGGGAAATCGCAAGAGACGTTCGTCCAAGCAAATCAATCAGCATCCAACAAATGATGATTGCTTTACAAGCACTCAACCCTCACGCCTTTATCAATAACAACATCAATCTATTAAAACGGGGTAAAGTGTTAAGAGTACCAAGCAAAGCGCAAATCGCTGTTATTACCCCACAAGAATCAACAGAGCTACTCGCGGCTCAGACAAATGATCCAAACTCGTTAACTGCCCCCCCTTTAGATGCAACTCATCAAGACTCTCCAGTCTTTTCCAAAAGTAAAAATGCGACAGACAGGCTAACCATTGTTACCCATGCTGACCCAACCGCAAGTGGAAATACTGAGGTACAAACTCATACGTCAGACGCATCCTACAATACGACACTCACCGTCACCCAAGAACAACTGGACAAAGCTAAACGCGAAAATGACGAGTTGAAATCGCGACTGGGTGATTTACAGGAACAAATTAAAACATTAAAACGTCTGCTAGTTCTTAAAGATGAGCAGATGGCAAGGCTTCAAGCTAAACTGGAAGAACTTGAGGCACCAGAAACAGTACCTCAACAATCACTCACCCAAGTCCCCTAATCACACGACTCAGGACGTTTGGTTGAGAGGATTAAGTTTATAAGCTTACTGTTTGGGTAGCGGCATTTTCTGACAAATCAGAGCGCATATCAAAGCTACCCATCACCAGTTTTAAACCTGGCTCAAGTCGTGTCTGCTCCCGCTGATTGCGCTGCATGACAAAGTAAATTGAGTGCGAAGGGGTCTGCATTCCACAGTAGTCACGAAGAAACGCTTCCTGGGTATAGCCCTTAACCTGATAAAACTCACGAACACACTGCACATTGCCAAGCGCACTATCTTCAATCGTGTCTAACACTTCAAAGCCTTTTGATTCTATTGTCGCACCTGGTATTTCAAGTTGCTTGAAGGTATCAGAATAGCCCTGTGCATAAGCCATGATATTAATCGCATCACCACCATAAAGCGTACGTGTTTTTTCCTGAACACGGGACTCTATATTGATATCAACACCTAATGTAAATACACCTTCCAATGATATCCACTGGTGCTGTCCATCAGTATTTTTATAATCCACATCCCATGAAGCAGGATAACGAAACGATATCCCATTCTGGCTAAACTGTGCTGTTTCTGTTGTATCCAGTACCATATCACAACCAGATACCATCAAACTACTTATGAGAAATGCTATTACTGTCTTCATATGAATAATCAATCAGTTATACAAACTACTTCACACATTACCTCATTAATCTTTACTATAGAATGAATTTTGCGACAAAACTCACTAAATGGATGTGATAAAGCGACAAATACCACCTTTATTCAAAACAGCTTAAGGAAAAACATCATTACTTGCTGATCACCCTTTAAACGATAAGCATTATCATTATAATATGTTAATAGTTATTATTAGCTTCTGATCCAAACAATGATGTATTACCGAAGGAGTTTACCCCACATGCTACGTCAGACAGCGCTTACCTGTTTACTTACTTCGATAGTGGCCTTGCCACTATCAGTGCAAGCCAACGCTGAAAAAAATCAAGCACCATCTCTGAAAGCCATTGTGGGTCACTATGCTGATATTGCTTATGCCAATTACAGTGATGCGTTACAAACAGCTCAAACACTGCAAAAAGCAATAAATCAGCTAACGAAAAAGCCGAATGAAGAAACCCTTAAGCAAGCAAAACAAGCTTGGCTACAAGCACGAATTCCTTACCAGCAAACTGAAGTATTTCGCTTTGGTAACAAAATCGTGGATGACTGGGAAGGCCAAGTGAATGCATGGCCTCTTGATGAAGGTTTAATAGACTATGTAGACAGCGAGCGCTATGAGTATGAACTTGGCAACAGTGGAGCAAGTGCCAACATTATTGCTAATAAGCAAATCAAAGTTGGTAGTAAAACAATTAATGCAACAAATATTACACCAGAATTATTAGCGTCACTGAATGAACTCGGTGGCTCTGAAGCTAATGTGGCAACAGGCTACCACGCCATTGAATTTTTACTGTGGGGACAAGATCTACATGGTACACAGGCTGGTGCTGGCGAGCGCAAAGCAACTGACTTTATGCCTGGCAAACAGTGTACTAACCAGCATTGTGACCGTCGTGTCGCCTATCTAAAAGCAGCCTCTGAGCTTCTGGTTAATGATTTAACGGATATGGTCACTCAGTGGGCTCCGAAAAAATCCGACAACTACCGTCATGAACTACTCAGCGATTCACCCAAACAAGGTCTCCGTAAAATGTTTTATGGTATGGGTAGCCTGGCTTTGGGGGAACTTGCTGGGGAACGTATGAAAGTCGCATTAGAAGCTAATTCTACTGAAGATGAACATGACTGCTTTAGCGATAACACCCACAATTCCCATTATTATAATGCACAAGGCATCTATAATATTTTCTTTGGTAAATACCAACGTATTGATGGCTCAACAGTAACAGGCCCAAGTGTGGCGGATCTGGTAAAAGCTAAGCAACCTAAAACGGCACAACAAATTGAAAAGCTATTTAATACAACTCAATCTTCGATGCAAACGCTGATTGATAAAGCCGAAAAGGGTATGGCATTTGACCAAATGATCGCTGCAAATAATAAAGAAGGCCATACTATTATAGGCAATGCAATACAGTCTCTGGTTGCACAAACAGAAGGGATTGAAAAAGCCGCAAAAGTGATTGGCATCAATAACTTAAACCCAGATAATGCTGATCATGCTTTTTAATTCAAAAAACATTTTTAATTAAAAAAGTAGCTTATATACACCCTAGCCCCGTTAAAGGGGCTAGTTATTAAAACATCAATGCAGTTAAGTCATCGTGAAACCTGTTATAGTCCTTAGCCTACTGATTCCATCTTTTATCCTCAACGCTGCGCCATTAACCAGTGACGAGCCCTCCGGCGGAGAGACCACAGTAAAAAATACAACACATAACGCTTACTCTCTTCCTGCAGCCAACTTACCCATTACCCAAAAACTCGATTTTAGTGTGGGCAACAGTTTTTTTCGTAACCCTTGGGTGCAAGCACCATCATCAACCACTGCTCGTGATGGACTGGGGCCTCTATTTAATACAAATGGTTGCCAGAATTGCCATATTAAAGATGGTCGAGGTCATCCTCCAGAACCGAATGACCATAATGCTGTTTCTATGCTCGTCCGACTAAGTATTCCAGCAGTCACAGAACAGCAAGAAGCAAAACTAAAAAAGCAAGGCGTTATACCTGAACCAACGTATGGTGGACAGCTACAAGACTTTGCTAATGCTCTCATCCCCAACGAAGGCAAAATCAATATTACCTATACGGAACAGGTCGTATCATTCGAAGATGGTTATCACGTTAGTTTGCGTAAGCCAACACTGACTATAACAGAGCTTGGTTATGGCAAACTTCACCCTGAAACGATGATGTCAGCTCGCATTGCTCCGCCTATGATTGGTTTAGGCTTACTGGAAAGTATTGATGAGCAAACTATTCTTGCCCATGCTGACCCAGACGACAAAGATCAGGATGGCATTTCCGGACGAGCTAATTACGTATGGGATCACCGCTTACAAAAAATACAATTAGGACGCTTTGGCTGGAAAGCAGGACAACCTTCCTTAATGCAGCAAAATGCAGCTGCTTTTAATGGAGATTTAGGCGTTACCTCTCTTATGTTTCCTCATGATGACTGTACTGAACAGCAAAAAGCATGTAAAAAGGCTCCATCTGGAGGAACACCTGAGGTTAGTGAAAAAATACTTAACTTTGTTGAGTTTTATACCCAGCATTTGGCAGTGCCTGCTCGAAGGAACATTGATGATCCTTTAGTCAAAAAAGGACAGACTCTATTCAATACCAGTGGCTGTAATAGTTGCCATATTCCTCAATTAAAAACAGCACACCGCCCTGAAAGAAAAGCACTATCAGAACAAATTATTTTGCCCTACACTGACTTGCTTTTGCATGATATGGGCGAAGGGCTTGCAGATCACCGCCCTGAATTCAAAGCTTCAGGAAAAGAGTGGCGAACCCCTCCTCTTTGGGGTATAGGGCTTACAAAAACGGTTAATAATCACACCTATTTTTTACATGATGGACGAGCCAGAAACCTGATGGAAGCGATTCTTTGGCATAGTGGCGAAGCTGAACAGTCGAAACAGCATGTGTTAAAAATGGATAAAAAAGAGCGTGCTGCACTATTGGCTTTTCTAAATTCACTGTAACCCACACACTCAAAACCACTATTCAAAATGGTATTTCACCACGAGTTTCATGCTATGAAAAAAACACCAATCAACCATTTTCGTCATCTATATAAAAGATGTCTTTTAGTTTGTTGTATCTTAGTTACCTCCCCAGTTTTTGCCAGTTTAGATAATTTAATTAAGCATGTTGATACAACGTATACCAACTTAACAACTCAGGTTGAAAGACTCCATCAATCCAGCCAGCAACTTTGTAAAACAACATCCCCTAATCAGCAACCTGCAAATTTAACCGCTACCCAACAAGCTTGGCGTAATGCAATGAATGCCTGGGTTAAAGCTGACTTGATTAACTTTGGCCTGGTCGTTGATGAGAATATTGCTTGGCGCTTTCAATTTTGGCCAGATAAAAAGAATTTAGTTAAACGCAAAGTTGAGCAGTTTTTACAACAACATTCTGACACAATCACAGACCAACAATTGACCAATGCAAGTGTTATCGTACAAGGACTTTCAGCAGCAGAATATTTACTTTTTGATTCAAAGACGTCTTCTATTGTTAACAATAAGCAACGTTGTCAGCTACTCGTGGCAATCTCCTCGGTTCTTGTCCAAAATAGCCATTATCTTCAAAAGCACTGGAATACACAGCCATTAGATGTTAAAAATCAGCACGATTATCTAACCTTGGTGAGTAATGCATTAGCATCCTACCTAGAAAAAACCTACAAAAAATGGTCTTTAGCGGTATTAAAACAAAATCCTTACTTCGCTGAATCCTGGCGTAGTCAGCACTCAACTGTAAATATCCAGCAAAGCTTAGTCGCTGCCGACACATGGTATCAGCAACTTATTGAGCCTTATTTACAAGATACAAAAGCAAAAAAAGCCTTTGCAAAATCCATTAGCACCTCTTTTCAACAAAATATTACTCAATTTAAACAGCTACCAGCTTCGTTATTTTCCATGCTACAAACAATTAAACAACATGAAAAAAATTCAGCAAAAGAGCTATTACAAAAGACAACACAGCAGTTTCGGCAGTTAAAAAAACAAATAACGGTGTACTTACCTAAAACACTTGACGTGTCAATTGGCTTTAATGCAAATGATGGGGATTGATTATGTCATTTACACGCTCAGTAAAACGCCGTGCTTTTTTACAGAAAAGTCTTTTAGGTTTAACAGCATTTTGCACACCAACGCTTTATGCTTCTGAATTGCTACTCAAAAAAGCAACCAAAACTCCACAGCTCCTCAGCGCAGCAAAAGACAATAAAGGTAAATATCATATTTGTATTTTTTCGCCGTGGCAGCAACAGATTTTTTCGTTGCCCCTCCCCCACCGTGCGCACAGTATTACACCACACCCCCAAAAACCTGTAGCGGTCTGTGTTGACCGCCGCCCTGGTCAACGACTTTACGTATTTGATTATCAAAGCCACCAGTTACTTAAACAAATAACAGCCCTGCCAAAACACCACTTTTACGGTCATGGTGTATTCAGTCATGATGGTGAATATTTTTTTACCACGGAACAACACTGGCCAACCAGCCGAGGTCAAATAGGTGTATATCAAACGCATAATTTCAAACGTGTTGATACTCTTATTAGTGGTGGAATGGGACCTCATGAACTACACCTACATCCACAGCGCAATCAGTTAATCGTCGCCAATGGGGGTATAAAAACTCATCCTGACTACGACCGACGCAAGCTAAATATTGATGCCATGGAGCCGAACTTAAGCCTTATTGATTTATCCAGTGGTGATATACAACAACAATGGTCGTTTAATCCTAAGCAATTAAGCATTCGACACCTGGATGTTGGTGATGATGGATTAATTATTGTCGGCTTACAGTATCAGGGTGATCAAAATGATATTGTTCCCCTGGTGCTTTATCAGCAAGGCAATAGTGAATTACAACCTATGCACACTGATGAAATCGGTTGGCTTCAACTCAATCAGTATATAGCCAGTGTCTGTGTCATGACGCAAAGCAATACAGCCGTTGTCACAGCACCTCGAGCTAATAAAGTTACGTTTTGGGATTTAAAAACTAAACAATTAAGAAAAACATTACCCTTAACGGATGCTGCAGGTGCTGTTGCGCTAAATGATCATCTCTGTGCCATAACAACAGGAACAGGAGAAGTACATCTTTTTGATTGCAAAACGGGCATCAAAAAAGTACACACTACAAAATACAATAAAATTGCCTGGGATAATCACCTCAATACGACCAGTGTTTAGTTTAACCTCGGAAAGTGTTACGTTGAATATTTACCTCCCATACTAAGTGCGGCAGATGGTTCTATGCAAATCAAACCGTCGATCTACCCACTCCACAACAATTCAGTACCAACAATATAATTGCTTGCCGGCGGGTCTGTGAAGTTTGCACAATGTTGATGGAGCCATTGTGGATAGCGGCACCCATTGCAGGCCAAGGATGGCCTTGTGATGGGTATGGAGCAAATAATCCTTAATGGCTATGACACCAATACGTCCTAAGCAGTAAAACCACTAAAAAATCTAAGCTATTCAAAAAGATAACAGTCATTATATTCAAAAAGTCTAAATAATTCAGCTATAGGTTTTATAGTTTTTATAGTTTTTATTGAGTCCGTTAATTTGATTGTTAGATTATAGACTCAAAGCAAAAACGATAATGGGCACTAAAAATATTGGAGAAGGAAGTAAAGTAACCTCACTTGAATTATATCTCCCCTGAGATGACTAACGACAGTTAATTGTTTGCAGTTTATTTAGCCCACTCGATACATCACTGCTACACTCTTAGTATCGTTGTGTGTTGGTCCTTGTATGATTAATTGAGGTAATTCATGGGGTGGCTCAATAAAAGTCT
The DNA here is from genome assembly GCF_018837975.1 of Zooshikella harenae. Lineage (GTDB taxonomy): Bacteria > Pseudomonadota > Gammaproteobacteria > Pseudomonadales > Zooshikellaceae > Zooshikella > Zooshikella harenae. The sequence continues at coordinate 32,617 of NZ_JAGSOY010000024.1, read as the reverse complement.
ACTAGCAAAGATTTATCTTATACCTTTTTTAGTAGGCACTATACTTCTAGCATTAAACGCATTCAGCCTTTGGCAGACCAACAATGCACTAACCGACTACAATACCCTAATTAATGAAGATTTCTACCATAGTCAACAAGTCGATCATTTAAACTTGTTATTTAAGCGACAAGTTCAAGAATGGAAAAACGTCCTTCTACGTGGATATGATAGTAATGATAGACAAAAGTATTGGGGAACATTTGAAAAGCAGCAACGAGATATTCAACAAATAGCTAAAGAGTTATTACCACATATCACCGAAGAATCAACAGCTAATGAACTTGAGTCTTTTATCCAAACACATCAACAACTATTCAGCCAGTACCAGCAAGCTTATAATACATTTACCCAAGGAGATAATGATTATAAAGCGGCAGATAAGCAAGTGAGAGGAATCGATAGAAAGCCTTCAACACAGCTAGAAGAGCTTCAAAAAAAATTAAGTGATCATTCGAAATCTAAAAGTGCTTTACTTGCTTCAAGCAGTTCAACATTATCTAACAGTTTATTTATTACAACAGTTATTGTATTAATTATTAGCCTAAGTGTTGCGTTCCTTTGGTTAAAAACACTTTTAATTAAGCCTCTTCGAGCCTTATCTAGCCACATTTTTGCGTTAGAATCGGGACACCTTGAGTTTAACAGTGAACTGAAACCGCGTAGTGATGAGCTTGGCCTTGTTTCTACTTCAGTCGCCAAACTCCAATCTTCATTAAAAAATACCACAGATAGTTTAAAGACTGTTTTACAAAGTTTACAGCAATCATCTCGCTCACTAAGTCATATTTCTCAGGATATTTCTCGAGGAATTAATGAGCAGCATTTACGTACCGACCAAGTTGCTACTGCTATGAATCAGATGAGTGCAACAGCACACGAAGTCGCCCAACATGCCGCGAATGCCGCTGAAGCGGCAACGAATGCAGATAACTCTGCACAAAACACTATGAGCATAATGAATAACACGATTGACACCATAAATAGTATGTCAAAAGAAGTCAGTAATACATCAGATGTTATTCAGCACCTGGAAGAAGAATCAAAAAGTATAGGCACAGTACTGGACGTTATTCGTGGTATTGCAGAACAAACTAACTTGCTTGCACTTAATGCCGCTATTGAAGCAGCTCGAGCTGGGGACCAGGGACGCGGATTTGCCGTTGTTGCTGATGAAGTTCGTACGCTTGCCCAACGTACCCAGCAATCTACTGCTGAAATACAAGACATTATTGCCAATGTTCAAAATGGTGCTCATGATGCCGTCTCCGCCATAGAGCGTGGTCGTAATCAAACCGCAGAAGGCGTAGACAAAGTTACAAAAGCAGGTGAGTCACTACAATCTATCACCCATGCAGTAGAAGAAATTCGCGATATGACCCATCAAATAGCAACAGCCGCTGAAGAACAAACCTCTGTTGCTGAAGATATCAGCCAGAACCTCCATGATATTACTGACATTGCCTCAACTAACAGTAAAAATGCAGATAAAACCGCAGAAAACAGTCATAGTTTAGAAGACCTAGCCAAGAAACTCGAAGACTTAGTGATACAGTTAGCTAAATAGAATCTAATTCTAGACAATAGAAACGTACAACCTCTATTTGTAGGTTCGTACATACGAAAATCAATTCAATATTATAGCTTTCAAAGGTTTACCTTGGTTAACGTTCTTGGTCTCACTCGACAGTAAATAATCGCTCCTACAGCGCCTAAAGCATGCCCAATATGATCTACTTGCATATCAAATGATACATTCAAATTATCTTTCAATTCAGCATCAAATGCGAGTAATAATACAAAAATGGAAAACAATGCAATTGCTAATACCCACGCTTTAAGACGTGGATTCAACTAACAAAAGCAAATACCGTAAAACAATATCCTAACTACAACTGAATAAACCTTGGCAACAACATTAAGCCAGCGCCGATCAAAATTAAAGCAATTGTATTATCAACAAAATATGGATAAATCATCAATGCTATACCCGCTAAACGGATAACAATATTTGACTGTTTTTTACCATATATAAAATAGCCTAGTCCAATAGACCCAAATAATAGCCCCCAAAGAATAGTAGCGGTATTCATGATAACTATTTTCCCAATAATTTAATTAAACCATTCATGATTGCTTTATAGGATTTATTGTCAATAACAAGTCTTACCATCATCATCTTATTAGGTACTACCCTCTGAAAAACTACAAGCTCTAAGTGTAGTCACCTGAAGACATAAACAGATTTATCTTTAGGCATAAAAAAAACCCTCGCATTGCGCGAGGGTTTTTTATAGGTGCTAATTAAGCAGGCAATTACATCATGCCGCCCATGCCACCCATTCCGCCCATACCGCCCATATCAGGAGCAGCTGGCTTCTCTTCAGGGATTTCAGCAATCATTGCTTCTGTAGTAATCATCAGACCAGCAACAGATGCAGCAGCTTGCAATGCAGAACGAGTTACTTTAGCAGGGTCCAGGATACCCAGCTCGATCATGTCACCGTACTCACCCGTTGCAGCATTGTAACCGTAGTTACCGTCACCTTTCTTGATGTTTTCAACAACAACAGATGCTTCATCACCTGCGTTAGCAGCGATTTGACGCAGAGGTGCTTCAAGTGCACGCAGAGCCAAAGATATACCTGCGTTTTGGTCTTCGTTATCACCTTGAACAGTCACTTTTTGCAGTGCACGAATAAGGGCAACACCACCACCAGGTACAACACCTTCTTCTACCGCAGCACGAGTTGCATGCAGCGCGTCTTCTACACGTGCTTTCTTCTCTTTCATTTCTACTTCAGAGCCAGCACCGACTTTAATTACAGCAACACCACCAGCCAGTTTAGCAACACGCTCTTGAAGTTTTTCTTTATCGTAGTCAGAAGTAGACTGCTCGATTTCTGCACGAACTTGCTCTACACGTGCTTTAATATCTGCAGCAGAACCTGCACCATCTACAACAGTTGTATCTTCTTTAGTAATTTGGATACGCTTAGCTTGGCCCAGCTCGTCCAATGTTGCTTTTTCCAAAGAAAGACCTACTTCTTCAGAAATCACAGTACCACCCGTCAGGATAGCGATGTCTTGCAACATAGCTTTACGACGGTCACCGAAGCCAGGAGCTTTAACCGCGCAGACTTTAACAATACCGCGCATGTTGTTAACAACCAAAGTAGCTAATGCTTCACCTTCAACATCTTCAGCGATAATCAACAGAGGCTTGCTTGATTTAGCTACTGCTTCCAATACTGGCAACAATTCGCGAATGTTAGCAATTTTCTTGTCAACCAATAGGATGTATGGATTTTCAAGCTCAGCGCTCATATTTTCTTGGTTGTTGATGAAGTAAGGTGACAGGTAGCCACGGTCAAATTGCATACCTTCAACTACTTCCAGCTCATTCTCAAAGCCGCTACCTTCTTCTACAGTGATAACGCCTTCTTTACCTACTTTTTCCATTGCTTTAGCAATGATTTCACCAACATGAGCGTCAGCGTTTGCAGAAATAGTACCTACTTGAGCAATAGACTTGGAGTCTTCACAAGGAATGGCCATGCCTTGCAGGTTGTCAACAACTTCAAGTACTGCTTTGTCAATGCCGCGTTTCAGATCCATTGGGTTCATACCAGCAGCAACAGACTTCAAACCTTCGATAACAATTGACTGAGCCAATACAGTTGCAGTAGTGGTACCGTCACCTGCTTTGTCATTTGCTTGAGACGCAACTTCTTTAACCATTTGTGCGCCCATGTTTTCGAACCTATCTTTTAGTTCGATTTCTTTTGCTACAGAAACACCATCTTTAGTGATGGTTGGTGCACCAAAAGACTTTTCCAATACAACGTTACGACCTTTTGGACCCAACGTAGCTTTAACTGCGTCAGCCAGAACGTTTACACCCTTGATCATACGTGTACGGGCGTTATCGCTAAACAAAACTTCTTTTGCCATATCTAGAATTCCTTAGAACGTTAAATGCGATTAACCATTAATATAAGCGTTTAATAAAACTGCGAATGGTGTAGTACTGTACTTAGCCTTCCAATACACCATAGATGTCGTTTTCACTCATGATGATGAGTTCTTCGCCATCAACTTTAATGGTGTTGCTATCAGCGTATTTTCCAAAAACTACTTTATCGCCTACTTTTACGCTCAAAGGACGTACTTCGCCGTTATCCAATATCCGACCAGAACCAACAGCAACAATCTCACCTTGGTTTGGCTTTTCTGCTGCACTACCAGGCAGCACGATACCGCCAGCAGTTGTCTTTTCTTCTTCTTGGCGACGAACAACAACTCTTTCGTGTAACGGACGGATTTTCATCAATATCTCTCCAGTTTTTACCTATTCGCTGAGTTACGCTCAACAAGGTTATCCAAGCGTGAACGCTATTCAATTAGCTAGCTATTCACCATCCCTCTGCAGGGCGCCTGTTACTCACTCAAAACAAGCTTAAAGCCTTTTGTTAAAGTGCTTAATTCGTAAGCATTGCTTGAGTTCTAAAATTCGTGTGTCCATTAATGGGGATCACAAAAATTAATTTCAATGGTTCCCACCAAAAAATTTATTTTTTTTCTTCACTAGAATCTTCTCGACGAAACTCACCATCAATCACATCCCCATTTAGAGGACGCTTAGCTGATTGCTGATAATAGCTCTGCGAGGTATGCGAAGTTGATGTATATGCCATAAACTTACCAGACCTAAGTAGTGCAGCAATCATCGCACGCCGAGTAAGAGGAAGCAGACAGCAAAAACCAAATGCATCAGTCACAAAACCAGGTGTTAATAACAAGGCTCCTCCTACCGCAAGGACAATGCCCTCAAGCATTTCTTGAGCAGGTAACGCCCCTGCCTGCAGTTTTGAGCGGGCACGCATTAATGTGCTAAAGCCTTGCTGACGTAAGAGATTCAGGCCAATAACCGCAGTTAACAGCACGAGTCCTACTGTTGGCAATGCCCCTATCCAGGAACCTACTTTGATTAGCACCAGCATTTCAATAACGGGTACCACAATGAATAAAAGCAATAAAATGCGCATGACCCCTCTCATTTACTAACTGTTAACGTGTACAGCAATTAACCATGGCATTGGCATAATGCATAGGGTGCTGTTTTGTTAAATGACGACGCTTTGCCCAAATTCAAGGGGTAAAGCTTAAAATCTAGCAATATTCGTTAATCATTGTTGTGATTAACTGCTGGGCATCCCTAGGCAAGTTAGCAGAAGTTGGAAAGGAAACGCGATGCAGCTCATCTAACCATCGGATGGTAAACCCTAAGGTATCAATACCTACTAGCATCACACGCTCATTTTCCGTATCAGGCGTTGTGACTATTAATTTAGATGCAAGTAGTTTAGATATAACCAATTTAGCTATTAAGTGGCTAAAGGAATCATTCATTTTTATCAGTAAGGCAAATTCTTCAGGTTCTGAAAAAAGTTTCGACGACTTTTGAAACATCTCAGCCCCTAACCAGTAGACCTTACCAAATCCACCCACATAATACCCCTTAAGCACCTCTAACTGGTAGAAGTTGAAGTCTAACTCACTGCAATAGTAGTGAGCATTTGGGAAATGTCGATAATAGCGTTCTACATTTTTATCAGCCAAGGAGATGGCCTTTACTTGCCCATAAATACTTAAGCGCGGCTGTTGCTGTATATCGCCACGGCCTTGACTGTAAAGGGTTAATGAAACCTTTGGATTAGCCTTGATATTCTTAGTATGTTGGGCAAGATCACTGAGCAAAAATAGCGGACTACCTTGTTCATCAAGGCAATAGGGGACAACAGATCCCAATGGATAGCCTGATGCTAACTGCGTTGATAATACACCTTGGAAGAAGCCTAACAGCATATAGCAAGCAGCATCTTCTGCTTTTCTGAGCGGCTCTAAATCACTTGATGTCATTCTGCTCCTCTCCCTTTCACTTATCAACAAGGGTAGATGGCATCATAAAACCTGCGTAGTATGACAACTTGTTTACGAAATTCATTTATCGAAAACGAAGGAAGCCCCCATAAGAACAATCAGATTAAGGGAGTAATACCATGGAACTTAAAAACCACACCATTATGATCACTGGTAGCGCCCAAGGTTTAGGAAAAACCATGGCTCTACATTTAGCCAATCAGGGCGCGAACATAGCCTTAGTTGATTTAAATGCTGACTTACTAACACAAACGGCCAATGAGTGTGAAGATAAAGGCATCAAGGTGACTACTCATACCGCTAATGTCGCCAAGGAAGCCGATGTTGTAGAAGCTGTTAAAAATATTATACATCAACATGGCACTATTGATGGTCTTATCAATAATGCAGGTATTCTCCGGGATGGCATGTTGGTAAAGGTCAAAAATGGTGAAATCGTCAAAAAGCTCAGCCTAGAACAGTGGCAATCTGTTATTGATGTCAACTTAACAGGTGTATTTTTATGCGGAAGGGAAGTAGCAGCCCACATGATTGAACATCAAACATCAGGTGTCATCATCAACATTTCCAGCATTGCCCGCTCTGGTAACATTGGCCAAACAAATTATGCCGCAGCAAAAGCAGGGGTAATTGCACTGACAACCACCTGGGCCAAAGAGCTTGCTCGATATAGCATCCGTTGCGGCGCTATAGCACCAGGCTTTATCGCTACTGATATGACCGCAAGCATGAAGCCAGAGGCTTTGGAACGTATGACGGCTGCGATTCCACTTCAGCGTATGGGTACCCCTCAGGATATCGCTCAGGCAGCCGAGTTTATTTTCACAAATGATTACTTCTCAGGACGTGTTCTTGAAGTCGATGGGGCCATGCGACTATGACCCACATAATGGTGATTAGATATAAAACGTTAGGTATTTAGAAAGTAAGCAAGCTACACCTGCCGACACACCTTCATTTGTGTAGAAGGCAGGTGTCGGCAATAAGTATTACCACGAATAACCTAGACCGACAGAAACAGCAGAATCTCGCTTGTGTTTTCCGTCATCAGGTTCATTATCATAGTCTAATTCATATTGAAGAACAGCAGATATATTGTAGGGTAATTTGTACTCTAAGCCTGTTTCACTCTCAAATAGCAACTTATTACCTTCTGTGCGAGGAATAAGTAGCTCATGCTTGTGGAAAAAGGATAACTTATCAAGAAATACGGTTGCTTTCTCATAATCCGTTGCCCAACGAAATACATCCACATGGCTATCACCCGCATCACGATAACGAGACCACACACGAGCCAAACCGCCCTCAACTGAAAATCGATGTAAAGGAGTATTGAAAAACTGATAACCTAAACCAAACCCTAGCGTTGTACGTTCATTGAGGTTTTTCAAACCATCTTCTTCGTAAGACACGTAGGTGTTAGCAAACCAGTGCTCATCCAAAAAGCGGTCATAATTGTAGTTAGCTTCCAACTTGTCTTCTGTTAACCGCTCATTTTTTTCCGCACGCTCAGACTCAAACTCAAAACGATGCCGGTTCATACCGTGAACCAGGCTCATATCAAGGTCAAGCTTCAGCTCTTTTGACTCAGTGTTACCATCCTTAAGTTCTGCAAATGCTCGCGCTTTACCAGAAAACTTCAGAGGCTTGGAATTTTTCTCCTGAGGGTACATTTGATCAATACCCTGCAGCTCAGCAAACTCAATAAGCTGTCCATTTTCTTGCTGTAACGTGTGATTTTTTCCATCAGCAAGTAGCTTTCCATGAATGGTTTCACCACTTTGCGTAAGAATCGTGACAGGCTTTTTAGTTTCAATTTTTTTTACTTTGGACCAGTTAAGCTGAATAGTCGCATAAGGGGTTCTAATCACCAATACTTCTTGATCAAGGTATTTTATTTTTCCAGAAATTTGGTCGCCATTACTGAGTTCAAGACGGTCTGCAAACACAAAGCAAGACATTCCCAGTAAACACGACACCAGAGTGCTTTTAATTAAGAAATGCATTCGTTTACTAACACTATTACACTTAAGTTAAGGATTACAACTGATTACTACTGTGACACTTTTTAGTGCCAGCCTTGTCTGTCATAGAGTCTGAGTAAAGAATCATCTATGATGTTCAAGGTGAATGTGAATAAATGTCGATTAGAGCAACGTATGGAAGTATCTAAACACGCGCGCATATGGCAAGTGGTCAGTATGATTCCTACGGGCAAAGTGGCTACATATGGCCAAGTCGCCCGAATGGCAGGGCTAAAAAATCATTCCCGTATGGTGGGTAGTGTACTCAGTCAACTGCCCCCTCATTCTGGATTGCCTTGGCACCGGGTTATTAATAGCAAAGGGAGAATTTCATTTCCCCAAAGCAGTCCACAATATAACAAACAGAAACAATTATTATTAGCGGAAGGGATTAAGTTTATTGCAGATAAGATTCCATTGTCCAGCTACCAATGGCACGCAGAAGAGTCTGCTTAAGCCAGCTTGGCAATTGCTGTATATTTTTTTAAATCGTGTTAATAACAATTTTAAAGACCATTAACAGTATTAAAATTATTATTAACACAATACATAAGTTGTTTTGGTTAATAAATGAAAATGACGCCTTTTTTTCAAGCGATTCTTAACCGCCGAATGTTAATCTGTCTATTTACAGGTTTAGTTTCTGGCTTACCCTTATATATTTTAATTTCCATGCTACCTGCATGGCTTCGTACGGAGGGTATAGGCCTCAAAGAAATTGGCTTATTAACGCTTGTACAAATCCCTTATGCTTGGAAGTTTATCTGGTCCCCCATCATGGACTCAGTCAAATTACCATGGCTGGGTTTACGTCGTGGTTGGATGTTAATTTCTCAAATAGCCTTATTACTATGTGTTTGCGGCTACGCATTAGTTGATCCAACAGACCTAATATGGGTAGCTATAATTTCAACGGCTATTGCCTTCTTTAGTGCCAGCCAGGATATTGTGATTGATGCTTATAGACGGGAAATATTACCTGATGAGGAGCTTGGCCTGGGTAACTCATTACATATTAATACCTACCGCCTCTCTGGTTTGATTCCTGGGTCTTTAGCACTGATTCTTGCAGATACACTCCCTTGGTCAACAGTATTTTTAATCATTGCCTTATTTCTTCTGATAGGTATTGGCCTCACGTTGAGTATTGCTGAACCCAAACACCAGCTTCCTCCTCGCCCAACGTTCCACTCTGCCGTCGTTGAACCATTTCATGAGTTTTTTACTCGCCACGGACTCCGTTATGCTTTAGCTGTTTTAAGTTTTATGGTGCTCTATAAACTGGGAGATAATTTAGCAACAGCACTATCAACTGTTTTTTACTTAGACAAAGGCTACAGTCTTACAGAAATTGGATTGATAGCAAAGCACGCAGGTCTTTGGCCAATGATTTTTGGAGGATTACTGGGTGGGTTAATTATGATCCGCATCGGTATCAACCGATCACTTTGGCTTTTCGGATTTGTGCAAATAATCTCTATTTTTGGTTTTGCATGGTTAGCGGAGGTTGAAAAAAACTTATGGCTGCTTGCCCTTGTAATCAGTTTTGAGTATCTAGGTGTTGGTCTTGGCACTGCAGCATCTGTTGCCTTTATTGCAAAAACAACCAGTAAAGCGCATGCAGCCACTCAGTTTGCCTTATTTACCGCATTAGCTGCTTTACCGCGTACAACACTCAATACCTTTAGTGGTTATTTTGCCGAGTGGTTAGGTTGGACACACTTTTTTATCTTTTGCACAGTATTGGCTATTCCAGGCATGCTACTACTCTTTTACATTGCGCCGTGGAATGGAGCCACTCATTCAGCCCCAAAGCCTCCAACTCAACCCGATGATGAGAATACATTAGCGGCCAAACCAGTCAGTGCATCACAATCGACTTAAACTAAACACCACAAGATATCAACAGTTATCATACCAAGGGACAACAACACTGTGTCCCTTAACTACCCTTCGTTATGGGTATTCAGCTATTAGTCCCTAAAGTTATTGTACTGAAGTGGCAGGTCTAAATCAGCGTCCTTCAGAAGAGCAATCGCTTCTTGCAAATCATCCCGCTTTTTCCCTGTCACTCGTACTTTATCTCCTTGAATTGATGCTTGAACCTTCAACTTTGCATCTTTTACCAGCTTAACAATTTTCTTACATGTATCTTTATCAAGGCCCTGCTTTACAGTGATATCTTGCTTCACTTGCTTGCCAGAACCATAGTGATCTTTAACCTCAAGACACTTGATATCGATGCCACGCTTAACCATTCGGGTTTGTAGCAAGTCAATCATTTGCTGTAATTGAAAGTCAGCATCAGCAGTAAGGGATACAGTCTCATCCTGCAGCTTATATGATGCCTCAACACCTCTAAAGTCATACCGTTTATCCAGCTCTCGATTAGCTTGATCTACCGCATTGTTAAGTTCATGCAAATCTACCTCAGATACAATATCAAACGAAGGCATTAACTATTTCTCCATTCACTAAATAAAAGTAAGGTCTACACACCTAACTATTAACCAACAGTCGTTCTAAAATCTTTTACTACGACTCAAAGATATTCCATAAATTTGCTCAACAATTCACAACAGGAACCCATTAAGCAACAGACAGCACAACATTTACAAAGTGCTATCCACCATATAATGCACACATAATACAAATCTAGTATTTACACAGCACTAACAAAATAAAAGCAAAAATAGCTCCACCAACTAGCAGTAAATTGGCTAAACTTAGAGCCAATACAATAATTTGACAGATATCACGACCTGTTATTATATCTTAATAATCAGCTTTTCTGTCGAATTTTAGCAGTTTATGCTGCCTCTTAAGCTATTGTAAAACGAATACTCAAGCATTTTCTAAAGTAAACAACAATAAAGCGGTACATAAGAAGTATATTATGGCGAATCTGAATACCCCTATTCTTGTGGTCGATGATGCAAAGTTCAGTAGCATTATGATAGGACGCGCCTTAACGGCTGCCGGTTTCAAAGATATTCGTTTTGCCAGCAGTGCTAACGAAGCCTTAAAACAACTTGAAAAACGAGCCGCCAATATTTTAATTGCTGACTGGCTAATGCCTGAAATGGATGGGCTTGAGCTTACAGATCAAGTGCGTATACTTGACAGTAACTTACATCACTTTACGTATGTCATGCTGCTTACAGCGAAGGAAGGGGTCAGTGCACTAAAAGAAGCATTTGACCGGGGTGTAGATGATTTCATTAATAAGTCCGTTATGAATGACCAACTACTACCCAGAATTTTCGCAGCTGACCGCATCTCTTCCATGCAAAACCGCTTATTAGAAGAAAATAAGCTGCTGACTGACAATATGAATGTGCTGGAAAAGCGCAATCTGGTTGACCCTTTAACCGGACTGGGTAATTTGCGTTACTGCCTGCAACGGTTGAGTGATGCACTGCGACATGTTGAGTCTCGTGAAGCAGCTTGCTGCTTACTCGTAGTCGCACTCCAAAATGGTAAAGACATTCAAGAAAAATATGGCCTGGCTATTTATCAAGAAATTATCCGCGGTATGGCGCGCCGATTACATCAGCTAATCCGTCCAATGGATATTTTATCGCGAACAGGAGAAGAACAGTTTGCAGTCATCACGACACATGATGACCTGGAAGCATTTAATGTAAAAGGTTTTAGACGGCTTCATGCGGGACTAAACCTTAAAGCATTTAAAACATCTGTCGGCTATTTATCTATCAAAGTAGGCATCAGTATTTGTATAGCTGATAACAAACAAAAATTACCTACTCAAGAACAAATTCTGGTTATTGCACGTAGCCAGTTAGCAAAGTCATTTGAAACCGGTATGATTACAGTTACACATTGGAAACCAGAGCTAATAGCCAGTAAATCCTCCACGTAATGACGAAAACAAATGCTCCCTCCACCCCTGAGCATTTCCAAGCAGCACCTTGGTTTATTTTAGGTGGTGGTGCTATGGGGTGCTTGTGGGCGTATGATCTCGCACCGAATAGCATTATTTTAGCTAAGCCTGAACGCTACCTTCAATATACCAATGGCTCGAGTACCGCCCTAATAACCACTAAGCTATCTTATCGACAAGCCTCCCAGAATGTTCCCTTCATTTGTGAATGTCGACTTGCTAATATTCAAAATTACTCTTCTCCTATTCTCAAGCTAATCGTAACCACAAAAGCTCAAGATACATTAAGTGCCTTAAGCGCTGTTCAGCACACTCTCCACCCTCAAGCTCATATATTACTTTTACAAAATGGCATGGGTAGCCAGCAAGCTGTAAAAGAGCAGTTCCCCATACATACACTCTGGTGTGGCTCAACCACTCAAGGGGCTTATACTACAGATTTCCTACATGTGGTTCATGCAGGCTTTGGCCAGACAGCTATTGGTCCCTGGCATACAACCTCTGAAACTAACCCTCATTTTTCTGCTATTTTTCAACAACAACTAATAGCACAGGGCCAGCAAGTAACATTTATTAAGGACATTCAGCCTCTTCTTTGGCAAAAACTTGCAGTCAATGCCTGTATCAACGGCTTAACTGTTTTATTTACATGTAAAAATGGCGAGCTACTTACCTGTCCCAATCGATTAAAGTGGGTTGAAAAACTGTGTCAAGAAACAGAGCAACTACTCGATAACAAACATATAGCTCTCACAAAACCTCTCTTTCAACATGTTTGTCATGTTCTAAAGCAAACTGCTGAAAATTACTCTTCAACCTATATGGACGTTACCCACCAACGTCCAACAGAACTGATGTACATCAATGGTTTTATCCTATCAGAAGCAAAGCAGCTTGGGTTATTATTACCCTCACACACAGCATTAATGGAACAGCTGGCACAAAAAGGCATTTTTTAACATATAAATTCAGTTAATAAGGAAAAAAACATCAAATCATCATAGCAAAAGGCATTGCATAATTGAGCTGCTATTCTACCTTAAAAAGCATCTTATACGTTTTATGTCGTAAGATATGACTGTGGATGAAAGCGGCGCATCGTAAGCACTTTAGTAGTAAACAACGTCCTTATATAGGCATTAATGGTCTATTTTTCTAGGTATTTTTTCATTTATGGCTAGTTTTCGCCGATACTTAGCAAATGACTCAATCAGCGGCAAGTTGCTCATGCTGTTGATCTCTGTGACTACCTCATTAGTGCTTATCGCCTGTGGGGCACTAACCATCACCACCTATTTGATTTCACGAGAATACAACATCACCCAACCTTTACACCAAATTGAAGCATTATTTGGTAATCCTGTTTTAGTTACATACCTATTAGAGTCTCCTCAAGCAAGTAAAAGCTTTCTTGCCAATCTCAGTTCTCTCACTTCGTTACAATCAATCAACATACTGGATTCAAATAAAAAGCTATTACTTTCCTTTCAGAATACAGAGAGTCAGCCAGAACTCAGTACTGAAAAAAGTCAGTTAATGGTTTACCTTCCCCAAAAAAAACAAACAGTTACCCTGATTCTTGCTGCCAAACCATCATTATCCAATGTATTAGTACTTGCGATTCATATTGCCATTCTAGCGATAATAGCCACTGCCGGACTGGTTTGTATTTTGGCAATACGTCGGGTGAAGCATATTATTATTCACCCAATTCTCCATTTAATTGAACAAGCACATACTATTTCTGACTATGAAAACTACAATTTACGAGCAACTAAGTTTAATAATGACGAACTTGGTATCTTGGCTACGGCATTCAATAAAATGCTCAACAAAATCCAAGCCCGAGATCGACAACTGATCAATGCCCGAGATCAAGCAGAAAAAGCCAGCCAGCAAGCACAAACCCTTGCCCTGGAAACTCAGCGCACAAATAAAAAGCTGGCCTTAGAAGTACAGGTACGCACACATATTGAGCAAAAACTGACAGACTTAAAAAAATATTTAAGTGATATCATCGACTCAATGCCTTCAGCATTGATTGCTATCGAGCAATCCCAACAAATTCAACAATGGAACAAGCAAGCCTGTTTACTCTTTGGAATTAGTGCAAATGATGCCTATGAGAAATCTGTTTACCAAGTAATTCCTTTTTTAGAAAAGTATCAGGATACAATTAACAAGGCTTTAGCCGTTAACCAGGCTCAAACTATTGAAAAAGTTCCTATAACACAACCAAGTCAGGAAATTCATTATTTCGATATTATCGTTTATCCTCTTACCAGCTCACCAGAGGTCAATCTCTCTTCCAAAAAAGGCGCTGTTATTCGGTTAGACGACATCACTCAACGCCTGTTTATTGAAGAAGCCATCGTGCAAAATGAAAAAATGATTTCTGTCGGAGGACTCGCCGCAGGGATGGCTCACGAAATCAATAACCCTCTGGGAGGCATAGTGCACAGTGCGCAAAATATTCAACGACGCCTGTCCCCTAGTTTAATTAAAAACCAAGCACTAGCAGAAAAGTTACACATTGATATACAGTCGTTAAATCAGTATCTGGAAGAAAGGGGTATATCTCACTTTTTGAACAATATACAAGATGCCGGACAACGTGCGTCAAAAATAGTCAATAATATGTTACAGTTCAGTCGAAGAAGTAATCGTCAGCTACAACCCACTCAATTAAACTCGCTTATTACTCGAACACTTGAAATTGCCCATAGCGACTTGGCAATTAAGCAAAGTATTGAGCTCAACACCATCAAAATCAGAACTTATTTTGATCCCCAACTGGATAAGGTACCTTGTATAAGTAATGAGATTGAACAAGTTTTATTAAACTTAATTAAAAATGCTGCCTACGCTATACACCAGCGTTCTAGGCCTCTCACAGACGGATTGATAAACATAAAAACAGAAAGAAAAGAGCAGCAGGCACTCATTATTGTGGAAGATAATGGCGTTGGCATGACTTCAGAGGTGAGAACTCGTATTTTTGAACCTTTTTTCACAACAAAAGAGGTTGGCTCAGGAACAGGTTTGGGACTATCGGTTTCCTACTTTATTATCACAAATAATCACAAAGGCAAAATGCAAGTTAGGTCTACTCCCACTGAAGGCACACGGTTTACCATTAGTTTGCCTTTGGCGACGTCAATTGCAGCATAAATTAATGTATTACCTTCACAAAGTGTGTATTACTTTGATATGCATGACTATTATGTTGCCAAGCTAAAATGCCAGCCTATTACAATAATCGCCAACCCAGTCCCCCACACCACAAGCGTCCTCATCAGAAGTTCTCGAATAGCCATAAGCTCTTCAACGGCAAGTTGTTGCTGCTCCTGCCACTCATTTAACTGTAAAAACTCTTCCAGATTCAGCGGTAAAGACAATGCTTGGAGTCCACACCGGGCCACAAACTCTCCTGGCTTTTCAGTCCAATGCGTCCAGATATGTCTCAACTCATGGTATGCACTTGCAAAATTGCCTGAAAGTGTAAAAGAGGCCGCTAGCAGCCTGGCTGGTAGCCACTCCAGCAGATAAAGGCAGTCCCAAGCAATTGAAGCCCGTACCAAGGCAGGGTTATGTTCCTCCATATAGTCAATATACAATGCATTAAGTCTATATAACAATGCAGCCCAGGGGCCTAGCAATACAAACCAAAATACGACTGTTATTAACTGCTGAAGCGCGTCATAAAACAGTTGGCGTCTTAATAAGGTATATTGATTTTCTAACCCAGTGATTTTTTGTTGAGCAAACTCAGGAAATATCTGCTCAGTCCTAATAAAAAGCGTTTCAGGGTTAACCGTGCGCATAATAGCTAACACGCGATCAAGCCGCTTAACAAATCCTTGTCGACCAAAACTATAAAGTAAAACCAGAACATTTAATAAAACTAAAGGGCCATTCCATAAAATATCTTCCAGCAACCACGTTAAACCCGCTAATAACAGTAATGGAATACTCCAGGCAAGACACCAAATGCGAACATCAGGCACCAATTTTACCTTAAGCAAGCGCATCAAAAAGCTTAGCCACAGAAAATACCAACGGTCATGATGGATAGACTCACGCCATCGTTTTAATTGACAACACCCAAAGGCAATAAATATCTCCAAGAAAAGCATCGTCGCCTCGCCAGTTTTATAATCCGTTTTTTTTCAGCAAGTGTTTAAAATACTTCCAGTCAAATGCAGGTCCAGGGTCTGTTTTTCGTGCTGGAGCAATATCACTGTGCCCAACAATTCTATCCAATGAAATCGCAGGATAATAGTTCATTAACGCCTGTGTTATTTTAGCTAATTGCTGATACTGGATGACCTCATAAGGTTGGTGATCTGTACCCTCTAGTTCAATACCTATCGAAAAATCATTACAGTTTTGTTGTCCTAAGAATGCAGATTCACCTGCATGCCATGCTCTTTTATTAAAATGAACAAACTGAAATACTTCACCTTGTCGATCTATCAATAAATGAGCAGATACTTTTAAGCTGGAAATTTCAGCAAAATAAGGATGATCACTAGGATCCAACTGATTAGTAAAGAACTGACGGATATAGTTGTTATTATACTGACCTGGTGGCAATGAAATATTATGAATAACGAGTAAGTCAATAGTGACTGGGGCAGGACGATTGTTATAGTTTGGGCTAGGACAAAACGTTGCGCCTTCAATTAACCCACTTTCAATTGTTTTAAACACAACAAAGCCACCACACATGATTAGACATCATGTGTTAGGCTATCATAAGCGAAGTGAAGATTCTCTCAATTAAAACTGAAAAATATACTCAACGTGTTTACTTCTAGTACTACAACACGTTGTTATGCTTTCATTTTACGTAGGTTACCAATCACCGACTGAAGCGCTCGATCAAATAACAGGTCGTCATCTAGCAAGGTAATATTGCCGTTTTCAATATCCAGTGCCAAATCCAAATGCGTCTTTTCAGCCACTTTGACTCCCGTACGGTTAACAAAAATATACTTACCGTTAGGTTTGATATAAGCGGCTAACTTAGCACGATATCGGTTCTCAGTTGACTGACCAAACTCTACCCAACTACCCACTTTCAATCTTTCGAGTTTGGCTAAGCTGGCATCACTGACCAAAGGTTTTTGATTATCTTGTAATTTATTGTCTTCTACCTTAACTCCCATGGCTGTCATATTGGCTGTTTGCACTTGCTCAAGTGACTGCCCACTTTCTACTGACGTCATTGCTTGCCCCTTTTCATTATTATTTTGAGCTTTTTCAGCTTCTTGCCTTGGTGGGGACTCAGGCGCAGTGGGTAACTGTTTTGCGGGAGCCTCTGAAACTGTAGGCTGTTTAGGCTGAGACGGGTCAGAGGTTACCGGGCTTGCTTCAGTTTCTTGCGTTGGTCGAGGAGTCCTCAGGCTTTTAATTTGCAAATTTCTAATTTGCACGAAAAGCTCTTTCATGTTGAAAGGATCATACGCAATACTGGTCAAAGCTTCCTTGATCTTTTTCATTAAAGGAGGGACAAGTCTCAATAATTCTTTACGCTCTTCTACACGCTGATGTGGTGTAATACTCCATAGCAATTGATCCATGGTCTTGATTGCATCCTGCCAAGTCTCTGACTCTTCACCTTCTTTAAGGTAAGCCAGAAACATAACCTTGCTCCAAGCATCCGTCAGTAGATTTGCCACAACCTCAGGTACATTTTCGTTTATAAGTCGAGCCTGTATTGTTTTATCAACAGTATCCCTGGCAACTTCAGATCTCGCCTTACCTTCTTCTGCATCTTTTGTACGCTGCTCAAGAATTCCTGCACGATGACGCTCTTTTTCAAGAAATAGGTTAAAGTCTTCAAGCAGTTCTTTAAAAAGCTCAACATTATCAGTGAAGTCGTTAAGTACCCGCTGTACAATTTCGTCTGTTTTATTATAAAGAGCCTGCTGTGCTTGATCATCACGCTCATCACACCCCAACGCGGCCGCAGCCATTTCATTCAGTAATTTTCTAGCAGGGTGAGCCGCTTTACAAAATACCGCCTTATCGATGATAGCGACTTTTAGAATAGGGATTTGTAAGCGGCCAATTAGCGCCTTAAATTTCTCAGGCAAATTTCGGTCATCAAGGATGAACTCAAATACCAAAGATACCAGGTTAATCACATCCTCATTAACCTCGCCAAGTGACTTATGAGCTTGCTGTTGGACAAGCCCTCTCACCTGAACAGCAAGATCTGTATTCTGCATGTCATCCAAGCGGCCAACCTGAAAAATAGGTTGATGTTGCAGCTGTGAGAGTGCAGACATAAGTTGCGTATGGTCAATTACAGGCTGATTAGATGAAGCCGCTGGCGGAAGCTGAGGACGATAATGACCTAATAAGCCACGTAATTCACTGAAGAACTCCTGAGCAAGCTGATACTCTGCACCTCCATCCGCCCCTGAGGCAGCGAAGCCTGAACCCTCCCCACCTGCTGTTTCAGTCCCTTGAGCCTGTGTTCTTCTGGAGGTTGATAATGATGGTCGTTGACCCGGTCGTCGAGCTGCTTGTGCCGCAGTAAGGTGAGGCATTACACCTGAAGTTTTCAATAGATTATTCGCATCACTGTAAAACTTATCTAGCTCACCAAGCACATACTTTTCAAAAAGCTTAAAGATGACAAGCTTAATTTTGATTTCAGCATCAACCGATTTACAGGCATGTACAAAAGCTGTGCAAAGGCTATGAGGACCTAGCGGATTGCTCTTATCATTTATGGTTTGTTGGGGGACTAAACTATCAAGACGAAGTGTTAAATGCATCAAGTTCATGCTGACATCATGATTGAGCACCTTAGAAACCATTGTCTCAACAGCAACAGCTTCTTCTAAATCATCATTTTGTACCAAGGATAGTGCATCAGCACTAAAGCTATCATAAGCCAGGGTAGCAGACTGATCTTTTGCTTTAGCGAGTTGAGAGAAGTTACGCTTATACTCATCATGAAATGTTGAAATGATAGAGGTACGCTTTAAACGTACTTCACGCATGGCTTCGAAAAATGAGTTTTGCTCTAAATTACTCCCTGCGCGATCAGCCCGTTCAAATAACACATCATCAACATTTTCAAACAAGTTGCCTAATGCGCTTCGTAGATGGTTATTGAAGCTCTCTGCAAGCTGGTTTAGAAGCGGTGAAAGTCTCGCATTCAATACAGTTGAACCACCCTGATTAGAAATCTTACTTATCGGTACTACTTTAGACTCATGGTTCATATTCTGCATCTCCGTACTAAACCAAGCACTACTTTGAAGTGATGCGTTACTTACTGATTTGTTTCACTACATAAGCAAGTATAAGTTATTAGCGTCACATTCCCTGAAGTATCGAACTCCCAACAAAGCAGGCTCTTGCCCTCCCTATAGAATCAATTCCCGGACTAATAGGAGAAAAAAGTACACTGCCTAGTCAATTATAGCGTTAATATTGTCGCAAAAAGATCACAAAAAGAAAATATTGGTGAACCAGTCACACTTTTATAGGTTTTGTGTCATTTTTATGTCTTTACTTATTTCTTATAAATCATCAAAATGAAACATTTATTTTGATTTGCTATAACATTGTTTGATGAAAGGTTGAATGAGGGAGATAAGAGCTCGTTTAGCCTAAAAACAACCCAAAAAAAGAAAACTGCTGATTCACAAGCTGAACAATATTACTCATTCATTACCACACATTTTTAATGCAATAAGCTATAAATAGATTGAAATATATTTCAACTTTATATACTGCGTTACTTGTTGTCCCATATTACTCACTTAATCTAATCAGCCACGGCCCCTTTTTCTATTGACCCCACCAGCCAAAGATGAGACTTCAGCAGTAACTTCTGAGCCTCTGACCAGTGCATTTCATACTTACCTTTTTTTGTAATACTATAGAGTTCGTTTTTGAGGTGACACGAGAGCTTTTTGATGCAAACCAATCCCCATAGCAAGCTAGGCAAAGGCATGATGATTGCGGGCTGGACAATCGCTTTACTGGTATTGACATCTATCTTTGCGAGGTTTGAGTCGTCACAAAACAACCCAAACCAACAACTTGAAGTTTCCCACGCCCCAAGTGGTGAAATACAAGTTTTCTTAAAACGGAATCGATATGGTCACTACGTGTTGTCTGGCAAGATAAATCAAAAAGATGTCACTTTTCTGGTTGACACAGGGGCCACTAACGTATCAGTCCCTGAAGCGATAGCAGATCAACTTGGCATGACCAGACAAGGCCAAGGCTATGTTCACACCGCAAATGGAAGGGCAAAAGTTTACTACTCAACTATTCAACAACTCACTATTGGCGATATCGAACTTTATGATATTCCTGCCAATATCAACCCTCATATGGATGATGAAGAAGTTCTACTGGGCATGAGCGCCCTTAAACATGTAGAGTTTACCCAGCAAGGCAATACCTTAATACTAAAAACGTCTTCATAAAGACATCATGTTTTTAGCTCGCTATACTCTTGTCCATATTTTCTACCCTTAACTAAATACCCTCAGTTGGCTATGTACTCCAATCAACAATTGCAAGACAGTATTGACCAAATCACCACACTTGCCCTTGCTGAAGATATTGGCAATGGTGATATTACCGCTAACCTCATTCCTGCAGATGAAAATGCGACAGCCACTATTATTTCACGTGAAAATGCCGTTATTTGTGGACGTCCATGGGTTGATGCCACATTTCAAAAAGTTGACTCAACCATTAACCTCCATTGGCAAGTGAGTGAAGGTGACCACGTTACCCCTAATCAGCAACTTCTTACTATTTCTGGCACTGCACGCAGCTTACTCACAGCAGAACGCACAGCACTTAACTTTTTACAAACACTATCAGGAACAGCAACACGTTGTAGCCACTATGCAAAGTCAGTAGCCCATACCAACGTTAAACTACTCGATACTCGCAAAACACTCCCTGGTCTACGGTTAGCACAAAAATATGCTGTTACCCAAGGCGGCTGCTATAACCATCGCATAGGTTTGTACGACGCATTTCTTATAAAAGAAAACCACATTGCAGCCTGTGGTAGCATTACTGCAGCAATCAATAATGCGCGCACTCTAAACTTAGGTAAAAACATTGAAGTTGAAGTAGAAAACCTACAAGAGCTGCATCAAGCCTTGGCTGCTAAAGCGGATATCATCATGCTGGATAACTTTTCAATTGATGATCTGAAACAGGCCGTATCAATCAATCAAAAGCAGGCGAAGCTTGAAGCCTCAGGAAATGTCAGTGAAAAAACCATTGTCAGCATTGCAGAGACAGGTGTTGACTATATATCCATCGGCGACCTGACCAAAAATTGCCAAGCTGTTGACCTATCTATGCGCTTTCAATGAAACACACCCTACACAAATCATTTTTATACGTGTAATTCTTAGCGCTTACCTTAACGGACAAGTAACGCTGTTCTAATGTATACCCAATACATTGGTAGGTTTTACTGTCCTACTGGTTACTTATAATTGTCGTCCAGCAACGTTATGTAAATTAAAGTAACTACCTCAAATCTTACAGTAACAGGCATGCCCTGAAACCTCATCACTTGACGGACGTCCCTAAAAACCCTTCACTATAGGTATATACTTTACACACTACTTGTTAATCAGTATTACTGATCTTGCTAACCTACGGTTTAAACACAAAAACTTTATGAAAAAAATTCTTGTTACTGGCGGAGCTGGCTATATAGGCAGCCACACTTGTGTAGAGCTACTCAATGCGAATTATGACATCGTTGTTGTTGATAATTTATGCAACAGTAGCAGTGAAGCTCTTAACCGCGTTCAAAAAATTTGTAATAAAGAACTCACTTTTATCAAAGCGGATATTCGTGATAAAGAAAGTATGGAAAGAGTTTTTAAAGAACATTCTTTCTATGCGGTAATACATTTTGCTGGCTTAAAAGCAGTTGGTGAGTCAACTCAAATACCACTGACCTACTACGAAAACAACATCACTGGCACGCTGAATCTTATCCAGGTGATGCAACAACATAAAGTTCATAACTTCGTTTTCAGTTCCTCAGCGACAGTCTATGGTGATCCAGCAAGCCTCCCTATCACTGAAGACTTCCCACTTTCAGCGACAAATCCTTATGGTCGCTCAAAACTCATGATTGAAGAAATTCTAAGAGACCTTTACCAAGCAGAGCGTCATTGGAATTTAATAATACTACGCTACTTTAACCCAGTGGGTGCACATAAGTCAGGACTCATTGGAGAAGATCCACAAGGTATACCAAACAACTTAATGCCTTTTATTTCTCAAGTTGCTATTGGTAAACGCGAAAAACTCCATGTTTTTGGCGATGACTATGACACTAAAGATGGCACAGGGGTAAGAGATTATATACACGTGGTTGACTTGGCCAGAGGTCACGTTAAAGCATTAGAGAAAATCCAGGAAACCCCTGGCTGCAAAGCCTATAATTTAGGCGTAGGTACAGGTTATAGCGTACTGGAAATGGCGAATGCATTTGCAAAAGCCAGCGGTAGGCCTGTCCCATACGATATTGTCGCAAGAAGACCCGGAGATATAGCAGCCTGTTACGCCAATCCAGATTTATCAGCCAAAGAATTACATTGGAAGGCTGAGTTAGGATTACAAGATATGGTAGAAGACACTTGGCGTTGGCAGGAGGGGAATCCGGGTGGATATAAACCACAATAACAATACTAGCACTATTCACTTTAACAATTCTTTACACTGCGTTTAAAATATTTACTCGCAACCTATTTATACAGATAAATTTGATAATTTAATTAGCCATTTAGCGTAAGGAACTTAACGAGAGTGGAAAGAAAGCCGAAACATGCCGTATAAAAGGATTTGAACGTCCATTACTGATCAATCAATGGGCCACTCAATAAAACCAATATGAAATCGATTTAGCACCAAAATTCTCAAAAAGAAAATGTCCAGTTGAAGTAGACCAGAACACAATAATAAGCTAGTAATTAAAAGTTAGTTAATAGGTGTTTAGGTTTTCCCATCCCTATGCTCTAAAATCCATACTTTAGCTGAGTAGCAAGATGATTAATAATAAATATTAGGAAGCCATAACCCAGTGGAAGAGAAAGTCGCGCTGATTACCGGGATTACAGGTCAAGACGGGGCCTATTTAGCAGAACTATTATTGAACAAAGGTTATCGAGTGCATGGTGTAAAACGCCGGACTTCTTTGTTGAATACTCAACGCATCGATCATATGTATCAGGCACCTCATATTGAGCATAGAAAATTTATTTTACACCATGGAGACATGACGGATGCATCTAGTTTAATGCACATTGTACAAACTGCACAGCCCACTGAAATTTATAATTTGGCGGCCCAGTCCCATGTTGCCGTTTCTTTTGAGGAACCAGAATATACAGCCAACTCCGATGCTTTGGGTACTTTGCGGCTACTTGAAATCATGCGTAGTCTTAAGTTGGTGGATCAAGTGCGTTTTTATCAAGCATCCTCTTCCGAGCTATATGGCTTAGTGCAAGAAGTCCCACAAAAAGAAACCACACCCTTTTATCCGCGCTCCCCCTATGCCGTTGCCAAGCTTTATGCTTATTGGATTACAGTGAACTATCGAGAGGCTTATGGTCTTTATGCCTGTAACGGAATTGCTTTTAATCATGAGTCTCCCATTCGGGGAGAAACCTTTGTAACCCGTAAAATCACCCGAGCTTTAACTCGCATCAAGTTAGCGCTTACTGCCAATACCAGTGCACCAAGCCCCCAAGAAATACCCTGTCTATACTTGGGTAACCTAGAAGCCAAGCGAGACTGGGGACATGCCAAAGACTATGTCCAGGCCATGTGGCTCATGTTGCAACAAGACCAGCCGGAAGACTTTGTTTTGGCTACAGGCAAACAATACAGTGTGCGTGCATTTGTTGAGGCCGTCTGTCAGGAGCTATCCATATTCATGGTTTGGCAGGGACATGGGATGGAAGAAGTAGGCATTGAACAGAGTACAGGAAAAACCATTGTGGCCGTTGATCCACGTTATTATCGGTTGACTGAGGTGGACTCTCTGCAAGGGGATGCCAGTAAGGCCAGAGAGAAATTGAGCTGGACTCCAAAAATCAGCTTTTCCGAATTGGTGAAAGACATGGTCCATGCTGACCTACGTTTGGCCGAGCAGTCTCTTTAATCTCATGCTAAAAAAAGACTCACGAATTTATATTGCGGGTCATAAAGGCATGGTGGGTTCAGCCATCATGCGTGCCTTGTCCAAACAAGATTATCCAAACCGCATTACTCGATGTCATGCCGACTTAGATTTAACCCAGCAATGTGCTGTGCGTGACTTTTTTGAGCAATCGGAGATCGATGTGGTCATATTAGCTGCAGCCAAAGTGGGGGGAATTTGGGCCAACAACACTTATCCTGCAGAGTTTATTTATAACAATTTAATGATACAAAGCAATGTCATCCATGCAGCCTATGTAACAGGGGTAAAGACTTTGCTTTTTCTGGGCAGCTCTTGTATTTATCCTAAATATACGGAACAACCAATCCAAGAAAAGGCTTTATTGTCTGGCCCCCTAGAGCCTACCAATGAACCCTATGCCATTGCTAAGATTGCAGGACTTAAACTTTGCGAGTCTTACAATCGGCAGTATGGCACTGATTATCGTACCCTGATGCCCTGTAATCTTTATGGTCCTGAAGACCACTTTGCAGATAAAAACAGTCATGTTATTCCTGCTTTAATTCATAAATTTCATCAAGCCAAGCTGAAACAACTGCCTCATGTCACCGTTTGGGGCAGTGGGTCACCACGACGTGAATTTTTGTATGTGGACGATTTAGCCGAGGCTTGTCTGCATGTTTTACGGCAACCCCAAGACACCTATCATCAAGGCACTCAGCCAATGTGTGCTCATTTGAATGTGGGCACTGGTAAAGACCTGACTATTGCCGACTTGGCTCAGCACATTAAGGAAATCACGGGTTACTCTGGGAGCATCCAGTTTGATAGCAACCAACCAGATGGTACGCTCCAAAAAAAATTGGCCATTGATCGTATACAGGCGCTCAATTGGCAACCCCGTGTAAGCTTGGAAGAAGGGCTTCAGATCACCTATGCCTGGTATCAGTCAAAAGTTTCAACGGATTAAGCCCCATTTGTACAATACATTTTGGTTGCTTGCTGAACGCGGGTTACGCATTTTTATCAGTATTTTTTTATTTGCTTATATTGCCAGATATCTAGGTCCTCAGGATTTTGGCCTGTTGAATTATGCTTTTGTATTTTCGGGCTTATTTGTACCCTTGATTTCACTGGGGTTGAATCGTATTTTGGTGAGGGAGTTGGTGAAAGACCGTCAAGCTTCTGCTGAACTATTGGGTACTGTTTTTGGGTTGAGGCTGGGGGCTGCTCTGGTTAGCTTTTTGGTTTTACTCTTGATCATTATTGTCTTTGATTTAGTCCCTCGTGATGCTCATGGTTTGATGATCATTGCAGGATTAGGCAATCTATTTTTAGCATTCGATGTCATTGAGTTGTTCTTTCAATCTCAGACGGCTGCCAAATATTCTGTTCAATACAAAAGCATAGCTTTTTTGCTGGTCAGTTTTTTTAAAGTGAGTTTAATTTTTTCTGGAGCTTCGGTGATCTATTTTGCTTGGGTGGGCGCCCTAGAGCTTTTCCTGATAGCCTTGCTTGCTTTGTTTTTTTATCGCAAAAATGTCGATGCTAAAATATGCTGGACTTTCAGCAGGATCCAAGCAAAAAATCTCTTGTTAGAAAGCTGGCCTGAAGCTCTATCAGCTGTAGCTATACTGTTATGTATGCGATTAGATCAGATCATGTTGACGGCTATGGTGAGTGTGGAAAGCATGGCTGTTTTTTCAACGGCTGTACGATTGACAGACGCCTGGTACTTTATTCCCGCTGCAGTGGTCAACTCGACTTTTCCGGCCATTATGACCAGCAAATTGAAGTCTCAAGTGGAATATTTGAGTAGCTTACAGAATTTGTTCATGTTATTGGTTTTGATGTCTTTTTTGGTGATCTTACCTACCATGTGCCTCGCACCTGTAATCATCCAAGTACTGTTTGGTGTTGAATATGCTAAGGCCAGTACAGTACTCATGATTTATATTTGGGGCTTGCTATTTGTGGCCTTGGGGATGTGTTCTGGGTCTTGGATTTTTGCAGAAAGCAAAGTGAAACTCGCTTTGTATCGAACCTCAGTGGGTACCATCACCAATTTTTTATTAAACTATTTATTAATTCCAAAATATGGTGCAGTGGGTGCAGCCATGGCAACGGTGTGTTCATTGGCCATTGCCTTTTATTTATTTGATCTTTTCCATCCAGCCATGCGGTCACTGTTTTTCATGAAAACTCGTGCCTTGTGGCTGAAGGGATTACCTACCTATATTAAGGGATTTATGGCTTAATCTTATGAAGAATTTTAAGCAGATCCACAGAACATCTAAGCCTTTGATCAGTATCATTACAGTCTGTTATAACGCGGTCGACTTTATTGAAAGTACTTTTATTAGCATTAAAGAACAAAACTTTCAAGATTATGAATATATTGTCATTGACGGTGGTTCTAGTGATGGCACTTTGGAAGTGATTCAAAAACATCAAGATATCATTGATTACTGGCAAACGGAGCCAGACCAAGGCATAGCAGACGCCATGAATAAAGGGCTTGGCCATGCGCAAGGTGCCTATATTCTTTTTTTACATGCCGATGATTACTTTCATACGTCAAACAGCTTGAGTGTCGTGGCTGATTTTATGAAAAAAAAACCAGGCTATGATGTATATGCATGCAATATTTTATATGGATCTAATCCCAATCTTTCTTTACAAAAACCTAGGGGATTTAATGCCTGGATCAATATAAAAACAGGTATATTTCATCAAGGTGCTTTGTGTAAAAAAACATTGTTTGATACCATCGGTTTATTTGATACTCATTTTAAAATCGCCATGGATTATGATTGGTTTTTACGTGCTTATCTTAAAAAAGCCAGTCTAAAAAAAACTTATTTAGTTTTAACAGTCATGCGGGACACAGGCATAAGCTCCAAAACAGACCAACAAAGCTTACTGAACCGGTTCACAGAAGAAAAGAAAGTGCATGAAAAAAATTGTTGCAATAGCCTGTGGCATTATATTTATCTTGTTTGGTGGTTAATTTATCCAAAGTATCGGTTATTTTTTTTGGCCATTAAAAATAAATTAGCAGCTCAGCCGAGCTGAGGGTCCGCTCTGATGGAGTCAAGAAAACAATCTGTTTTGGCACTTAAAAAACAAGGTTATAGCGTACTGTGCCAAGTCATCGATCCAGCAATATTACCCCCCATACCTCAGTTGGTTGATCAAATTCATCATCATGCCGAAATGGGCTTAGAAGATCCATTTTCGTCCTATTATTTAAGGCATCGGTATGATCAGGGAGTCCTATACGATCTTTACCAGCGTCACCCAGAGTTCCAGTCGCTGGCAAAGCAACACAGAGTACTTGATGTGCTAGAAGGTGTGCTTGGACCAGATATTTTCCTCTACGAGAATAGCTTGGTCTATAAGCCAAAAAATAAAGTGAATGCAGTGCCCTGGCATCAGGATTTTATTTCACGCCCCCACGAACCTAAAAAATATGTGGTATGGATGGCATTAGATGATGTTCAAGTTTCGAATGATGCACTGAAAGTCATTCCAGTATCACATCAGAAAGGTTATCTACCTTGGCACCGTGTAAAAGGGGAAACCCATCATGATCGTTTAGACACTCGTTATATTGATGAGTCTGCAGCAAAGTATGTGGAGTTAAAAGCTGGAGATGTACTGATTTTTGATGCCATGCTTTGTCACTCCAGCGATGAAGTGAACGTTGTGACCAACCGACGTGCTTATCGGGTTTCTTACCAGGGGATTGCTTCTATTTACACACCCAGGGGGTCGCCATTGATGATGCGTGGTGGAAACCCAAGCTCACTGCAGTCTCGTTATTCAAAGCAGCAAGTTGATTTACCACAGAAATCTTGGTTTGCTCAAGCGATCAAGTAGGTTGGGGCGTATTTTAACTCGATATTAGGCTTTATTATGAATACTGCACATGCTGTATCAACATTTTTGAAGGTATTTAAAAAAAAACCTTGGCCAATTGAAAAGCCCATTGTGATGCAGTTTCCAATCAATGATATTTGTGATGCTCGTTGCCAGATGTGTCATATTTGGCAGATGAAGTTGGACCAACAAATCACACCACCACAACTGACTGAACTTTTGAGAGCAGATTTATTTTCTGAAATACGATTTGTCGGGATCAATGGAGGTGAACCTACTCTGAGAAAAGATGCTGCAGACTTGGTTGCAGTTCTGTTTGATAGGCTACCCAAACTACAAACCATCAGCTTAATTACCAATGCTTTAAAATCGGATCGTGTTCTTCAGTGTATTGATGAAATAGGTGCTGTCGTTAAACAACGTGGTGGCTGTTTTGATGTGATGGTTTCATTAGATGGTGTGGGTGAAGTACATGATCGGGTTCGTGGTCGACCAGGCAATTTTGTCAGTGCAACACAGGTACTTAAAGAAGTCGTGAATCACCCCAAAGTGGACCAGGTCAGAATTGGGTGTACTGTGATTCGTGAAAATGTACTTCACTTGCATGAATTGTTGGCCTATGCAATCCGAGAGGGTGTCTATATTAAGTTTCGTTTGGGCATTCCCCACCAACGTTTATACACGCTCAATACTTCTCAAGCTCACCAAATAGGTAAAACTTCCTGGTTGTTTAATGATCCTTACCGCTTTTCACGTGCCGAAGTCATCCATTTTTCTGAGTTTCTACAGGGTGTGTGCCGTTATTATGAAACTTCAGAACAGCAAAAATTATTTTATCAATCTCTCATTGGGCAAATACTGTTTGGGCATAAGCGCAGAGCTGGCTGTGACTGGCAGCATCGTGGTGTCACCTTATCCTCTAGAGGGGAGCTATTGTATTGTGCCGTTCAATCTCAGGTGATTTGCAATGCACTGGATGGGGACACTACAACTGCTTACTTCGGAAATGAGGCCCATTTACATAACATTGTTAAACAAAAATGCAATAGCTGTTGCCATGATTATGTAGGTTTACCTGAGGGGAGTGATTTGTTCAGGATTATTGTAAGAGATTTCTTACGTTATTTAGGGGTACATGAGACCACCATCAAAAAACGCTTATTATCAACCCCACTCAAAGTAATTTCTGAAAAAGTGCGTTTCCAAGCACACCGCAGTCGCATTAGAAAAAAATGGAAACGACTCAGAAAAAAAGAACTGAACACTCAAAAAAGGAGTATTTCAACAGTTTTGATTTGTGGTTGGTATGGGACTGAAACCTTAGGCGATAAAGCCATACTGGCTGGGATTGTCACCAGTTTAAGAAAAGTCCATCCTGAGCTCAGCATTTGTATTGCATCCCTAAATCCTTATATTTCAGAAGAGACAAAAACTCAACTCGATGAACTGGAAGGGTCTGATATCTGTGATATAGATACCGCAATCCAAAACATGCCTCGTTTTGATTTGTTGGTTTTTGGTGGTGGTCCCATTATGGCGATCAATGAAATTGCAGAAATGGAAGTACTCTTTGAAGAAGCAAAAAGGCAAGGGGTGGTGTCTCTGCTTTTAGGTTGTGGAGTAGGCCCCTTGGGGGATGCTCAAAAAAATACCGCCATTGCTCGTGTATTGAAACTGGCTGATCATCGAATTTATCGTGACGATTACTCAAGAAATTTGGCTACCCATCTAGGAGTTTTAAATTCTAAGGATATGGTTGCTGAGGATCCTGCTATCACTTGGTTGCACAGTGTAAGGCTTGAACAATCCAAAAAAAATATGGCCATTGATCCATCAAAAACAAAACTTGGTGTAGGCAAAACCCTCTTACTGGGTTTACGTGATTGGCCTTATCATCAATACATGCCACAGGCTGCCCCTCAAGAAGCAGAGCAAATAAAGCGTCGTTTTGAGCACATTTTGGTTGACGCTTTGGCGGCTCTGATTGAGAACCATCAAAATTTAACCCTTGTACCACTGCCCATGTGTACCAATCACTTTGGTGGTGATGATCGTTTTTTTTATCTGAACTTGTTAGCCAGCCATCCAAAAATCGCAGCGCATCTGGATTATTCTGTCCTAAGAGAGGAATTAACACCTAGAGCTTATGTGCAATATTTTAATCAGGCAGATGCGGTGATTGCTATGCGATTTCATGCAGCTGTTTTTTCCACCGTATTGCAGAAGCCTACTTTTATTGTAGATTACACCTTGGGCCAAGGTAAGCTCAGTGCCTTTGCTCAGAGTCATCAGTTACCATGTGCCTCTCTTGAGTCTTTGACAGCAGAACAGCTCATTACCCAAGTCAATTCTTTATTCCATCTGGATGTTAAAAGGTGCGTTCTTATCAAGCCTACATTTCCTGATCAGTTAGTAGAAGTCTTGGGTGACTTATTATGAAAGTTGTTCATGTGAATGTATCAGACAGCATGGGTGGGGCCAGCAAAGCAGCCTACCGGATACATCGTGGGTTGCTTCATATTGGAATAGACTCCCAAATGGTGGTAAATGAAAAATTAACCGTTGATCCAACGGTGGTCGGGCCAAAAGGCATTTTTAGTAAGGGCATTCGAATGACGAGAGGACACTGGGTGATGCCTTTACAAAGATTACAACATGGTAAAAATTTAGGGTATCGCTCCTTGAATATTGTGCCAACGGGTTTACACCATACCTTGAACCAAATGGATACAGATATTGTACATTTGCATTGGGTCAATGGAGAAATGATCAGTATTTCTGAAATAGCAAGGATTAATGCACCATTAGTTTGGACCCTGCATGACATGTGGCCTTTTTGTGGTACTGAGCATTATGTAAAAGATCCGGCTTCTAATCGCTATATTGAAGGTTATAGCTCGAACAATCGGCCTAAAGAAGAAACGGGGTGGGACTGGGACCAGTGGATTTATAAACGCAAACAGCGTTACTGGCAGTCACTACCAATTCACGTGATTTCCCCCAGTCATTGGTTAAAGTCTTGTGCTCAGTCAAGCCGTTTGTTTTCCGAGAAATTCCACCAGGTTATTCATAATGGATTGGATTTAAAATACCATAAATCCATCCAAAAATCAGTTGCACGAGATATGTTTAATTTGCCTCAGCACAGTCAACTCATTTTATTTGGTGCAGTTTCCAGTACGGCAGATCATCGGAAAGGGTACGATTTGTTACAGAAAGCTTTGGGTCACTTGAAAACATGGGTTGATGTTTCAAATACAGCATTAGTCATTTTTGGGGCTGAAAAAGTGCATAAGTGTGAAGGGGATACAGCCCATTTCCCATTGTTTAATATCGTTCCTTTGAGGGATGATGTTTCTATAAACGCATTGTATAGTGCAGCGGATGTCTTTGTTGCGCCATCTCGTCAAGAAAATCTCGCAAATACTGTGCTTGAAGCACTAGCTGCTGCAACACCTTGTGTTGCATTCGACATTGGCGGCATGGGGGATCTTATTAAGCACCAAACAAACGGATATCTTGCCAAACCGATGGATACAATGGATTTGGCACAAGGCGTGGCTTGGGTGCTCAATAGCAGTACTCCAAATGCCTTATCGCTTGCCGCAAGACAGTGCGTAGAAGAAAAATTTGATTTGAATAAGATCGCACGTCAATACTTACAGCAATATTATGCTGTGTTAGGTGGATAAATTTTAGAGTTCTACGCGTCTTTGTGTGAAGAGCTAATTATCTCTATCACCTTGTTGAGGAAGCAAAGATGGCAGTGAAAGTAACATAACTAACTACTAATATCAGCAGTGGCTACCTGCTTAAAACCACCATGATCACTGGGTTGCAGGAGAAAAGCCCCCAAACAAAAGGGCATTAAACAACTATAGGCCTAGCTTACTCAGCGCACGCCTGATAAAACCTACATTTCTCCTGTTCACTATATCTAAATCTTGCCAAGGAACATTTTCCGTTTTTTTTGATTTTTCGTACCAGAGGTTACCGTATATTTGATTTCTTTGAAATTCTAGATGGTCATAATCAAGTTTTACAGCATGTAGTGTTTCATGAGATGGCTTAAAAATAGTAATGCTATTGTTAGACGATGTGCACTTTACTGTTTCACACCAATCCCAAGGCACCCAAACTGGGTCAACATTATTGGTTTCCCAAAACAAAGAGAGGTACCTGTATTGTTCTTTAAACTTTAGTAGGTGAGTATGAATTGAAAGGTCCTCACATCTTTTATCAGTATATATATTAACCATATAAGTTAATGCTTTTCGACTTGTATCGCAATGAGGGCTAATTTCATATTTATTTAGGTTTTTCTGAATTGCAGTCTCTATATTTAAAAATTCATCGATTTCAAATTTTTCCTTCAATATATCTAAAAAGTTATTTGAGTTTAAATATGCAATAATCTCCTTCAGGAATTCATCGGTATAGCTATTTAGACGCATAGTTATACCGTACCCTTCAATGACATGTTTACCATATCCTTTTATCATGTCTTTGTTAAATTTTTTACGTCCTTCAATAAAGTCAAGATAAGCTTTTATATCTGTAATACAGCCTGGAAAGGCTTGAGGTACATAACTTTGTTCCAATAACTTTTCAAATAGATCACTATTAGAATCACATTTA
>NZ_JAGSOY010000239.1 GCF_018837975.1 Zooshikella harenae | reverse complement strand
CAATTCACCACAAGGCGATAACACCACCACTTGCTCACCGGCCTCGGGTGCCCACCAGGAACGGTCATGGCTGGCTCTTGTTGTTAGCCAAGGCAACCAATCCGTGGTGAGTTTATCCATTTGTACCCGGGCGCGAGCACGATCATAATCCACGCTTCTTATAATACCTGGCCGAATTAAATTCTTAACCAGGCGAATCAGTTCTTCGATATTAAAGGGGTTTATATCGGGGTTCATAGGCTTTACCGGTATAGGGTACATGGCTAGCTAATACAGTTTTCGGTGTTTCACCGTCGTCTTCCCACAGTGAATCGCCCATATAAAACGACTGTTGCCAGGTAACTTCCCAGCTTTCATAACCTTCGGTATCGGGATTAAATAAGGCGGGAATGGCTTGAATATGTTTAGGTAAACCCACGACATTATCGAGTCCCCATAATCCGGTTTCAGGCTGGTTTAACAGTGCCATGACCTCACACGCCAGATAACGAATTTTAATGGCCAAGTTGTCAGTGCTATTGCTGAGCACAATATAACTAAACCAATCTGCAGTGATGACATGGCGGCCATCACCCGGATTCTCACCCACTTCCATCTGATGCATGCCTAAATAAATCCCTGGTGATTGTAGGCATTTACCTGGATTATAAGCGTGCACAAATGTAAGCCGGTCACTGAAATGATTTTTGAGTGTATTCACCATGGCTTGGTGAATCATTTCAACAGGAGTGTCTTTATTCATGATTTAAGGCGTAATTAAGTTCCTGCTCCAACAGCGTTACCAACCGTTGTTGACCACGCTGCAGGATTTGGGTAACGACCGGTTTGGCGATAGGCTCAATCGCTTCAGTCTGATAAAGAATGGGTAACCGGGCTTTTCCGACCCGTTTAAAGGCGGTATTTTTATCATTAATCATGAAGGCGCCAGGACGATAATGCTTTCCTGCTTTAACACCGCCTGCCACTTCCCGAACCTTACCCAGGTAGCCTAAATCAACTGGGGCCACCCCTAACCAGACCTTAATTTGACCCTCAGCATAGGCTGTAGTCACATGCACGCGATGTTTTTTGAAAAGGTTGCGTTTAACTCCTGATGCATCGACGACCGCTTGTATTAATAAACGCTGGATGAATGTTGTGTATTTACGCTGGGCGCGCTTAATGGCGCGTTTAACATCCGCACGCGTTTGATCGAGACCCATTAACACGTCATTGAGTGAGTCATTAATATCAACGGATACTTTCATTCAAACTCTCTGCCGCTATTGGAAGGCTCGTAAGGGGATAATTTAATGATGGCCATGTCGGTATCTTTTTTTAACGGTGGCCAGTTGAGGTGATAATTTTGTTCATCGATTACCACGTATTCATACTGTTCAAGCGTGGTTAAATCACTTATAGCCACATGTAATTCAGGCGTCGCATAATTTAATTGAATTTTATTCAGCTTCCCTTCCTGATCG
>NZ_JAGSOY010000238.1 GCF_018837975.1 Zooshikella harenae | reverse complement strand
AAAAAAGAGGGAGTTATCCCTTTTGTAGAGTAGGAATTAGCATAATAAAGATCAGAAAACGTGGGTTTTAGTATTAAATAATAATTAATTGCATTTACCTTTTAGAATTTAAGCTCTCCCCTAAAAATTTGAAATTTTGGTTCAATTTTTAGAGGTGCCCTTAAGTGGAAAACAATCTGAAATGAGTCAACTGGAAGCTATTTTGGAACTCCATATCAAGGGATTTGGCTTGACACCACCTCAAAAAGAATTTCGCTTTCATCCCAAAAGGCGTTGGCGATTCGATTTTGCCTGGCAAGAAAGCAAATTTGCCGTCGAAGTTGAAGGTGGTGCTTGGGTTAATGGACGACATACGCGAGGTAAAGGATTTGCCAATGACCTGGAAAAATACCATGAAGCAATGGCGTTAGGTTGGCTTGTGTATCGCTGTGATGGTGAACTGATCAAAAGTGGTCGAGCTATCGGTGTCATTCGTCAATTGTTACACGAAAGACAGTTGACTATTTAATGGTGTATATTGGTTATAGGGGGATAGACCATGAGTGTATTACATGAATTAGCCGAAGTCATAGGTCATGATGCCGCCATTAGATTAGGGCAACACCTAGGCGGTACACGTTTATATATTCCACATCAAATGACAGATAGCCATGCACTCGTAGCACTCTTAGGCTTGGAGCAGGCTCAAAAGCTTAGTAATTATTACCAAGGGGAACACATCGAGCTACCCTCAAAACAGCTTTTTAAGCAGATCCAGAATGAAATGATGCGCCGGGATTATGAAACTTTAAAGTCGGGTGGCAGTTGTTCACGGTCGGACTGGTTAGCCATCAAATATGGTGTATGTAGACGGCAGGCGTTGAATATACTGAGAGAGGAAGACGTTGGACTGGAGGGAGAGCCCGTTCAGGCTGCATTATAATTATAACAAAATTTTTGTGATGCGGTTCGTTGGGTGTTAAAATCTCGCCGCTGTTTTAGGCGTGAATGACTCTTAGTGTACGATATTAATTATAGTTATATTTGTTTATATCTAAAATTAATCAAAATTATGATGCTTACGTAAGTATATTTATAGTGTTATCGGAAATGAAGACAATGAAATATCTGGCTCAACTTTTTCTCTGTTTATCTGTTGTTTGTAGTGGTTTTGTTTATTCTGCTGATTATATTGGCTCACCTGTTACCACAATACATAAAGTTTTAAGCTACTCTCAGTATGGTAATGGTGATGTTGCATTTACTATTGCCTCAAAATTTGAAAATTGTAATGGGTTTTGGTTTAACAAAAGTGAACCAGGATTCAACGCTATGCTTAGTATGTTAATAGCTGCATATCAGGCAAAAAATAACCTTGTTGTTTATGCGGAACCAGATAAAATTTGGACCGGCAGTTCTGCATCATTTTGCCATGTTTATGCATTAGAGTATAAATAACAATTAATATTCTTTTCTAGTATTTAAGAG
>NZ_JAGSOY010000237.1 GCF_018837975.1 Zooshikella harenae | reverse complement strand
CAAGCAGATCAATTAAATGGCGATGATCTTACCAATTATCTGTATGGTCATGACGGAAATGACCAAATATATGGTCTTGGAGGACATGACGTCATAAACGGAGGTGCAGGAAGTGACTATCTCGTTGGTGGCGCGGGTGATGACAGCATAGCAGGTCAAAGTAACCAGTCTAAGGATAAACCTGATGACTCTAATACTATTTTTGGTAATGGAGGTGATGATCAAATTGGTGGGGGATCTTATACTGACGTCATTGACGGTGGTGCGGACAGTGACTTTATCTCTGGTTATACGGGCGACGATAAGATATCTGGAGGGGCCGGTATTGACTTTATTGCGGGTGATTCCTTCTCTGTTCTTCGTGCTTACTACCCAGAGCGCAACAACCAAGTAGTAGCCTCCTTTTACGGGCTAAATAAAAAAGATGACAAGTATACGTATAATGATGTGATATCCGGTGGGGATGGTGATGATACCATTTATGGTGAGATGGGCGATGACATTATTAGTGGTGACGCTGGTGCGGATGTAATTTTTGGTGACCGTTCTATCAGCGCAGACTTAAATGCTAGTGCCTCAGCACTAATCACTGAGAATTTTTATTGGAAAGAAGGCAAACAACCTGGAGCTCTTCCTGTTGAGCTTCATGGCGATGATATTTTATCTGGTGGGGATGGTGAGGATGTCATTGTCGGTAATGGTGGTAATGACCGCCTTTACGGTGGAAACGGTACTGACCGGCTATATGGTGACAGTCGTACAGAAAATAGCGAGCTCAGTGGCAATGATTATCTCGATGGCGGCGCTGGGTCCGATATACTTCGTGGAGGCGATGGAGATGACATCTTAAGAGGGGGCTATGGAAAGGATTTACTCGAAGGGGAGAAGGGTAATGATCTTTATCTTTTCCAAAGAAATGATGGCATCGATTTTATAGAAGATACGGAAGGACAAAACACCATTCGTTTAACGAATATTGCATTTGATGATATCAATTTTGGTATTCATCAAAACGAACAAGGTGGCTTCCTTGTTGTGGATCATAAGGAATTAAATATTTTTAATGAAAAAGATGCATTATTAATTAATGCTTTTGAAAAAGGAACATCCACAGTAAAAAGCGGCGTTGAGGATATGCAAATTGAATTTGTAGACGGTACCCGAAAAACAGTACTTGAATTAAGAAATCAAGTTGTGCAATCGGAATCGGAAGTACCAACACGTAGCGCACGTAGAGTAAGAAGTGTCGATAATGATGTACAATTATCTAGCGCTTCAAAAGTCGATGTACTTGTCCAAGCTATGGCTACGTTAGCCACCAGTGACGCCTCAGACATGAGTTCACCACCAACGGTTAATACTTTACTCAGACCTGTACTAACCACCAGTGCAGTATAAAAAACTGTCTCACTAATACATACCCAAAGGACTGGGTATGTCAAAAAGTATAGGTCATCAAAAAAATAGCCGATAACCCTGCTT
>NZ_JAGSOY010000236.1 GCF_018837975.1 Zooshikella harenae | reverse complement strand
AAAGGTTTTGTGTCTACTCACTCAGAGCGTTTTCCTTATCTAGAGTGGCTAATAGGTTTTACTGGTTCAACGACGATGGTTAAAGAGATGGCTTAGACATGCTAAGGCCAAGTAGTTTTTCAATAAAAAATTCAACGTGCAACTTATTGCTCAAGCGTTGTTTTTTTATCCTGTTTTGCTATCCAAAAAGTGAATAAAATGACTAAAGAGTACTTAAATATATTTATTTTTATATTGGTTGTCTATCTGCTGCTTGCTTTAGCGCTATTTTTGTTTCAACGAAATTTTCTCTACTACCCTGAAAGCTTTAAACCATCAGAACAATTATTAGCTGAGAATAATTTGCATTTTTGGCCATCTTCTGAAAACTATCGTGGTTTGATAGCAAAAGATGAATTGGAAAATACTAAAGGTACAATGATCGTCTTTCACGGGAATGCTGGAACAGCTTATCATCGTACTTTTTACATAAATGCTTTGTCACAATACGGCTTTAGAATTATTTTAGCTGAATATCCTGGATACGGTGGTCGTAAAGGTCAACCAAGTGAATCCGTTTTAGTGAATGATGCTTTAGAAACGATCAAATTGGCACACCAGACCTATGGTGAGCCTTTATATCTTTGGGGAGAGTCACTGGGTAGTGGTGTTGTTTCGGGGGCAATTGCTAAAGTTGATGTTCCGATTAATGGTTTAGCACTGTTTACTCCCTGGGATTCACTACCTAATCTGGCTCAAACCCATTATTGGTATCTACCAGCTCGCTGGTTAGTGTTAGACCAGTATAATAGTGTTGATAATCTTCGACAATTTAAGGGTAAAGTTGCTGTAGTACTGGCAGAGAAGGATGAAGTTATCCCTGTCAAGCATGGGAAAGAATTATACAAATCCATTGCTACTCGTAAGAAAGTTTGGTCATTTGAAGATGCGGGACATAATTCAGTGCCGATTGCGGCAAGAGAATTATGGTGGAAAGAAGTGAGCGACTTTCTTACTCAATAAGTTAACTTTTCTGCAGAAGTCTTCTTTCTTAGTTCAGCGCTGTTTATCAAGATAATTGTCGCTTATCTGACCTATACGACCACGAAGCATGTATTGTAAATGAGTGTGGTTTAATATATTCATTAGCAATAAGAACTATGAAAGTAATAAAAAAAATAATGATCAACGATCTTCTTGGTTTGTATTCTGGATCAACTATTGATTTGTCTAATCGTATAAAAGTTTTTTTCTAGCCATCCAGAATGATATTTAGTAATTGCAAGTTTACCGGAGAAATTACCCCTTATGTCAGGATAGTTGTCGCCTCACCTGAAGTAAAAATCTAAAGAAAGGGGCGCAGGTGAATGATGAGTGAAGCGCGTATTAAAAGAAAGAAAAGAAGCTATTCTAGCTAAGATGATGCCACCCCATAATATGAGTGTTCCAGCACTTGCAGAAGAAACCGGTATTTCAGCAAAAACCTTGTATAATTGGCGTCAGGTTGCG
>NZ_JAGSOY010000235.1 GCF_018837975.1 Zooshikella harenae | reverse complement strand
GATGTATGGCCGTCCGATTTATCTAAAGGATGGCCAGACCATTACCGGTATTTTTTATTGGCGAGATCAGGAAGGGAAGCTGAATAAAATCCAGTTGAATTATGCGACGCCTGAATTACATGTGGCTATAAGTGATTTAACTACGCTTGAACAGCATGAATATGTGGTAATCGATGAACAAAATTATCACCTCAACTGGCCACCGTTAAAAAAAGATACCGGTATAGCCATTATTAAATTATCTCCTTACGAAGCGCCGAAGGAAGGTAGTCGATGGCGTTAAAAGTCGCGGTTGATATTAATGATTCACTGGATGACGTGTTAATGGGCTTGGATCGAAGCCAAGCTGATGTAAAGCGCGCCATTAAACGTGCCCAACGTAAATACACGGCATTTATCGAGCGGTTATTAATCCAAGCGGTCGTTGATGCCTCCGGCGTGAAGCGAAACCTGTTTAAAAAGCACCGGATGCGTGTCACCACTGTGTATGCTGAAGGTAAAATTAAGGTCTGGTTAGGTGTTAATCCGGTAGGGTTAGGCTATTTTGGTAAGGTCAAAGAAGTGCCAGGTGGGGCAAAAGCGGGTCAGCATTATCGACCAGGTGCGTTTAAAATTAGCAATCGTGAAGCAGCCTTTAAACGTGCAAGTAAAGCACGACTGCCATTAGTGTACCAAACCCAAGACATTGAGCCCGTGGCTAAACCCGTGGTGATACAAATCCTTAAGCGTGGTAAACAACGACTTGTTACCCTCCTGGAACAGGAACTTAATTACGCCTTAAATCATGAATAAATATGATCCCCTTGAATTAATTCACCAGACCATGGTGGACACGCTGACGAACCATTTTGGTAAGCGACTGGAATTTGTGCAGGCCTATAATCTGGGTAAATGCCTGAATTCACCGGGTATTTATTTAGGTATGCACCAAATGGAAGTCGGTGAAAACCCCGGCGATGGTCGCCATGTCATCCATGCGGACTGGTTTTGCTACTGTGTGTTAGCCAATAGCACACCTGATTTAGCCATTGAAATTCGCCGTATGGCCTGCGAGGTGATGCGCTTGTTAAATGAACCTGAAACGGGATTATGGGGACTCGATAATGTGGTGGGTTTACCCAAGCATATCCAAGCCATTCCCGCGTTATTCAATCCTGATACCAAAGGTTATGAAAGCTGGGAAGTGACTTGGCAACAGTCGTTTTATATGGGCGAATCACTGTGGGAAGACGATGGAGAAACACCCAAAACTGTATTAGCCAGTCATGTACCCTATACAGGTAAAGCCCATGAACCCCGATATAAACCCCTATAATATTGAAGAGCTGATTCGCCTGGTTAAGAATTTAATTCG
The DNA here is from genome assembly GCF_018837975.1 of Zooshikella harenae. Classification (GTDB taxonomy): domain Bacteria; phylum Pseudomonadota; class Gammaproteobacteria; order Pseudomonadales; family Zooshikellaceae; genus Zooshikella; species Zooshikella harenae. The sequence goes on along the minus strand of NZ_JAGSOY010000235.1, from coordinate 172 downwards.
GCCAGGTATTATAAGAAGCGTGGATTATGATCGTGCTCGGGCACGAGTACAAATGAATAAACTCACGACAGATTGGCTACCTTGGCTAACAACAAGAGCCAGTCATGATCGTTCCTGGTGGGCACCCGAGGCCGGTGAGCAAGTGGTAGTGTTATCACCTTGTGGTGAGTTA
>NZ_JAGSOY010000234.1 GCF_018837975.1 Zooshikella harenae | reverse complement strand
TATTGGACATTGTGCTTTTATCATTTTTTAACTTGGCGAGAGGCATAGCTTTTATTATGAGCTCTTTCCATTGCTTACCCGTCAACTCAAGACTTCGTTTCATACCAGTAGGGTATGTTCTTATAGTACCTATTTTTGCATTATCAGAGTAATACTTAACCACAGATACATCATAGCTATTAGAGAGGTTTGTAATTTTATTAAAAAATTCTCTAACCTCGGTAAAGGATTCTGTCGCTGAAGATATATTTGACCATATTAATAATACTATCGATAATAACGTTGCCCTGTATTTCATTTGTTTACCCGCGTTCTTGTGGTTGCATATTATATCCTTTCTAATAATATACAATGTGGATCTAGAGCTATTGATTTCGCTTTAGCTTTGTTCATTTCATCAAGTTTATTGGTCTTTCTATAGCCTATTGCCAAGCTCGCGTAATTTTGCGCTGAGCACTTATCATCTATCTCTCTTTTCTTGCTTACCAACTTTTCCAACAATGAGATGCCTTTTGATAAATCTCCGTATTCAATTTGAATGGATGCCCAAGTACTAATAATTGCATCATTCCATGGTATATTTTGGTAGGCGAAATTTGCAGCATTCACCATTCGCTCACTATCTTCACTATTCATCAAATACAGGGCAAACGCTAAGTTGTTAAGAAATATTGCTTTTATTGCTTCAACAGAGCTCCCCTGTGGTAAACAGTCCTTGCCATGTGTTTCTAATAAGCCGATAGATCTATTAGAATACTCTAAAGCAAGGTCGAGTTTACCGAGCTGAATATAGGCATACTCTAAACAGCTACAGTGAAGAGGAGAATTTTCGTAATCTTTGCACGACTCAATAAATGTAATCAATGTTGCATATTCACCTCTGGATATCAGAGCATCTGCAATATTGAGCTGATAACCCATATGTAATTTATCAAAAAAGGCGTCATTTTTTTTCAATATTTCCAAGATTTGCGCGCCGTCTGACGATTGACCTGTTCGAATTACTTTTGGTCTGAATGCAACATAGAATAAGAAAGCGTTTACTACTCCAAATACAATGATAAATACAGCTATTAAAGAATGAAGACCTTTTATTGCTTCAAAGTAAACCAATAAAAAGGCAGAAACAGCAATGGATAAGTTAACCAAGCCTGCAGAAGCTAAAACAACTAAATATCGCCATCCTTGCTGGAGGTGAGTGGGGAATGCGACATAAGTGATCCCTAGAGAAGGACTTGCTCTAAGTTCCCATATCGTATGCTTAGAATGAAATGAATATATTAACCCCCCTTCTCCAAATGAAACCCTTGGACAGTAACCACCCAGTAATTTGGTAGAAATATAATGAACGAGCTCATGGATTGTGATGCTTATAAAATTCACTACACCCCAGCTAAAAAGAGTGACTCCCAGATAGTAAAGTTTATCATCAGGATGAGTTATGGCTCCCCAAATACACACTGTTAATCCGAGAATCCAAATTAGCCAAGCACGTTTTCCTTTTTTAGTAATCTCTTCGGAAAAGCACTCAGGGCAATA
>NZ_JAGSOY010000233.1 GCF_018837975.1 Zooshikella harenae | reverse complement strand
TTTTTGGGCTGCCGCTGATAGCTTATATCGCCCCTCAATTAGCTCATTGCTCTTAACTACAAGCTCTTTCGTAGTAACTTCCATAAAGCCCCACTTTGAAATTAACCACCAGCTATCGACTACAAACATTATCATTTGTAGTCGATAAGTCAACTAAACGATGTCTTTCGGCTTAGAATTGCGTGCTGAGTCAACCATCCGGTGTCGTTGAGTCAACCATCCGGTGTCGATTAATCGCTACAGCCCAGTGAATACAAGGCATATAGAGGAGGGTAAAACAAGATAAACAAGTATTAAAAACAAGATAAACAAGACAAACTAGAAACAAGTTTGTGAGCTGGAATGTTGATGTTAAAATAATCAAAGTTTTAAAGAGCAGCAAACACACCTAAAACGCCGTACAATTCGATTTAAGCCATTTCAAGATTCGACTGCTACCCTTGCCTTAGTTAATACAGAAAAACCTCAAGAATAAGCTCACAGCTCGATATACGACATAATTTGTATGACCTTTTGCTATATACCTCAATCACCTTATAACCTATCAACTAAACTGTAGTTTCATTGAAGTACTTCAAATGAGGGGTTACAGCCTGATCTCATCAAATCAAGCATTAGAGTTTGCGACTAAGGTATGTGAAGTTTTAGGAAATGGCAGCGACTATTAATTTTCCTAAAGTGACGTAATATATTGCGTCACTCTGACGTATAACACCCCTCCATAAAACAAAAATATCCTTTATTATCAATTAGATATTCTAATTTTCATTGTATGAATCTGGCTCTGGCTCAAATTGTGAGAACTAGTTAAAATTAATTAGAGTGTTATACGTCAATGCGACGTAATGTTTTACGTCAGAGTGACGTTCATTAATAGTTAACTGTAAGAAATGGGATCGTCATGCTAAAGGAAAAACTTGATGGGCTTAGGTTGTCGCTAATCGATGAACAAAACATCGAAGATCTCGGGTTTTCTGGAGATACTGTAATATCAACTATTGGTTCAAAAGGTGGTGCAGTTTGTGCTCCTGTGCTGGAATTTGAGGTTACTGGAACCGACTCATTGGTAATTGATAAAGGTAATTTCAATATACAGTGGAGCCAAATTGAAATAAGTAAAAATACAGTATCGGTTCACAGGAATGGGAAAGCAGCAGTATATAAAATAGTTTCAAAGTTAAGTCCTATCGGCACAAAAAGGAAGTTGCCGTGAGGTCTGGATATCTACGTTAACTGTAAGAGCAAGTATGGAAAGGGTTTTAATAGTTGAGCAAGTTTTTGGCATAGGTAAGCGAGGGGTACTTGTTTCTCCCTGGTTACCTCTTAGTGTCTTCGAGGGAAAAATGTTGCCAACGCAAGTTCAGTTAAAAACGCCTGATGGCAAGACTTTAACTAAAGCGGCTCATTTCAGTATTCCACGGCAATCACCGCCGCCCAAAGAGTATGTATTAGGCTGCTTTATTAAAAATATCATCAAAGAAGAGTGTCCTATAGGTACTGAAGTATGGGCAGAGTTTTGTGATAAGCAAGCTGAGTAATGTCACAG
>NZ_JAGSOY010000232.1 GCF_018837975.1 Zooshikella harenae | reverse complement strand
TTGGGTGGTACCTTATGAAGATATTGCAGAGCTTGGACGACAGTTGTATTACCTGTCAACGGGTAATGATAAAGATTTTGAGCCTGCATTACTTCTTACAAGTGCTCTGGGAACAATTTCAGTTTTGCCTACTCCTTGGACGAAACCATTTAAATTGGTATCTAAGGGATTAAATAAGCTATTTAGAAAAATTAATCCAAAATCGCCATTTATACGTGCTCTTGCTGGAACGATTGGAAAAATTGCAAAGCGTTGCTGGGATAAGCGCAGTATAGATGATATTGAAAATGCTGTAGCATTTATGAGCTTCCTTGCAGAAGCTATAGTATTAATAGATGAATACTCAGAAGAGTTTAATGCATTTGTAACGACAATCCAGAATAGTGACCACTTAATTGCTTGGATTGATTTAATGGCTATGTTTACTGAGGATTCACTAAATCTGCCTCTAAGCAGTACAGACTATAATGATGCTTTGCGTTTAGAGCACAGTCCGTGGTACGCAAAAGCAGTCGAATCAATAATCCCAACAGTCTATGCTAAACCTAGTGTGAAAGGATTAAAAGTCCCAGTCAAAAGGCTGCTTAAAAGATTTAAGATATTTGAAGAACTAAAAAAAGATTTAAAGTTGAAAGATAATGATATTGGCGATTTATTTGTGCAGATACGTGACTTTTTGAAAAAGAAAGATAAAGTCTCTGCTGAAAGAAAACTTGAGCTGCGAAGAGTATTTCTTAAACCTCAGTTTTGGCGGGCAACACTTTTAATGAAGTCAAAAGTAGGTATTGGCCATATGATGAATTTATTAAAGGGGTTTCATGGGCAAAGAATATCGACATATCATATGATTGGCATAATAGCCTTTATTCAGTATAAAATTTTTAAAAGCGATCAAATAGATGAAAAGAATGAAAAATTGTTGTGGGATCTTTATACAGTAATTGCTAGTTCATATAACTATAATTATGTTGAGCGTGTAGGGGTAGACCCCAAAAAACATAAACTAACTAAAGGAGATTTACAACGAGATGTACCTGCATCGCAATTTCATCTGGCTGTTATTGCGAGTTATTTGGCAGCAAACTTTGATCTGGTTGCTATAGAGAAACAATATAAACAGCGTGTTCATGCAAAAGGAAATATAGTAGTAGATCTGGATAGGCAGGTAGATATTGTTGTTAAAAACAAAGGGCAGGAAATTGAAAAGTGGGTTGAGGTAAAGTCAAAACAAAAAAGCTGTTCGTCGTTTGATTTGACGTGGAATTTTAAGTATTCGGCGTTGAAAAACGAGCTCATTGAAATCAAAAATAAAGATGGTAAGGGAAAAAATAAAATTAAAAAGAAAGGTGAACAATGTAATAACACTGGTGGAAACACACTCAGGCAGCTTACCCTGGATAGGTCGTATGCTGGTTTATCTGGAATAAAAGATAAAATTAAATGGGTTGTGCAAGATTTTAAATATCAACGATTAGCAAAAGATAAGAAAAAAGCAAAAAAAGGAGAAAAGGAAACTGTATATGGAATTGATAAAGACTATTTGCCTGAGGCGAT
>NZ_JAGSOY010000231.1 GCF_018837975.1 Zooshikella harenae | reverse complement strand
ACTATATCCATGCGGATCACCTCAATACCCCTCGTCGTGCTACCAATACTGAAGGCAACATCGTCTGGGCTTGGTACAGTGATGCCTATGGTGTCGGTCAGGTAGAAGATAACCCGGATGGTGATGGGCAAGCGGTTACTTTAAATCTGCGCTTCCCTGGGCAATACTTTGATGCAGAGAGTGGGCTCTTTTACAACTATTTTCGCGATTACGATCCAAGTACTGGACGCTACATCGAAAGTGATCCGATTGGGCTTGCTGGTGGGTTGAATACGTATGCTTATGTTGAGGGGAATCCCGTTGGATACATCGATCCACTTGGGTTAGACCGTTATGGGCATAATTACAAAGTAACTGATACACGTTCAAACTGGACAGAGGAAGACTGGTGTCGCCTCGATCAGTCCATGGATACTGCCTTTGAAGTAGCATTTGCAGTTGCAACTGTAGGTGAAGGATATGCGCTGATACATTCAGGGAAGTTTGCTTTTAAACATATCTTTCAAAGTGTACTTAAACGAAAAGCTGCTTATAAACGAGCTCGTGAAGCCTTTAAAAAACAGTCTGCTGAGGTTGATAGACTTATCAAAGAGCTAACTTATGCTAATCGTCCGAATGTTAACTTAAAGGTTCCAGGTGGAGTTGCAGGCGCAATTAGGCATACTAAGAAAACAGGTGAGCTCGTTGGAGGCAGCGATCATATTCAGAAAGGTAGAGATATCTTAAAAAAGTTAAAAAAAATCAGAAATAGAATTAAAAACTCACGAATGAGCGAAGCAGAAAAAAACTCACTATTATTTAAAGTAGACAAAAATATAGATGACCTCTCAGATGCACTTAAATGATTTAATAAATAAATTAGAGCAGGATGGCCCATTTGAGTGGGTCTCTCCAGAGATGATAGAAGACTTTGATTTTGTTAAGCTCAAAGCAAAAAATGAACTAAAGTGGTTTCAAAAAAGCAATCCTTCAGAAGATATTGAAAGTCCCGATGAAATAATTACAGACTATCTTTGCGAGTGTCTACTTGAACGTAAATTTTTAATTGATAACGGGAGAAGTTTGCCACTTGTATTAGATATTGATGCTTTTATGCTTGTTGAAGCTGCCATTTATTTAATATGTAAGCTAGGGTCAAGTTATGCAGGCACTCATCTTGCTGGTTGGCGTGATTTATTAACCTCTAATAAAGCTAGTGGTTGCCTTGATTTACTTGCTAAAGCTTATACTAACTCAAACTCCTTTGTTCGAGATATTTTAAGGGATTTCATATTGGAGTTATTCCGCTATGGTCCACTTTGGACTCCTTCAAAAGGAGCATTTTTTAACAGCTTAAACGATGAGCAAAATAGTTTTTTACGCTTAGCTCTTTTAAATGGGTATATCACTATCAATAATAAAGACTCTAGATATTTTATAGATGGCTCTATGCGAGTTTAATATCTTAAGCCTACCAATGTAGGCTTTTTATTTAACCCCTTCAATCAGAGCAATATCTTTTTTTAACAGCTCATTAACCATGGTATTAAGCTCAATACCTTTTGCTTCAGCCCGCGCTGCGAAATA
>NZ_JAGSOY010000230.1 GCF_018837975.1 Zooshikella harenae | reverse complement strand
GCCTAACTTGAGTAAAGCCTCTTTTTTCGATGAATTTTTCAGCAGTTTTACCTCGACTTGCTTTTATTTTACCAGTTGACTTCCAGTAATCCTCATCTTCAATATCAATGTATGCAGCATCAGCTAATAAAGCCATTTGATAAGCTTTTTCTGTATTTACTCGATTATCAATGCTCATTTGAAAAACCTTTTTGTTAATCAATGTGGACTTATTGTTAAGCCTTAAAATAACTCAATCAGTGAATTGAAAGAGAACGCTTAACAAACTCTATTAGAGAGAAATATTCTTCAGGAGCATAACCACAAAATGCACCATTTTTTTCATTTAGAAAATAAATATTTTCTGCAATTATTTTTTTTGTATTCATCTCAATAATGCTAATTCTTTCACCCATCAACCCTTGCTCTTTTTCAGCTCTAGAAATGATGTTTTCTGAAACTACAGAGTACTTACTTTTGATTTGGTTTGTGGGAATAGTAGCTGAACTTCCAGCTTCCATCCTTAGATACCCAGCATCATTTTTATTTTCTTTTTCATAATTATAAAACTCTACAAATTTTATATTTTCTGTCTGGAGAAGTTTATATGATAAGGGTCCAAAACCTATTGTGTGAAATTTTCTTTTATCTTTATAAAGTCCAAGAACTAAATCACTTGCATTATCTAAAAATAGGCCATCAATATTGTTGCCGTTCACTTCTTTATAAATTTTTTCTCCAGAAATTTTGCAGTGCTTAGAAAACGATTCTTGAAGCTTTTTATCCTCCCATATTATTTTTGAAGTGCATGAGCTTAAAACAAATATAAAAGGCAATATACATAACAATCTTAAAAAGAATTTTTTATTGCCTGCGTTTTTTATTGCTATATCACTCATAATAATCACCTATCAAATACCCAACTTCTAATGTTTTTGTTTTTACTTGATTGAAACTTGAATTTATTAACTTGAGAACATTGTGAGGTTATATAGCTTTCAGGTGTTTTATATATCCCATAAGGAAAAAGCAGATAACTAGTGCTTTCTCCTAATATTTTTTTGGTCTTTATATTTTCAATTCTTGTTACCGATCTATGTATTTCATAACCCTCTTGAGGATTATCGATTAATTCTTCTCCTGTAGAAGAAAGCTGATATTTACTTTTAAATTTGCTAATCTTTTTAGTGGCAACACAAAACTTTTTATCAAAAGAAATATATGGCTCCACATTGTATTCTTTAATTTTATTTGCGTAGTAAGGATTGCAATTGGGATCAGTTTTATTTGCTTTATAGTCTCGATAAAAACCCGGTGGTTTTCCATCAACGGGCGTTCCTGGTTTATTTTTTACATGTTCATATTCAATAAAATCATATTGGCCATAAACAATCTCATCCCATCCTCCATACTCTTTAGTTGTGGCTTGATAATACCCATCAACCTTCTCAATCCCATTAACAATAGCCCCAGCATCCTTAAGACATAGGGCTTCAAGCTCATCCATGCCAGGTATCACACGGGGTTTAAACACACAACCAGAGGTTAGAATGGCGAGTGCACCTATAGCACATGTCAAATATCGTCGTTTATTCATTAATCATTTATTCCTTAGGTTCTGTCGCAAA
>NZ_JAGSOY010000023.1 GCF_018837975.1 Zooshikella harenae | reverse complement strand
AAAATCCCTATATGGCCTATACTTAAACCCAAAAAACTGGAAAAAAATCATAAAAGTGATCTTTTAAAGCCTATTTTTTTTAATCAACTAGTTTCACCTGAAAATAGGACACCAAGAACCCTTGATCTCGAAATTACTAAGAAGGATAGCCAAAAATTAATATTATTTTGCAAAAAAAATAATATTACTGTAACCCAGCTATTTTCGGCATTATTTGTAAAAAGCTTCTGTATAACAATAAATTTAAACAAAACAAATTTATATACAGCCGTATCACTTCGATCAAAACAATTTACTTCAAAACCAGTATTACACATGGGATGTAACATCACAGTAGTAAAAACGGTGCCTCTTGACGTTAACGAAAGTATATTAAGCTTGGCACGAGATTGTGGTCAACAATTAGATCAGGCTATACACCACTGGCATCCAGTATCAACAACTCATACTGATATCCGAAAACATGTCAAATCTTTTGCTAAAGCATCTAAATCTGCAGGTATTGCTATTACGAATGTTGGTAACTTATCAGATAGCGATTTCAAAGGTGGAATTAAACCTTTAGCATTTAGAACTGTTGTTAATCGTATAGGAGCCAATTATGCAGTAGTACTTCATCTTATGAGCCTAAATAATCATCTTCGTGCTGTACTGTCATTTTCTGATCCAGTAATTAGCTTTCATAAAATGGAAATTATGAAAGCTAAATTTAAATCACTGGTAAATGAGTGCTGTAATGGCGTTATAAATCTCTAGCACCATATGATCAATAACCAAGGGAAATATAGTGGATAAAAAACAGAAGATTTTGGAGGAGTCTCTGGAGTTGTTTCGTCTTAGTGGTTTTAACGCTGTGGGTGTAGACGAAATTGTTACAAAGTCTGAAGTAGCAAAAATGACTTTATATCGATATTTTAAGTCAAAAAATAATTTGATAATCGAAGTACTTAAAAGCAGGGGTAGATGGTGTTTTGATCAGCTTGAGTCTTGTATTTTATCACAGGAAACTCCTATAAAAAAAGTTGCAGCGTTGTTTAAATGGCATGATAATGCGGTAAAAGATGTCTGCTCATCAAGCGATATTTTTAGTGCTGCACTTTTAGAGTTTAATTCCAACAATACAGAGATTTTTCAAGCTGCCTCAAACCATAAGAAAAGAATTCTTGAGTGTATAAACAATATTTTAAAAGAAGAGTTTCCCGCAACAGAGGCAAACAATAGAGCTGTCGCAATATTTATGTTACTGGAAGGTGCCAGCATGTTATCTCTTTACTCTGATCATGATGAATCATTTTTCCTCGCAGAAAAAGTAGCACTTAATATGTTAAGTCAATAAGTTAGTAATATTTAAGCAAGGAGTAACAGTAATGGATAAAACGATCAATACCCTCCGAAAAGAAGTTGAAAAAATTGATATAAAATTAGTAAATTTATTAGCTAAACGGTTTGCACTAACTTCAGAAATTGGCAAATGTAAACATTATTTGGGTCTTCCCGCTGTTGATAAAAGTCGAGTTGAACAATTTTTAAAACGCTGGAAAAATATGGCTAAATCACATCAAATATCAACAGAATGTATTGGAGAAATTGCTCAAAAGATTCATGACCTTGTTGTGGCTAATCATAATAAACATTATCAACTAATTAAGTAAAATTTGCTACACTCCCAAACGTTTAACAAAAAGGTCCACTAAGAGGGTTACTTTTGGTAGCCCCTTTCTATCATATGGGTATAGGAGATATACAGGTTGAGGCTTTGGTATGAAATCATCTAAAAGTGTAACAAGCTTTCGTTCAATAAGGTCTTGCCAAATCAATGCTTGTGGCAACATAGCTATACCAAAGCCTGACAATGCAGCACTTCGTAATGCATATCCATTATCTGAAGCAAATGATCCACCAAAAGGAAGTGCCTCATCTGTGAAATCCAGACTCTCCCAACCAGATTCACTGTGCCATAAAAGGTGATTCAAACAGTTATGATTTGCTAAGTCATTAAGATTACTAGGCTTGCCATACTTCCAGATATATAAAGGTGATGCACAAATGAGCATTTGGTAAGGGGTCAGTTTTCTCGCAACCAGATAGCTGGACTCTTTAAGTTTGCCAATTCTAATCGCAATATCAAATCCTTCTTCAATTATATTACATACCCTGTCATTCAGTATCAGTTCTCCCTGAACATCAGAATGAAACTCCATGTACTCACCCAAAATTTGGGTTACTATCGTTGAACCAAGGATATTTGGTGCTGTGATTCTTACTTTTCCTCGAGGGTGGTTATTCATGCGCTCTCCAACCAACTCAGCAACTCTTACACGCTCCAAAATATCTTTACAGTCAGCAAGAAAAAACCTGCCAGCCTCAGTTAAAGACTGGTTTCTCGTGGTACGATTGATCAAGCGAACTCCAAGACTCTTTTCCAGTTGATGTATGTGCTTTCCAACCATCACAGAGGAAATCCCCAGTAACTCGCTTGCTGCACTGAAACTTCCAGCTTCAGCTGCTACAACGAAAACCTTCATACTCTCAAACTTATTCACAGATAGAATCCAATGTTTTTATGCTATTTTTTCGTCTTTACCTATTACTAAATCATTATTTTCATAATTATAGTTCTGTGAGAATAAGACAATAATGTATAATTAATACTCTTATTGATAGCGACATGATTTTTAAGTGTTAACAAAATCAGAAGCTCTAAGCTAAAAAATGCCTTTAAATTAACAGTAATCCCTTAATTGCTCTTTTTTTAGATAATGAATACATTGGTTAATTAAAAAAATACTGTTTACTTTAACGCCATAAAATGCTCTGAAAAACAATGGCAATCACTTATAATATTTCAAAAAAATAAGACAATACAAATCAAACTGGCGTTTCAATTAAAATAATTTACTATCGGCATTAATAAAGTCACTTATCAAAAGATAATCGTTATCAAGCATTATATTGTTAAACAAACGACTCTATAAACTCGCCAATTTTTATTATCACTTGCCAAACATGACTCCTAACCCAAACTATCTCATAAATGCAACAAAATTTCAATTTTAAATTATTAGTCTATGATATCTACAAGGGCTTTCGATGCTATATTCATAAATAACCTATACAATGACTATTGAGTTTTACAATAAAATATGGACTGCATTTTAAAAAATACTTTCAAGCAACAAACTTTATTCTGAATACACATCAAGAAGGTTTTTTTAGTGGTGTTAGTCTAACCTGTTAAGATAAGTGGATAGCAGGCCTCTCTTCAAAGCGCTTTTGCATCAGTATTAATAAGCTTTTGATACCAATAAAAGCTTTTTTTACGATATCTTGCTAAATCTTTTATATCAAACTCGTCACGATTTACATAGATAAAACCATAACGTTTACTACAACCTTGGTGTGTACTGACTAAGTCTATTGCTGACCATGGGCAAAAACCAAAGACTTCAACCCCTTCCTCAATCGCTAAAAGCATCTGCTCAATATGCAATCTTAGGAAATCTATACGATAATCGTCTTCAACCGTTGGGTTACCCTGTTCATCTGTTACCAATTTATCGAACGCACCCAAACCATTTTCAGTAATAACCAAGGGAAGCTGATAGCGATCGTATATTTCCCGGAGTGTCGTCCTAAAGCCAATGGGATCCACCTCCCAACCAAATTCATTAACTCTTAAATGGTTATTTCGACTAGCAGTATAAAAACCAGACTCACCTACTGTTAAATGCTGGTCCCCAGTATGGCCTTTTTCAACTTCTTCTCCTGAGCTACGTGCAACTGTTTGTGAGGTATAGTAGTTAAATGCAATAAAATTAGGCATTGCATTAGCCAGTATTTCCATATCACCTTTTTCAATTTTAGGTGTCCAGCCTCTACATTTTAAAAAGTGCCAAGCAGTGGTGTTATAACGCCCAAAGACAGTCATGTCGAGATATAACCAGTTTCGTATAGCATAGTAATTATTAGCAGCAAGTATATCCTCAGGATGAGAAGATGCGGGATAGATAGAAACAATATTTGGGGCCGGCCCTATTTTAGCGTTAGGTAAAACTTGTCGACAAAGTTTAATCACTTGCGCTTGTGCTAATAACATATGATGATTTTCTTGATAAAGCGCTTTCATGGGATCGGCTAACGACGTATCTTGCGTTCCCAAAGCGTTACCATGAAGAATCATCATGTTTTGCTCATTGATGGTAAGCCAGAATTTTACCCTATCTCCAAAATGACTGAAGACTATTCTTGCATATTCTACAAACGCATCTATCGTTTCACGGTTTCCCCAACCACCTTGCTCAGCTAACGCTTGAGGTAAGTCGAAGTGATAAAGTGTTACAAAAGGCTCTATTCCATAACTCAATAATTCATTAATCAAGCTATCGTAAAATGCTATTCCTTCCTTATTAATTTCACCCCGCCCATTAGGAAATATCCTTGTCCATGCGATAGAAAAACGATAAGTTTTCAGGCCTAACTCTGCAAATAATTTAACATCTTCTTTATAACGATGATAATGATCACTACACACCTTAAAGTCAGTGACGCCTTCAGTATGATTTGCCAAGTCTATAACTGAAGACCCTTTACCACCTTCATTCCAAGCGCCTTCAACTTGATAAGCTGAAGTGGATGCACCCCATAAAAAGTGAGGGGTTAATTGCCGTGACTTTGGATTTAACATGCAGCACTCCTGACAAAGATAACACCACTTTTGATGTACCAGTGTACAGTCAGCTAGCCCATGGTACACAGCAAAAAGATAACGATAAAAGGCTCTTAAACATCTGAACTTATATCCAGTCACTTTTGACTTCTGTAATAACAACATCCATACAAGCTAGCCCATTTTCAAGCTGAGATTCTATTTGGCTTATAGTTTGTTTATCCTTTGCTATAATAATAACACCCCATTCTGCCAAGTCGTGAGAATTGTGATAGTTTGACTCTGTCACTGCAACATTAGCTAGCTTTCCAAATTTATCTTTAAAACCAATCGTACGTTGACGTTTTTCTTTGAGAGATCGACAACCTGGTAATTGAAGGCTGAATACTATTAATCTTATATGCATAATTTATACCTTCAAAATATCAATATTCATCTATAATGAGCGAAAGGTACAGCTATAAAACGCCCACAATATATTATTAAATGAAGACTAATAGGTTATAATATTAAGGAAAGGAAAAGAGTAAAAATTCGCTTTTTAAGGCGATACTCTAAATAGCGATGGAAGGATGTGAGCTATAAAAATAGAGTACTTTCCTTGTACTATTGGTTCCTTAAATAATGCAATCTACTTAAACTTATTAGTAAACAGTTAATTTGATAGTTGTGTTTGCTTCTTTGCTTTATACTTATACACTTCTATATGACTAACAGTTGGGTTTACTTGTTGCATTTCGGGGTGACTCGACATAAAAATCTCTTCACCAATAATTTCATTATACTTATCATCTGCATCAGGATGTAAACGAACCGCTAATCCACGCATAATATTTTCGAGATTACCATTTTCCCACGAACTGACTGTACCCTGAAAATCCCAGTCAAAACCCGTAAGCTTGAAAGGCTTCCCATTCATTTTTTCAATATCATGTAGCGTCAAGCCTATCACAATACCTTCTTTATTATGATAACAAGGCACTTCATCTTCAGTGACTCGATCAATAATAATGGCCTCAACCCTTTCATTTTCATCCAGTTGCAACACTAATTGCTTTTCTTCATCTTCAGGGTAAATAGTAACATGCTTTAGGTGTTTATCTTCATCTAGTGGTATTTCTTCCACTAGCATATTATTTTTTCCAATATGATCACGCACACTTATGAGTGACTCACCTAGTTTAATATTACCAACTTGTTTGCCTGGGATAATCAAACAATCATCATCAGCATAACTTGGAGATGCCTGCCCTAAAAATAAAACAACTCCCAGGTACCACATTACATATTTACTCATGTTGTCACTCGTCTAACATTCCTTTTAATTATGAAGACTCATCAACTATTTATTTATACATATAGTGTTGTATGAATATGTTTTGTTCATTATGAATGATGCGTAAACTTGTCTTTTAGTACACCTTAGCTTGCACTATCGATTTACAGTGCTAAAGGCTACACACATCCATATTACATTGATTGCGTCACATAGAGCAAAAGCTCCAGTACTTTAGTCAATCCACTCAGTCTGTAACTAACACTATCATATTTAGTCAAACAGAAAGATTGTGAATTACCGCAATTTTTTAAACTTATACAAGCTTCCCAAATTTCTTTTGATTTATTAGTCATATTATTGTGACTAGTGTATCAATATTGACTACTCTAATCTTAATAATACATTACACTTATGTTATTAAAATTATACACTTGCAGCTTAAATCACTTTAGTTAGCTTCTTGCATTGTTTTAACGAACACTGATTAAATAACTAAATACTTGGCTTTCATACTCTATGATTGATCATATCTCTCTAAACGTGGGTAACTTAGAAAAAAGTAAACTATTTTACCTTACGGCTCTTGCTCCCCTTGGTTACTCCGCCGTACAGTACCTGCAAAATTGGACAGCCATAGGTAAACATAATCATCCTATGCTTTGGATCCAACAAAGTACTATTACACGTCCCCGTTTAGCGCTCGCTTTCAAAGCTGAATCCCAACAACAGGTTGACGAGTTTTACACTGCCGCAATCAATTCAGGTGGGGTCAGTCATGGTGAACCTGAAAGCCGCCAACAGGAGAGTAGTTCAAATCGACTTAGTTATAGTGCTTTTGTGCTTGATCCAGATGGTCATATAATCGAGGTGTTTAAGCCTCTGGAATAAACAAACAAAGGAACGGCTTAACAAGAAAGGTGCTGTTACTAGACTCAAATAACCTAAAGGATGCAGCAACTTGTTACGACGACAAGAGTTTTGCTACATCCTTTCTTACAAGTAGCAAATTACTTCATCAATACTAATCGTGTATCAGTGCGAGATAATGCTTTAACTGACTTACCTTCATTACCAATTCCCCTTAATATCCGAACACCATCGTCAATGACTTCCATTAAGCGGTCTAAATCTTCTGCCTCTACATAAAATAACGTATCATGACTGCCTAATAAGGCATGGGCACTTTTTATTTCAGGGTGTTTGCTAAGTAAACGTTCACTGATGTTGATTGCGCCACTAATGTTAATATCGGCAAGAATCCAAGCCGCAGTATTTGTAGGATGACCATACTTTTCAGCCGTCAATTGCTCACCAAAATATTCAAGTGAAAGTGAGGTTTGAGTATGCGAAATAGGGTTAAATTTATCTTCAATCAAATGCGCTAATTTAAACGTTACAATCTCTTTCAAAGCAGCTAAAGAGCCTGCCTCTCCATAACAAATCAGATCATCAGGACCAATCAAACAGTGGACAAGAACAACTTCATCTATTTGTAATAATTCTTCACGAATTTTGTGGACATCATTATCGCCCGCATCGACTAATATAAAAAAACCCAGTTTTGTGCTCACGATGAACTCCTGCCACCTGTTAATTGTTTAAAAGAAACCGTGTTTCGTTAAATTCAACATACATAACGCTATGTTAACAATATTCGATTGCAATACCTTGTTAAGCATCAAGTGCCTTGCATCTCACAGAGCAGTTGGCGAATGACAGGTTGTGTATCAGGCCTGATCCCTCGCCAGCAATAAAAAGACTCCGCAGCCTGTTCAACCAACATACCTAATCCATCAAGCTGCACACAGCCACCAGCATCTTTTGCCCACTGGTTAAACACTGTCAACGTTGGTCCATACATCATGTCATATGTCCACGTGTCAGGACCGATCAATGATTCAGGTAATGGGGGAAGCTCTCCCGCTAAACTGGCTGCTGTACCATTAACCACTAAATCAAATGGCCCATCACTTTGTACAAGGGATGCCAAAGAGGACAGTTTTTGTGCAGTCACGCTACCAAACGTTTGAAATAAACTGGCAAGCAGCTCAGCTTTCTCATGTGTACGATTAGCTACAGTGATGCTTTGAGGAGTGGCTTCAAGTAGTGGTGCCATTACCCCACGCACAGCACCACCAGCACCAATCACTAAAATACGTTTATCTTGCAAAGAATAGTTGTGATTTTTCTGTATATCTCTGACCAGGCCTACGCCATCAGTATTATCTCCCCATAGCTTCCCTTGTTGGTCATGCCATAACGTGTTAACAGCACCTGCTTGCGATGCCCGGTCAGTTAAGTGATCTGCTAGCTGAAATGCAGCTTCTTTGAAAGGAACTGTCACATTTAGCCCACCACCATTATTGGTAAAAAATTCACTTACCGATGAATTAAACTGATCTATTTCAATACAGAAAGCATCATACTGCAGTTGCTGCTGCGTTTGTTTAGCAAACAATGTATGGATAGTCGGTGATTTACTATGGCTGATGGGATTCCCAAATACACCATAATGTTTTTTTTGTTCAACCGTTGCCATATTTATCACCTAAATCCATTCCTGCTTTTTCAAGTATCGCTCATATAGTGCTGCTTCTGGAGTATCTGGCTCAGGCTGCCAGTTGTAATCCCACTTCACTAATGGCGGTAATGACATAAGGATTGACTCTGTTCGACCACCAGACTGCAAACCAAATAATGTGCCTCGATCATAGATCAGATTAAACTCAACATAGCGACCACGACGGTAAAGCTGAAAGTTTCGTTGCTTTTCAGTAAACGGCATTAGCTTCCGTCTAGCAACAATTGGAAGGTATGCTTCTAAATACCCATCACCAACGGCTTTTATAAACGCAAAGCAACGCTCAAAACCCCACGCATTAAGGTCATCAAAAAACAGTCCGCCTATACCCCGAGGCTCATTACGGTGCTTTAAGAAAAAATAATCATCACACCACTGCTTATAGTCTGCATAAACTCTATCACCAAAAGGCTTGCACAAATCATACGTGACTTGGTGCCAGTGTTTACAATCTTCATCAAACCCATAGTAAGGCGTTAAATCAAAGCCACCACCAAACCACCAAACCGGATCTGCACCAGGCTTTTCTGCAATAAAAAATCGAACATTAGCATGAGAGGTGGGAACCAATGGGTTATTAGGATGGATAACTAAAGACACCCCCAGCGCTTGAAATGATCTGCCTGCTAATTCTGGGCGGTGAGCTGTAGCGGAAGGTGGTAGCCCTTCTCCATATACATGAGAAAAGTTAACGCCTCCTTTTTCAAAAACGGCGCCATCAGTGATAACACGTGTCCGACCTCCACCTCCTGCTTCCCGCACCCAGCTTTCTTCAGTAAATTCAGCACGTCCATCAATTGCTGCTAGCTGTTCACAAATGTTATCTTGAAGCGCTAACAAATAATCTTTTACTGCAGCGATATCGGGTTGGTTCACAGCGTATTACCTGTCTTATTTGCTCAATCAATATTGTGGCTATTGAACAGTCAACTTTTGAACAATCAGCCTTTTGATTTTTGATGTAAAGGATAAGAGAAAGTTTGAAACACATTCAAACATAACGAGTAAGCAGATATTGCAGAATTGTTACACACGAGTAAATCTAGTTCCGATCACAATAACTCACATCGTGTGCATTACTGACGAACAACATTTCCTGATGCCAAATCTTTTATCACTGAAGGTTTCAGCTGATCCCCTAAGGAACCACTCACTATCCCCCCCAAACTTGTACCTAATGTACGCTGTATTCCTTGTGTATCCAAGGAAGACTCACCTGCTTTATTGGCAGAGGTTGAAACAATTGGTTTGCCGAATTCCAGGCATAACTGGTTAACAATAGGGTGAGCACTTACACGCACAGCAACTGTTGTAAAATCGCCTTTAATCCAACTTGGAAGCCAGTTGTTATAATCAGCAATTAACCAGGTGATATGACCTGGCCATGAAGATTTAAGGATTTCTTGTTGCGGAGCCGATAAAGGATCTATCAGTGGTGCAATCTGCTTCAAGTTAGCTGCAACAATAATTAAACCTTTATTAACGGGTCGTTCTTTTATTGTCAGTACTTGGTGAACTGCTTCTTCTTGCCATGGGTCGCAACCAAGCCCCCATACAGCTTCAGTGGGGTAGGCAATCACCTCCCCCATCATTAACGCAGTTGCAGCCTGTTTAATACTCAGGCTTTTCATCATCTTGCCTTTAACTTCTCTTGTAGAGCCTGGTTTTTTTCTAGCACTTCAGCGGCATTGTTTTGGCGTTCTTCCAGTAAAGCTTTTTGTAGCGCTGCATCTTGCAGTGCAATAATTTGCAAAGCCAGATAGCCCGCATTTTTGGCACCCGCTTTACCAATTGCAACGGTCGCAACGGGAATACCACCTGGCATTTGGGCTGTAGAAAGAAGCGCATCCATTCCATCTAATGGACCCGCATCAATTGGCACACCAATGACTGGTTTAATCGTGAGAGAAGCAACTACGCCAGCTAAATGAGCAGCCATACCAGCACATGCAATGAAAACCGCACAACCACGCTGATCAGCATCTTTGACATAGTGATGGGTTGCATCTGGGGTTCTATGTGCAGAGTGAACTCTTACTTCAATAGGAATATCAAACTTTTCCAGGACATTCAGAGCAGCCTCAACTTTTGGGAAGTCTGAGTCCGAGCCCATAAGTATCGCAACAAATGGCTTTGCCATAATTACACTCCCTCAATGCGTTAGTCTCGACGGTGCGTAAGTTATCCTGTCAAATTTTATCTGGCAAGCAATCCATGTCTAAAAGTGGTTTGCCCTTAATATATTCCAAGCGAATCAACTTCTTATAAAATATCTGTCTCATGCTTAATCACATAATCAACAAGCTAAGACTTTATGCGCTTACGATACCCACCGGGCACACTCTCAATAAATCCAGATAACTCTAAATGTAATAATGCATCAGCAACTTGCTGGACATTAAGTGTTGTTCTTAACACAATCTGGTCAATATGGCAGGTGGTGTCTTCCAAAGCTTGCATAACACTTTGTTGTTCATTATTAAGCTCTGCTTCAAATGTTTGTTCTGACGCATCATTACTTTCAAAATCAATGTGCTGTACATTGGGTGGAGTTTGGCGTCTAACCTCTTCCACAATGTGATCGACTTGATCAACCAGTTTGGCGCCTTGTCGAATAAGTTCATGGCAGCCTTTACTTAGAGGGTTGTGAATTGATCCTGGTATAGCAAAAACATCACGCCCTTGCTCTGCTGCTAGTCGAGCAGTAATCAACGAACCACTATTCAGTGTCGCTTCAACAACCAAAACGCCTGTACTCAGCCCACTGATGAGCCTATTTCGACGAGGAAAGTTGCTGGATTGAGGCTTTGTTGTCAGCGGGAAATCACTAATCAAAGCTCCACGTTCACTGATACGCTCAGCTAACGCTTTATGACGAGCAGGGTAAACAACATCAAGTCCTGTGCCTAAAACTGCAATTGTCGCTCCGCCGCCTGCTAATGCCCCTTGGTGTGCTGCTGCATCCACCCCATATGCCAGACCACTGGTAATGACATAACCTCGGCTGGCTAACTCTGCTGCAAATGAATAAGCATTTTCCTGCCCCTGATTGCTCGGGTTTCGACTACCAACAATGGCTATCTGCTTAAGTGATAAAAACTCTAACTGCCCATTAACAAAAAGTAGTGGAGGAGCATCTACTAGCTCTTGTAATAACTTAGGATATAAACTCGCCTGGTAAGGAATAATATAGTGATGAGGTTTCTCAAACCAAAGATAAGTATCTTCAAGTTGCTGCTGAATCACTGAATAGACTTCACCAGACTGCTTTTGTAATTGCCTTAATCCTTCAATAGACTCTTTTGGTAAACCGGTCAGGGAGCTAGGATTCGAGGCTAATACATTTTCAGGTGTGCCCATTTTTTCCAGCAGTTGGTTAAAACGACGTGGTCCAATGCCAGGCACTAAGAATAATGTTAACCATGGTGCAATGGCAGTCCATTCATATTGCTGATATGGCATATATCTATCAACCTCATCATTATCCTTTGGATACCCAATATACCCATCACTGTGGGATATATAATAAGCCTGATCATTAAACTTCAACAAACAATTAAAACAGTATCTGGTTGATTAAAATTTCTTCCAAAGTAACTAACACAAAAAAGGAGGACAGATGCCCCCCTTTGTATATAACTATTGTCTTATTTTAGGAATAAAAGATCGCAGCTACGGATTGGTCACCATATCACCCGTATTAATAGGTTGTAATGCTTTTAGCACAATACCATAACTCATTTTATCAAAGGCTTTATAAACCATCAGTGTACCAACATGCTCTGGTGGTAGCTGCACTTTTTGCTTAGCCAGCGAATCGTTAACGATTGTAACTCTATTTATTGATAAAACGGTTCCAGAAACCATACCATTTCGGCCACCAAGATTAATCAGCACATTATCAAACTGGCCAATTTGAGTAACACCACCGATAACACTCAGTATTTCCCCTTCAACAGTTTGCTTAGGAGCACTGGGATAAAATGTAGGTTGTACAGCCGTTTCTTCTGTCTCTAACAAGCGATCACCCACTCTAATTTCCTGGTTACTTTCCATAACAGAAACAGTACCCACATCACCAGAAACAGACTTAATTTTAGCTATACCAATATCATGAACAACAGTGCCTAAGTATTCTTTTGTTTTTGGATCAGTATAATCTCTTCCTTTACGGAAAACCCCCATGGCCTGAGCATCTTCTGGGAACTGTCCTCTCGCATAAATAATATCGCCTGCACCTGTAACAATTCTTTCTTGACGGCTAGCAATAACATAGGGTGCTTTTGAAACACCATCGGTGTTATCAATTATTCGACTCCGCTTTAAAAAGCTGCTAATTGCATTTAGAGGAATAGAGGGTATTGCCGTATCAATAGGCGTAGAGCGAATTTTAGGCGACAAACGAATTGTACGCCCTCCAGCACCACGTTTACCCAGCATTAGTCGTGGTTTACCATCTACATAAACTAAGCTAATCACATCACCAGGGTAGATTTTATGCGGGTTTTTAATTTCGGGATTAACATGCCATATTTCAGGCCACATCCACGGCTTACTTAAAAACATGCTTGAAATATCCCAGAGGGTATCACCGCGTTTCACTGTATAGGACTGCGGATGCCCTGACTTCACTACATCATCTGTCGCCCCAAAGGCTGAAAAGCTGAACAAACAGGATAATACTATCCCAAGCAGCACTTTCCTCATGGTGAAGGCCCCTAACTTATTGGTTATAGTGTTTACAATTAAGGCTGATAAAACGATGGAGTGGACTCCCCCGAAAACAAATTCGATCTCCTTGTTGTGCTTTACACATATCAATACACACAGTCTGTTGTATATACAAAGTGATCGTGAATCATATGGGCACTCATATCATCAATGCCTCTAAGCGCAATATAGCGCAGGATTTTCTGTATTACCGTTACTTTTTCACAAAAAATGTGAAACATATAACTATTTATTTGTGAGCAACTAATATTTAATCAAGAGATACCGATAACCAAAAATTATAGATGCTGATCTCACATCAAACCAGCAGTTGAACTAATACCTTCATTAAACAGACAAACTATTAAGAGCAAAAGACTAAGAAGTGAGTGATAGTGTACGCTTACCCACTAACTCTATAGAGAGTAAAGAAGAGTAGAGAATAGCCCCTTGACCAATTGAAATAAGGAGAGAACTCCTAGAAGCTGACTAAAGGCCATAACTAAAGCCAGTTTTTTGTTTTGCGCTATTGTATTATTATAGGCTTCCTAAAGTGGGTAGCGGTTGAATAGAGGTAGAGAGAAAGCATGGCTATCTTAAACATTCTGGAGTTTCCTGACTCTCGTTTACGAACCAAGGCACAACCAGTTGAAAAGGTAGATGATGCTATCAAGCAGCTTGCCAAGGACATGCTGGAAACAATGTATGCAGCCCCAGGTATTGGACTTGCTGCTACCCAAGTCAATGAGCACAAGCGTGTGGTTGTAATGGATACTTCAGAAGAGCAGAATGATCCATTAGTCTTTATCAATCCCGAAATTACCCCAATGACTGATGAACAAGGCCACCTTCAAGAAGGCTGCTTGTCTGTACCCGGCTTTTATGAAGAGGTCGTTCGTCCTAACCGTGTCAAAGTAACAGCACTAAACGTTGACGGTGAGTCTTTTACGTTGGAGTTAGAAGACTTACAGGCTGTGTGTATCCAACATGAAGTGGATCATTTGAATGGTAAGCTGTTTGTTGATTATTTATCTCCACTAAAGCGGAACCGCATCAAAAAGAGACTTGAAAAGGCACATCGCTTACAACAACATCCAGTGAGTGCATAAGCCCTAACACCACTTTCAAACATATCTCATCTAGTTCTAGTCTCCCTCAATAGAGTATGCTTCTGGCTTGCTTTTACAAAGCAGGCCTTATCGTCTTGTCAGGAGAAACAATGAGCCAATCACCACTAACAGTTGTGTTTGCAGGTACACCAGACTTTGCAGCTGCCCACTTAGTCACATTATTGAACAGTGAACACCAAATCGTCGCAGTTTATAGCCAGCCTGACCGTCCAGCAGGTCGTGGCCGAAAAGTGACCATGAGCCCAGTAAAAGCACTGGCTCAACAACAGCAAATTCCTGTTTATCAACCAAAAACATTACGTGATCCAGATGCACAAGCCGAGTTAGCCACCTTAAAACCTGATGTTATGGTCGTTGTAGCCTATGGCTTAATATTGCCACAAGCCGTGTTGGATATCCCGCGTTTAGGCTGTATCAATGTGCATGCTTCATTACTACCACGATGGCGAGGTGCAGCCCCCATTGAACGTGCTTTACTGGCAGGGGATCAAAAAACTGGGGTAACCATAATGCAAATGGATGCAGGACTAGATACGGGTGATATGCTGGTAAAAGCGGAATGTCCTATTACTCAGACAGATACATCAGCAGACCTCTACCAACGTATTACCGCACTTGGTGCACAAACGCTACCTGATGCTCTCTCTTCACTCGCTCAAGCAAGCCTATCTCCTGAAAAGCAAGATAATAACCAGGCAACTTATGCGGAAAAAATCAGCAAAGCAGAAGCTGAAATTAATTGGCAGCAAGCTGCTGAGGTGATACACCGACAGATACGTGGCTTTAATCCTCGTCCTATTGCATATAGTTATGTGAATGGTGAAGCAGTGCGTATCTGGTCAGCTGAACTGGAAGCAAATACTCACCAAGCAGAACCAGGCACAATTTTAGCGACAAACAAACACGGCATTACAGTAGCCTGCCTACATAATGCAATTCGCATAACCAAGCTACAACTGGCTGGTGCA
This sequence comes from Zooshikella harenae, assembly GCF_018837975.1. Classification (GTDB taxonomy): domain Bacteria; phylum Pseudomonadota; class Gammaproteobacteria; order Pseudomonadales; family Zooshikellaceae; genus Zooshikella; species Zooshikella harenae. The sequence goes on along the minus strand of NZ_JAGSOY010000023.1, from coordinate 59,591 downwards.
AAAGCGATGAGTGCTCAAGATATCTTAAATAGTCGTGGCCACTTATTTACAATTAATCAACAATTCACATCTACACAGACTTTATGAGTGGACAAACGCCCCCAGCAAAACACCCTAACCAAAATACGCATGCGAGTAAAAAGCAAGGTGGCAAACTAAGTGCCCGAACCGCAGCAGCCTTGGTTATCAAAGAGGTCATCGTAAATAAGCAATCACTCGCGAGCTTATTACCCAAGTACTCTCTGCAAGTCACCCAAGCAGAGAGTGGGCTGTTTCAAGCGCTGTGTTTTGGCTGCTGCAGACACTTCTATGAATTGCAACATGCAGCCCATCAATTCTTACAAAAGCCCCTTAAACCTAAAGATCAGGATATTATGGCGCTTATTATGCTGGGCATTTTACAGCTCTCTCATATGCGAACACCTGCTCATGCAGCTGTATCTGCAACAGTGGCTGGTGCTAAGCAATTAAAAAAGCCATGGGCTAATAAATTAATAAACGGGGTGTTAAGAAGTTATCAACGACAGCAAAACAATATTTCTTCAACTCACGGCACTGAAGTGATTTTCAATCATCCTTCATGGCTGTTAGCGATACTGAAAACACAATACCCTAACCAGTGGCAAGCTATTGTAACCGCCAATAATCAACATCCACCGATGACATTAAGGGTAAACCAACGCCATATAAAGCGAGATGAGTATTTACAAACACTCCAAACCAATGGCATTGAAGCATTCGCAACCCCTCACTCATCCGTAGGTATTCAGCTTAATCAACCCGTTGATGTAGCCTTACTTCCCGACTTTGCTGACGGCTTTGTCAGCGTGCAAGATGAAGCACCGCAATTAACACCAGCCTTATTAGACCTTGTCCCAGGTCAACATGTCTTAGATGCCTGTGCCGCCCCAGGAGGAAAAACCTGTCATATGTTAGAGCATGAGCCAGAATTGGCCAGCATGATTGCGCTAGACTTTGACAGTGAGCGTTTACAACGGATCAAAGAGAATTTGTCCCGGCTTAAGCTTAATGCACACTGTATCGCTGGTGATGCAGGTAAACCTGAGGATTGGTGGAATGGTGAATTATTTGATCGTATTTTGCTGGATGCCCCTTGTTCAGCAACAGGCGTTATCCGTCGTCACCCAGACATAAAATTACTTAGACACGCCAATGACATAGATAACTTAGCAAAACTCCAACAACAAATACTAGCAACACTTTGGGCTTTGCTTAAGCCTGGAGGCAAGTTACTCTATGCAACATGTTCTGTTATGCAACAAGAAAATAGCCAACAGGTTGCACACTTTTTACAGCAAACAAGTAATGCTTCATTGCTAAACCTGGAAGTAGGTTGGGGTTTTGACACGGGTTATGGCAGACAATTACTTCCTACTGACAATAGCCATGATGGCTTTTTTTATGCACTCTTACAGAAAACAAATGCATAACATCATCAGTCTATAGCCAGTAGAGCAAGCTACTTTAATGATATACAGTCTGTGCAGGGTACTTATGTAAAACTACTTATACCAATTCATTAATACATAACTATTGTGTACACAACCTCCGTTTTCCGGCAACGCCAGAAACATAAAAATCATGAATCATGTAGGGTATTCAGCCTGTTGTTAACACCTTGTCAGAGGCTGTAAAGAGCGACTATGAAAATAATTATATTAGGTGCTGGTCAAGTTGGCGGCACACTCGCTGAAAATTTAGCCGATGAAGCAAACGATATTACTGTAGTAGATACTAATGGTGATCGTTTGCGAGAACTGCAAGACAGAATAGATATTCGAACCATCCAAGGTCACGCCTCTTTTCCGAACGTATTACGACAGGCCGGTGCAGATGATGCTGATATGCTGGTGGCTGTTACCAACAGTGATGAAGTGAATATGGTAGCCTGTCAGATTTCTTATACCCTATTCCGCACCCCCACTAAAATTGCACGTATCCGTCAAACGTCTTATTTAAATCAGTCTGAACTATTCAAAAACGATGTCATTCCTATTGATGTATTGATTAGCCCAGAGCAAGTCGTCACAAACTATATTCAACGCTTAATTGAACATCCAGGTGCCTTACAGGTACTTGATTTTGCTGGTGGAAAAGTACAGTTGGTTGCAGTAAAAGCTTATTATGGTGGCCCTCTTGTTAAACAAGAATTACGCTTTCTTCGTGAGCATATGCCCTCAGTTGATACACGTGTAGCCGCCATTTTTCGTCGAGGCAAAGCCATCATGCCTGAAGGATCAACAGTCATCGAAGCGGACGATGAAGTATTTTTTATTGCTGCACGAAAACACATTCGCGATGTAATGAGTGAGTTAAGACGACTGGACAATGTCTATAAGCGAATTATTATTGCTGGTGGTGGGAATATTGGTCAGCGCTTAGCTGAGTCTATTGAGAACCGGTATAACATAAAAATCATTGAGCGTGATTTACCCCGCTGTCATTTCTTGTCACAACTACTCAATAAGTCAATTGTCTTCCATGGTCATGCATCTGATCGAGAGTTATTACTTGCAGAAAATATTGAGGAAACAGATATTTTCTGTGCTTTAACCAATGATGATGAAGCTAATGTCATGTCTGCAATGTTGGCCAAACGTTTGGGTGCAAGAAAAGTCATGGCATTAATCAGCAACCCAGCTTACGTTGATCTTGTCCAAGGGGGAGAAATTGATATTGCTATCTCACCACAAATGGCAACAATAGGCAGCTTACTAACTCACGTCCGTCGAGGCGATGTTGTAAATGTTCACTCATTAAGAAGAGGAGCTGCAGAAGCTATTGAGGCTATTGCCCACGGGGATTCCAAAAGCTCAAAAGTTGTTGGTCGCACCATAGGAGAAATAGACTTACCTCCCGGCACATCAATTGGCGCTATAGTTCGGAGCGAACAAGTATTAATTGCTCATGACCATATTGAAATTGAATCCGATGACCATGTCATTTTATTTGTAACCGACAAACGCCGTATTAAAGAAGTTGAGCGCCTATTCCAAGTAGGTCTCACATTCTTCTAGCGTAAAGGACTATAATTTTAAGGCAAGCATGCGCTTTTCTATTATCATCAAAATTCTTGGCATCTTGCTCATGCTTTTTAGTTTTACGTTATTGCCGCCCGCAATAGTTGCTAAATGGTATGGAGAGCAAGAAGTTGCTATCTTTGGTTATGCCTTTCTTATCACCTTAGTTACAGGTTTTATAAGCTGGGCTCCAGTCTGGAAAGTTAAACAGGAATTACGGATTCGTGATGGCTTTTTGGTCACTGTTCTGTTTTGGACAGTGCTAGCCACCTTTGGAACACTGCCATTATATTTAATGACCAGTCCACAACTGTCGTTTATTGATACACTCTTTGAATCATTGTCTGGACTTACCACAACAGGTGCGACAGTTATTACCAGTTTAGACACCCTACCTAAATCCATTTTATTTTACCGCCAACAACTCCAGTGGCTTGGAGGTATGGGGATAATCGTTCTTGCTGTAGCAATTTTACCCATGCTAGGTATTGGTGGAATGCAGCTTTACCGAGCAGAAACGCCTGGCCCAATCAAAGACACCAAATTAACACCGCGCATTACAGAGACTGCTAAGGCGCTGTGGTATATCTATTTATGCCTAACCCTAGCCTGTTTCCTTGCTTACTGGTTAGCTGGCATGAGCCTCTTTGACGCGATATGTCATAGTTTTTCAACCATTGCAATCGGTGGATTCTCAACACATGATGCCAGCTTAGGTTATTTTAATAACAGTGCAATAGAAGCCATCTGTATTATCTTTATGACCCTGGCAGGTATTAATTTTGCGCTCCATTTCTTTGCCTGGAGACACAGAAGTGTAAAGCATTACTTTAATGACTCAGAGGTCAAACTTTACCTATGCTTACTTATCTCTATTAGTTTGGTAGCTGCTGTTGTTTTATATTTTGATTCTCCTTATAACCTTTCAGAATCAATTCGTTATGGCGTTTTTGAAGTTGTATCCATTGCAACAACTACAGGATTTGGTACAGCAGATTTTTCAATTTGGCCACACTTTTTACCTTACTTACTCTTTTGGACTTGTTTTGTTGGGGGGTGTGCTGGATCAACTGCGGGTGGCATCAAAGTTATTCGTGTTCTATTGATTTTTAAGCAGGGTATGCGTGAGATTCAAAAGCTTCTTCATCCAAGTGCTATTGTTCCGATTAAGCTTGGGAAAAAAGCATTACCTGAACGTGTTATTGAAGCCGTCTGGGGTTACTTTTCTGTTTATGTGTTTATTTTTATCGCGCTTTTCTTGACAATGCTGGCTCTAGGTTTGGATTTACCCACATCTTTTTCAACCGTTGCATCATGTATGAATAACTTAGGGCCTGCCCTTGGTGATGCAGCGGCAAACTATGCAGATCTACCTGATGCGGCAAAATGGATTCTTTGTTTAGCAATGTTGTTAGGTCGCTTGGAGATTTTCACATTACTTGTGCTATTTTCTCCATCATTTTGGCGACGTTAAGAAGCTATGTGGATAGCCTGCTATTTTTATGAAGGGACTAAATCAATACTAATAACGTTAATTTATGATATCTAACTAGGTGAAGCAAACAGCTTTGCTCTTAATGTAAGACAACTGATTTAAATCTTTAACTTACCTTAAGCTTATCGACCTATGAGGTCTAATCTATAGGGAATATGCTAATAAATATAATAAGCAATCCTTCAGGAGCTGGACATGAATGAGTTTAAAAATATTCTTGTAGCCATTACTCACACTCATTACAACAACGATGAGATTGACAAGGCTATCAAACTTGCAAAAGCAAATAATGCAAAACTCACTATTGCAGCAATAGACGAACCCATCTCTCGCCTAGCCGAACTGGCTATGGAAACAAAGTTAAAACGACTATTTACTCACCAGTTAGATGAAGTGGTTAATGAGTTTCGCAATAAAATAACTCAAGCAGGTATTAATGACTTTGATACCCGCATACTGTGGGGCAAAGCTTACACTGAAATCATACGACTGGTTCAAAAAGAAAGTTTCGATTTAGTCATTAAGCTAGCTGATCCTTTTGTCAACTTTAGCCGTAAAAAACTGACAGGAGATGATCTTAACTTATTACGAAAATGCCCTGTCCCTGTTTGGTTACTTGTTGATACTGGGACGCACACAGGTGATGTGAAGAAAATTTTAGTAGCTATCGACTCTGACTTTGACAACGATGAACGAGTAACGCTCAACAAACGGCTCCTCAACTATGCCGATAATTTATATAAAATGGAACAAGCTGAAGAGCTTCACATCATACAAGTATGGAGCCTATATGGTGAAGAACGATTAAGAGGGCCATTTATTAATCTTCCTGAAGAAGAAATTGATGAAATGCTTGAAAAGACTCGCAGTGAAAATGAACGTGCGATGAATAACTTAATCAGTGCAGAAGGAATGGATAAACCAGGTGTTATTCCACACCTCATCAAAGGTAGTGCCTCAGTTGAGATACAACGCCTGGCTCAAAAAGAAGATGTTGATATGATTGTTATGGGGACAGTAGGCCGATCAGGTCTCGCAGGATTCGTCATTGGTAATACAGCTGAAAATGTACTCAATGAAGCAAGTTGTTCAGTACTAGCTGTAAAACCAGAGGGTTTTGTCACGCCACCCGTTAAGTAACTATTTCAACAAACACTCTTCAGCAACTTATTACCTATAGAGGATGTCGCAAAGCATCTGGGGCATTGTTTTTTAAACCACTGTATGTTTGCGACCCTCTATTAATTAGAGTATGTTCAAACCACTCTTGAGACATAATTTACAAGCCAAACATAAGCTCCCATTCGTGAAACATTTATGAAAGTATCTAGTTTTACGTTCTTGTAATACAAGTATTTGGGGGCTTTCTCTATATTTTCATATCTATAACACGCTATAATCCCGCTCATTTTTCCATCGCATAATGCTATTACCGAGGTGGTATTGTGGCTAAGCAGAATTCACCAGACATCAGTACATTTCAGGGGTTGATCCTGGCACTCCAAGAGTATTGGGCAAACCAGGGCTGTGTTATTTTGCAACCATTGGACATGGAAGTAGGTGCAGGCACATTTCACCCAGCTACCTTCCTGCGTGCTATTGGTCCTGAGCGCTGGAGTTCTGCTTATGTGCAACCCAGCCGCCGTCCCACTGATGGTCGTTATGGTGAAAACCCAAACCGATTACAACATTACTATCAATTCCAGGTTGTCATAAAGCCTTCTCCAGACAACATTCAAGAACTTTATCTAGGTTCTCTTAAAGCCTTGGGTATCGACCCATTGGTTCATGATATTCGCTTTGTTGAAGACAATTGGGAGTCCCCTACACTAGGAGCTTGGGGTCTTGGCTGGGAAGTCTGGCTTAATGGTATGGAAGTGACTCAGTTTACTTACTTCCAACAAGCAGGAGGCATAGAGTGTTATCCCGTTACTGGTGAGATTACATACGGTTTAGAGCGTATCGCAATGTATTTACAAGAAGTAGATACTGTATATGACTTGGTATGGACAGATGGTCCTTTTGGCAAAGTAACCTACGGCGATGTTTTCCATCAAAACGAAGTGGAGATGTCGACGTTTAATTTTGAACATGCAGACACTGACGAGTTATTCAAACAATTTGACTTCTTTGAACGTGAAAGTCAGCGGCTTGTTGATCTAAATTTACCTCTTCCCGCTTACGAGTATGTGCTGAAAGCTTCTCATACATTTAACTTGCTAGATGCCCGGCATGCCATCTCAGTGACAGAAAGACAACGCTTTATTTTGCGTGTACGTACACTTGCTCGAGCAGTCGCCCAGGCTTATTTCAACACACGTCAAGCACAGGGCTTTCCTCTAGCTGATCCATCAATTCGCGCAGAAGTTCTAGCAAAATCTCACGAGGAACAAAAGTAATGGCAAAGCAAGATTTCTTAGTTGAGCTGGGAACTGAAGAGTTACCACCTAAGGCTTTACAATCACTGTCTATTGCCTTTGCCAATGGGATTATTGATGGCTTAAAAGCTGCTAATTTGAAGCACTCTAACCATCAAGTATTTGCTACACCACGCCGCTTAGCATTGCTTATTAGCCAACTAGAAACAGAGCAACCAGATCAGGAAATAGAGCGAAGAGGTCCCGCACTTACAGCAGCATTTGATGCTGACGGAAAACCGACAAAAGCAGCAGAAGGTTTTGCCAAATCGTGTGGCACAACTGTGGATAACTTGGATACGTTAACTCAAGGAAAAAATGCCTGGTTAGTTTATCGTACAGTACAAAAGGGCTCTAAAGCATCAGTCCTACTGCCATCAATTGTGGATAAATCTGTTGATAGTTTACCAATACCAAAGCGTATGCGCTGGGGGGCAAAGCGAGATGAATTTGTCAGACCAGTGCAGTGGCTCGTCATGATGTTGGGACAAGATGTCATCAACTGTGAGATTTTAGGTCAACATGCTAGCAATATAACTTATGGTCATCGCTTTCACTGTGGCAGGCCTCTGCCACTAACAGCACCAAAAGACTACGCAAAAGTACTAAAAGAACAAGGCTCTGTCGTTGCAGACTTTGCTATTCGAAAAAAGCAGATTTATCAACAAGTTGAAGTCTTAGCCAAAACAATCTCTGGCCATGCTGTTATTGATGAAAGTTTATTAGATGAAGTAACGGCTTTAGTTGAATGGCCTGTTGCACTGTTAGGTTCATTTGATGAACGTTTCCTGGCAGTTCCTGCTGAAGCACTTATCTCTTCAATGAAAGGTCACCAGAAGTATTTTCATTTAATTGATAAAAACCAGCAGTTGTTGCCTAACTTTATCACGATCAGCAACATAGAAAGTAAAGACCCCAGTCAGGTCATTTCAGGTAATGAAAAGGTAATACGTCCTCGCTTGGCTGATGCAATGTTTTTCTTTGAAACCGATAAGAAAAAATCTTTATTTAATTTCAGGGACAAGCTTAAACCTATTGTATTCCAAGCAAAGCTAGGCAGCGTTTTTGATAAAACTGAACGTGTTGCCAAACTAGCCAGTTACATTGCTACCATAATAAATGGTGATGCAGAACTTGCTTTACGTGCAGGTCAGCTATGCAAGTCGGACCTTGCTTCAGAAATGGTGCTTGAATTTCCAGAACTGCAAGGAACAATGGGCTACTACTATGCCCAAAATGATGATGAGCATGCTGAAACTGCAAGCGCTCTATACGAGCAATATATGCCTAGATTTGCTGGTGATCAGGTAGCAACTACTACCACTGGCGCCGCACTGGCTATTGCAGATAAATTAGATACTTTAGTGGGTATTTTCGCAATTGGTCAGCTCCCGACAGGAACGAAAGATCCATTTGGTTTGCGTCGTGCAGCATTGGGTATCCTCCGTACTATTATTGAAAAATCGCTTGATTTAGACTTATTGAGCTGTATTCAAAAAGCGATTGAGCTGCATACAGAGAGCAACTCGAAACTTAACGCTGCTAATAATTTACAAGAGCTCGTCTTTGAATTCCTATTAGAGCGCTTTAGAGCTTGGTATCACGATGAAGGCATCGCAGCAGAGGTCTTTATGGCAGTTAAGGCACTTAAACCTGCTAAGCCTCTAGATTTTGACCAGCGTATTAAAGCTGTTGCTCGCTTTACTGAACTTCCTGAAGCCACAGCTCTTGCTGAAGCCAATAAACGTGTATCCAACATTTTGGAAAAACAAGGTAAAGCGCTTGCTAACCAACCTGTTGATGAAAAATTGCTTCGAGAAAAAGCAGAGCAGCAATTAGCAAAAGCGCTTAATAGCAAACGCCAAGAAGTTGCTCCACTCTTTCAGCAACGTTCTTATACTGCAGCGTTAGAGGCATTAGCATCACTTAAAGACAGTATTGATAACTTTTTTGATGATGTTTTAGTAAATGCTGAAGATACTGCATTACGTCAAAATCGCTATGCATTGCTTAGAGAACTACGCGCTTTATTTTTAGGTGTAGCGGATATTTCTCTATTAACAACTAAATAGAAAATAAAGCAGCTGTTTTGCAGCTGCTTATTCATACCAGAGCAGTTATGAGCAAGCTAATCATTCTCGATAGAGATGGTGTCATAAACCAAGATTCAGATAGTTACATTAAGACGGTTGAAGAGTGGCAGCCAATTCCTGGTAGTATTGAAGCCATTGCAAAACTTTCTCAAGCAGGTTATCTGATTGCAGTGGCAACTAACCAATCAGGCATTGCTCGTGGATTATTCTCAGAACAAACATTACAAGCAATGCATGAAAAACTCTTATCAATGGTTAACGATGCAAAAGGCAAGATAGAGTGTATTGTTTATTGTCCACATGGGCCTAATGACACATGTGATTGTCGTAAACCACAAACTGGTTTAATAAAAAAAATCGAATCTGCATTAAAAACATCAGCCATCAATGCCTGGTTAGTGGGTGATTCCTTACGTGACATAGAAGCAGCTCGAAAAGCAGGGTGTAAACCTATATTAGTTAAATCAGGTAAAGGTCTGCGTACATTAAAAACATACCCAGCAATTGAAGCAGAAATATATGATGATTTAGCAGACTTTGCCAAAGTTCTTTTATCCCAGGATCACTAAAGCATGAAGGACAACACTATTTTATTAGCTTCCAGAACTATTATATTTTATATTATATTATCTGTATGGACATGCTTGTGGACAAGTTTTTTTATTTTAGTAGGGCTTGCTATCCCTCCACAAAAACGTCATGCCATTATTGTCAGCCCTTGGGCTAAAGTCGCTGTTTTTTTATGTAAAATATTTTGTGGTATAACCTTTGAGATAAAAGGAAAAGAAAATATACCTGAAGATAGTTGTGTTATTATCAGTAATCACCAAAGTGCTTGGGAAACTTTTTTCCTTCAAACACTGATTAGTCCACAAAGCCAAGTAATTAAGCGAGAACTTCTTTTTATTCCCTTTTTTGGTTGGGCTTTTGGTTTAGTGCAACCAATAGCCATTGATCGTAGCAACAGGCGCCAATCAATGAAACAAATTTTAAAAAAAGGGTCTAACTTACTTAAAAAAGGCTATTTTGTTTTAATTTTTCCTGAAGGCACACGAAAGCCATCAGGCCACTTAGGTAAATTTTCCACAGGTGGTGCCGTTTTAGCTGTGAATTCTGGTAAAAAAATTCTACCTATTGCACATAATGCTGGTGACTGCTGGCCACCAAAATCTTTCATAAAACGCCCTGGCCACATTACTATCCATATAGGAAAACCGATTCCCACAGCAGGCCGAGAGTACAAAACCATTAATGATGAATGTCGCCAATGGATTTTTTCAGCTTTAGATTCAACACGTAATGAAAGTGAAGCAGCCTGACTGCTTCACTATGGCTCTTATATTTTATAAATACTGTTTATGAAATCTTAAGTGATCTTCGATAAAAGATGCTATAAAGTAATAGCTGTGGTCATATCCTGGCTGCAGTCTATATTCCAACGGATAGTCTATAGCATCGCAAATATCTTTTAATTGATCAGTTTTCAGTTGATTAACTAAAAATTCATCTTCACTGCCTTGATCCACCAACATTGGTAGATGGGTAATATTTTCCTTTCTTAGAATACAGCAAGTATCGTATTCTTCCCACACAGAACTATTTTCTCCAAGATAGTTTCGAAATGCTTTTTTACCCCAAAGAGAATCAGTTGGATTAACAATAGGTGCAAATGCAGACACTGATTTAAATTTGTCAGGATTTCTTAATGCAATCATCAATGCACCATGTCCGCCCATAGAATGACCACTAATACTCCAATGCTCACTTAATGGAAACTCCTTCATTGCTAAAGAAGGCAATTCATTCACAATATAGTCATACATTAAATAATGCTTAGACCAAGGTGACTGTGTAGCATTGATATAAAAACCAGCCCCAAGCCCAAAATCATAGAGTCCATCAGGATCATCAGGAATGCCATCTCCTCGAGGACTGGTATCAGGCATTATCAATGCAATACCTAACTCTGCCGCAATACGTTGAGCTCCCGCTTTTTGCGTAAAATTTTCATCCGTACATGTCAATCCTGATAACCAATATACAACAGGTACAGACTGCCCCATTAATGATTTAGGAGGCAAATAAATAGAAAATGTCATCTGACAATTTAATGTAGATGACAGATGGCTATAGCGTTGTTGATGACCTTTAAAACAGTAATTATCTGCCAGCTTTTCTAATACCATAACCAAACTCCTGAGGCTGGTTTTCTATCTGCCTAACTAAAAGTGGATAACTGTCCGTATCGACTTACCTTCATGCATTAAATCAAAAGCAGTATTTATCTCTTCTAATGGCAAAGTATGGGTAATAAACGTATCTAACTCAAACTCACCTTTTAAATACCTTTCTACATAATCTGGTAATTGAGACCTGCCTTTTACACCACCAAATGCAGAACCTTTCCAAACACGTCCTGTTACTAACTGAAAAGGCCGTGTACTTATTTCAGCTCCAGCTTCAGCAACACCGATAATGACAGACTCCCCCCAACCTTTATGGCAACATTCAAGTGCTGAACGCATGACATTAACATTACCAATACACTCAAATGAAAAATCCACACCACCATCAGTCATTTCAATGATGACTTCCTCAACTGGTTTATTATGTGATTTTGGATTAACAACATCTGTTGCACCAAGCTGCCTTGCTATTGAAAACTTATCTTCATTAATATCTATAGCAATTATACGGCTTGCCTTAGCCATACGTGCACCAATTATGGCAGATAACCCAACTCCACCTAATCCAAATACTGCAACTGTATCACCTTCTTTAACTTTAGCAGTATTTATTACAGCCCCCATGCCCGTTGTGATACCACAACCTAGTAGACATACCTTTTCCAAAGGTGCTTCTTTGCTAATTTTGGCAAGTGCAATTTCTGGTAAAACAGTATATTCAGAAAACGTTGAAGTCCCCATATAGTGAAAGATTGGTTTACCATCTTTGTAGAAACGTGTTGTTCCATCTGGCATTAAACCTTGTCCCTGCGTGCTTCGGATTGCCTGGCAAAGGTTCGTTTTACCAGACTTACAAAATTTACAAACTCCACACTCAGGCGTGTAAAGTGGGATTACATGGTCTCCAGGTTTTACACTTGCCACACCAGACCCCACCTGCTCTACAACTCCAGCCCCTTCATGCCCTAAAATAGCGGGAAAAACACCTTCAGGATCTTTTCCTGATAATGTGTAGTCATCCGTGTGACAAACACCAGTGGCCATAATTCTTACTAAAACCTCTCCTTCCTTTGGGGGCATAAGGTCCACAGTTTCAATTGACAGTGGTTTACCTGCTTCCCAAGCAACGGCTGCACGTGTTTTAATCATTTTTTAACTCACTCCATTTATACAGTGCACACATGTATTTAGCCAAATTATAAAATTTTAAAACATAAATTAACAATTAATGATTAAACACAAATATGAGCATAAACTTATACAACTCTAACTTGAGTATATATTTGTTTGATAAATAGAAAGTTAAATTATGTACTTGTTATGAAAATGAGCTTTCATAACAACAGTGATAAATTGAAATAGCTATAAAAAAGAATATAGAGTCTGAAATTATCTTCTATAGATTGGCTAGTTTTAACTATGTTGCAGAGTCGAACTTTTTGTATGATACAATAGTTAAAGTACTATAAACAAAATACAGCTGTTAGTTTATTTTGCATTTTTTTAAATAAGTAAAGATTAAAATCTTTAGTATTAATTTAGAAAGTGATTTTTTGAAAAATATCACTGCTTCATTTCAATCCTTATAAAGCTAACGACCCCCCTAATCTACAACGCAGAATAACGTATTATTTATAAGTACGACTCTATATAAAGATTTGTACTTGCACCTAAACAACTTAATCTAAAAATACTACACTCATTGATAATTTTTGTTTATCTAATTTATTTATTGCTTAGTACTACTAAAAATGAGCCTTTCTTAAATTATAAAGCACAAAACTTAAAGCTCATTTTATTTTTACTTTTTTTATCACTTCAAAAATATCATAAAACTCTCAACTCAATTGAGCATCATTTAACTATTTATAGCTTTCAACTAATTAGTGATGAATTATTTTTTATTTTATAAGACTAATTTTTAAGAGGTATCAAGCATTATGGATAATAGAAAATCATATACTGAAAAAGAAATTTCTGATTTAAAAAACACTTTAAAATCAATGAAACAGTGCACACCCAAAAAACAAAAAAAATCTGCTTATGCAGTAATTGTAGCACTAGAGGATGATATTAATGAGCTCATTGGGTTAGGCTTTTCTTTAGATGAAATTTATCAACGCTTACAAAAACAAGAGTTTGATATTACATTAAAAACATTTAAAAGCTATTGGAAAAAAATCAATATTAACCCCAAACCTCAGACTAATTCATCTAAGTCTATCCAAGAGGAGAAGAGTCCTTTTACTTTTTCATCAAGAACAAAAACAGACTTCGTTCAAGATATTCCAGATAACGAACTTTAAAATAGGTCTACTATGAGTAATATTATTTTTTTCCACGGTGATAAGGGTGGTGTTGGAAAATCTTTTGCTGCCAATTTATTTATTGACTTTCAAGTCAATCTAAAACAAACCAAGCCAATTGTAATTGATGCAGATTCAAGAAATCCAGATGTTGCTAGAGTTTGGCACAAACTTGCGGATGTTATACCTGTAAATTTGCATCGCCATGAAGGTTGGATGGACCTAATGGATATAATGGCAGATAACCCAAAACTAGATCTTATTGTTTCATTACCAGCAGGTGTTGGTGGGGTAATAAGACGAGAAGCAGCTACTTTTAAAGAAGCACTTCGAACACTTAAACGACAGTTTATTTTGTATTGGGTTATGAATAGGTTGAAGGATTCAATTATTCTATTAAAAGAAGCTCAGCAAGACCTTGGTGATATTACTTATAAAAAAGCAATTATTAAAAACGGGTTTTATGGTGATGAAGATAAATTTTATCGATGGGAAAATTCTCAAACACGACAAGAGTTTTTAAATACTGGTGGTACTGAAATATTCTTGCCCGAGTTACATGAGCGTGTTACTGACAAAATTCACAATTTACCCTTTTCTCATGCTATTAGTAATTCAGACTTAAAATTCTCTGAAAAAAATGAGCTACAGCGTTGGCTGGCTCATGCACATAAAATTATAAATATTTAAAATACTTTTTAACTTGAAAATAAAAAACCGGGATACAAAGTAACCCGGTTTTTTTCAACTTATAATTTTTAAACGTCTAAGTTTGCAACGTTTAATGCATTACTTTCAATAAAATCTCTACGAGGCTCGACCTGATCTCCCATAAGTGTAGTGAAAATCTGATCCGCAGCTATAGCATCTTCAATTGTTACTTGAAGCATACGACGAGTGTCTGGATCCATTGTCGTTTCCCATAACTGGCCAGGATTCATCTCTCCTAATCCTTTATAACGTTGGATAGAGTGGCGCTTTGTCGACTCACTCATTAACCAAGTTAGACCTTCATCAAAACTACTTATGTTTTTCTTTCTCTCACCTTTTTGAATAAATGCAGTCTCTGCAAGTAATCCTTGTAAGGCTTGGCCAAGCTCAACGATTAACCTATAATCTTTTGAATTAAAAAACTCAAAACTAATGGTGTATTTATAGTCAACCCCATGATTAATCATCATCAATTTCGGTAGCCAGTAATGGTGTTCTTTATCTTCAAGTAAAGTTACCTGATAAATTTTACCCTCACCGATTAAAGAGGCTAACTGTTGTGATAGTGCTTCAACCCATTCTTCCATGAAATCTTTATCTCGCAAACACTCTTCATTTACAGGTTTAGAGTATACCAACCGATCTAGAACTTCTGCAGGATAAAGTCGAGATAAACGCTCAATAGTCTGTCTAACTTTACGATATTGCAGTACTAGCTTTTCTAACTGTTCACCCTGAATAGGAAGGCTATCTTCTGCTGTAAATAAACAAGCACCATCTAATGCTGAGTTAGTTAGGTAACTACTTAAAGCTTCATCGTCTTTAATATACTGCTCTTGTTTACCACGCTTAACTTTATATAAAGGAGGTTGAGCAATATAAATATGCCCTCTTTCAAGAATTTCAGGCATTTGCCTGAAAAAGAAGGTTAGTAACAATGTACGTATATGTGATCCATCAACATCTGCGTCAGTCATTATAATGATGTTATGGTATCTTAATTTATCAATACTAAATTCTTCTCGACCGATACCACAACCAAGAGCAGTAATTAATGTACCCACTTCAGCAGAAGAAAGCATTTTATCAAAACGGGCTTTTTCTACATTCAGTATTTTTCCTTTCAAAGGCAATATAGCTTGAGTTTTTCGATTTCTTCCCTGTTTAGCAGAGCCACCCGCAGAGTCACCCTCCACTATATACAATTCAGATAACGCTGGATCTTTTTCCTGACAGTCTGCTAATTTTCCAGGCAAGCCAGCAATATCTAAAGCACCTTTTCGACGAGTCATTTCTCTAGCTTTTCTTGCCGCTTCACGAGCTCTTGCAGCATCAACCATCTTACTTACAACGGCTTTTGCATCTTGCGGATTTTCAAGCAAGTAATCATTTAGTGCTCGATTCATTTCTTGCTCAACGGCACTTTTTACTTCTGAAGAAACCAACTTATCTTTTGTTTGCGAGGAGAATTTTGGGTCAGGAACTTTAACTGAGACAATCGCAGTCAAACCTTCTCTAGCATCATCACCCGTTGTGTTTACTTTTTGCTTTTTCAGTACACCTTCATTTTCAATATACTGATTCAATGTTCGAGTAAGTGCAGCTCTAAATCCAGCAAGGTGTGTTCCGCCATCACGCTGTGGAATATTATTAGTAAAGCAAAAAATATTTTCCTGAAATCCATCATTCCACTGCATTGCCACTTCAACTCCCACACCATCCTCTCTTTGGTGTGTAAAATGAAATACATTATTTAATGGATTTTTATTTTGATTCAAGTATTCAACGAAAGCTTTTAGACCACCTTCATATCTAAAAATATCTTCCTTCGTTGTTCTCTCATCAAATAAGCGGATTGCTATTCCAGAATTTAAGAATGATAACTCTCTTAAGCGCTTAGCGAGTATATCATAGCTAAAACTGATATTTGTGAAAGTATCCTCTGAAGGATAAAACTGGACCTCTGAACCTGTAGTATCAGTTTCTCCAACAATAGTAAGTGGTGCTTTTGGAATACCATGTTCATAAATTTGTTCATGAACACTACCACTCCTGCGTATAGTCAACCTTAAGTACTTTGAAAGTGCATTAACTACTGAAACACCAACACCATGAAGCCCGCCAGATACTTTATATGTATTATCATCAAACTTACCACCTGCATGAAGAACCGTCATGATTACTTCTGCAGCAGAAACACCTTCTTCTTCATGAAGATCAACAGGTATTCCTCTTCCATTATCTTTTACTGTTACTGAGTCATCAGTATGAATGATGACCTCAATCTCGGAGCAAAAGCCAGCTAGAGCTTCATCAATCGAGTTATCAACTAACTCAAACACCATATGATGTAGCCCAGTACCATCATCGGTATCACCAATGTACATACCAGGCCGCTTACGAACTGCATCTAAGCCTTTCAATACTTTAATATTAGATGCATCGTAATTATTATCCGCCATATTTTATGCTCCTATACAAACATCGTTATGGCTGCATTTCTTTTACCTGACCATGTTCCACGTGGAACATTTTCACTTTAGACTTATTATTCCAACTATTAGTGATTAAAAGATTATCTATTGCAGTGATGAAAACTTGAGCACCACTACCTTCTAATAATTGGCAAATATTATTTCTAAAGTGTTGATCAAGCTCTGAAGCCAGATCATCTATCAAAAAAATACAAGGTCTCTGTAACTGTTGTTGAAACAAAAGACCTTGAGCAATTTTTAAAGCACAAACAATAATTTTCTGTTGTCCTCTAGATAGCACATCAGTTGCTAATCTATTTCCTACTGTAATTTTCAAGTCTGCTTTATGTGGTCCTAGGTTTGTATAACCTAACTTACTATCTCTTTGAAAATTACTACTCAATACTTCACTATATTTTTTTTCATTATCCCAACCACGATAGTAGGAAAATTTGAGTTCTTTAATATCAATTAATATTTCTACTATTTGGTTAAAAAGATTTTTAAGTTGATTGATATAATTTGATCTAAACTGATCAACTTTTTCTGCATTTTCAATAAGAGATATGTCCCATGCAGCTACTTGTGAATGGCTTATTGTACCATTTTTAAGCAAATTATTCCTTTGTTTAAGTATTTTTCTCGTGTTTTTCCAATAAGTTAGAAAAGTGTGTTCCACGTGGAACACACCCCAATCTATAAACTGACGTCGCAAAGAAGGTGATCCAGACACTAATTGAAAAGTATCAGGAGTGATAATTATTAAAGGTAATTTACAAGCAAGCTCTGCAACAGAAAAAAGTCGCTTACCTGCATACTTAATTAATAGCTCACCATCAGTCAATCGTTGAATTCCAATTGGATAACCATCATCTAGTCTACCAAAAACAGTGCAACAATTTTCTCCATGCTGAATAATGGGCTGGATTTTTGAGCTTCTAAAAGAACGAGCAAGACCAAGTAAATGAATTGACTCTAGTATTGAGGTTTTACCGCTACCATTAATACCACAAATAATATTAATGGTAGGAGAGGGCTCAATGACCACCGACTCAAGGTTACGTACACCTACGATCTGAAGATGGTCAATTGGCATATTATAACCGCATAGGCATTACAACATATAATGACTCACCACCTTCAGAGTCTTCAACAAGTGCACTGCGATCAGGACCTGAAAGAGTTATTTTAACTGACTTTCCTGATATAACTGAAAGAACATCGAGTAAATACGAAACATTAAAACCAATTTCTAAAGTTTCACCTTGATAATCAACAGGAAGTTCTTCTTGGGCTTCCTCTTGTTCTGGGTTATTTGCAATTATAGTCAGTTGGTTAGGCGCAAAGGTTAAACGAACTCCACGATATTTTTCGTTAGAAAGTATTGCAGCCCTATTTAATGCTTGTCTTAGTAACTGTCTATCAGCGATGACTTCCTTATCCCCACCTCTTGGTAAAACACGCTCATACTCAGGGAACTTTCCATCAACTAGTTTCGAGGTAAACGTATAGTCACCCGTTACAGCACGCATGTGATTTGAACCAAGCAGAATATCCACAGTTTCTGCTCCATCTGTCAAAATTCGAGCAAATTCCAAAATACCTTTTCTTGGAACAATTACCTGGTGTCTATCAGCAGAACTTTCCTCACGCAGCAAGTTACTAGTACACATTGCTAACCTATGACCATCTGTCGCTACCGTTCTTACATGTTCATCCGTTAATTCAAGCAGTAAACCATTTAAATAATAACGGACATCCTGTTGAGCCATGGCAAAACCAGTATTATCAATCAGTGAGCGAAGCATATGCTTATCAGCACTAAATGAAATAGAACCAGGATCTTCATCAATACTTGGAAACTCGGCTGCTGGGAGGGTAGATAAGGTAAAACGGCTTCGACCTGCTTTGACTATAACTCGCTGATCATCTTGTTTAAATTCAATAATGGCATCATCAGGTAAAGACTTACAGATATCCATTAACTTACGAGCAGGAACAGTAATTTCACCATCCTCTGCACCTTGTTGTAAGTTAACACGGCCTATCAATTCAACTTCTAAATCAGTGCCAGTCAGTGATAAGCGATCACCATCAACAACCATCAATACATTTGATAAAACAGGTAGTGTATGTCTGCGTTCAACTACACCAGTTACAAGTTGAAGTGGTTTAAGTAATGCTTCTCGAGTGACTGTAAATTTCATAATTCTGTTCTCTCGCCTTAACTAACATGGAGATTAACCAATGAGAGCTTAATAAATAGAAGAATCAAGTTGTTAATAATCGCAATAAGTTTTTATAATCTTCTCTTATTTCTGCATCAGCTTGAGTAAGCTCTTTGACTTTACGACAAGCATGCAAAACTGTCGTATGATCACGGCCACCATATGCATCACCTATTTCAGGCAGGCTGTGATTTGTCAGTTCTTTTGAAAGTGCCATAGCTATTTGACGAGGCCTAGCAACAGAACGGCTTCTTCGCTTTGACAAAATATCAGAAATCTTTATCTTAAAGTATTCAGCGACTGTCCGCTGAATATTGTCAATACTTACTTGCTTATCCTGCAAAGCTAATAAATCCTTCAGAGACTCCCTAATTAGATCTAGGGTGATATCACGTCCCATAAACTTTGCACTTGCAACAACCCGTTTAAGAGCCCCTTCCAGTTCTCGAACATTAGAACGAATTCGTTGTGCAATAAAAAAAGCTGAGTCATGGGGCAAGTTAACCTTAATTTGCTCCGCCTTCTTCATCAAAATTGCAACTCGCGTTTCAAGCTCTGGTGGCTCTACAGCAACTGTAAGTCCCCAGCCAAAACGAGATTTCAAACGTTCTTCTAGCCCAGAAATTTCTTTTGGATATCTATCACAAGTAAGAATCATTTGCTGTCCACCTTCCAACAGCGCATTAAAGGTGTGGAAAAACTCTTCCTGAGATCTCTCTTTACCAGCAAAAAATTGAATATCATCAATTAACAGAGCATCCACTGAGCGGTAATAACGTTTGAAATCGTTGATAGCATTGAGTTGTAACGCCTTCACCATATCAGCAACAAAACGTTCCGAATGGAGATAAATAACTTTTGCAGAAGCATTTTGTTGAACTAAATAGTTACCCACAGAGTGCATTAAGTGGGTTTTACCAAGGCCAACACCTCCATAGAGAAAAAGGGGGTTATAAGCTGCTCCAGGATTTTCAGCCACTTGTTTTGCTGCAGCAAGCGCTAGCTGATTAGATTTACCCTCAACAAACGTTTCAAATGTAAACTCTTCATTTAAAGAACTGTTATGCTTAAGTCCACCTTCAACCTCTACTTGACGCTCATTCACTTTTTTACTGGAACTGACGATAGCAGGTGGAGCAGACTGACTAGCAATGTTATCTTCAAGCTCAGCAAGTAGAGAGTGATTGATTGGAGGCAAAACAGAGTCTTTGAATACCTTATCTTTTAATGCCTTTGATTCATTTGACGTTCGAATAGTATTCTGCTTCCTATTCAGTGTACGAGAAACATCATAATCACTGGTAGCCTTATTTAACGGTTGAGCAAATTGGGAAATGTTTTCATTTGATCTACTTTCTGAAGTACTTACTGGTTCATTAATTACTTCTTCAGAACTCCCTAACGCTTGAGAGTTACCACTGTTAAAGCGCTGTCGCGAAGTTGACAAATTACGAGTCGGAGGATGCGAAACATTATCATTTCGTGAACTCGTTTGTGAAAAGTTATTTCTAGTTGATAAAAAGCTTTGAGTTCTATTTGCTACAGCTAATGTTACAATAGGTGCAAAACCCTCAGACCAATCATTTAAAATTTCTTCAATACGCTTTAGAAATTTTTCTTGCACCCAGTCCTTAACAAAACGATTGGGGGCTACCAAAACTAAGCCTCCATTTTCAAGGACTTCTGTCTTTAATGGGCGAATCCAGGTATTAAATTGCTGAGATGGCAATTCATCCTGTAACGTTTCAAGACACTGTTGCCAGAGAGTTAGTGGCACAGAATTATCCCCTCAAAAACAGCTGAGTTGTTAATAAGCATCAGTTAGCGTGTTAATTCTATACTTATCCAATCTAGTTATCCACACCCCAATGCAAATTTTATCTTATTTACCCTATATACGCTAATATACTTGATTAATCAGGCTCTTTTTGTGGATAAATAAAAAAATTTGCATCAAATTTAGTGACAAAATCGTGCTTGAATAACCTTGTGGATAAATTGTTATTATAAAGTAGACTTTCCTGTGGATAATTTGGGGGTTTTTATTAACAACAAATTAGTTAACAGCTTATGCACCTATAATACTCAGGTAACTGACAGATAATTCCCGTGTTCTTAACAGAGTTATACTTTTCATAACTTATTGATATTAAAGCTAATAAATTAGTTATTCACAGGAAAAGGCTGCTATAATAAACAATAACAACAATAAATAAATAAAAAGTATTAAATATATATACTTAATTAATTTATATAATATAATAAACTTAGATAAGACATTGTTGATCAATAAGTAATCAACAGCAGAATAGCGTAAAGGAATTTAGCGATTTAAAAATAAAGTCTTAAAGTAAATTTGAATCTAAACTGTACACAGGCCACGATTAATCATGTTATTTAAAAAAGTTATTCACTGATCTTATAAATAATGTTCAGATCAAATTGACGATTGCATTGTTATTCTCTAGAATTACGCGCCTTAAACAATATCCACAAGAGCCCGGTTCATTGTTAACCTGCTCTTTAACTCACGCCATAGGTTAGTGATTACTGCTAGTAGGTGAGCTATGAAAAGAACATTCCAACCTAGTTGTCTGAAGCGTAAACGCACTCATGGTTTCCGTGCACGCATGGCTACCAAAAATGGACGTCAAGTATTAAAACGTCGTCGTGCTAAAGGGCGTAAGCAATTAGCAGCCTAAGCTGTTAGGCTTCAATAGCGTGCGGCAGGTATTTCCGAAACGATTTCGGCTTTTAACATCGGCTGATTATCGTCATGTCTTTGATCACTGTAGTATCAAAGTGCCGCACAAGTTTTTACTGATGTTAGCTGTGCCCTCTAAATCGGAAGATTCTCGGTTAGGGGTCATTGTGTCCAAAAAAATTGCTAAAAAAGCAGTTCAAAGAAACCGCATCAAGCGGCTTTTCCGAGAGTCATATCGACTAACTCATAACAAGCTTCCTGCAATAGATATCGTAATCTTAGCCCGGCCAGGTTTGACCGAGCTGGAAAATGAACAAATATTTCGTCTCCTAAGCAAATCATGGCAGCGTTTAAATAAACGTGCTGCAACCCAAAAATAGTTTTAATAACTACTAGTGCGCTAAAGGGGACCTGTTGACCTAAGCTAAAATAACACTAAAACGACAACTTTAGGTTGGCAGTAAAACTGCTTTTTCTCGTATAATCACTAGTTTCCATTGCGGCTGGATATGAATTGTTCAGACCTACATTGGGATAATTTTTATTAACTACAACGTTTGGCCCTTGAACCATGGATTTGCAGAGAACTTTAATCATTGCTGGCTTAGTCGTTGTGGGATATTTAATGATCCTGCAGTGGAATCAAGACTTCAACCAGCACAATGTTACCGCTGAGCAAACAGCAAGTGTAACAAGCTCAGTACCTGATGTTGATTCAACAACAACTTTAGATAGTGCTGATGCACCAATAATTGTTGAGACCACAGATGATGCTCCAAGGTTAACAGAAGCTACGACAACTACTGCTCAGCCAAGTCAGCAGATAATAAAAATCACTACAGATAAGCTCTATATTGAGATTAATCCTGAGGGTGGTGATATTATCAAAGCTTCGTTACTCGATTACCCTGTTACACTTCCTTCAGAACAAAATCCATCTCCTGAACCTTTTACAATTCTAGAAAGCTCTAAACAGCGTACTTTTGTAGCTCAAAGTGGCCTTGTAGGTAAAAATGGGCCACATAGTAAAGGTACTCCAACTTACTCATCTCCAAAAACAACATATGAACTTAAAGATGGTGAAAATCAATTAGTTGTTGATCTTTCTCTAAGTACTGCAGAGGGCGTTGAGTTAGTTAAGCGATATACATTCCATAGAGATAACTATGCTGTTGATCTTGAGTATTTAGTAAACAATAAATCTTCTAATAGTTGGAAGGCAGTTTTTTATGCACAATTAAAGCGGGATAACTCACCAGATCCCAGTTCCACACAAGGTGCTACAAGCTTTAATACCTATCTTGGTGCTGCAGTAAGGTCAACTGAAGAAAAATATCATAAGTTACCTTTTGATGAATTCAAGGAAGAACCCTTCAAAGAGAAAGTTGAAAAAGGTTATGCAGCCATTTTGCAACATTACTTTGTTGCTGCTTGGGTTCCAAAGCATGAAAATCCTGTTCAATACTCTACGCGTGAAAATGATCAATCTCAGTACATTGTCAGTATGGTTGATGTGAATAATCCCATTGTTTTAGCGCCTGGAGAGCAGGGTAAAGCGAGTGCCACACTCTATGTTGGCCCAAAAATTCAAGATAAGTTACAAGCGTTAACTGATGGCCTGGAGTTAACTGTTGACTATGGCATTCTTTGGTTTGCGGCTAAGCCATTATTTTTATTGTTAGGGTTTATTCACAGTCTAATTCCAAACTGGGGTTGGTCCATTATCATCCTGACTATTATGGTCAAAATGGCATTCTTCCCTCTGTCTGCAGCTAGTTATCGCTCCATGGCAAATATGCGGCGTATAGCTCCTAAGATGCAGGAGTTGAAAGAAAAGTTTGGCGATGATCGCCAAAAGATGTCTCAAGCTATGATGGAGCTGTATCGAAAAGAAAAAGTCAATCCAATGGGGGGTTGTTTGCCCATACTTGTACAAATGCCTGTGTTTATTGCATTGTACTGGGTTTTAATGGAATCAGTTGAGTTACGTCAGGCTTCATGGTTAGGCTGGATCCATGATTTATCACAAATGGACCCATATTTTATCCTCCCATTAATTATGGGTGCATCGATGTTTGTTCAGCAGCAGCTTAATCCAACACCTCCTGATCCAACTCAGGCTAGAGTGATGAAGTTGCTACCAGTGATATTTACTGTGTTCTTTTTATGGTTCCCTGCAGGCTTAGTATTGTACTGGGTTGTGAACAATGTCTTATCAATCTTGCAACAATGGGTAATTACACGTCGAATTGAGAGTCAGGCCGAAAGTAAGAGTTGATACACTGGTTACTCACAGAGTTATCCACAGGCCTCGGTTACTGCCGAGGCCTTTTAGTTTCTGCCTTTAGCTAATTTAGGTGTTACTCTAAAATTACTGTTGTTAACAAGCTGTCAAAAGAACGCAACAATGACTGCAATAAATTATAACCCTGATACGATTGCGGCTATTGCAACTCCACCTGGAAGAGGGGGCGTTGGAATAATTCGTATTTCTGGCCCACAGTCGAAACTCGTTATGAGTAAGATTTTGGGTAAAACCATTAAACCTCGCTACGCACATTATGGGCCCTTTTATAACCAGTTAAATCATGTCGTAGATGAAGGGCTTGCATTATTTTTTGCAGGACCAAATTCTTTTACTGGAGAAGATGTACTTGAGTTGCAGGGACATGGTGGACCAGTTGTATTGGATATGCTTTTAAAAGACGTGTTAAGTCATGGTGTGCGACTCGCTAATCCTGGAGAGTTTTCTGAGCGAGCATTTCTGAATGATAAGCTGGATTTAGCTCAGGCAGAAGCAATTGCAGATTTGATAGAAAGTGCATCTGAACATGCAGCCCAAAGCGCAATTCGCTCATTACAAGGTGTTTTTTCAGACAAAGTTCGTAGCCTTGTGGATAAATTGATTCAATTACGAATGTATGTTGAGGCTGCAATTGACTTTCCTGAAGAAGAAATTGATTTCTTAGCGGATGGAAAAGTGGCTAGTGATTTAGTTGGCATCATTAATCAGCTTGATGCGGTATTGAAAGAAGCAAATCAAGGTGCAATCTTACGTGAGGGTATGACAGTTGTTATTGCTGGTCGACCAAATGCTGGCAAATCAAGTTTATTAAATGCCCTTGCAGGTAGAGAAACAGCTATTGTGACAGATATTGCAGGTACGACGAGAGATGTACTTCGTGAGCATATTCATATTGAAGGAATGCCATTGCATATCATCGATACTGCTGGACTAAGAGATAGTGATGATGCAGTAGAACAGATAGGAGTACAACGTGCCTGGCAGGAAATAGCTCAAGCTGATCGAGTATTGTTGATGGTTGATAGTAGTACGACAGAGGCAACTGATCCTCATATTATTTGGCCTGAGTTTGTGGATAAGCTACCTCATCCTGAAAAAATAACCGTAATACGTAATAAAATAGACTTAACAAAAGAAGGGGCAGAGCAGTACGCTTCTAATGAAAAGTTGCCGGTTATTGGTCTATCAGCAAAAGAAGGTAAAGGTGTTGATATATTGAGAGAACATCTCAAAGCGTGTATGGGATTTACAGGTACTACTGAAGGAGGATTTACTGCTCGTAGACGACATTTGCAGGCTTTAGATGAAGCTAAAGAGTACTTAGCTAATGGTCAGTTGCAACTGTCGGGTTATGGTGCTGGTGAGTTACTCGCAGAAGATTTGAGGTTTGCTCAAAATGAGTTAAACACTATAACTGGGGAATTTACCTCTGATGACCTTTTAGGCAAGATCTTTGGTTCTTTTTGTATTGGAAAGTGACGCTTTTTAGAAGTGTTTCATAAATCACTATTTAATTATCATATCTTAAGCTCTACTGGAACTTTGACCAGTTTTTACTGCAGCACCAATTAAGTGAGCTATTCGTAAAACTTCTGGTATGTTTCCTTGATCAATAAGCTTATCTATGACTTTAGTTGCAGTCATAGATGAGCAGCCTGCTACTTGGAAATAAAGTTTATCATGTGCATAAATTTTACCTGCCCTCTGAAGTATCTTTTTTCGTAATTGATAATCTGAGAAGACTTGAAGTGCTTTATCAATACGTTCTAAATCAGGAAGTTTGCGCATAATAGCGATACATGGTCGCTGTAAACTTTTGCTCAATAAGGGTAAGTCGATAATATTGAAACCGCCTATTGCTATACCATCAGTTAGTACAACATGTGTTTGTGGATAAAATTTACTGTTGGTAAGCATTTTGGTTAAGACTTGTGTTGAATCTAACCCATCCTTCGTTGCTTCTCCCCAAAGCATGCCTTCAAAACGTGTTTTTGCACAAACTATTCCTGAGATATTAACAGGACAGCCACGTTCTTTCTGAAAAGGTGCGTCATCAAATCCTACAACTCTTATGGTCTTATTTAAACGTAAAAGGTCTTCAAGCGAACGCATAATCAAAATATATTCATTAGTAAGACAAAAGTAATTTGTTCGTGAGTGAATTAAGCTCACAATAATACAAAACTTTTCATTTATAAGTATCTAAATTTTATAAGATTATCTCTTTACAAATTATACCTACTGCAAAGTGTGAAAACTCAATAAATAATGCTTTAAGTTTAAGAGTAGATATCAAAAGAGAAGATCCCTAGAGAAAATCGTTAACCATAATAGTTTTTAAAAGCTACTGTGATGTAAGAATAGGAAGTGTTATGTCTGGTAAACCCGTAGCGCGTGTCGGTGATACAAATGCGTGTGATGACCACAAGCCCAATGCTATTAGTACGGGTTCACCCAATGTTTTTTTCAATGGTATTCCTGTTGCTCGAATGGGTGACAAAACAGCTTGTGATGACACTATCGTTGAAGGGATTCCAAATATATTGGTAAATGGTCAACCTATTGCACATGTGGGGAGTAAGACGGTTCACGGTGGTGTCATTATTTCAGGTTCTCCAACAATCACTGTTGGTAGTGGTGCCGGTGGTGGTGTGTCAATAGCCAATGGGGCATATAAAGTAGCTTCAGGAGATACTCTTTGGGATATTGCTAAGCGTCTTGGTGTTTCTTTAGCAGCGCTAATCAAAGCCAATCCCCAAATCGTAAATCCAGATGTTATTCACCCTGGCGATGAAATCAATATTCCAGGTGAAGGCCAACAATCTCAGACTTCTGCTTCAAACAACCAAAATGATGAACAAAAACAAAATGCCAGTGAAGAAGAGTTTGGAAGAAAAGTAACGCATATTGTTATTCACTGTAGTGCGACTGAAGAAGGTAAAGCATTCCGAGCTGCTGATATTAAACGTTGGCATGTCAGAGATAATGGTTGGCAGGATATTGGTTATCATTATGTTATTTGTCTTGATGGAACCTTAGATAAAGGCCGCTCTATAAAAATAGCAGGTGCCCATGTCAAAGGTCATAATAAAAACAGTATTGGTATTTGTTTGATAGGTGGGTTGAGAAATGGAAAACCTGCAAGTACTTATACACAGAAGCAATTTAGTACGCTTAATTATATAGTGCATAAATTAGTGGATCGCTTTCCTCTAGCTGAAGTCCTTGGTCATCGGGACTTTCCTGGTGTGAGCAAAGCGTGTCCTTGTTTTGATGTGGCTAGCTGGTGGAACAAACATAAGTCAGACACCATTACAGAAGAAGTATCCACAGAAAGTACTAGCACCCAAAGTACTTCAGGCGTTGGTAGTATGGGTGGTGTTGCTGCCAATAAAAGTAATAACGCCCAGTATGGGGATGGCCAATCCGATGGGTTATACAAACACTACAATGATTTTAAAGGTGAATGGCCTTGGTTGGATATTTCAATTGAGCATTTAGCCTGTAAATGTTGTGGGGAGTACTATCACTGTAGTAAGTCATTAAATATGTTACAAAAAGCGATAGATATTGCAGACAAAACTTTTGGGCTTAATAGTGCGCATCGATGTGTTAAGCATAATGAAGAAGTTAGTGGTGCTGTAAATAGTGAACACTTAAAAATTGCCTTTGATATCGACGTAACGAGCATTGCTAGGAAAAAAGTATATCAAGCCTTACAGCAAGCTGGATTTAGTACTTTTGGTTTTTATAAACAGTTTATTCATACTGATAAAAGACCTGGTAGACGTTGGTGGGGAGAAGGTGCAAAGCCTTATTGGTAATATTTGTTTTCTTCGGTTTGCTATAACTATGTACAAAGGTTGTATTACAGCATTTCTATTACTTGTTGTGTCCCTTTGTTCCGTTAAGCTAATAGCTTCAGAAAGCTTGTGTAACGAAAGCGAAATTAAAATTTTCAGCTGTACTATTTTAAAAGAAAAAATAGCTTCTCTGTGTTTTGAAAAAATAAATTGCAATACAGATTTGGTAAAAAATCTAAAATAGAAATGATCTTTCCAAATAAAGAAAGTAATACATTATCATATTTTAAGTACTCTAATTATTTTAGGTATCAAACTGAATATAGCGCTATTTTATTCCAAAATAATGACTTTATTTATAGTATATATAATAGATATGAAGGAGATGGATATAAAGAAAACATGTCAGGCATTGACGTTTTCAAAATTAAAGATCACCAACGTATAGTTGCTATTCAATGCAAAAAAAATTCATTAATAAATTTTTCACTCATTAGCGATCAGTTAGCATGTGATACAGACAATCCCTTATCTAACTGTATCGATTTATAAAATTTTTCTACTGTTTTTGTGAATAATAAGGAACTGCAAGGAATGTAGTTCAACATAGCAAAAGTGATACCATTAAATATTAGAACAATCAAATATAGTTTAAATCTGAATTCCTCTTCACAAAACTTAATCGATTAAGCATAATACTGTTGCGAAGCTAAACCGTTTTAGTATGCTTGATTTACTTTGGTTTCATCATGGGAGTGTTAATGAGTAACCAGATATGGGTATTAGGAGATGCTGTCGTTGATCTCATTCCAGATGGCAGAGATAGATATCTCAAGTGCCCTGGCGGTGCCCCTGCTAATGTAGCAGTGGCTGTTTCTCGCTTAGGAAGCAGGAGCAGTTTTATCGGTCGAGTAGGACAGGACCCTCTTGGGGAATATTTGAAAACAATTCTGGAAAAGGAAAGGGTTAATATAAAATACCTTACTTTTGATATCACTCATCGTACCTCTACGGTCATTATCAACTTAGATAAGGCTGGGGATAGAACTTTCACCTTTATGGTGAAGCCGAGCGCTGATCAATTTCTTCAGGTTGGGGATCTACCACATTTTTCAAAAGGTGAGTGGTTGCATTGTTGTTCAAATGCATTTGCTAATGAGCCAAGTCGTTCGACAGCATTTAAGGCGATACAGACTATGCAAAATGCAGATGGGTTTGTTTCTTTTGATCCAAACTTGCGCTCTGAAGTTTGGTTACATCCGGAAGAAATGAGAGATGTAGTGAAGCGAGTGCTTTTCGCTGTTGATCTGGTGAAATTTTCTGAAGAGGAGTTACTTTGGCTGACAGAAACAAGTGATCTCAAAACAGCTTTGGATAAGTTGAAACCATTTACTATACCTCTCGTAGTGATAACACAAGGCAAACAAGGAGCTTTGCTCTCAGTTAAAAATAAAGAGCCGGTGCTATACAAAGGAAAAGCAGCTAAAGCTGTTGATACAACAGGTGCTGGTGATGCATTTGTGGGTGGTTTATTAGCAGTACTTGTCCAAGAAAATAATTGGTTTACTGAGACAACAATAAATAAAGCAATGGCATGGGCTAATTCTTGTGGCAGATTAGCTATTTCAGCAAAAGGGGCAATGACAGCACTTCCAACAAGAGAAACACTAATAAACAAATTATCTACTGATAGTGCATCTTTAGAGGTGCCCGATAGTAAATAAAATCGACTTCAGACTGATAGGAGTAGCCTGATGAATACTGCTGAGGTTGTAAAAAGCTTAATCCTATTATTAGGTGGCGTAGAAAATATTGCAAGTGCAACGCATTGTGCAACACGTTTAAGATTGGTACTTCATGATGATAGAAAAGGAGATAAAGTCGCAATAGATCAGCTAGATAATGTAAAAGGATGTTTTGCGAATGCGGGCCAGCTTCAAATTATCTTTGGTACAGGACTGGTTAATGAAGTATATGATGAGTTTATGCGAGTGACTCAAATAGAGCAACGGAGTAAAACTGAAGTAAATTCTATTGCATCTCAAAAGCAAAATATCATACAGCGTTGTGCTCGAACGCTTTCAAATATATTTGTTCCCATTATTCCAGCAATTGTTGCATCTGGTTTATTAATGGGATTATTGGGAACATTACGTACCTATAATCTTGTTGATTCAGGAAGCACTTTATTTATTTTACTCGATATTTTTAGCTCATCTGCTTTTATTATTTTACCTATTTTGATCGGTTTTACTGCAGCAGAAGAGTTTGGAGGAAATCCTTATTTGGGTGCAACATTGGGAGGTATTTTAACTCATCCAGCTTTAACTAATGCTTGGAGTGTTGCTGGTGGATTTGAAACTATGCAACTTTTTAATTTTGATATTGCTATGATTGGTTATCAGGGAACAGTTTTTCCTGTTGTGTTAGCGACCTGGTTTATGAGTATTGTGGAAAAAAATATACGCCGAGTCGTACCAAATGCATTAGATATTATTTTAACTCCTTTTATAACGGTGGTACTTACAGGCTTTGTTGCCATGATATTTATTGGCCCAGCAGGTAGAGCCTTAGGAGATGGCATATCATGGGTACTTAATGTACTTTATACCCATGTAGGCTGGTTTGCAGGTATACTGTTTGGTGGTAGCTATTCAGCAATAGTTATTACGGGAATACACCATAGTTTTCACGCTATTGAAGCTGGCTTACTGACAAATCCAGAAATTGGTATAAATTTCTTGTTACCTATTTGGGCTATGTCAAATGTAGCTCAAGGCGGTGCTTGTCTAGCTGTTTACTTTAAAACAACGAATGAAAAAATAAAATCAATTGCAGTGCCTTCAGCCGTATCATCATTATTAGGGATTACTGAAGCTGCAATATTTGGAATTAATCTACGTTTTGTTAAACCTTTTTTTGCTGCGCTTGTGGGTGGAGCCTGTGGTGGTGGTTATGTTGTATTTAGTAAAGTGGGTATGACAGCCGTTGGCTTAACAGGTTTACCTGGTATGGCCATTGTTCAACCTAAAACACTCATACATTACATTATTGGCATGGTAATAGCCTTTATTATCTCATTTATTATTTCTTACACATTGAAATATAGCACTGAAAATGTATAAAAAAGAAGAGTTTTACCAAAATCTCATTACTAAACTATTAAATAATTCGTGCACTGTTGGGGCTGATTATTATCGGCCTCAATGGCATGTTTCTGCACCTACGGGTTTACTTAATGATCCTAATGGATTAATTCATCATAAGGGAAATTATCATCTATTTTATCAGTGGAATCCTCTTTCATGCAGACATGGAATGAAAGTTTGGGGGCATATGACCTCAAACGATTTGGTTTCATGGAACCACTATTTTCCTGCGTTAATTCCTGAAGAAGAATATGAATCACATGGTTGTTATTCTGGATCCGCAATAGTTGTTAATGACCAGGTAACATTATTTTATACAGGTAATGTGAAGTTTAAAGGAGGGCGAACATCATACCAATGTCTTGCAACGTTAAAAGATGATGGTGATGTTCAAAAGCTAGGTCCCGTAATTTCTGCTCCTAATGGGTATACGGGTCATGTACGAGATCCAAAAGTATGGCTACATGAAGGGTACTTTTATGTTGTGCTAGGTGCACAAGATATCTATAAACAAGGTAAAGTGATTTGGTATCGCTCAAATGATCTCACAAACTGGCAGTTTTTAGGTGAGTTAGCTGGTTCAGGTCATAATGGATTTGGTAAGTTTGGTTATATGTGGGAATGTCCAGATCTGTTTAATTTGGAGGGAAAAGATATATTATTATTTTGCCCTCAAGGATTGGAGAAAGAGAATGAACATTTTGCAAACTTATTTCAGGCCGGTTATGTCATTGGTGCACTCAACTATCATACTAAAAGTTATCAACATGGCGCTTTTCAAGAGTTTGATTTAGGGTTTGATTTCTATGCTCCTCAAACAATGGAAGATGAATATGGTAGAAGAATATTAATAGGGTGGATGGGGCTACCTGATGAGAATGAAAGTTATCATCCTACAATAAAAAATGGATGGGTTCACCAAATGACTTGTCCAAGGGTGTTAACCTTGAAAAATAATAAGTTATATCAACAACCTGTAAAAGAACTGGAGGTCTTACGTAAAAATGAAACAAAAATAATTTCAATTGCCAATGATATCCCCTCTTTACAATTAAGGTGTGCAGAAATGATAGTGGAAGGAGGGATTAACTGCCAAATAAACTTATCTGATATTGTTTTAATACATGTTGATAACACTGAAGTCACCTTAAAAAGGAAAAATTGGCGCACAAATTTATGGGAGTCTCGTTCTTGGCAAGGAAGTATCGAAATACTACAAATATTACTTGATCATTCGAGTATAGAGCTATTTATTAATAATGGTGAAGCAGTGATGAGTAGTCGTTTTTTCTCTCCTTGCAATGAATCGTTCTATATTACATTTGAAGGGAGTGAAGTTATACACCTTACTTATTGGGAGTTATCTTACTAGAAGATCGGAGTGCATGATAAGGCTGCATAAGTACACTCGCAGCGAAGGATTTTAGAGGTGGCCGCTGATTCAGCCATTTTATATTCGTTTATTAAAGTAATGTGTTATAAAATAGTAAACCTACGTTGGATTGACTAGGTGGGTTGTGAAAGAGAAAAAACGTATAACACTGGCTGAAATAGCAAAAAAAGCTGGAGTATCAAAGTCTACAGTTAGTTTCATTCTTAATGGTAAGTCTGAATCACTTAGAATTAGCGAAACAACTCGAAAAAGAGTGCTGGAAGTAGTTGAGGAGTACAACTATCGTCCTAGTATCCATGCCCGCTCGTTACAGTCAAAACGAAGTTATACTGTTGGTCTGGTTATACCTGACTTGACTAACTTTGGTTTTGCATCAATTGCCAAAGAGCTTGAAAAACACTGTCGTGAAGATGGTTTACAGTTGCTGATAGCTTGTTCAGAAGATAGTCAAGCACTAGAAAAAAAAGTAGTTGAGCATTTGGTTGAGCGTCAAGTTGATGCTCTTATTGTTGGTTCAGCGATGATCGATGATCAATTTTACGTAAAGCTGACACATCAATTACCAGTCATACAGTTAGATAGACAAATAGGCAATTCTATCCTACCACTAGTTTGTACCGACGCATGTAATGCTACTGCAAAAGTTGTTAGCCAATTACTATCAAGCGATAACCAAGAATGCTACTTCTTTGGTGGTCAGTTAGAGCTCTCACCAAGTAAACAAAGATTAAAAGGTTATAAACTTGGGTTACAACAGGCAAACTTAGTACTTAAGCCTAACTGGATAAAACATGCTGATTATCAGTCTCATTCAGGCTATAAAATGATGGCTGAATGTATGAAAGAATTGGGACGACCACCTTCTTGCTTATTTACTGCATCCTATATTTTACTAGAAGGTGTTTTACGTTATCTCCGTGATCATCAGTTATTAAACTGTGATATACGAATTGCAACGTTTGATGATTATCATATACTTGATTGTTTACCTATTGAAATTGATTCAATCGCACAAGATTGTACTTCACTTGCACAAACAGTGTATATACTGGTAAAAAATATGCTGAATGGTGAAGAAATAAGTAAAACGCAATATATTTTACCTGCCAAAATTTGCTGGCGTTCGAGATAAGTTTCCGTATTACAATATATTTTTATGAATGCAAACAAGCTATCTGTACTAGTTATCGATGATCAAGAAGAATATCAAAATGAGATTAAAAATATACTGAGTAGTCTCGGTATTACAAATGTTACTGTATGTGAGAATGGAAATATTGGGTTATTTTGGTTACGGAATAAGTTTTTTAAATTTGATCTTGTTATTACTGACTGGTGCATGCCTCTTTATAATAGAAAAACAATTGAAAAATTACAAAAACAACTATACCGTGATCGTGAATTGAGAGAGTTACCGATTAAGAATGGTATTGACTTTTGTAAATATGTGAGAAGAGATACTACCTTGTTCCATATTAAAATTATTCTTTGTTCTGCATGTCTGGATAATGAAAAGCAAAGTAACTTTATTAATGCTGGTGTAATTAATGCCTGTTTAAAGCATCCTCCGAGTTTTAATGATATTAAACAATGTTTGAGTAATTGGTATAAAATTTGAGCTAAAATGCAGTATTAGAAATAGCTTGTATATAATGTTTTGAAAGTTAACACATAATAGAATAGAATCCCTTTAACTGTAAAGGCGAGAATTATAGATGAAGTTTACTGAAAATTTAAATCTTGATGAGTTATTTCATTGTGCACTCTCTGCAAGTGAGCAAGGAGATCATGCACAATCAATAACACTATTGAAAGAATGTATTCAACAAGAAGAACGTGCAATTTATTATTATATGTTAGCAGCAGAACATGCTGAGATTGGATTATACCAATATGCAATTGAAGAAATGACGCTTGCTTTAGAGAAAGACCCAAGTCTATGGATTGCAAAGTTTCAGTTGAGTTTATTATACTTGACTATAGCTAATATTGAAGAAGCGGTCAAAGTTTGGTCTGAACTAAAAGATAGTAATGCAACTAACTATTTACGAATGTTTTCAGAAGGACTTTTACATATTCAGGAAGGAAATACAGCTATAGGCATAAAAAAATTAAAGGAAGGAATAGACGTTAATAAAGAAAATAATCCATTAAATGATGATATATATAATATAATACAATCATTAGAAGAAAATAATGAAAATGAAGTGCCTGAAATTATTCATGAAGATAATGAAAGTGAATTAGAGGATAGATCAAATAAAGATAGCGCAATAAATAAAATATTTATATCTAAATATCAACAAAACGACAATGAAAATTGATAACAAATTAGATAGTATCGCTAGTATACTATCTAAATTAAACAAGAAAAAATCAGGCAAGGCCAGTAGCTTATCAAGTATAAATAAGCAAGAGGATTCGGTACATGACGTATTAGCATCAACGTTTTCAAAAACGAATATAAATGATTTATCAGATAGAGAACTCTGTAATAAGCTTGTTTCAATATTACTACTAGACAAGTTAGGTGCTGAAAATGTTTCAGAAGATATGGTTAACAGAGTTTCTCAAACACTTTATGATATAATTAATAACCAAAGCAGTTTTATAGAATTAAGAAAGCTTATACATAATTTATAAGCTATGAATTAAATTAGGGTGCATTTATCTGATGATGAAAATTTTAAGCGAATTTCAGTAATTGCTTTATTATGCAACTGTGAAACTCTTGCTTTAGAGTATTTTAACCCATCTGCTATTTCTTGAAAGGACTCATCAAGCAAATAGTGTTGAATAACAATTTTTTTTAGTATTTCATCTAGAGAATCTATAGTACGATATATTGATATTGCTAATGGAGTGTCAATCTTATTTTTATTAAGTGTATTAGTATCATTTAATAATATAAAGTTTTCAAACTCATTTGATAGAAAATAAGTTATCCCCAAATCTACTGTAATATTAATAATGGTTTCAATATCTAATTTGATCATTGATTTTGATATTGCATTATTGTGTTGGTTCTCAAGCTTTCTTTTCCAATGATAATAGTTTGAATACTCAGAAAAAGTATGTGCTGAGTTTAGGATTGAACCTTTTATTCTTAAAGACGCATAAATATCGAAATTTGATCCTTTATCTAAATTAAATTTTTTTATACTTTCGATAAGACCGATAAAACCATACTGAATGCAATCGTCGAGTGATATACCTGAAATAAAAACTTTTTTAAAATAAATATTTGCAATTTTATATACAAGGAAACTATAAATATTAACGAGTTTTCGAAAAGATTCATTACAAGCATCTTGCTTATAATTCTGCCAAATATTATCAACATTTTCTAGGTCTTTAGCTGGCATAAAAATTGACTAAAGCCACTAAAAAAAGCTACCAACTAGAGCATAAGTTATTAAAGACCAACCATCAATTAATACAAAAATTAATAGTTTAATTGGTAAAGATATCATCATTGGTGGTAACATTATCATACCAACAGACATTAATGTACTTGAAATTAATAGGTCAATAAGTAAAAAAGGAAGGAATATAATAAAACCTATTTGAAAAGCAGTTTGTAGTTCACTTAGTAAAAAAGCAGGTATTAACGAGATAAGCTCAATTTTTTCTGTAGAATTTGGTATTTCTTTCCCTGAAAGATCAAGAATCATTGTTAGGTCTTGTTCTCTAGTATGTTTAAGAAGAAATTGTTTTATAGGTTGAGAAGCTAGTTGTGCAGCTTGAATTGTTGTAATTTCGCCATTATTTAGAGGTTGTAGTGCTTGATTATCTATCTCTTGCCAAACAGGTTGCATGGTATAAAATGTCAAGAATAATGCTAGCGCTATTAAAACATTATTTGGTGGAGTTTGTTGTAGACCTAAAGCATGGCGCAGCATTGACAATACAATGATAATTCTTGTAAAAGAAGTTAACATCATCAACAAAGCGGGTGCTAAGCTTAAAATAGTTAGTAAT
The DNA here is from genome assembly GCF_018837975.1 of Zooshikella harenae. Taxonomy (GTDB): domain Bacteria; phylum Pseudomonadota; class Gammaproteobacteria; order Pseudomonadales; family Zooshikellaceae; genus Zooshikella; species Zooshikella harenae. Next base: position 23,305 of record NZ_JAGSOY010000023.1, on the reverse strand, counting down.
AAAAGTATTTGAAGTGGAGATGAAAGATCATTGTCAATATTATCAAGACCAATAGATAAACCAGAAAGATTAACTAATTCTGAGCAGTTAGCTGTAGGAACAACTAATAAAAAGATTAAAAAAATAAAAATCTTTTTATTCATGATATATTATCACTTGTAGATTGAGGTGAGGCTAGTGGTACTATCTGGCTGTAATTATTATTATGAGAAATAACAAAATGTTGATTTTCAATCTTTATAATAGTTACTGTATTTTTGGGATCTAATTTTTTTTGACTTATTATTTTAAAGTCAAAATTATTTTGATTGTTTTTTTTTAAACTTAAATTGGTTTTAAAATAAACTGCAATACATGTTAATACTAATATAATCCCGATAGTTAAACTGTAAGATGTAAACTTATAATTTGGAATTACTGATTCATTTTTAAAAATAAGATCATCGCTATTAATTTTTTTATTGTCTGCACATGAAGAAAATGCTACAGACAAAAAATATATGAAAATTATGATGTGTAATTTTTTCATATATTATTCTCGAGTATATGAGTAATGCGAATGCCATAGTTATTATTAACAACGACAAGCTCACCAGTTGCTATAGTCTGTCCATTTACCTTAAGATCTAAAGGTTGGTCTATTAATGTATTAAGTATAACAACATCATTTTTTTTTAAATTAAAAAAATCAGATACTGACATTTCAGTTGAGCCTAGTTCTGCTTCAATTGATATATTTAGGTTTTCGATAATAGATGGTTGAATTTTATTAAAAAGAGTTTCTTTTGGTGAAGGAATATCATTATCAGTATAGTTAACTTCAGTTAAATCGATAGACTCATGCTTCATAATTTAATGCCTTAAAACTTTACAGCTTTATCAGTAATATAGACTGCTTTGTTTTGTTTATCGCTACAGGGTTTACAATTAAAAATTTCTTTACTATCAGTTGACTTTAAGAAAAGGTTATTTTGTGAGCTATTGTTTAGTGAGATCACATCACCTATGCGTAGGCTATTTAGCTCTCGTAAAGTTAAAGAAATTGGCTCGCACGTTGCTTTTAGTGTTATCGTTTTATCTGATATTGTATTGAGTCTATTTGTTAGTTTTTTATTACTCTTTGTAACTTCAGGTATCTGTAAAATTGGTTTGATGAATGAAGAAGGAAGCAATAAGGAAAAATAATTGCTGCTTGAAATAAAAAGCTTAACAATTATCCATCCACTACCGAATTTGAGTATTGTTGATTGGTCTGAATTAAGACTAGAAATGGATTTAATTTCGAAAATATCAAGTAGATCTAAGATACACTCATTAAGAACAGAGTAGCAAATTGAATGTTTTAGCTGCTCATCAGAAAAATTTTTATCAAAAAGGGTAGAGTACAAAACCTTATCCCAATTTGAAAAACCATAAAAAGGAATGTTTAATTCATTCTGTATTTTGTTTTTTGTGTCAAAAGATAAGCTTTCTGATGGTATATCTACTGCTAATGAGGCATCACAAGAAATAAACCACTTTTTAACCCACTTTGAATAGAGAGAGTTAAAGTGACTTACCAAAGAAAATAAATGTTCTTTGCTATAAAGTGTTAGAGGATAAATCAAGGTTATTTTCCTCTAGCAGTATTATAAAGTTCTTCGATCATTTTATTCGTTACACTCAGTACTTGCGAGCTTGCTTGATAACCACGTTGTACTATAATGATTTCTGAAAATTCATGTGACATATTGACATTTGACTTTTCTATAGAGCCACCTTTTATCGTTCCGAACATATTTTGGCCTCCATGGCCATATACGATTTCAGAACTTTCTTGGTAGACAAACATGCTATTACCAACAGATTTTAAGTACTGATCATTTGGTAAATTAGCTAGCAGTATATGTAATGTGTCTTGTTTGTCACTGTTCGTATATTCAACAGTCAACTTACCTGTATGGTCAAAGGATAGACTTTTAACTTGCCCTGCTGTTCTTCCATCTTCAGCATTTAAGGTTACATTTGAATTTGCTGAAGAATAACCTGTTAAATTAGAAAAATTACCAGATTTTCCAATATTTAGTTTAATTGATTGGTTATCATCAATTTTAACTGATAAGTCTGAGCTATCTTCATGAGGTGAACCATTACCATTAAACTTTATAGTATGAGTTGCGAGCGTTTCAGTATCTGATTTTTTTACTTCTACACTCCACTCATTTCCAGTTTTTTTGGTAAAGTTAAAATAAAGTGTATGCTTCTCACCAAGTTTATTAAAATAAACGGCTTCTAGTTTATCTTCTCCTTCAGCAGGAACTTTTGTGCCTGTAGCAGCACCTGCATTTAAGTTACCTTTAAGCTGAATGCTTGTTGTTGACTGTGGTGAACTGATATTATAATCGTTAAGATCAAAGTTTTGAATACTTCCATTATGTATTCCTAATACTTTATATCCTGTTGACTTATCGACCAGCTGCCACTGATCAAATTCAAATTGACCAGCTCGAGTGTAGTATTGATGTTCACCATCAGTAAGAACGAACCAGCCTTTACCATCAATCGCTAGATGAGTATCTTGGCCAGTACGACTTATATCCCCTTGAGTGAGCTTTAAAGTTTCTCCTGTATAATGGACACCTCCACCGTTGTTTTGGTCAGATAACATATCACGAAAGTGAACAGAGGTGCCTTTAAAGCCTGGAGTGTTTATATTAGCTACATTATGGCTGAGGTTGTTTAATGAATGAGAAAAGCTTTGTAATCCAGAAAAGCTTTTATAAAGAATACTTAAAGTTGACATTGGACGACTATCATCGGACGATTGAAATCATTGAGGGTTTGATATCTGGTACAAGTTCACCATCTTCCTTCTTTATTGTGAGTAATGGTGTATTTTGTACAAAGCGCAAAGTAGTCACTTCGCCTACATGTTTTTGATTGTCAAAGACAGCCTCAACAGTTTTTCCTATTAACCCGATAGATTGAGAGTTTGCTGTAAGCTGAGCAAGCTCACTAAGTGTATCTCGTGATGACCGCTCAAGCTCAAGTTGAGAAAACTGGGCCATTTGAGCCATAAACTCTCGGTTATCGACAGGGTTTAATGGATCTTGATAATTTAGTTGAGTAATAAAGACATTAAGAAACTCTTCAACACTGATTGTATTATTTTGTACAGTCTGGTTGGTTGAGTTAATTTGTCCTACTGCATCAATAGTCATAGTATGAGTACTGCCAGTATTAACTTTATATACGTTGTTATGGGGATAAAGCCATATTAATACCATTGATCATAATGGCATCAACCTTTATATTGAACTCACTACACAAAGATCTAATCTTTGATAAAAGTTTCTTTTTGTCTAAAGACTCATGAGATACATAGTTTCTTATATACAGTTTTAACTTACCGTCACTGCTGTATAAAAGTTTTGCACTTTCAACGGGTAATAGTTTCGACATTGTTTCAGAAAGCTTTGTCATCGCTTTTGATTTGTTTTTTGAAACTAATACATCTGAATCATTTACTGTCGATGAACCTGCTGAAACTTTGCTATCTATTGCAAGATTTTGTAGCCTGCTATTATACCAATCTATATGACTATTAGATAGTGAAAGATGCATCTGAGTTTTCCTAACGACTGAGTCACCATCGATATGGTAATTGACTCTTTTACCCTCTACATATGCTCTGTTATCACTTAATTTTATATTCTTGTTATCATAAGTATTTCTTGATAGATGACTATTTTGTTGGATTACACTAGATTTATTGACAAACTGTAAAGTCTCTTCCCACTGTTGAAGTACTTTCTGCTTTTTATTCTTTTCTTGAGAGGTTGAATCACAGAGCTTAAGCAAGTTGATACTGTTAGGTATTGCTGTTTTCACGGTTATTCACTTACGTAAAAGGATTGAGTAATGTAAAGCTCTAAGTTTTCTTCTGTATCTTTAAACTCAAGATAAGCTCTAGCATCTCTCATATAATTTGAAAGCTTTTCATTTAGCTTTGTTTTGATATGTAACTCTTTACTTAATACTTGTTGGTTAGACATATAGTCTTTATTGATTTGCTCATTGATTGATAGAAGCTGCTTTTGATCGTTAGAAAGCTTATAATGGTAACCGAGTAGTCGTTCGTGCTTATCTGCTTGATAATAATCAGGATTTGTTAATATATTATCTAGCATCTTTTCCAATGAAGTAATTTGATCTTGATTAATTTTAAGTTGTTTATTATTAGATTTTAACAGTTTCGAAAGGTTTTCAAGTAGCTTTGTATAACTTTGAATTCGTTCTGAGCACTTTAAAAGTAAGTACTTTATAAATACTAGTTTCTTTTTAGACGTCAGCTTCATTTATAGTGATAGTCGTATTATAGCCAATTACTAATCATTTTAAGTACATTTGACCTTTGAGCATATTTATCTGTGTATAATACTGGTTCTAGCTTTTTGTATAGCGATATAATTTGGTCATGCTCAGGATTCTTACCTTTTTCATAAGCACCAAGCTCTATCATTTCGCTAATTTGGTTGTATTCAGCCAAATATTTTCTAAGACGGTTTATGAGAGTCTGTTCATAATCAGAAGTTAATCTAGTATATAGTCGACTAACACTTTGCAAAAGGTTAATTGAAGGGTGAAGGTTTTTATTTGCAATCTCTCTTGAAAGAACAATATGACCATCCAGAATTGAGCGAACATGATCTGCAACAGGTTCATTATGATCATCACCTTCAACGAGTACACTAAATATACTGGTAATTGTGCCCTGTTCTTTAAAGTTACCTGCACGTTCAGCTAATTTTGCAATAGTTGCAAAGGATGAAGGTGTATAGCCTCTAGACGTTGGAGGTTCACCGACTATAAGACCTAATTCCCTTTGAGCCATGGCTAGTCGGGTAATAGAGTCCATTGCAAGTAGGACATCTTTGCCTTTAGCACAAAAGTATTCTGCTATAGACATTGCAGCATTTGCAGCCATAATTTTCATTATAGGTGGCTCATCAGCAGTGGCTACTACAATAATTGCACGTTTACGTTGTTCTTCTGTTAAGGTGTGATAGATAAACTCATTGACTTCACGGCCCCGCTCGCCAATTAATGCAATAACAATAATATCTGCAAGTTGAGTTTGTGTGATTTTACCGAGTAAAGTACTTTTTCCAACACCACTACCCGCAAATAAGCCAATACGTTGTCCTTTGCCAAGCGGTAAAAAAATGTCAATTAAGGGAAGGCCTGTTTCAAGTCGTTCATTAATGAGCTTACGGTTTAAAGGATTCTGAGATGAGCCTTCAAGACTTTTGTTACTTCCTATCTCAACTTTAGTTGATTTATCAAGAGGCTCACCTGCCCCATTTATAGTACAACCAATCAATGAATCGCTGACTATTATTGATGGAAATGTACCTTGAGCGGTCACGCGGCTACCTAAGCGGATACCTGTTGTTTGTCCAAAAGGCATTAATGTGAGTTTACCATTATTAAACCCAATGACCTGAGCAGAAATAGGTTGTTGATTATGACTTGTTATAGTACATAATTCACCCATAGCGGCGTCAGGACCATCGCTTTCAATAGCATAGCCACGTGCTTGAGAAACAAGGCCAATGGGGGTTATTATTGAAGTCCTTGCTATTACTGATTCAAATTGTTCTACCAGATTAGTTAGCATTTCTACTTGTCATTGAATAAAAAAGAAATACTTTCGAGCAAGTTAGTTAATTGATTGCTTAGCTGAGCATCCCAGCCTTGATATTGACTCTTTAAAATACAGCCTCCTGTTTTTAATGAATCATCAGTAGCAAATGACAATTTAATTGGTTTAACTTTTGCTTGTATTTCTGAAGAATAGTGTTTAACTCTGTTGTAATCATACTTGTGCAGATACACGATTAGTTCATGTTGACTGTCAACAGTTTCTACAGCTTCAGTAATTAATGAAACAATTGTTTCTGATTTACTATAAGCTTTACCCAAAATTTTGGATAATGAAAATTGAAGCATAGTGAACAGAGCATATTTATGATTTTCGATATCTTTAAGCATTTTATCTTTAAATAAAATACAGCATTCGCTTAAAGTATCATTGAGATCAGTGAATTCTTGTTTGGATTTTTCTAAGCCTTCATTAAAACCTGCTTTGTATCCTTCTTGCTTTGCACTTTGATAATGATTTGCAGATGATTCTGATAACTCTTTTTGTAGATCACTAAGCTTGTTATGTAGAATTGTATTTTCATTTTTCAGCTGATCAACAAATTTATTGAGTTCACTTATTTTTTTATTGTGATCCGCTAAAGAAATTTGCTTGTTGTCAAGCAATTCATATTTATCGCTATCTAATTTTTTTATAACTTCATCACGAATTATTTTGGTCATGAAGATACCTCAGATTGCTCTAACATATCCTCGATGATTTTATTTAGTGCTGTTTGCGTATGTTCAGTCATTTTTTTGACAGAATCAGCATTATCATTATTATAAACTTTATTAATAGTATAGTTATATAAAAAGGGTGGTAAGCCTTCAAATGTTTCATTACTAACATTTGTAGAACCGTTATCATTACTCAAGCGATTAGTGCTATCATTCAAAGTATATGTAGCTTGATTTATCAGCTCATTCGTTTCATTAAATGATAGCTTAGAAAATTGTGACTTTTTAATAACTTTAAGAATAGACTTAATTCGAGTGCGTTGTTTTTTATTAAGCCTAGACAATATCCAGTAGCGATCAACCCAGCTTAATTGTGCTAACTTTAGAGCAACAATTTTTTCAGAAGGCAGTTCAGTGTTCATTTGAATCAACCTTTAGCCAATCTTTTATATCAAGGAGTAATTGTTGTCTTTCGTTATTTGATAGTCGCTTAGGCGAATTTCTTCTAATATTAAGTAAAACTATAAAGAATAAAATAATACCTATTACCGAAAAGATAATAGATAGTGATTGTTTTTTTTCAATAACGTTGTTTAGTACCGCTTGAACAAACGTAGTTTCAGAACTAGGCTCGTCAACATTAAGCAGAGAACTATCTTGTTTTATATTACTTTGGGATTCTGACAGATGAATTGCAGGAATAACACTCACTGAAATACTATCACCCCGATTTGTCTGTAAACCTACTGATTTTGAAATTAGGTCTGTAAGCTTGTTTTGTGCGGTAGTATCTAAATTCGATGAAAGTAATACTGCAACAGTAATAGACTTTATAGTACCTGCAGGTTGTTTTTTCGTTCTTGTTTCTTTTGAAAAAACAAACTCTTTTCTTATATGTTCATCTGTAAGCCTTTCTGTTAACTTCATATCACTTTGTTTGTCATTTGAAAAATGATATTTTTTATCTTCTATAGCCTGCTTAATAATGGCTTGTCCATTTTCACTGACTGGGATAGATCGCTCTTGATGAATTGACTCACTTACTTGATTTAATTCAATATCTATATTTACAGTGTACTGATTATTTTCGACGACTCTATTTAATAAACGTTCGACTTTCTTTTGGTAAAACTGCTCTAAATCTCTTTTTTGATTAATTGAGCTGAAAGCAGAGTATTTATTAGAATCAGTTGATAGCTGTTGTCCATTTTGATCTATAATCATTACTTGATTAGTCGATAAAGTTGGAACAGCGGATGCTACAAGAGTACGTAAACCTTCTATTTGTCGAGCATTTAGTTTTTTTCCTGGATACAGCGCCAAGGTGACTGATGCTTTCGCTTTAGAAGAATTGACCCTAAATGCACTGGTTTCTGGTAATACTATATGTACTCTTGAAAATTTAACTTCTGAAAGTGTATTAATAGTTCGAACAAGCTCACCTTGAAGAGCACGTTGATAGTTAATTTTTTGTGCAAACTTAGAGATTCCGTAGTCTGCTTGATCGAAAAGTTCAAGCCCCGGCAGCTGATTTTGTTCTAGTCCACTATTAGCAATAGCTAAGCGGGCTTTATGTAGCTGGTTAGGGTCAACATATAAATTACTCTGATCATCAATGGTATAATCAATATTTGATCTATTAAGTTCTTTAACAATTAGGCTCTGTTCTTGCTGAGATAAGTTACTAAAGAGCAGAGTATAGTTATGAGAAAATAAGAAAAAAATAGATATAGCTGTAAGTAAAACAACAGCTAATAGAATTATAATAAATGATGTTCGATGTTTTTGGCTGATACTATGCCAGATATTCATAAAATTGTTCATTAATTTAAACTTGTAAACGCATTATTTCTTGCAACCCTTCAATACATTTGTTTCTGACTTGAATTGCCAAGTTCAGATTACGAGTTGCTTTATCCAGCTGTTGCATAACTTGATGCAGGTTTTCGATTTCACCTGAGGCCATATTTAGTGCACTTGATTCAGCTGTCTTGTATTGCTGATCTAGTGTGCTAATTTGTCCCATAATAGTATCAAAGCTACTCGCTGTTTTAGCTTGATGACGTTGACTATGACTGAGGCTGTTAATCGCTTCTATTGCTTCAATATTCACATACTACCTTTCTAATACAAGTTGTGCCATTTTTTTACTAGCATTAAAAACACTTAAGTTCGCTTCATAAGCACGTGTTGCCATCATCATTTTCATCATTTGATCAGCCATATTAATATTTGGCCGTTCAACAAAACCATCATTATTAGCTAATGGATGGTTTGGATCAAATGTTCTTATAGGTTGTGCTTTTATTTCTTTTATTTGCGCTTGGCCTACGTTAAATGGTTGCGATGGTTTACTTACTACTAACTCCAATGCCCTATAGGCTTCTCCTGGCTTGCCGACAGTATTTGCATGTGCAACGTTCTGTGCAATAAGGTTTAATTGTTGCTTTTGTAGTGACATTCCTATTTCGCTTAAGGAGAAGCTATCCATTATGACTTACCTTCCTTAATTGCCAGGGTTAGCATATTGTTTAGTTTACTTTTGGCAGAAAGAATCGCTTGATAATGAATGACATTTTTAGACAATTTTGCAAGTTCTTTTTCAAGCTCTATTTTGTTAGCAGTAGAGTCTGTTTGTATATTATGTTCCGGAACCCAGTCTTTAACTCTATTAATCGTACTTGCTGATGACTGAGTATTCTCTAGGCTATCGATAAGCGCTGTGAACTTATTATTGGTCTTAATAGTTTGTGCTTTGTAGCCTTGAGTATCAATATTTGCAATATTATTTGCGATTAGTTTGTGCTCAAACAATGTTCCTTCTAAAAATTTATTAAGAAGACCTACAGTAGTTGTTTCTAGTAAGAAACTCATAAAATATTTGCTCCACTATTTTATGATAAGTTCGGCATGTAAAGCACCAGAAGACTTGATTGTTTGCAAGATAGAAATTAAGTCCCGTGTACTAACACGAATCTTGCGCAATGCTGAAACTAAATTGCCAACTGTTGTACCTGATGGCATTGAAATAGCCGTGACAACATCTTCTTTAACCTCAATTTGAGTATCTGGTACAACAGTAGTATTTATACCAGACGATGAATTAATGTTAGCCTGAATATTAATATTAGGTTGTGAAGTTATATAATCAGTAGTAATTGAAAGCTCAATATTACCATGGGATACAGTAACACTATCAATTACGACATCACTTCCAGATACCACTGTACCTGTTCGTTCGTTAACTATAATTTTTGCAACATTATCAGGAATAATTGTAAGGCGCTCGATTGTAGCTATTAGATCAACATAATCATATTGGTTATTCTGACTAATGACAATTTTTCCTGGGTTGACCGCTCTAACTTGCACACCCTTTAGTTGCTTTCTTAATTTTTGTTTTATTCGAGCAGCAGTTGTAAAGTCTGGCTCTTTAAGTAAAAGAGTAATTTCTCCATTATGATTTACAACATTGTTAGCTATGGCTTTTTCAACTGTAAGCCCATCAGGAATGCTTGCTACAGTCGGGTGATTTTTTTGAATGACATTGCCGTATAAATCATATTTAAAACCACCTACTGAAACAGGACCTTGTGCCAAACCATAAATCTTACCATCTGCACCTCTTAAAGGTGCAAGTAATAAAGTTCCACCAACCAGACTTCTTGAATCTCCTATTGAAGATATGTTGACATCTAGTTTATCACCTTTATTCGCAAATGCAGGAAGCTTAGTTGTTACCATGACTGCGGCAACATTACGGCTACTAATATCTGAATCACTAACACGAATACCAAAACGAAGTAGGGCATTTGCAATTGAGTGAACTGTTGCTTGACTGCGTCTAGTATCACCAGTACCTGCTAGTCCAACTACAATGCCATAGCCAGTTAAGGCATTTTCACGAATTCCTTCAATTCTAACAAGGTTTTTTAGTTGAATGGGGGTCGCATGTGCTGTTAATGCAAGTAGCATTGTAAGAGTGATTACAAACTGCTTCATTTAAAAGCCTAACCATGAGAAAAATCGTGTGAAAAAGCCAGGTTCATCATTATCGAAGCCAGTATATTCAATATCAGCCTGGCTAATTCGAGTAGATAAGATATTATTATTTTGGTCTATGTGTTCTGGTCTAATCCAGCCTTTAACAGATATAAACTGTTCTTCGCCATCGATCAAAATTTTTTGTTTTCCTTCAAGTCTTAATCTACCTAGTCTATCTTTTTCGATAATATCTACTGTTATTTGTGCTTGAAGTTTGCCGTAGCGAGTCGAAGTATCTGTACCGTCATAACCAAAATTTAGCCCTAAACTACCTTTTTCTTCTCGTGTTGAAGTGGAAAACTTACCACCTACATTTAAACTTTGATCGTTATTGCTTTGGTTGTTAGTTGCCGCAGAAGATTTTTCAACAATTAAAACGGTAACGCTATCACCTACTTTTTTAGCAATAGGATCTTCGATTAACGACTGATATGTGTCTTCAGAGTAAAGAGACGTGGCAGAAGCCTGTCCATAAACAATACAACTAGTTAATAGTAAAAGTGTAAGCTTTCTCATTTTTAATTTGTTACATGAATCATGTTAGTGTTGGTTACTATACCATAAAAAAACTCACCTGAACTCAATGATTGCAATTTAATTCTTTGATTAATATTGCCATCTTGAAGTGCTTTAACTTGAGTTTTGATTGTTATGCCGTTATGAGTTGCTTGTGCTATTACAACAGCGTTTTTTTCAACAGCAGGTAGTTCTTCAATGTGAGTTGCAAGCAATACAGTGCCTGTAGGTAAGTTACGCTTATAACGGTGTTTGAGCTTTTGTGGGTTTTTTACCAACTTTGTTATAGGATACTTAGCTATGTCAATGAGTTGGGAAGTAACTTGAGAATGATGGAAATGGCTATTTGCTTGTTGCGATTGAGATAAAATCCAAGCGTGTTGTTTTAACGTTACATCAAACCAGATAGGAACTGTTCTTATATTTGTCTTTGTCTTAACTGTTATCCATACACAAGTACGCTTTAAGAACTGACTAACACTATTTCTTTTAAAACTTAAATTATAGTGCTGTTCATTTATATATACCTCTGGTATATCACTTATCGCTTTAATGATGACTTCTTCTGCTAGTGGCGCTAACTGAAGGTTCAGAAAGTGCTTAGCCTGTGTTAACAGTTTTTTTACAGGTACAATATAGCCCTCACGAGTAACTTTTACTGAGTCAAAGCCTCGTATATGAAATTCATTTAACACTATGGTCAGATTACGCTCTAATAGCGTTTTGGTCAGCACTTTGTAGTCTGCAGGTTTTAATCCCAAGATAATTTTTTGATTTAAAGCTTTGGTAATCTTTTGTGGTGATTCTGTCGTTGATATCAGTTTAACTATTTTCCCAAGAACTGGGTTTGAGTCTTGTACAGTCACTGCGGGAGGTAACTCAAGTATTGTACCTCCTAACGCTTCTATAGAAAGAATAGGTAGTATCAGTAGATTAATAATAATTGCTGATAGTAACTTATTCTTTAACATACTCTAGGATCTTAAGCTATTTGTAATTCGCATGATATCGTCAGCAGCACGAATAATTTGCGCTTTAACCTCATAACCACGTTGTGCTAGTGTAAGTTGCATTAGCTCTTCAGTGAGATCAACATTTGATGACTCTAAAAATCCTTGTTGGATTTTTCCTGCACCATTTTCTCCAGCGGTAAGATAAAAGGGCGTTCCTGATTGTTCGTTTGCAAGATATATACTGTTGCCGACAGCGTCTAATGCTTCGGGATTGGCAAACTTGACTACTTGTATTGAGCCTAAAGGTATACTTTCATAGCCAACTTGTGCACTTACTTCTCCTGCTTCATTAATGGTAAGGCTTTTGGCATCGGTTGGAACTTGAATTCTATCAGCCAGTAAATTACCTTTTTGACTGATTAAAAAACCGTCTTGATCTAATCTTAATGAGCCGTTTCGAGTATAAGCTAGTTCACCACTTGTTAATTCAACCTCCAAAAAGCCGTCCCCAGCAATTGCAACATCAAGATTACGATTTGTGGGTTTTAGGTCTCCACTATCAAATTGTACTGATGCTTGGTTGAAGGTTACACCAGCACCTTGGCGTATTGCTTGATGAGTGTATTTATCAACTTGTTGAAGTTGCATTACTTCGTTAAATGTCAAACGTCCTTTTTTGTATGCTGTTGTATTTAAGTTAGCTAAGTTATTTGCAATAACATCCAGAGCTTTTTGCTCTGCATGCATACCGCTGGCAGCAATATGTATTGCGTCAATCATTACCTTACACCTAATAAAAAACGTATATTAAAAATCGCCTAAATCAGAAATTGTTTTTTCTAGTAAGCTGTTATAACCGTTGGCTACCTGAAAAATAGACTCATAATGTCTATTTAAATTTATAAGGTTGACCATTTCATCCATTGCTACTGCATTAGACGATTCTAAATGTTGTTGAATAATATCTTTATTCTGCTGTTGTACTGGAGTCGTATTTTCATGACGAAACAAACCATTACCAAGGTAATGATCTCCAGTCAAATTTGCATTGACTACTTGGATTGAGTCTTTAACAACATTATCTTGAATGATGTTGCCATGTTGATCAACACTAAAACTTTTAGGCTCTAATATGATATCACCACTTTGTCCCTGAAGTCGCTCACCTGAAGCTAGTGTTAAATATCCTTCTTTATTGATTTCTAACTCACCTCGACGGGTTAAGTAAGTTTGACCTTGCTGTTTTACAACAAAGAATCCACTTCCTTTTAATGCAATATCTTTATAACGATTAGTGCGGTGAAGACTACCCGTTGATAAATCCATTGAAGATGAATTTGTCGATGTAAGGCCTTTGTTGACATCTACCCACCTTTTATAGGCATTGGTATTCGTATTTGCCAGGTTATGAGTAATATTATTTAATGATTGTAGATCCTGACTAGCCGAAATATTGAGAACACTCATCAAGTCTGACATGGTTAAACCTTTTACAAAAAGCACTGTATGCGAATAAAAATAATCAACTCACTCACGACGACTCTTGAATACTCACAGTTGAAAAAGACGTGATTGCAATGACAGAGGGTATTTCTTGTATAGAGAGTATTGTTAAATGTTTCAGTGTTCTCTCAGTGAGTAACTTTAAATGTGGCCTTAATACGGAAGAACATAATAATACTGGTTTTAAATTATTCATGGCCATTTGTTCCGCAGTGTTTGCAATTGCAATAACGAGTCTTTCGGTCAGCAGAGGATCAATATGGATATCTGTTGTCTGCTCAGTGTTAGGTTGAAGTTGTGAAACAAGCTGTTGCTCTAGTTTTGGTGATAGCGACATCACATGCAGGGTATTATTATCGTCAAGAAAAGATTCACAAATATTTCTCCCCATATTTTGTCTGATAGACTCACTTAGAAAAATGGGGTCTTTTGTTGTTTTACCGTGATCCGCTAAAGCTTCTAGAATAAGCTCCATGTTTCTTATGCTGACACTCTCTTTAACAAGACGCTGTAATACCTTCTGCACATCCGTGAGTGAAAGCATGTTAGGAATGACTTCTTCATATAAAGAGGCATGAAGTTGTTTTATAGGCATTAATAGCTTCTCAACCTCACTTCGAGTTAGCAGCTCATCTGCATGTCTTCTTATAACCTCGCAAAAGTGCGTAAAAATAACTGTTGTTGAGTCAACAACAGTACACATTTGCTGTTTAGCAATACTTGTTTGATCATGAGTTATCCACACTGCAGGCAGTTGGTAAGAAGGATCTTTATCTTTTATACCTTCTAATGCTATGTCTGATTGTGTAGAAATTGCTAAATATCTATCTAAGTAACAGTTATTACTATCAACCCTAGATCCATGAATTCTAATTTCGTAGTGGTTCTCTGCAAGCTTACTGTCTGCAATAATTTTCACTTTAGGAATAACAAGGCCACTTTCCATGGCATACTGCTTTCTGAATGATTTGATTTTTTCTGATAGAAGACTATTTTCTGCACTAAAACGATCAGCAAGATTCTTTCCCAAAGAAAGTTCGATGGGGCTAATAGCTAGTTGGTTGTATAAAGTGTCACCTTCACTCTCTTGAATATCTTGTTGAGTTATATTTTCTTCTGAATCACTTTGGCGGTGCGCATTAAGGGCTTTATAAATCAAAAAACAGATTACAACCAATACAGCAAATACAGGTAACCAAGGAATTCCTTTGGTAAACATGATGCAAAACAGTGCTAATGCAACCAAAATTAAACTTTTTGGATAACGTGTGACTTGTCGGCTAACTTCTTGACCAAGAAAAGAATCACTTGCTGCTCGTGTAACAATAATCCCTGTACCTGTGGAAAGGATTAAAGCAGGTATCTGTGTTACAAGCCCATCACCTACTGTCATTAATGTATAGGTATGTAATGCTGCAGACCAGGATAAACCATTTTGACCAATACCGACAGATAATCCGCCAATAATGTCAATCAAAACAATGATAATCCCTGCTATAGCATCTCCTTTTACAAACTTGCTGGCACCATCCATTGCTCCATAAAAGTTTGCTTCTCTTTCTAAATTAGTGCGCTTTTTCTTCGCTTCTTGTTCACTGATAATGCCCATGTTTAGTTCAGCATCAATACTCATCTGCTTACCTGGTAAGCTATCAAGTGTAAAACGGGCAGCCACTTCTGCGACACGTTGAGCACCACTCGTTACTACGACGTATTGCACGACAATCAGAATAAAAAATATGACTAAACCAATAACATAGTTGCCACCAACTACATATTCTCCTATTGCGTTGATTACTTGTCCGGCATCACCATCACTCAAAATTAGTCGGGTTGCTGAGATATTTAATGCTAATCGAAATAGTGTTGCTATTAGCAGTAGTGATGGAAAGGTTGAAAAGTCTACTGGCCGATCAATATAAAAGGTGACTAATAGAATAAGTAGTGCAAAACTGAAGTTGGTAATAAGTAATATATCAAGAACAACAGCTGGAACTGGAGTAAAAAGCACAAGAAGGATGCCAACAACAGCAACCACAAGCAGTAGTTCACTTTGTGAACCTAGCAAATCTTTAATTGTTATTGACTTCATTGGTTACTTTCAGCCTTGGCAAGATAACTTCTTTGCTGATAAATTTTGTGGAGTATAATGGCTATATCTAAAAATGTTGAGTCTGGGATTGTACTGTTAATGACAGCTTTTTTGTATAATGCTCTTGCAAGGGAAGGTTTTTCAATAATAGGAACATTAGCCTTTGCTGCTTCGTAACGAATTTGTTTTGCAAGATGATCTGCTCCCATTGCAACAACTTTAGGGGCGTCCATTTTATTACGTTGGTAGCTGATTGCAACTGCAATATGCGTTGGATTTGTAATCACCACATCACTGCTTTTGACGTTATTTAAGCCGTCAGTTTGTTGACGAAGTTTGTTTTGAATTTCTTTACGCTTTTGCTTGATTAAAGGGTCACCTTCACGTCGTTTATATTCATCTTTAACTTCTTGCTTTGTCATTTTAAGTTGTTTGATGTATTGTTTTCGAGTGAATAAGTAGTCAAGCAAAGATAAAGCTAAAAGCAAGGCTATAACAGTAATACATAGTTTGGATAATATATGTAGTACTGAAACCATTCCTTGAAATAGCTCTTGATAATGTAGCCTAATTACAGTATTTACAATGTCTTCGCTGTATAAATAAAGAACGATAATGAGAATGGCTATCTTTATTGCAGACTTCAAGAGGTCAAATAAGCTCTTAATTGAGAATAGCTTTTTGAAGCCTTTTATAGGGTTTATTTTTTGTATATCCCATTTAAGAGGTTCAGAAGAAAAGACTATGCCTGTTTGTAATACATTGCCTAGTATGCCAGATAGTACTGCAATGCCACTTAACGAGAAAAGCATACTACACATTAGGACGAATGAATTTTTAATTCCATCTAATACAACTTTTTTGTCTGAGGCAAACTCTGCAAGATCTAAAGTATTTTGTGTTAACTTTGCTAGTTCTATTATACTTTTAATCCCATAGCTGGTGAATGCTAAGATGAATATGGATAGAACGACTAAACCTGTTACCTCCATACTTTTTGCTAACTGACCTTTTTTCCTTGCTTCTTGAAGGCGAAACTGGGTAGGCTGTTCTGTTTTTTCAGCAGTGTTGCTAGACATGAAGTTTAACTAAGTATTGACTGCCAAAAATCAACTAGCGAGCCTAAAATATCTATATTTAGGTTTGTTAATGATGGCAGAAGACAGATGAGTAACATTAGCCCTAGTAAGATTTTAATAGGAAGGGTAAGAAAGTATACGTTAAGCTGTGGCATTGTTTTTGATAACAAACCGAATATTATATCTCCAATAAATATGAGTGCAATAACAGGCGCTGCGATTCTTATACCAAATAAGAATACATTCGGCAGAAATTGAACGGCATGAGTTATATTTATCTCATAAAACTGAAGTGGATTTAGTTTTTGTAAAGAAAAAGCTAACATATATAACAGGTTATGATGTTGATTAGTAAAAAAGAAGACAGCTAAAGCTAGAAGACGAAGTAATTGGGTAGTAAAACCTGACATTGATTGAGAATGAGGATCAAATGCTGCCATAGCATTAATACCTGTTTGGGTATCAATAACTCGTCCCGCAAGGTTAATGGCACCGAAAACAAAATATATCCCAGTCGCTAACAGTATACCAAGTATCACTTCTTTAATAAGAAGAAGTGTTAGAAATGTAATTTTTAAGTGGTCTAGTTGCACTGATTGATCAACAAATGGTAATAAGATAAAACCAAGTGTAATAGCAAGAATACCCTTGATTAGCCAAGGTAGCTTGATACCTCCTGCATGAAAAAGTGCAAATAATACAATTCCAATTCTTGTTGTTGTCAATATTAAGGCGTATAGCCAAGTAACATCAAAGTTAATTACCATCTTTTATAGAATCGTATTTTTAGCCTATGTAGCTTGGTATTTCACTAAATAACGCAGTCGCATAACTTGATATAGTTGTTAATATCCATGGCCCAAAAATAAAAAGAACACCTAAGATTGCAAGCATTTTAGGTACAAACGTCAGTGTCATTTCCTGAATTTGGGTAATTACTTGAAATATACTTATTATTAAGCCAACCACTAAGCTGGTTATCAGTACGGGGGCAGCTACTTTTGCTGTGTTCCATAGCATGCCATCTAATAACGAGTTTGCTATATCAAGATTCATGGATTTACAATTATCTATATTGGGTTTGTACTAGCTTTACACCCAATAGATTCAAACTGGGTGTTTTAAAAAGCCTAAAAGGGAAATGCGTATTTTGGTTTAGTGTTTTGTTTGGCGGTTTATATTTTTTTTCAGAACAGAGCCAACCGTGACTTGCTCAGTAATAGAAATATTCATTAACTGGTCGAGTGTGTCTTTAGCTTCATCAGAATTTAAGCGCGTCAGAATCAAGTATTTTGCATACAGGCCTGCAAGTGAATCTGCATTAAGTAATAATGCTTTTCGATAGTAAGTTTTAGCCTCATCAAAACGATTTAGAAAGCAAAGCACTATAGCCATCATGCCCTGTGACTCAGAAAAAGCTGGTGAGATAGCTAATCCCTCATGTGCTGCTTGCTCAGCCTCATCGATCTGATTATTGATTATTAAGCACCATGTAAGCGTATTCCAACTCCCTGGGTGGTTAGGCATATACTGAGTTGTATTGCGGAGCGCGGTTATTGCTTTATTAAGATCGTTCTGTTGCATACAAATAAGCCCAGTGCCAAGCCAAGCTCTTCCACTTTTTGGTTTCAGTTTTAGTACTTGGCTAAACGTTGCTTGAGCATCAGATAGCTTATCGGCAGATAAAAGCTGGAACCCCTTTACAATATTCGCTTCAAGTTGCTTAGGGTTAATCGCAAGAGCATTGTCTGCTAGTGAATGGGCTGTTTCAAAGTCTTCAATATCCCAATATAGAAGCGCTAAATAACCTACGCATTCTGCATTGGTATTGTCCTCTGCGAGTAAAGCGATCGCCTTTTGTACGTCACCTTGACTATGTAACGCTCTGGCAAATAATAAGCGGGTAGGGGTACCCATTTGCTCTACAGGCATTACTTGCAGTGTAATAAGAGCATTGTCACCTTGGTTGAGGCGAAGATAAGCCAAAGCAAGCAAATAGATAACCGCTTCTTCATAGGCCTCTTTGTGTTGTTGCAGTAGAGCCACAACCTGTTCATCATTACCTTGATGTGAGGCAAGTGCTGCCTTTGCAATTATTAAGTGGATGTCTTCACTTCCAGTGAAACTGCTTATAATGTCTTGTGCTTTCTGAGGGGTATTTTCTTCAAGGTAAAGCTCCACTAACTTCCGAATAATAAGCGTATTATTTGGATCATAAGACAAATATCCAATGTATTGCTTAATGGCATCTTGAAGAGAGTTGGTCATGTTTGATTACTGCTCGTGGAGCTAAGTGTTATAAGAGGATAAGTGAACAGTTTATGTTTGTTTACTCACTCTTTTTAAATAGGATTTGTCAATATAACCTAAACGTATTGTGTGCAGTTTTTATCATAAGAATGTTGATATTTCAAACAAAAGTTCCATAGAAGATATTAATTAAAAGGGTTGGGTAGATATAAATAACTGTTTACTTCTATCTGTAGTATCTTGTAAATGGTTGGTATTAACCGGTGAGCTAAGTGAGGGTTATAGTACCTTCGCACTTGAAAATACTGACGCTAGTAAGGACTGGCTGTTCAATGAGTTGATTAAATCGATAACTTAACTTGGAGTATAACTATACTGTTCAATTATATTTACTTATTTTATTGCTCCAAGTCATTAGTAGGCTTAGATTATTTATGTAATGCGTAACTTAAAATCTGATTTAAATTGCTATGTTTTATTGTTGCTGGCATTAGATAAAATATGGTTGTTACTAATAGCTTTTAAATAAGTAAAGTGGTTAGCTTGTAGAAATCCAATTACGCTGGCGACTTTTTACTAACAGCAATTTTCCGTTATTACGAACCATTAGCATGGATGTTAAAGGTGTAGAATGAATATTATCAATGGTAGTGGCAATTAAATAACCGTGCCGCTCAGATTGACTAGGAGAAGTTGGCAACTGTAAATTTAGATTTAACCAAACATAGTTTGGTATGGAAAAATTATGTAACTGTTCTGGGTAAATAGTTAGCATCCTATGAGCTGGATGCAGTGTAATCACCATTATTTCTCCAAGAGAAAATACGTCAGAAGAGCGCAGTTCTGCTTGAATGAAAAATTGTCTAATCGTTAAGTCAAATGTGTTGGCTGCAAAGTCTTGATCGGTACATTCACAGCTGAATGAAAATGAACTTATCTCAAAGATTTGTTTATTTCCCAAGAAATCTTCCAGAATAATTTCTTGTTGATCGTGAGGGCTTCGGGAGTATTGAAAAAACTTTGGATTTTGCACCAGCCTGTCCTCCATGTATTGATAAGATCGTTTTATTTAAAGTACAAAACCAGTGCCAATTTGGAATAATTGCTAATAATCAATAAGTTGGGTTCTCGAGAAGGCGCTAAGTGTAAAATATTCTGAATAAAAAAAGCCCGCTAGAAGGCGGGCTTAATCAGGTGTATTAATTTGTGAAAGAAGTTATTTGTTTTTCCAGTTCCACTGTTGTCCTTTCCAGTCTGACTGGTTATTCCATACGCCGACCCACTCACCGTATTTTTCGAAGTGAGTGATAAACAAAGTAGGGTAAGCTAGGTTTTTAATTTTTCCTGCTGATAAGACCCAGCGCTGGTTTAGCTGTTTAGCATCACAGTTACCAATTTTGGCTTGGTTTTTACCATTGTACCAAGAAGGCATTAGTAAACATTTTTCTGGTGCTGTGGAGGGATGAACTAATCCTTTGTCATCAATAAGCCATTTGGCACTGTTTGTTGAGCTACAAGAAGGCGCACTAACAGTATCGTTGCTTGCACTTAGACATGCATCTTGCGCATTAGCAAGTACCTTGTAGTCACTACCTGGATTAGGATTAGGATTAGGGTTTGGATTAGGATTGCTTGAGTCATCAGGTTTATCACCGCCATCGGGTACATTACAGTTGTTACCTAAACCAACGACTTTAAAGGCAGCTTTTACATCACCAACAGACCAGCTTTTATCTTTTGCAGCCCGCATAACATCACATGAACCTTGTTCAAAATTAGTGTTTGATTTCCAGTACATTTTGTTGGCAATTAAAAAGATTTCAAACGCATGCTTAATGTTCCAGCCATCTGTTGTCGCCAAGTTATAAAAAGCACGGTTATATACACCTGAGGAGTTGTGTACGTCCATTCCTTCACGGTAGTCTTTTGCATGATCAATAGAGCCTCGGTGATCACTCGGTTTTTTGAAGTTACGAATGCCGCGTTTGTTTTTGGTAGCTTGAGCGCCAATGATCCAGTCTACTTTTTTAAAGTTGTAATATTCTGCTGTTTCTCCGGCCATGTCTGAAAATGCTTCATTAATGCCTCCAGATTGACTGCGATAGGCGAGATTTGAGTTATTTGATGTGAGGCCATGGCTTACTTCGTGAGCCGCGATATCCAGTGTTGTCAGTGGATAGAATACACTGCCTCCATCACCAAATGTCATGGCGCGGCCATCCCAGAAGGCATTATCATAATTGCGTCCATAATGAGCGCGCATGGTTAATTTGAAAGGTAATGGTTTGGTTTGATACCAATCTTGGTACATACGGAACACGACATGTCCAAAGTGATGAGCGTCATTTAGCGGAGAGTAACCACCATTTGATTCACGTGCTGTATTTTCTGGGCAGTTGAATTGATGAACACGACCTCGACTTTGGCTGTTACCCATATCTTGGGTTTCCACATACTCTGTGCTCATACGGCACTGGCTATCTACTTCTAGATTGGGGTATTCAGAACCATACTGGTACTTGCCTGTATTGGGATTACCCCCTGGACCTGTTGCCTTTTGAAAATTAAGGCCTTCCCATTGCTCAATCACTTCTCCTGTATGCGCGTCAATAATGTAAAAAGGTCGTGTTGGACCTTCAGCACTATGAGTAAAATAAGAGACTTCATAAACTAAACGGGGTTGGTCAGGATTTTTTGCATATACATACAGCTGGCTATTATGGTGCTCAACCTGCGAGTTACTTTGACTGAAGCCTTTGCCATTTAATGCAATTTGTAACGCATCTTCATTTGATAAACTTGGTGAAGTGTTTAGGTTATCGCTCGAAAGATCTTGGACGATAAAGCCACTTAGATCGCTATAAACCTCACGCTTGTTTTTTGCTGCAACAAATGACTGACCGTATACAGGTACGCCTTGATATAATTGCTGATATTTAGTTTTTGTTACACCATTAGCTAGCTTCAGGCTGGTGACAGGCTTGATGTCTTTTTCAGATTCAAGGCTTAGTACTTCATGAAGGGGGGCTATTGTACGAAATGCTTGAAATTCGGTTTCCTGCTCCAGGTTGATAATTTGAGCTGCTAACGTTGTTAGTGGAAATGCAGCAAGTGAGCTGATTGCGCCAGCACACAACATTATTTTAAGGCTATTTCGGCTCATGTTTACTCCTCAGGTGTTTACCATCTATGCCAACAGATGCGGTTTACTAACGGGTACCTCTAAAAATGCACTTTTTCCTTGATAGCTGTGTTAGCGCTGTACTCATAGCCCTGCTAGCGCTAATAAATACTTGAGGCTGCTATCGCTAATCATGCAGTAGCTGTTTAGCCCTCATGTATTTCTTATACACTGGGGTCCTTCGTGCAGCGCTTTCTTTCTGTCACAAAAAAATCACTATTTTTAGAGGCGCCCTAACGGTTTTTTGTATTTATGCGTGTTTTCGTTCTATTTGAGGAGATAATTCTTATCTTACCCCTTCACTTTGACTTATAACCGTTTAAATAAAGCAAATTGCCCGGAAGCGCCGGTATAGTCGGTTGGCATAACTGACAAACTCGTTAAAACTTTTACTGAAAATAAAGTTATAAAAATTGTTTTCTTCTTTTCCGCTTTCAACACACTTGGTTCTTGATGAAGGTCAGTGAGTTGAGTAGGTGACGAACATATTTGAGTTTTAATAATGACAAAAAATAAGACAGGAGATATTTACCTCGTCACATAATGGGTTAAGCTGGCGAGTAATGTGGATATTTTTGACACCAGTGGTCTTTATGATTTTTGGTTATTCACGGTTCAAGAGTGAAGTAAAACAGTTGATGTAAACAAGACGATTAAGTGTAGAAGAGGGGCACAATGCTGATTGACTTTTCAACCCTAACGCCAAACCAAATTTATCATTGGATGACGCAGAGTATTGTGCCAAGGCCTATTGCTTGGGTACTTTCTATGAATGAGGTGGGAGGCTACAATTTGGCTCCTTTTTCTTACTTTAATGCAATTTGTAGCGATCCACCGCTTGTCATGTTATCAGTAGGTAAAAAGCCAGATGGTGAGCATAAAGATACCAGCACGAATTTGATAGCACGCAAAAACTTTGTGATTCACATTGCTAACAGTCACTTGGCACAATTGGTTACAGACTCTTCAAAAACCCTTCCTGCAGAAACTTCAGAAGTTGATGAGTTGGAGTTGGAACTTTTACCGTTTGAGGGGTTTGATATTCCTAGATTAGCGTGTTGTAACATAGCAATGGCATGCAGCTTTTATCAGGTGCATGAGCTAGGTCGAAATCAGCAAAGAGTCATCTATGCTGAGGTTCACCAGCTTTTTGTAAGTGATGAAGTTATGTCACAAGATGCAAAGGGACGTAGTAAGGTTGATGCCCTTCGTGTTGATCCTTTAGCTCGTCTAGGGAGTAGCGAGTATGCTGTCATGGGCAATGTGATCAGTATTCCACGACCTAAGTAAGCATTTTTTCACCTTTACGCACTTCAACGCAGGG
>NZ_JAGSOY010000229.1 GCF_018837975.1 Zooshikella harenae | reverse complement strand
TAGTCTTTTATCCCAATTAAAAAAGTGAGCATCATAAAATAATTGAGTAAAAGAGTCGATAAGACTAAACCAACGATTATTCCTAATAGCACTGAGAGCCAAACCTTATATCTATATAAAAACAGCTCAACATAGATAGTGACGAAAAGTAAAAGGCTTCCTAAAGAATAGAACAAAACTAATGGGCCTATTGACCCAAAAGCTCCAAACTTATAAACCAGCCCCAGTACAATCGGTATTAAGAACGATATAGCTGTGATGTATAGTGTTCGTTTCAA
Source organism: Zooshikella harenae (assembly GCF_018837975.1). Classification (GTDB taxonomy): domain Bacteria; phylum Pseudomonadota; class Gammaproteobacteria; order Pseudomonadales; family Zooshikellaceae; genus Zooshikella; species Zooshikella harenae. The sequence goes on along the minus strand of NZ_JAGSOY010000229.1, from coordinate 1,343 downwards.
AATAGTCAACATCTATCGCCTAAGCTGGGGTAAACCTAACCAAAGTATGATCCTCACCGTCAAGCTCTTGGTCAATAATCTGTGCGATTACATCCCAATCACCACCCGCCAAACCAGCACCAATGAGCGGATAGCCAATTCTCAGCCCTGAAAATTGCTGCTTAACTGTACTCATTACTTTCCGAATCGCCTCATAATCCGCTTTAACACCTGCTCCACGCCAATGAAACTGGGTATAAGCATTGACAATAGTAAAACGATGCCCGTTTTTTTCTACTTCAGCGAATGAGTATGTTCCCAGCTTCTCTCGTGCGCCTTTTTCTGTTTTACAATCTGCCGCATAAGCTTCGGGAAACATATTTTTTATCGTTAATGCAATGCCTTTACCCATCTGGCACTGACAGTTACAACCATGAATAATAACGTCAAATGCACCCTGCGCCGCTAACTGAATAAGGTCACCGCTCGTTTCTTTCATGACTATCCTCTAGGGAAAAATTGCGATCCACACTAAAGCTACCTGTTAATAATACACTACAATTGTACCCAATTTCATGACTTCGCCTTACAATCAATAACTGGTCACTATTGTAGGCGAAAGCCATGAGGGGCTAAGGAATGGACGTCACAAGGCTACGATCTGTTACAAGATAGGGTATTAGGTGTTTTCACATTGTAAGGTTATTCAATATAAGCCTGTCAGGCACTTACTTTTTAACAGGCAAATCGATGATATTGCCTAATTTTTTATTTTTGGATTTTACGTTTTTTACTTTGTTAAGCAAGTGAGGTGACACATTCCACTTTTGGCCAGAGTCAGTAATAACCGTGACTGTTTTCTTATTGTACTTCATGAGAGTACCAATTTGCTTAGCCTGGCCAGGTGGATCAAAACTAACTTTTTCACCAATGTTGAACTTCATCATGTCTTTATGTGCGTGCATAGACTGAAGGAACTTTAGCCTTTCAACAACTTTATGATTTAGCTCAATAAGTTCTTCAACAGTTAAGCGATCAATATCTATGCTCATATCATTGCTCGTTTTTTGGATTGCTTCTTGTTACTACTAGCTTGAGAGTTAAGTGACAAATTTGTGTGCCAACACAATTATATAAGAGCAGTATACTATCACATCGATTTTTATAGTATGCCAACATACTTTTTCACTACCCCACCAAACTCTACCCTTATAGCGCCAAAAGTCTCAAGACGTTTAACTTCACCTTCTACATCATCGAGCAGCAGAACGCAGATCACCAGTGTTGCAGTCAATGATAAATCCCGCCAGCTTACTTTTTATGCATAATTATCACTTCTACTCATAAAGACTCACCCTCCGCTA
>NZ_JAGSOY010000228.1 GCF_018837975.1 Zooshikella harenae | reverse complement strand
TTTATTTCAGCAAAAGTTAAAACATAAAAAGCATTGATGTAAATACTCAACACCTTACTGGTCTGTGGTATTATCTGTTACTAATAAATTTGCTTAAGATAGAAACCCAGGGGCTGGGTAGTAGGGTTGGTAGCAATTTTTTTGTATTTAAAGTTGAGTTTGTTGTTCAATTCATATCCTTTTGCATTAGCTCCTGGTCCTTCTATTTACGAGTACTATGGTTCTCTTATGTTGTTGAAGATCTTTACTCGTTGAAGTAAGAAGATTCGTAGTTAGGGGTGAAAAGTAGTATTTATGTTTCCGAATAAGTTACAGTCAGTTATTGTGTTAGTTTTTTTTATAATTATCGGGCTGGTAATATCGATTATATTTTGTATTGCTGGATTAATTGAGCTAGATAAACCATCACATATTGCTTATACCATAGTTTGTATAATAACAACCGGGCTGTTATTATATAATATTCTTCCAGAAATGAAGCTACGCTTTAAAGATTTATTTCATGTAGGTTATAATAATTCTTCAGAACTAATCTTATGGACAATAGCTCCGTTAATATTGGGTTCGATTGCCTTGCATTTTGTTTTAAATAGTATTTTAGCTGTTTTTGCCACATACTTTTCTTCAATGAGTAGTTTAACTTGCACTTATTATGAATTAGAAAATAAAAACTTATATATGGCTTTAGAATGGATTGTTGATGTTGTTTGCATGGAAATAATTTTTAGAGGGGTTATTTTGAGAGGATTGCTTTCTAACTATACTAAGATAAATTCTTTAATAACATCCTCTTTTTTATTTGCTTTATTTCACCTTGAAGCTGTATTAATTGTAGAGGCTCTAATAGTTGGACTCATTTTGGGGTGGTTATATATTCGTAGCTATTCGCTTTGGCCATCGATCATAGCTGTAGTAACGCTTACATTAAGCCAATTTTTCTTAAGTAACTATAATATTATCACTGATGAGACAGGTGCTTGTAAATCGGTTGAGTTTGTTTATTTTTCACCAGCTATATTTTCCTTAGCTATTGTTGTTATGTTTACATCATTCTATTCTCTTCAGAAAACATTTAAGCGATTAGGTTGATTTTTTTGTTTCGACCTAGCTACAGATAGACAATTTAGCTTCAATTATTTACAGGTTTAGTAAAGGTAAGGAAGTAATGTTTCCTAATAAGTATCAGGCTATTGCAGTTACTCTTTTGTTTATGGCAACTCCGTTGGTAGTTTCACAAGTCCTTGCTCATTTTGGAGTTAGGTGGAGAGCAGGAAATTCAACTGTTTACATAATTATTTCGTTAATTTCGACATATTTAATTTTACAGTTTGTACTGCCAAAAATGGGATTGCGATTTGCTGAGATATTTCATGCTAATTTTAACAAATGGTCTGTTATTGTATCACTGTCGATTTTGCCTATTGCTTTTGCGATGCTTGGGCTTCAAGTTTTACTTAGTAACATTAGTATTGTAGTTTTATATTTATTCCCTGGTGCAGATATATACTCAGAGTCTTTTGACACGCTATTTAGTTCTGGTATAAGCGGATTGTTGGTAATATGTATAGTTGCTCCTGTAGTTGAGGAAATAATTTTTCGAGGTGTAATTCTCTCGACTTTGGCCAT
>NZ_JAGSOY010000227.1 GCF_018837975.1 Zooshikella harenae | reverse complement strand
GCCCGAGTAATAGGCGCGAGCTTGCGAGCGTCCTAATTGACGCGTTTGTTAAATGGCTATACTTCCAGCGTTGGTAAATTAACATTTTTTATAAGGCCGCGAAGAAGAACAAGGTCTTTTTTCTTTAGTTTCCCAAGAATCTCTCTTTTTCTATAAAGCTCTCCGTTGCCTAAGTGAGCAACCAAGTTTTTAGGGTAATTATGAGCATGAGGACTCGAAGGAAAAGGATCGGCATCATTTTTATGAATCATCCATATCTCGCCACCAGCTCGTATGGTCTGCTCTGTAAGCAATACTGGAATGTCGCTTGGAACGATAGACTCTTCCAATGTCACTTCACAGATAAATTCCGGATGGTATTTAGAAAAGTCAAAAGAGGACAACAGGCAGATTATTTTTTCTGCCGGAAGCTCCATATAAAGAAGACCTGTAGAGGAATTCAGATCTAATACTTCTACCAGTGCATTTTGAATGTCATCGCTAGTTACCGATAGTGAATCAGTGCTCAACTTCTGAATTGCCTCTTCAGAGTCTTTGATGTATTGATTAATCCAATCACTTGGGTCTTGCACAATTCTATCCTTTGCCATTTAACGCTTCAATAACCGGCGCGCGCTTTTTGCGTGTCCGGCGCCGTAGGCGCGAAGTTGATTGACTTGTTAAATGGCATACCCTCGCACTCGCAGCGTATTTTGTAGAAAGCCAAAACCTTTTGGCTTTCTTTAGATAGATCAAGGGCGCGAAGTCTTCGCTTGCCTAGACGAGCATCAAGCATTGCGAGGCACCGCATAAGCAAATTTTCTGATTCTATAGACTCCTCGATAGAATTATTACAGTACTCATCCAGTGAGCTATAGTATGTGTACTGGTTGAACTTGCCTTCTGATGCAAGTTCCTCATGTGCAATTTTTTGCGCCTCGTATGGAGTAATATCTTCCCGCTCCACAATTTCCTCAATCCGCTCGTATTCGATGGAATAAAACGAAAGAGTACACATGCTCCATATTTCAGTTTTATCGAAGGTAATATATCCACGGCCTTCTTCGTCATGAGTGCCCCGATAATGAGTAGAGCGTAATTCGACTCTTCCTTTTACAGACTCAGAGAAGAATTCTTCTACTTTTTTCTTTCGTTTACTCCATTGCATAATTTTGCCATTTAACGTCGCATTCACCGGCCTGTCCGGTGCAATGCCTTGTTATGTATTTTTCGCATATTCATAAGCAACTTTTGACCATTTCTCTATACTTTGGCTGTTCCAATCTAATTGCCACCAATCGTTACCATCATATTTTCCAAAATACTCGCCCACTCGTTTATCCTTTAACCAAGTATTAGGCGGCAATAACAAACCGATTTTTTGCATACCCAAACCAAATGCAAATACAGCCCCATTAACATACCAGCAGCACCAAGCGAAGTTTTTGCCATCAGGACAATAACTTTTTACTCCGTCCAGACTAGAAAGCACCTTTTCAAGCGGCTCTATAATATCTCCATGACAGCTTCCACCATCGAGTCGCTCTAAAATTTCCTTATTTCCTACATTATCTATTTCTTTGGGTAATCTCTTCATTTTCATGTGTAAACATAACGTCTCAATCAGCCGACGCGTTAGCGGTCGGCTGTATTGAC
>NZ_JAGSOY010000226.1 GCF_018837975.1 Zooshikella harenae | reverse complement strand
TTTTCTCCGGAAGGCCATTAGCCCTGATCGCTTTATTGAGAAAGCGGTGTGCCCTCGGTAAGCATGCAGTAATAGAAATGTTTTAGTACCTACACACCTTTACCGAGGGGATACAGATTTCTTAAATTTATGGGTTCGTCTTTGAAAGAGTTAACTATAACTCAGTTATTTATTTCAGGTAGCGCATGAAAAATATCCATAAAATCAATATCTTTTAACATTTCATTTTTGAGTAATTCACAAGCATCCAAAAAATTTTTTTCTTGATAAATTGTCTCTAAAGATGGATATTCACCAAATTTTTTAATAACCTCGTATAGTTTTTTACCGAAAGACTCTAGATGATTTTTTTCTTCAAGTGTAATAACTCCATGCTTATAATATCTGGATGCGCTATCATCATTAAGGATAGACCAGTCTTGGAGGGCTCCCTCGAAAAAAAAGTATTTTCTCTGAATGGGAGAGATTTCAATATTTTCGCTTAATTTTCTATTGATTATACAAAGTAGATGTAAGAATAAATTTGCCCTAACCTTGACTCTAATTTTGTGTTTAAATGTATCGGATACAGGCAAAAACACAAACCCCAAAAAATCATCATAATTATTTAATTCATTAATAACTAAAGAGATAATTTCTCGTTCCATGCTATTTATCAAATTAGCAAGATCTAACTTATTGCCATCTATTGATAAATATACTTCAAAAAGCCTTGCTAAGTCTCTTGGTTTTATACTTTCGCTTAGTGCCAGCTTAAGTATATACATGATGAATTTTTCATTTACTTTTTTATCAAAAAAATCATCATGATTTATAAATACAATTACTAGTTTAACATAGATTTTTAAGCTCGCCTGCTTCCCCAGTGATATAAAATCATAAGCTTCATTTAATGATAATTTTTCTATTAAGGTATACTCTTTTTCTAGCACATCAAGAAACTCATCTATTATGTCTAGATCAAGAGGATCTTTTGATTCTAAAAGCTCTTTCAATAAAATAGAAGGTTGCATATAAACAGCTACTCCTGTAGTTATCGATCAATAAGGGTAAAACCAAAACAATTGATTTTACCCTTATAATATTTTTAAACTTTACTCTAATACCTTAATGTTGTTGCTGAATGAACCATTCTATTCCATTACTCGTTTCTTTATAAATCAACCTCATTGTTGAGCTAAGGTCAAGTGATGCATAGTCAGACAATTCATCTTCTAATTTATGATATCTCAGTGAGCCACTAGCATCTTCTATTTTAGCCCTAACACTTAAATCTCCCTGTCTCATTTTTTCTAAGTCATTCAAAATTTGATCCGCTTTTCTCTTTTCCGCTTTTGTTAAATGATTTTTCTTAGTGTTTGGGGGAACGTATTTTCCTAGCCTAACCTTATCATTTAAATGTTCTCTGGGGTGAACAGCTTTATCACCTAATCCTAATAACTTTCTTGGGTCTACATTCTCAGTCTCACTTGTATTTGAGTTTGGTGGCGTCCACGTATTACCAGCCCCAAAGCCACCACTGCTATCACCTGCATCCACCTCACCACTGTTACCAAAACCACCACTAGTGTCACCCGCATCGACTTCACCAGAGCTGCCAAAGCCATCATTGCCATCAGCCACTTCGCCACTGCTA
>NZ_JAGSOY010000225.1 GCF_018837975.1 Zooshikella harenae | reverse complement strand
GTATCTAATGGAGATCAGAATGTTTATGAGTAGAAATCGCAATGCTTTTAGTTTGAGTATTGTGTTCATTTTCACTATCTTAGCCGGTTGTGACAAACATAGTCAGGAAATTGAGACCTTTAAAACATCCATTAAGGATAACTTCGTCGACTTTAAAGGTGGAGAGATGCACCGAAAAGTCTCTTTTGACTTAAGCTGGAAGCTAAGGCAAGAAAATATCAGTGAACCGGATTACTTCAAAGTAGTTGTTTCTGAATTTACAATACAAAAATTTCCTACTACCTGTTATGAATTTGATTTCTTTATGAAAGTAACAGGACACACATCCGACCAGTTTGAATATGCCAAATGTCCAGATATGAAAAAGACACCCGCAAACTCAATACCCTGGTATGATGCACAAGCTTACTGCGAATGGCTTGGCTCAGTTTTTGACAAAAAAGGTTCACTACCAACGGAAGCTCAATGGGAGTATGCCGCAACCAGTGGTGGTAAAGATGTGGAATATGCCACCAATAATGGAAAGATTGAACCTGGTGTCAATACCATTTGGGGGGATCCCAAAAAAGCACCTAAACAGCCACCTGCTATTGATAAATATCCCCCTAATCCAGCTGGCATTTATGGTATGCATGGTGGCGTATATGAGTATGTATATGACTGGTATGAAGATCTTTATCCCTCATACGCACCTGAGAGCAACCCAACAGGGCCAAAAGATGGAGAATTAAAAACAATGAAAGGTAATCACTATCCATCTTCGGTAATTTCAAACATTTTACTTAGAGGCTCAACTGACCCAAAATATGGTAGCTATACAGTAGGATTTCGCTGTATCTTAGATTAAATTAGTACGCCTCTATTTTTTAGAGGCTTTTTTGGCTTCATATTCAGCAACTTTAGCTGGACTAATATAATCATCAAGTACATTTTGAAACTCTCCATCAATATACTCGTCAAACTGCTCTTGTCTAATATAAAAATCGCCAAACCCTCGCATATCACGCAAATCTTCATCAATTTTTAGTGCAAGCCCTTCAACAGACGTTATATCCAGTTTCAAAATATTCCTTTTAGATATAATATATTCCATTATTCTATTAACAGTGTAATCTACATCATATTTCCTAAACTTTGGTTTTTTCACTTTTTGTGGGCTATATCCACCAAGTCCATGAGGTTTAATTTCAATTTCTTCATATCCTGAAATTTCTCTAATTTTTACATCGAAATCCTCACTAAATTTTTTCTTAAGAATGCTTCTTATTACAACTTCAGCCTCATCCTTAACTGGTGTATAAGCATTCTCATCTTCACTTCCTTTTTTGACAGGCCATTTAAATCCGCCTAAAGGATACTCTTTCATTATTACTTTTTTGTCATCCCAGTTAACTTTGAAATGTTTAGAAACAATGTGTGCTTTTAATACAACAGGTAATATTTTACCTTCTCCTTCAACTTTTACTGTGTCATCGCCGTTAATATCAATTGTCATTGTTGCTTTATATTGAACCCCTGTTTCCCCTGTAACTGCTGCATCTAATGCATCACCCAGTTTTATTTCAATTCCAATTTTGGGTACAGCTTTCTGTTCAGATGTTACTTGTGCTTTTTCTTTTTCGCCAAAAACTATTCCAGCTTTTAGCTCCCAACTTGCATCAAGAGAAATAAAAGCTTTGATATA
>NZ_JAGSOY010000224.1 GCF_018837975.1 Zooshikella harenae | reverse complement strand
CGTTGTTGAGATTGATTTATCTCAGCTTCGAGCTGGTGAATATAATGCTCTAAATCCTCAGGTTTATGGTAAGTCACCATCGCCCCATCCGCATCACGGATCGATGCCCTTAATTCTCCCGTGCGTAATTTATGCAAGGCTTGTCGTGCTTCAAATAAATGTTGTTCGGTATTCATCCGAGGGCTCTCCCTAGTGCCGATAAATCTAGCGGTTTTGGCTTTGAGACTTCATTAAGACTGGTCACATCGGGGTTAAAAACCAGCGTGTTTTCGTCCCATGGCTGCGCCCAACTGGGAGGGTAAGCCCAGTTAATAGTTTCGGCCTGTAGTTTGTGGACACAAGCGCCGTTATACACAGACAAGTCCCAGGCTTCATTGGGTCCACCCAAGGGTTCCCATTTGCCCTCAGCGTTACGGGTTTCGGCCGTGAGTTCTTCATAAAAGCTTAAGGGCAGCCAATCCGGAAAGTGAAAATATTTAGGACCCGGTATGTCCCGATCCAGCGTATTATTTAACGCGTCTTTGAATACATTGGTATTCAATAGCTGTAATGGAATATCACCATAAATTTTGGCTTTACGTTGTGAGTTATGGGTATTATCCGGAAAGGTTTCTCGCATTTTTTGCTGGGTATGGCGATCGCCTTTAATCAACATAAAGCGGTGCTGTAAACCTTGTTTTCTGACCTTACGATAAAAGGCATAGGCATTATCCGTCACCCCATCCTCACCACCGGAATCACACGCCACCATGCGTATTCCCATCACCCGACCAGAGCCGTCAGCTAAGGGATAGGCTTTATTCAGCACTTTATCCAGCAACACATCCCAGTCCTCGGCGTAAGCACCCGGATGAATCGGTAAACGTTCATCGTTTTCATCGGTGCGATACGGGGAATACCGTAACGCTAAGCGATCAATCAGCCACCGTTCTAATCCTTCTCCCCAACCTTCTACCTGCACCACAAACCGGCGACGACTACCCGCCTGAACATCGATGGCGGCGGTTAAGAAGCGGACACCATGAGGGATCGTGCGTTTTGTTAAAGGTTCTGCCCGTGCTTTTAAACCTTTGGCAGTACGTTGATGCTCATTGAGAATGGGGAAGTAAGGACGGCCTAAATCGATATTGAATACCGACTTAAACTTTTCCTGACTGCCGGTTTGTTCATAATGGTGTTCAGCCAGTAAATAGGTATACAACAGCTCTTGCCAGGTTTGATAACCGGCCGCAGGGCCTTCCATCCAAAAACTGGCATACCGCGATTGTCGCTTTTCCCCAATGACCTCACCTGCCGCAGTTAACTGCTGACCTTCACCCAGCCAGCGGCACTGATTGTTAAGCTCATCTTTTTGGCTAGGTTCAATACGCTGCTGACAATGAGGACAGCGCATATAAACACTTTCTGAAGCCTTAACTGGGTCAGTATGCTTTTCCCAATGCAGTCTTTCAAAGACAGGTTGAAACCATTCCTGACAGTGTGGACAAGGCCAATATAAACGTCGTCGATCCCCTTGGTTATATAATCCTAAAATACCTTGGCAGGGTGGTGCTTCATGGGGGGTACTCGCTTCCCAACGTAAATCAATAATGGGTTTACCGGGAGAGGACTCAACCACCGTCATCCCACTCGACATAAAGGTGGTGGTGCGCTTTTTGGCGAGAGTAAACGGATCACCTTCGGTATCAATATCGACTTTTAAGCGATCATAATC
>NZ_JAGSOY010000223.1 GCF_018837975.1 Zooshikella harenae | reverse complement strand
CGGTAAATTTATAGTGGCTCAGCCGAAAAAAATTAATATTGTTGATCAGTTTGGAATTAAGTTTAAAAACGAGTACTCGCCACAAGCATGGGATAAGTATTTAGAAGTGTCTGCAGAAGATATAAATCCGAAATTGAAAAATAAAAAGGCTTGGGTGGAAATATTTGAGTCACTGAAAGCTACTCATTTACCCAGAGAAGCAAAGAGCAATATTGCAAATGAACTTATTAAGTTTATTCCTGTTCCAGAATGAAGAATAAATATGTTTATTATTGAATTTGAGTGTGAAGCAAGAAGAACAAAGGCTTTTAAAAGTATAAAATCTGCATGGGAAAAGCTTAGTGAAGAATTTGAGAAAAACGAGCTAGATGAATTTACAGAAACTTTGAGTGTTGAAGAACCATTAAAAGAAATGGTTAACTCTTTTTTACGTAATGATGAGATGACATTTTTAAGCGCTTATGTTTATCAGAAAAAATTTAATATTGAGATAAGTTGTTATGACTATGATAGTGTATATTTATTAATTGATTACTTTAAAAAAACTATAATAAAAAATTTTTGTATAGTTGCCTATCATCCAGATGCGTGTGATGAAGATACTGGGTTTGATGTGCGTGATCGCTACATATGTGAAAATGGACATGTGAGGCATGAAGAATTTTATCCACAATTAGAGGGGGAAGTATACTCTTCTGATGAGTTTGATTTAGCGAAAGCTGCACAAGAAGGAAATTTTGCTGTTGTAAAAAAACTTATAGAGAAAGGTGTAAGCCCTTATGTAGTCGTTTGTGGTTATACAGCATACTTTCATGCGATAAAAAATGGATACACTGATATTGTTGAATTTTTTATTAAGCATGGTGTGGACGTGAATGCGGAGCAAATCGATATATCTGGCGTGAAAGTAAATGGTTTAGAGGTAGCAATAAAAAATAGTCAAATAAAAGTGGCAAAAATTTTATGTGACAATAAAATTAACGTCAATTACATTGATAATTTTGGACAGTCAGTGCTTGGCAATGCTTTAATCAGTCGTGAGTTTGAAATTGCGAATATTTTAATAGAAAAAGGGGCGTATTTAAATTGTAGATCATCTGTTGCTAGTGATGCTATTATATCATTTGACATTTTAAGAGATTATCCAAGGAATATAAAAAATAGAAATAATACATTTAGCTTAATGATAAAAAAAGGTTTGGACTGTAATGTGTTAATAGGTGAAGATAGTAGTAATGTTTCAACTTATTTAATCATGGCGGCAAGTCAGGGCGATGTTTCTATAGTAAGAATGTTATTGAGAGAAGACGTTAATATTAATGTTGCGAATAATAAATATAAATTTACGGCTTTGGATTGTGTTATAAATAGTGAATATGCAGATGAAGAAGAATTTAAAGAAATATATTGCATGCTAAGAGATGCAGGTGCTAAGACTTATGAGGAGTTAAAAGCTGAAGGTAAGGTTGAAAATAAGACGACTAGGTTTAAGAGGAAAGCTGATAGTAGTACTTAAAGAATAAGCCTTAAAATTAGATACTTTTTGCGTTAAAAAGTAAATTGAAATCAGACTCTATTTGTAGTGCAGGTTGTTAGTTAAGTTCGTAAGTACTTATGGTTCCATAGTAGTAATACTTAGAGATATTTTTGACCTAACAGTGACAGAAAATAAGAGCAGTATCAGCCAGTATTACCGTTGGGTAAGCAACATCATTGTTTTATTTTTTTTCTGTATACAGTTGCCTGTCTATGGA
>NZ_JAGSOY010000222.1 GCF_018837975.1 Zooshikella harenae | reverse complement strand
AACCGTATTCTACTGAGACTATGGCGCCCTCTACCAAAGGTGCTATCTGGCGGTAGTTTTCTTGCTTAAGTTGACGCCAGGACAGTAAAATTGCTTGCTGGCTATTCACATAACAGTCTGTTTGCCCCGCCACTAATAACTTGATTAAATTCAAACGATTACTGCCATATTCCTTAAGCTCAATTTTTTGATCTTTTACTGCGGCCCAAAAAGCATCACCACCGAGTTTGTATCCCAAGTTAATACCCACCGTCAGCCCATAATAGTCCTCTGGCCAACGAGGTCGGCTGGTTGTGAGTATTTCTGCCCGACAAAACACGAGACAACGGTTTCAGCAAGCAGTGGTTTTGAGTAGGGGGCCATATAAGGCCGTGTGGCTTCATGTTTATACGGTGGGAATAAGGCAAACGCTTTACCGGTTTCCAGTAGCTTAAGGCCTCGTTTCCATGGCACACCTTCCAAGGTGACGTAATAATTCGGCATTTGACTGAGGACGCGCCGAATAATCATGGGATAAAGGCCTTTTAATTTATTATGCTCAACATAACTGTACGGATAATAATTATAATCCCCTAATAAGGTCACAGGGATCGGTTCAGCACGAGCGGCTTGTAGTATCAGGAACAATAATACAAAAACCAGATTTTTCCACATAGTCAGTCAAAAAATACGCTTCATTACCATTAACCCTATAAGCCATCACCCTATAATGCCACCTCGTATTTATAAACATGTTTTCAGGCGTTATTAATTGAAAAATACGATCAGTACGATTAAGCTTAAATTGGTTTCATCATCTAACTACCCTTTGGTTTGTTAACAACAGCTCATTCCTGATTGCGCAGGCCAAAGGTGTAGTTTTTATATTATCAATTCATTGCTACGCCGTACCAAACTGTACTCTCCCTGTTAAAGCACATCCGACCCAGTATTTTACCACTATACTCATAATGAACCCGTTTGATGAATAAGGCCGGGGTCTACTTCATCAGATCATGCACAGGACAGTGGGGGTTCTCCCATAAATAACCTATGCAGACTGCTTCAAGGCCGCTTGAAGCAGTCTTTTTTTAAACTCACATTGACTGATAATAATCCTTAAAAAGGACAATGCATCGAGTGCAGTAAATCATTATTGAATTATTTATTATTAAGCGATCGTTCTATTTACTTCGATTAAAAGGACAACGATTAATATCACTTACAAAATTCATCGGCAATCACGGCTATTCAACAATAAAACAGGTTCAGTACGATAATGAAATAAATTAACTGTCGTATCGTGCTGTAATGAAATCACCCAAGATAGAAACCTTATCTCCTGAAGCCTATCAGGACCTCCAGCAGGCGATTACCGCTTCATCGCTCAGCCAGGATCATAAAACCCTTATCATCGGTGTATTGGACCTCTGTTTATGGCTTCAGCAAAAACTCACCTTCTCAAAAATCAGTATTCATAACCTGAAAAAAGTGTTTGCGATACAAACAGAGAAACGCCACGAAGTTGAACCAGACATAACATCTGCAGAGACAGTAACCACTGAAGCGGCTAATGATGATAGTGAAACCCCATTGCTCTCTGCTAATACGGGTGATAGCACTAAAAATGATCAACAGCCACCTAAAATTAAAGGTCATGGCCGTATTGCAGCAGAGGCCTATACCGCTGCAGAAACCATTGTTCTGAATCATCCTGAGTATACCGCAGGTGATCCTTGTCCTTTACACTGTGGTGGTCGCCTGTATCAGTTGAAGACGCCTGGCGTATTCATTCGTATTGAAGGGGGCCAGCTGTTTGATGCC
>NZ_JAGSOY010000221.1 GCF_018837975.1 Zooshikella harenae | reverse complement strand
CATTGGGATAAACATGCCGATCCGGTGAAAGCTTCAGAAAGTGTTTACATGTTGTGTACCCAGTGCCGTGGCCGCATTGAGCCGACACAAAAAGCTGACTTAAATCGCCAGTGCCGCTGGTTGGGAGAAGGTCAAGGTATTACGCCGGACGGTGAAATCACCGGGGAAAAACGACAATCGTTGTACGCCAGTTTTTGGATGGAAGGCCCAGCAGCCGGTTATCAAAACTGGCAAGGTTTGGTGTACAACTATATTCTCGCGGAACAGCACTATGAAAAGACCGGCAACCAGGAGAAATTACAAAGTACTATTAACTTGGATATTGGCCGAGCATATTTACCGATTACCAGTACCACTAACCGCACGGCTAAATCCTTAAAAGCACGGGCCGAACCTTTTATTAAACGCACCATTCCTAACGGTGTGCGCTTTTTAACGGCGGCGATTGATGTTCAAGGTGGTGTGAAACGTCGCTTTGTCGTGCAAGTCCAGGGCTGGGGTAAACATCTGGAAAGCTGGATCATTGATCGGTTTAATCTGCGTTATTCGCCGTTTCGCGTGAACGAGGAAACGGGGGAAGTATTAGCGATTCATCCCGGTGCGTATGCTGAAGACTGGGATGTGATTATTGATAAAGTCCTGCATAAGCACTACGTATTGAATGACGGCTCTGGCCGAGTAATGGGCATTCAATTGGTCGCCTGTGATTCGGGTGGAGAGGAAGGTGTAACCGATAATGCCTACCAGTTTTATCGGCGTGTTAAAAAGTTAGGCTTACGTCATCGCTTTATGTTGATTAAAGGTGATTACCATACCCAACATACTAAAATGCGGGAAACCTACCCCAATAACCAAAATAACAGCCACAGCAAAGCACGTATTTATGGGGATATTCCTCTGCAATTATTAAATTCCAATGCCTTTAAAGACGTGGTGAATAATTCATTGGAACGTGATATTCCCGGCCCGAATTATATTCACTTCCCAGATTGGTTACCGCTGAGCTTTTATGAAGAACTCACCGCTGAAACACGTACGGCTGACGGTAAATGGGAAGAGCTCGGTGGGCCTAATGAGTCCTGGGATTTATGTGCCTATAACCGTGCCTGTATCCACAAATTAAAAGCAGACACCATTAATTGGGATGATCCACCAAGCTGGGCACAGCCTTGGGATACCAATAGCCGGGTGTATACCTTAAATGCCGACAATGAACCCGACATTAAACCCAAATCCACGTTAGATCTTTCTGCCTTAGGACACGCCCTCGGATGAATACCGAACAACGTTTATTTGAAGCACGACAGGCTTTGCATAAATTACGGACCGGTGATTTACGGGCCTCGATCCGTGATGCGGATGGTGCGATGGTAACCTATCATAAGCCCGAGGATTTAGAGCGTTATATTTATCAGCTTGAAGCAGAAATAAACCAATCCAAATAACGGCGAGCGTTTAAGTTTATTTTATGATATTTAATAATTGTATTATTTTGTATTAGTATTTAATGGGAACGTGATCTTTATGATAAGTATGAACAGTCAAGGTGGCTTTTTTATGGTAAATAATAGGGTATAACTTGAAAAATTATTCATAATTATTTAAACATTGGCTTAGGAGGTAATCCCAACAGCCTCCATTCTCTGTACATGTATCAATTTGTAATTCATTAGCGTTATAATCAAACACCCAATAAATAAAACCCGATGCTGTTAACATAGTTAATAAAATTACACTTAATAAAACACTACAAATTATTAATAATGTTTTTTTCTTATTTGCACCCACGATCAAATTAACCCTTT
>NZ_JAGSOY010000220.1 GCF_018837975.1 Zooshikella harenae | reverse complement strand
ATATGTTTTTAAAGGAAGTTACGAAAACCTTTCAATAGTATGTACCTTTGAGGGGGAACTCCTGACTTTAAAATGAAATATTAGTGGCAAAGAAAAGGCGAGGTATGAGCTACAAAATACCTCGCAGTTTCGGATAACAAGTGTAGACACAAGGACAGAATTTACGCTGAGATCCAGTTGTGGGCATTAGGCATATAAATGTGGCTTATTTATAAAGTGACCAGCAGAAAAAAAAGGGACAGTCTAGATTTGATCGCTTGGGAAGAGTTGAGTAACAGTTGTTGGGTTTTTAGTGATATGAATAGTGGGTGTCCTTTTCCAGTTTTTGTCTTTGCTTCAAAACAATGTTCCTCATCCAGAAGTTTCCGATTTAATTTTTTGGCATAATCCTGAACTAAGTGTAGAAGAGGTTGCTGAAAAGGCTTTATCGTATAAGCCAATTCAGCTTTAAAGTAATGCAGTGGAATCAACATATAACAAGACCAATCAGCATCGGCCTTTCGGGCTTGGACCTCGCTACGCTCAGCTGCTGTTGGCAACGTTCGCATCCTGGAGCATGAATTGATAGAGTTACAGCCATTTAACGAAGACGACTTTAGTCAAACCCAAAAAAGGACAGTCACCGAACATAGCACTGAAAGCATTGGTGGCAGCAAAACCTTGGTGGCGATTGGCGCGTTAAAGCTACATCCAGGGGGGCAGCTGAGTTGACAGCCATTGTTCTCTCAAAGGTGGCTACAAGTAATGATAGCCATACAGTCGTAGTTAAATAATCAAAAAGTGAGTGTCCTTTTTTCTGTTAAGGAGGCTTGGTAGCCGTGTCCTATGGTAGATAGTTTGTACCGGGCCAAGTAGCTTTTCATGTCTTTGATTAGGCTTATGTGAGTTATTTTTGTGTTGCTTGGAAAGAGTTGAATAACAGTTGTTGAGCTTTTACTGATATAAATAATGGATGTCCTTTTTTATACTTACTAGGGTATACTAGAGGGGACTTTCACCCCATGAGTTCAATGCCCATGCTGGGCGTACACAAGGTGCTGTTCTCTGCGCTCCAAACCAGCCGCAAAGCACGGCGTTAGCAGTTTGTCGTCCCTTTGGCGTACTGTTGGCATTAAACTGTCGTATACGAATTTTTGATTTTTTTATACGCTGTAATCCCAGTATTAGAAGTTGGATGTGTGATGAAGATTAATGCTAAAAAAATATTAAATGAACGTAAGTTAAGGGCATGGAGTCAGCAGCATTTAGCTGATGTAAGCGCTTTAAGCTTAAGAACAATTCAAAGAGTTGAGAACGAGGGTTCTGGTTCACTTGAAACAGTGAAAGCATTAGCAGCTTGCTTTGAATTAGACACCAATGAGTTATTTGTATTGGAAGAGAGCAGGGAGAGTTCATTCGATAGCAAAATCAAAGCAAAACTTGTTGCCATGTGGTCTGCGGTTATTACTATTTTTGTCGGTGGCCTGTTGTTTTTTGTACAATCTACAATGGCTTTTGATTTAGAAATTAGTGCGGATCAGATAGAAAGTTCTGCTGAAAATAACTATCAACTATATCGTGGTAATGTAGAAATATTTGTGCCGGCAGGGATCACTGTTGAAGTAGAGTCTGATGAACTTTGGGGAACAGATGCAGCTTCGGTTGTGACGAGTAGTGTGAAAGTAGAGTTAGATGGGGCTACATTAGTGATAGGTGATGGTGTGGTCATTAAAGATGACAAAGGGACAAAAATTACAACAGATTACGCTGAACTGTACTCCTTAACACTACGATAGAAACTGCTAATCGGGTAAGAGCTGGCTAGATACCAGCTCTCCCCACACCA
>NZ_JAGSOY010000022.1 GCF_018837975.1 Zooshikella harenae | reverse complement strand
ATAAATTCCTATCTATCAAGTCAGTCAAGCGATGTGTGAAGCAGCACGTAAAACTATTGTGGTAACAGACTCCAGTAAATTTGGACGTAAAACGCCAAATGTCGTGATTCCTATGGATAAAATTGATATCCTGATTACAGATACAGGGATTACTGATACTGACTATCAAACATTACAACAGCATAACGTTCAGGTCATTCTGGTTTAAACACAAAAATCAAAAGCGTGAGTTCACTGTATTTTCATAATCTGAACCTTAACGAATAATCTTACGCTTAATATAACACCCTCCTTTACTATTGAGCCTCCCATTTTTCATCCCAATATTTTTATACCGAGTTAGCGTTACTTTCTTACGCAAGGCACTTATTTCCACAGTGCCTTAGCTAAGAGCAAATTTAACCTATTTAAAAAAAGTCACAGGCAACGCCACAAACAATCCACTGTTAAATACATGTTCACGTCATAAAAACACTTTACAGTACCCTCGCTTATCAAAAACACATCCTTTTGAACATATATATTTAAGGGATAGTTTATGGGTATTACTCATCGTATTGTAAAACCACTATTTTTAGAGGTGCTCTTGTGGCTTATATTTATTTTTACATTTTTATTTCTAGTCGCGTCCTCAATTCACGCAAACCCTTTTTATTCTAAGTGGACTATTAACGCAAG
Organism: Zooshikella harenae; assembly: GCF_018837975.1. Classification (GTDB taxonomy): domain Bacteria; phylum Pseudomonadota; class Gammaproteobacteria; order Pseudomonadales; family Zooshikellaceae; genus Zooshikella; species Zooshikella harenae. The sequence goes on along the minus strand of NZ_JAGSOY010000022.1, from coordinate 77,068 downwards.
CGTAGAAACTGAACGCTTTTTTGACGATAATGCTAATGGTTATGCGAATGCGGATGATCCAGCACTATGGTATAACAGTGAAGAACCTTCACAGAGTTTAATTATTGGAACCTTAAAACAAGGTGGTTTAGCCAGTTTTACGCTCAATGGAAAATTAAGACAACAAATAGTGCCTAACGCCAACAAAATTCCACGCAGTCGTTATAACAACGTTGATGTCATCCATTCCGTAATACTTGATCAACATCCTCTTGATATCGTGATTACCACTGACCGAGGGCGGGATGAGTTAAGTCTTTTGCATATATCAGCTAAGCACCGATTAATGAAAAATATAACGGCGGCTGACGTCCCCATGATTTTCTCAACACCTGAATCATTACCTTTGCAGCAAAGTGCCTATGGGCTGGCCAGTTATTATGACCATCAACAACAACAGTTATGGGTTTTTGTTTCACAACGAAAACAAAGCCAACTTGCTATCCTTCAAATCCAACCAACAACTTCAGGCTTATTAACCTATCAGATAGAAAAACGAATATCGTTGCCCAGTCAATTTACCCTCAGCAATGGCCAACAATGGATGCCGTGCTTAAATGATGACGATGAACAGCCTCAAATAGAAGGAATGGTCTTCGATAAACACAACCAACAATTATATGCGGCACAAGAAAACGTCGGAATCTGGCGTATTCATCCTTTTGGTAAACAACCCCCTGCTCTTATTGATCGGGTAGCAAGTTTTGGTATTCCCTACTCACGCACCTGGGATGAAGCTGAAGAAGAATACAGTTGCCAATTGCTTAAGCCTTTACCTACAAACCGCGCTTTAGTCGCTGACGTAGAAGGATTAACGTTACTCCCCTTCCATCAGCAGCGCTTACTGTTAGCATCCAGCCAAGGGAATAACCGTATTGTCGTATATGACCTAACACAGCCTCAAAACCCTCTTTCCCCAGCAAAAATACTTGGAACATTAAGAATCCTTGGTAGCAAACAGCAACAAGTGAAACATACTGATGGACTTGCAGCCTACCCTTATTATTTAGGAACTGATTTTCCATATGGGATACTCATTGTCCATGATGGGGAAGCTGGTCCAAAAAGTTATCTTAACGAAAACCACATTCGTGAAGCCACCAACTTTAAACTCATCTCTTGGGATCAGGTACTGCAAAAACTAGCTCACTAACCCACTAAATTACAGAAGAGAAACCATGAACAGCATAATCACAATTGAGTTCAGCTCACTTTTATGAGTGTAAGTAGCTATTACACGGCAAACATATTAATTAGATAAAAAAAGGTTCATAAATTGAACCCTGATTTTTGTTTATCAAATTTTTTGGTATTCTCTCAGCCTAATACATTCATTCAATACTTTAGCTAAGGATAACAAGTAATGTCAGAGAGTTGGGACGATTATGCAGAAGCTTGGGATAACATGCCTGATGTAGTGACCTATGCAAATCTTGCCTTTGAGTCACTGATTAACACCGTAAACCCAACAGGACTCCGTATACTTGATTTTGGCTGTGGTACTGGACAACTCACAGAACGCTTATCACCATTAGCAGCAGAAATTATCGCGCTCGACTCATCGCCAAAAATGATCAAGATTCTACAAAGTAAAAATCTACCTAATGTGAATAGCTTTACAACATTATTAACCGAGTCGACACAAGAAGAACATAAATCATTACATACTTCTTTCGACTTAATTGTTGCTTCATCTGTTTTTGGTTTCTTACCTAATTATGCTGAAACCCTGCAGTTATTAGCCAAAATGCTTAAGCCAAATGCTTTTCTTATTCAATGGGATTGGCTCAAAACAAATGCAACGGCTGACTTTGGCTTAACAGAACAATGTGTTGAACACGCTTTTTCAAATGCTGAACTCTCTACTACATCGCTAAGTCAACCTTTTGCACTAGAAGGTCAGGGACAAACTATGCCAGTACTGATGGGGGTAGCTCAAAAAAAAATTCAGTAAATCAATGATTACACATAGCGCTTAAGGAACCTTTAGTTGAAATATGAAGAACTAATATCTTTAATAGCACCTTCTTTGATTAATGCAGTCAATGCATTTTGAAAAGCTTGAATTTTATCAAGATAAAGCGACTTTTTTGATATCGCTATGTGTAACTTAACATTATTATTAGGTCTATAGGAGACCTTTTCAAAAAGATGCTGGTAAGAAGATTGGGCAATTTCATAATCTGCTTGGCAATCTGTACCAACAATGAGTTGAATTCGATTAAGCCCTAACATATTTAAAAGTTGCTTTTCAGTACCTACTCCCCTTTTAGGTATTTTGCTGTCTTTATCAAAAGGTAAAAAATAAGCCCACATAATCACGTAGTTTATGTGGGCTTAATCAACGGCTATTAAGACTATTCTTATAAGACTATTCTTAAAAAATTACTCAATAATCAGTTGGTCGGGGCTTCCTTGACAATCAAACTTCGCCACATGTTCATTTCGCCCTAGAGTAATAGGTGTACCCGCATCTGCATCCCACTGAAAGCCACACAGCTGATCATCGATGTAAGACGTTATCTGCTGATTTTTTATTTGCAATGGATCACCATAATCCGTGCAATCAAACTTTGCAACATGTTCACTTTCTTCTAATGTTAATGGTGTTCCTTTATCTACATCCCACTGTAGTGTGCAGCCTGAATTAAAAATATTGGCGTATATTTTATTCCCCTTAATAAATAAAGGATCAGCATGGCCGTCACAATCAAACTTCGCTACATGTTCATTCATACCAATGGTTGCGGGTGAAGCCGTATTTACATCCCACTCCAACCCACATTTTTTACCACCAATATTGGCATAGATACGGTTTACGTTAATATCACCGATCAGTGGTAATCCATCCAATCGCCAATGAATATCTGACATAACTCCAAAGAAATTTAATATGGTTGGTACTATGTATGTTTGTGCAGGCCAGCCATAAATTCCACCAAAGCTTTTATTAGGTAATGCAATAATATCTTGGTAGTTTTTATTCAATGGCTTATTACTGGCAATAAAAATGGTCTTTTCCTGTTTCGTTTGGCTGCCATGACCTTTACCCATAAAATCACGCCCGTGATCCGTTGTTACCAATACTAACCAGTTTTCACCAAACGTCTGCTCTCTATGCTCGACAGCATCCAACAATAAACCCAAGCGATGATCTGAACGAATGATTGACTCATCATATTCATGTCCAAAACCATGACTGTGCCCTGCTGCATCAGGCTCATCTAAATGCAAAAAGATAAAATCAGGAGAATCATGATAGAGTACATTTAACGTACGCTGAACGTTGTCATCATCACTTCCACCTTCGGCTCGACTGGATAAAAATGCCATATCATTTGCAAAAAACTGAGTATGAATAGGGCCCCATGTCGAAAAACCATAAAGCTTTAACTGACTATTCGCGTCGTGTAAATAACGATAAATGCTTGGCCAACTTGAGCTTGCCAAGCCATCTGAGTTACTTTCAACACCATGTTTATTTTTCCATACCCCCGTTAAAATCGTCGTCCAACCTGGACCGCTTACCGTTCTTTGCTCAGACTTATTCCCCGCTACGCCACCAGTATAAGCCTTTATAATATTGAACCGGTCAAATGCGGGTGTATTTAATGCCATAACGCGTTCATACTGTGTACCATCAACACCCACTAATAATACTTTTTTTGCTCCATTTGCCGCCAAACTACAGACAGAAACCATGGAAAATATTACAGTAATGATTAATTTATTAATTATTCCCTTAAATTTAGCCATAAAAGATCCTTGAAAATGCATCCCTGAATTAGAAAAAGTAAAAACAAATAAACAAAAATAATTATACTATTGCTGAAACAACACCCACTATGACCATCGCTAATGACATTTTTAAATCGTTTTTTTGATGATTAAATTTCATAAAACTACTTTTTTCAATATCCAGCGATTTTATTTTCCTTGGTTTCTACTATACCAAGCGTAAAGGTTATATACCAAAAAAGAAGGATTTTTAATGGAGGGTATAAGTACTCTCATAATGAAAAGACCATTGTATCAGAGCAAGGCATAACACTACTCAACTCGTCGTAAATCCATCCCTGGAGACTCAGCGGCCGCATCCTTGCGGCAGATGGTTGAGTAATGTTAAACCTTACTCTCTACACCTAAACCAGCCTGTTTATAACTACTATAAGCTCAAGCATTCCATTTGATTGTTTATGGAGCAGATGCAGGGAGCATCGGTAGCGACAGAAACCAGAGATGGTTTTCTGTCGTGGACGAAAGAAATGATCAGATGGTTAAGCGAATTACACAATTTACCAGCAATAACTCCAATACAAGCACATATCTATTGCCATAACTGTTCAATCAATGTTTTAACTAATTGATACCTAGCTGGCAGAGGCTTGTGTTTTTTACTGACCAAATAAACATCTTCTGCCACAGGCTTATCTAAGGTCACTACTCTAATTTTGTTCAGGTATGGATAGACATCTAGTGTTGATTTAGGAATAACAGTAAATCCCAGTCCTTGAGATATAGGGAGTAAAATCTGCGCAAGTTGGTTAACATAGCTACGTTCAGGCAGTTGATTCATAGCCACAAATTCATCAGGATAGTTTTTTTCCAGCAATTGATAAGCATAATGATGCCCGCTGGGGTGATTAATAAACCCCAAATTCATCAAAGATGACCAATTAACCTGTTCTCCCTTGGGCACAATAAGACAAAGGTCGTCTGTACCGACCCATTGTTGCATTAATGCATGATCATTAACTTGTTGTGTGACAATACCTAAATCAAACTGATTATTTTTAATTAACTCGATGATGGTCTCATTCGGTGCCGCTTCAAGGGAGAACGTCAAAGTAGGAGTGCATACTTGCAGATTCAGCAGCTCAGGATAAAGCTGCATAGCCATAGGCCCAGAACAGGCTATTTTACACTGACCCACATGCGGCTTATCCATTTCAAGCGATGTCAACAACTCTGATTCTGCCGTAAGCTGTTTGATCGCAAAATCGAACAGTAATTCACCTGCACTCGTAAGTTCAAATCGTTTACCATAGCGGTTCAATAATAATTGCCCCAGTTGTGTTTCCAGTTTTTTAATGTGCTGACTGACGCCAGACTGTGTCATATGTAATTGTTCAGCAGTTCGCGTAAAGTTACCCGTCTGAACTAGCACTCTAAAGGTACGTAAAAAATTTTGATTTACCATAACAAAAAATTATCATTACCATCATGAATGATAATTTTATATTAACTTCCTGATTTCTTAAACTACAAGAAAATGTATCACTTGGTTTAACAGGTTAGTTAATGAAAGCACCCTACCCTCGTAACTTTTCCCATATAGGTATCTCGGTTCCTGATCTTGAAAAAGCCGTTCACTTTTATACTCGAGTGTTAGGCTGGTATTTGGTCATGAAGCCAACGCGGATTATTGAAGACCAAAGCGCCATAGGGCAAATGTGTACTGATGTTTTTGGGGCCGGCTGGCAATCCCTCAACATTGCTCACTTAGCAACTGGAGACCGTATCGGGATTGAACTTTTTCAGTTTAATAATCAGCAAAACCCTGATAATAATTTTGAGTACTGGAAAACTGGTATTTTCCACTTCTGTGTACAAGATCCTGATGTAGAAGGTCTTATGGAGAAAATTATTTTAGCAGGAGGAAAAAAACGAATGGAAAAGCCTCGTTATTATTATCCAGGAAAACACCCTTACCGCATGGTTTATATGGAAGACCCCTTTGGCAATATTTTAGAAATTTACAGCCATAGTTATGAAAGCATATATGCTGTTGGGAGTTACGATTAGCTAATTAAAGTGCCAACTCAAACACTACACCCCCACACTTTGCTATACCTCAATCATGATTAACTAAACATCTGTGGTATTTCGATGTACACAACGGCTGGGTAGTGCGCATCGAACTGTTTGCCGCAAGAATGCGGCAAACAACCCTCCTGGGAAGGATTCACGGTGTTTTCTAAGGGCGTTATGCAAACGTTGAACTTAAACATACAATTGTCCTAATTCACACTCTCACCCTAGTGATGTCGGAGTTCAAAACGAGCCGACCCTGCTTCTGTCAACGCTTAACCGTTGTCCTTTTACAGACAGTAGTTTAAACGTTTTACCAACTGTTGATACAAAGAAGCACAGTATCGACACACTATTTATTACTATATTAAATATTGTGTAACAGTTTTAATAATTCAGTTGTGATACCTAAGTGAAGCTGTTATATAACACTTGTTATATTTAAAGTTAGATAAACAGTGATTCAATTAGCTAAGCGTCAACTAAGGCATATTATGGCATCTACTGAAAAAAGCAATTTCCAAGTAGAGTAAAAAGAAAAAGCTCAACGGAATAAACTTGGACTCACGCAAGAAGAATTATCACAAATACTCTGGGTGTCTTTTGCCACACTGAATTGCTGTGAGAATGGTAAAACAATACCACCCCAAATAGCTAATCAGTTACTCGCTGCTTACTCTATAAATCATCTTTGATATAACAGAAACTAAAGAATGTAATTTAGCTCACCAGTTGAAGCAGTTTGTATAGGACACGTTGAATGGAATTAAAGGCAACACTTGAAGAGTTAAAAAGTTTTGTACAACAAGAGCATGAAGCAGGTCTAACCAAACTACAAGAAATCTGGGAAAAACCTTTAGCATCCAAACTCGCTTCAGGTGAGACTCAGGCTATTTCAAGCCTTAATTTGAAGGAACGAAATACAGTATGGGCAAAGCTGGGAGAAGGAGAATCTCGCTTTAGAGAAGGTGACATGATCCGTTTACATTTAGGCGATGTTAACGATACAGCCTTCTTATTCCAGGCAACGATAGAAGCAGAATATGATAACGAGTGGCTATTAAGTGGTCGTGACCTGCATTCTCAAATGAAAGCCTATGCAGGTGGCCCCTGTTATGCCGATGTAGATAGCATGGATTTAAAGCCTTTCTATACTAAAGCGCTTTCTGAAATAGCTGAGTCGAAAATTGGCCGAAAAATTATCCTTCCTCTGCTCGCAGGTAAACTCAAAGCTGACGATACTTTCTCCAAGACATTTGACAATGCAGCAACTGTTGCAGAAGAAATGGGGCTCAATGAAGACCAACAAAACGCCGTGGGATTTGGCGTTGCCGCTCGCTATATTGCGTGTATACAAGGTCCACCTGGCACTGGCAAAACAAAAGTAATCAGTCTGATAGCAAAACTACTTGTTGAAGAGGGGCAAAGTGTACTCCTGACTTCACATACACATATGGCTATTAATAATGCACTAAACAAGATTTATAAAGAGAATGTGCCTGTTGCTAAAATAGGTTCTGCCTCATCCACTAAAGCGCTAGATAGTCAAGTTAAGCGATTTGAGCATGGTAATGATTGGGGAAACCGGCCCACCCAAGGTTATGTTATAGGCGCTACACCTTTTGCAACTTGCTCGAAACGGCTAGAGAACTTTGAGTTTGATACAGTAATATTTGATGAAGCGAGTCAAATTACTGTACCACTAGCTGTAATGGCTATGCGAAAGGCGAAGCGTTATGTATTTGTTGGAGATCATAAACAGCTCCCTCCAGTCGTTTTATCCAAATCAGTGATTGATACCGCTACAACCTCTGTATTTGCCAAGCTGATTAGTCAACAACACGAAACAACGGAAACGCTATACAAAACATATCGTTTAAATCAATGGTTGAGTTGTTGGCCAAGTAAAATTTATTATCATTCAAAACTATCCTCTACAGGGCCAAACCGTAATCGCACATTTGATTTACCCAATATTCCAAGTAAATATCAAGAGGTTCTGTCCAAGGATAATGCCATTGTATTTATCAAAAGCCCCGGAACAAGTTGCAGAACAGTGAATCAACAAGAGGCACAACTTGTCCATGATATAACACAAGCGGCACTTGCTGGTGGACTTCAAGCAAAGGATATTGGTATCGTTACCCCTTTCCGAAGTCATGCACGTAGGGTAAAAAACTTAATTTCAGGTATAACTAAAGGCATAGTGACAGATACTGTTGAACGTATGCAAGGCCAAGAGAGAGAGTTAATTATTTTGTCTATGTGTGCAACAGATTCGTTATTTATTAAAAATATTGCCTCATTTTTTTTTCAACCAGAAAGGTTAAACGTTGCAGTAACAAGGCCAATGACCAAATTGATTATTGTGGGCCCCCAACTTGATCCTAGCTTCCAAGCTGATGATGAAAAAGTTATGCAATGGGTTGAATGGTATCGATCATTAATTGATCATGCCCAAGTATTAGAAGCTAAGGACTTATAAGCATGGCTCAGATAATCAACACTTTAACGACTAATCTAGGCATTAGAGTCAAAAGAAAATTTGAAAGAGCCTTTAAACAATTAGACGACAGGTACATTATACGCTCTCCCATACTGGATGAGACTAAAATAGCTGACCTGATTATTGAAGGCCCCAATAATGCGTGGTTATTTATTGGCTATAGCACTGAACTACCCGATGAGTCTAAGCTACAGCTGTATAGGAGGTATACCCCAATCTTTGATCACTGTCGTATACCTCGAATACCATACCTTGCCATTATTGATCAATATGAGGAAAGCGACAATCATCTCTTACAGGATATCCAACTCATTGAACGAGACAACTTTTTTAATAATGCTGAAGAAGTAATCAATCAATATGCTGTTTCAATGCCGACTGAACACCAGCAATGGTTAAAAGAAACATTCATATCAGATGCAATGGTCCATTCAGCATGCACAGCCAGACAGAAAGTACAAAAAGATAATACAGCAAAACTACAACACTTATTTTTAGATTACGATCAAGAATGGGCCGCTAAGTTGGATCTTTTAGATGCTGAACGAAACTTAAACCAAGAAAATAAGTTTACAGCGCGATTGATCAATGGGGTTGCAGGTAGTGGTAAAACGCTGATATTAATAAAACGAGCCATTCTTTACTGTACGAGATACCCTGATAGAAAAGTACTTCTATTGATCCATAATAAACCCATTACGAATGACATTAGTATTAAGTTTGATCGTTACTGGCAAGGTAAGCCAGCCAACTTAAAAATACTGACATTTCACGGTTTTGCCTATAGGCAAAAGATAAAACTGTTACAATTAAATAGCAAAACCAAAATTGAATCCATCTTCGACCTTAAGCAAGCCCTGAAAATTCCTTCGGTCAAACACTTATTATCAGAGGATAGTAATTACCTATTAAGCTCTAAGCTAACACAAGAACAACTTTGGTCTGAAGTGGAGTATATTAATAATTCATTAATTGCAGATCAGCAGTCTTATCTTGAGGTTGACAGGCAAGGTAGAGGCTTTGCTCTGCAAAAAAATCAAAGACAGGCAGTTTGGACCCTATATTGCCTTCTAATGGAAAGAATGCAATCTATAGGTGGCTACCTTGCCAGTCTTTATATTCGAGAGCTCTGCTTAAGCGCTGAAAAGGAAAAATGGGTAGATAAATACCACCATATTTTACTTGATGAGGCTCAGTTTTTTGAGCCATCTTGGTTTGAGTTAGTGAAAGCAGCACTGCTACCTAGTAGCCAGCTTTTCATGTGCGCTGACCCTAATCAGGGTTTTTTAAGAAGCCGGCTGAGCTGGAAAAGCGTGGGAATTAATGTACGAGGACGCACTAAAAAGTTAACACGCTCTTATCGTACAACCTACGCTATTTTAAAAGCAGCTAATGCATTACTGGAAGTTTTTGACGAAGACCCAGATGAGTTTTTAAAACCTGACTTTAACAAAATGGAAAAAGGAGTTAGACCACATGTCATTTATAGTGCTGCGCCACAAGATGAACTAGAGCGTTTCTCAAATGAGCTGTACAGCTGTATATATGCAAGCGGGGTTTCTCCTGGACAAATATTAGTTTTATACACTCAGTCGTATAATAAAAATAACTTAAAATGTGCTATCGAAAAGCGTATTGGAAACGGTGTCGTTTGTGATTTAAATACCAAAAAAATACCTGAGGATCTTACCAAAGACTATATCAGAATCGCTACGCTCAATAGTTGTACAGGCCTAGAAGCTGGAGTCACGTTTATAGTAGGGTTAGGCAGCTTATTATCTCAATACAGGCGTCTAGATTTAGTAACAGAAGAACGGCCCGCCATACTTCAGGAAACGTACAGAAAACTTTATGTTGCTATGACGAGAGCAGGTCAACGACTTTTCATGTTTAGTACAGAGCTAATGCCTGAAGAACTAGACGGCTATGTGGAAACTGAAAATGAAGAATTCATGGTAGTGACAACCTAGCTAATTAAAGTGCTACATCTTCACTGTCATCATTAATCACCACTGGACCTTGATGTTTAGGAATCGTTTCTATGCCTTCAAATCGGTCCAGTGCATTTTTCGCCGCTATTCGTCCTAAATCAATAAGTTCCTGGCTGCGATAAAACTCATAAAAACGACAGGCATTTCGAGAAATACCAATTAATACATCAGGTGGATAACCTGCAATTTTGTATTGCGCTAACGAACTTTGCATGGTTTCTAGTGATTGGTTGATAATTTCCATCATGCCTTTTTTTAGGACATTATCACCTGTTTCATTAATTATACTGGAAAAGTCGTCTTTTTTATTACCATTTTCAAACAAGCTTTGCGTGCGTTTGCGTAGCTGACCAAACCAACGGTCAAATGGGCCTCTATTTTTGCTTTTGGACAGCGATTTTTTTGATTTATTATTATCGGGTAATTCATGATCAGGTTTATTGCTACTTAAATCAACGGCAATAATTATATCTGTATGAGCCGATATTGTGGGGGCAATCGGTAAAGGATTTAACACACCGCCATCGACCAGAAATCGATTACCTTTAATAACAGGAGTAAAAATACTTGGGATAGCAATCGACGCGCGAATTGCATCCTGTAATAATCCACGCTGAAACCATATTTCTTGTTGTGCGACTAAGTCTGTTGCTACTGCTGTGTAAGGAATTGGTAAGTCTTCTATACGTATGCTTTCCAACATACCATTAATAACCTCAAAGACTTTATTTCCGCGAATCCCTCCTAAGTTAAAACTCACATCCAGTAAGCGGATTACATCGATGTAATCAAGAGAGTTAATCCATTCACGATACTCTTCAAGTTTTCCTGCTGCATACAACCCTCCCACTAAGGCGCCCATAGAACACCCTGAAATACACTTAATTTGATAACCACGATCTACTAATTCATCGATAACGCCTATATGAGCGTACCCCCTTGCACCACCACTACCTAGCACCAATGATACCGTTACCGGTTTTGGTTCATTATTTAACTGGGAAAGGTCCATGTTACAATTTTTTAAATACCTCTACTGTTGCTTAATAATCCGAATGGTCGGTAATGTTTGATGATTAATACTCAAAGCCGGTCCTGAGCTCATCACCAAAATATCCTTCTCCGCAACGCCATCTTGAATGAGTTGTTGTTGTATTTTCTTTGCGTATTCCAGCCCCATTTGTAAAGATGAAGACAGCGACGCTTGCGAACTCACTTGCCAGGAACCTTGCCCAACAATCACTAGTCGTAATGAATGTTCTGTCAAAAGTCGTTTTAAGGCCTGATAATTAACATTATTGGCTATTTGCTTAGTCTCATCAGGAATACCAAAAACATCAGCAAAGCCCTCTTCATTTAACTGGGATAATAATGCATCTGCATTAATGAGGGATTGTTCTGCTGGTTTCTGCTTAGGTTTAAATGTTTCAACCATAGCATAAACTCGCCGATTCCCTCGACGAATCGTGTAAAGTGCAATGTAATACAGCTGTTGCTGCTCAAAATGTTTTGCCACCAAATAGTATTGCTCTCGATCTGGCCCATAAAGCCTGGCTACTTCAAATACCTGATTTGCCCACATATTACTACTACCACATCGCCGTTCCTCACAACGAAATAAAACCGTTGAGCCACTTTTACTTATTTGCTCAACAAAGTAATTAAACGCATCTTTATTAGAATGTCCGGTGGGTATTTGGTAAACCACGCGGTGTAAAGTACCATCTAGCCATAACTCTTTGTCTGTTCTAAGCAAGCCATCTACTTTACGAACGGCACTCAACACGATCTGATGATTTGCAACATCTCGTTGCTCTTCATGTTCTATTTTGGCATTTGGATAAGGAGCAATACCCAACAGACCCGTTTTAGCCATCACCATATTAGGCAACATGGCCATCAACAACACCATAGCTCGACAATTAACGCAATACATGTAGTTAACTAACCCTTGTCATGTATACTGTTAGTTTAGTAAACCTCTTTGTCATCAGGTAGTCATCTTTTAGCCTTTTTAACAGGTCATAAATTTAACCTGCATCAAGTGTTGTCTGCCTGATAAAACCAACCCAGAGAAAATCAATAAATAGCACCATAAGCCTTATTGAGTGCAATATGCATTCGGCTCACTATAATGGTGCCAAAAAGCACGTAATAATGGTGCCAAAATAACTGCGCCTTCAACTTCCAAATGAAAGTGATGGTGCCCAAGCACTTCTGTCACCGTAATCGTATTTAACGTTGACATTTTTTCTTGTAGATAAGGAAACTGCTGCCACAGTCCATGGGAAGCTAAAAACAAGTGGCTTGGTTTATCCAATTGTTGAACAAAAGCATCGGCCTGCTCTTCAGTGAGACGAACAGGAGAAGGCAATGTTAGTCGTAAGTCATTTCGCCATTGCCAACCCGCAGGAAGTTTTTGTAGGCCACGCTCCACAATATGATGGACCGCCGTTAGAGAGAGAGGTGTATTTCGCTGTCTTGCCGCGAGTGCTTCATCAAAACTAGTGTAAAATGGCATACGTCGCTGATGATGCTGAATTTGACGCATCAGTGCTTTACGTAATTGGGTTGGACCTTCCTCCGGCTTGTTGGTTAAAGGCCATAACCCATCAATCAATGCAATAGACTGGACTCGCTCAGGAAAAGTGACGGCTAAAAGCATGGCCACAATGGCACCCATTGAGTGACCCAGAACATGGCAGGCACTACAGCCAATTTCATTCATTAACCCTACCACATCCGTTATATTGTCCCAGATATGATAGGACACACCATAAGGTCGATGATCTGACAAACCATGCCCCGCAAAATCAATGGCAAGTATTTGAAAGTCAGATAACAAAGGCGCTAGTTCATTAAATGTTGCAGCATTATCCAACCAGCCATGGAGAGCCAATACCAAGGGGCGGTGAGATGCTCCCCAACGTAAGCCTGCTAAAGTCAGGCCTGAAGGCAGCTTGATGGATAGCGACTCAGGCGGAGACTGCATATTCCCCTCTCATCAATAAGTGAGTAATAACTTGATGAATCTGTTCGGCTGTTTCCTTGGAATGCTCAAAGGGAAACATATGCCCTCCTGGAACTTCCCTGACCAGTGCACGATAACGTCCAGTAATCATTCGACGGTGCCGGTGAGCCACAACACGACTATGTTGTCCAAAGAGTAATGCTGTAGGCACTGTTAGTTTTGCTCTGAGTGGCTGATGAGGAATGGTTCGGTAAATCTGTAGTTCCGTTGCCACATCATAACGCAGCGATACACCTTGATTATTTTCCTGTAAGCCATAGGTCAAATAATCATGCAAACAGGCAGGTTCAAAGTATTTAAATAATGATTTACTTGCAAAATAGGCCTTGGCCTGGTCTATATCAGGCCAACTTGTGCGACGCCCCTGGGTTCGGCCTGCCGGAGTAATTCGGTCAATAAAACCTAGTCTTTTTGCTAACCTGACAACAGTTTGATCCATACGTGTGAGTAATGGCGAGTCAAGCATAACAACAGCACGAAACAGCTGAGGCTGCTGACTGGCAGCTAACAATGATAATAAACCACCCAGTGAATGCCCAACCGCCACCACGGGCTGTTGATATTGCTGCCGAACGGTATGAATGAGCTCTGCAACCAAATATTCCCAGTTATCATTGACGGGAAAACGCGGGTTATGACCATGTTGAGCTAAATACCCTACGCTATACCCGAAGCTACCTAAATATGTAAACAGTTGTTGATAACTGGGGGCAGGAAAACCATTTGCATGAGAAAAGTGAATCTGAGTTGATGACATGTTTAATAAATAACATACTAATAATGATAAAATGGTAAAACAATCCTGTTTTATCCAAACAGCAATGAGCAAGCAGTTATTTCAATCTGGCTCATATACACATAAACTGTTGCATAAATATGGGTGTTTTTATTTTTTACTTTTATGTGTAAATACTTTTACAAGAAGATAATACCACGATCAGCCATTATGAAAGAAGACTCTATTTACTCATCCCTTTTTATCAACTAGCAAGTCCATCTTCACCTCTCTCCAAAACAAATATAAAAATACTCCCTTACTAATCAACTTGGCGCTAAAAAAACACGCTCCAGCTCAGCAACACCAGGCGCTAAATGCTCTGTATGTAGCACAGCCACCGTGGCTGTAGGAAAAGTTATCGGACTCTTTCGTGTGCCATCAAGCAACCAACCCGCTAATTGATCCACTAAAGGCATATGACTGACTAACAATAAAACTTCCGCTTCCACATCAGCTAACACTTTAAACACACTTTCAGGCTTATGGTCTGGTGCCAGTTCATCTAACGTCTCAACGCCAGCCAAGTTTAACCCCGCAGCCATCAATGAAGCCGTCTGTTGTGCTCGAAGCAATGGACTTGCCAATACTTTTGACACGCTATACTCTTCTGCAACCAGCTCAGCGACCTGTGTTACTTCATTAATCCCTTCTGCAGTCAATGGCCGCTCGCCATCCGAAAGGGCAATTGCCTCTGCTTCTCCATGACGCATAATCATTACTTTCATAGCCAACATCTCAACCCGTTTATTGATCTATTAAGAATGCAGAATAAACTCAACATCATCTTTTTGTTCACCCAGCATAAGCTGACGAATGACTCGTGCAATAGGCTTTTGCTCTTCAAGGATGGCATAAAGTCCCTGAACAATAGGCATATAGACCCCAAGCTCATCCGCTTTCGTCTTAACCAGACGCAGGGTATTCACCCCCTCTGCGACCTGTCCCAGCTCAGCTTCAGCGTCATCCAATGACTTGCCTTTGCCCACGGCATAGCCCACGCGAAAATTTCGGCTTAATGGTGACGTACAAGTCACGATTAAGTCACCGACCCCTGCCAACCCTAAAAAGGTGAGTGGGTTAGCCCCCAACATAACAGCAAAGCGGCTCATTTCTGCCAATGCGCGTGTCATCAGCATACTTTGTGTATTTGCACCCATATTTAAGGCATTACCCATGCCACAAACAATGGCATAAATATTTTTTAAAGCACCACCTAACTCAACACCATATCTATCCGTACTTGAATAAACGCGAAAATAATCAGTATGTAATAACTTCTGCAACGTTTGACTTAAAACGTCACTATCACTGGCCACAACAGTTGCAGTCAATGCTTTAGCAACAATCTCCTTGGCTAAATTAGGTCCACTGATAACACCTACTGTTGCTGTTGGTAGCTCCTCTTCAAGAATTTGGCTCATTAATTTAAAGGAGTCTGCTTCAATGCCTTTTGTTGTGCTAACAACCATCTGTTGCTGTACAAAAGGTCGCATTTGGCGCACAACTGTGCGGAATGATTTACTGGGAATTGCAACCAGAATAACGTCAGAACCTTCTAGGGCATATGCTAAACCAGTGGTTGCTTCAATGGCAGGATGTAATGGGTAATCAGGTAAGTACCTGGTATTCGTATGGTGCTGATTCACTTCATCAGCCTGGGATTGACTGCGCATCCATTGGCGAACACTAAATTTGTTCGCGGCGACAATATCAGCCAAAGCACTACCAAAGCTACCTCCCCCCACGACAGTGACTTTATACTCAGCAATCAACTGCTTACTGCCCATACCCTTATCACTCATGCCTTACTTTCCAACTGATTGAATTCAAAGCTTATGTATTACTATTTATACCATACTATAGAGGGACGACAGATTTCGTCTACCCAGGTATACACACTTATGTGTTTATTTTGTTTCGCTTTACTCACTTTTGTTTAACTTCACCTAGTATGACTTATAAGCACCTATGAGAGCTGCTTAACCCTTAAGCACGAGTATGATGTCGATAGAAAGCGCTTTTGCAGCTGTGTAAGTCATCACACAAAGGTTTGGTTACATGCGACAAGGATGGTGGACGATAAAGCATCAAGCTCTTTTACTCGGTATGCTGCCGTGTATCGTCATGTTTTTTTTACTCATTAGCTACACCATCATTTCTAACCAGCAACTGTTGGAGATCAGCATTTCACATCGCCTTCAATCACACGCCTTACACATTGCTCAAGCCCTTGACCATAATCCATGGCCACAGGTCCAGCAAAAGCTTAAGTCGCTGATTGATGAAGATGTGCTTTGTTATATCCGTATAGAGTATCACGACGGTTCCCCACTTATATCACTCATAGAAGATGACTATGAGGGATATAATGAACGGATTGAATATCAGCTTAATCTTAACTACTCACCTGCATCACCATTTTATCAAGGCCAAATCACTGTTGGACTTTCTAGAGACTATGAGCATACTGGTCAATTGCCGTATTTAGTCACCGTTATTGTCGCTGGTAGTATTACATTACTGATCGCCTTTCTAATTGCTAATTATCTGGCCAAGTCTATTACTGAACCCATTCAACACATCACTCAAACCCTTCAACACTTTGAATCCAATCTTTTCAACACCATACAGCTTCCCCCTCAAAAAGCGGGCGTACTCCGCCCCCTGGTAGCTGCGGTTAATCATTTAGGGAGAGCATTAACGCAAGCTGAGCAGCAGCGTCAACACTATACCAATGAACTTATACAAACCAATCACCAAGCAAAAATGGCCAGTCGAGCAAAGAGTGATTTTCTAGCCATGATGACACATGAATTGCGCACCCCAATGAATGGTGTTTTAGGTATGCTACAACTGCTGGATTGCACTGAACTTAACCATGAACAACGGGAATATATCAAGATTGCCAGTAACTCTACGGAGCATTTACTGAAAGTGATAAATGATATTCTAGACTTTTCCCGAATTGAGCGAGGACAGCTCACCCTTGAAGAAGGCGTGTTTAATCTGCATGAAGTGCTAAAAAGCTGTGCTCGCACATTCCAACATCATGCTGCAACCAAAGGTCTACAACTGGTTACCCAGTTTTCCAGTATACCACCTGGATTACAGGTGATTGCTGATGCTACAAGACTTAAGCAAGTCATCATCAACTTAATCAGTAATGCAGTAAAATTTACCCACCAGGGTTCTATCACCCTCAAAGCGCAAATTAAAGAACGAGACAAACAACCTACATTGCTTACCTGCCATATTATTGATACTGGAATAGGCATAGCCAAAGATCGTCTAGATCATATATTCAACCCTTTTCAACAAGCAGACACCTTTAAAGTACGAAAGTATAGTGGTAGTGGCCTTGGCTTAAGCATTGCCAAAACACTGATTAGTCTCATGGGCGGAGCGCTAACAGTAAAAAGCGTAGAAGAACAAGGGTCAACATTTAGCTTTAGTATTCCCATTCAAGTCAGTAGCACTCAAACAAAAGTCTCTCCAGTCCTCAAAACATCTATGTCCTCTCCCCAAACAGCCACAGTGTTACTGGTGGAAGATAACCCTGTTAATCAAACCGTTATTACAGGTATGCTAGGTGTGATGGGTTTTCAGGTTGATACAGCCGAAAATGGTGTAAAAGCATTCCAAAAAGCGACAACACAACACTATGCGCTCATCCTAATGGATCTCTATCTTCCGGATATTGATGGTTTTCAATGCTGTCGCCAAATAAAGCAGCAACAAGCCAATAGCCAACAACAAACGCCTATTATTGCGCTGATCACCGAAACCTCCTCAGAGGTAAAAAAACAATGCATCGCCTGTGGTATGGATGATTTCCTGAATAAACCATTTACACGTAACCAGTTACATGACAAGCTGGCACATTATCTGAAAGCGTTTTCCTCCCACCAGCAGAACAATCGTTCACATAACGTCAAGCCATCAAATGTTTGAATTTTGTTAAAAAATTCAAACAGCCATTAATCGTGTCTTAGTTTAATGATATAGTTGCCGGCTTGGTGCAATGAGTCGGTGTTTTTGTTCTATCCGTAACATAATCATGTCACCCCACACCTTGCACATTAACTAAAACTAATTCGCAAGGTCTCATGCGTTGCGTTGCAACATGCACTATCTTGTTATGTGATTCGACTAGGAATAACTGATGACCCGTAAACACGCATTTACTCGTGAAGAACTCCTAGCCTGTGGTCGAGGTGAGATGTTTGGTCCTGGTAACGCACAGTTACCTATCCCTGATATGCTGATGGTTGACCGTATCACAGATATCAATGAAACCGGAGGTGAGTTCAAAAAAGGCGAAATCATCGCTGAACTGGATATTAACCCTGACCTATGGTTTTTTGCCTGTCACTTCCCTGGTGACCCGGTGATGCCTGGCTGTCTTGGACTCGATGCCATGTGGCAACTGGTTGGCTTTTACCTTGGTTGGAAAGGACTTCCTGGCCGTGGACGCGCATTAGGTAGTGGTGAAGTTAAATTTGCTGGACAAATTTTACCGACTCATAAAAAAGTCACATACCATATCCATATTAAGCGAGTCATATCGCGTAAACTTGTACTGGGTATTGCTAATGGTATAGTCAATGTTGATGGCAAAGATATCTATACCGCAGATAATCTGCGTGTAGGTTTATTTACAACGCCTGACTCATTCTGAATGCACAACGAAAACAAGGTTAATTGTCAATGAAACGTGTAGTTGTTACAGGCATTGGGATCACTTCCTGTCTGGGTAATGACAAAGCCTCTGTACTGGCTTCCCTACAAGCAGGCCAATCGGGTATTCGCTTTAACCCAAGCTATGCTGACAAAAACTTTCGCAGCCAGGTCTCTGGTACAGTCAACATTGAGTTAAGTGAGCATATCGACCGTAAACAATTGCGTTTTATGGGACAAGCTGCTGCTTATGCTTTTCTGTCAATGAAACAAGCCATTGAGGATGCAGGACTTTCTGAAACCGATGTATCCAACCCACGTACTGGACTTATTGCCGGATCTGGTGGTGCATCTTCAGAAAATATCGTTGAAGCTGCTGACATCCTTCGCGAAAAAGGCATCAAGCGTGTTGGCCCCTACCGTGTTCCACGGACCATGGGCAGTACGGTTTCAGCCTGTCTTGCAACACCTTTCAAAATTAAAGGTGTGAATTACTCGATTACTTCTGCTTGTGCTACTAGTGCACACTGTATAGGTAACGCAGTTGAGCAGATTCAGCTGGGTAAACAAGACATCGTTTTTGCAGGTGGTGGTGAAGAGGAACACTGGTCTCAAACAGCACTATTTGATGCTATGGGAGCACTCTCAACCAAATACAATGATACCCCTGAAACAGCATCTCGCCCCTATGATGCAACTCGTGATGGATTTATCATCGCAGGTGGTGGCGGCATGCTGGTACTTGAAGAGTTAGAACATGCTAAAGCACGTGGCGCAAAGATTTATGCTGAGGTTATAGGTTATGGTGCCACATCTGACGGCTATGACATGGTTGCCCCTTCTGGTGAAGGTGCTGTTCGCTGTATGCAACAGGCATTAAACACTGTTGATTCACCTATAGACTACATCAATGTCCATGGCACCAGCACGCCAGTAGGAGACGTAGCTGAGTTAGGTGCCATGAAACAAGTGTTTGGCGACTCAATCCCTGTATTCAGTTCAACCAAATCACTCTCTGGCCATTCTCTTGGCGCTGCAGGCGTCCATGAAGCAATTTACTGCTTGCTAATGATGGAATCAAAATTCATTTGTGCATCCGCTAATGTGACAACGCCAGATGAAGCCGTAATCGGTATGCCCCTAGTGACAACCACTCAGCAAAATGTTGAGCTTAACACTGTCATGAGCAATAGTTTCGGCTTTGGCGGTACCAATGCAACCTTAGTGTTCCGTAAGTTCTAAAAGAACGTTCCGAACAACCAGGTGCCACAAAAAAAGCGGTGTTGCTTGTCCCAACACCGCTTTTTTTATGCCTCATTCTGAAATGTTTTCCTAAGAAAACAAAAGCAGATTCAGTATAACACACACCAAACAAACATTTGTTTAATTTTTCTGTTATCGCTCTCTTCCCTACAAACCGGAACCATATACCCATAATACGATCTATTTTTCCACATAGATCACCCTGTAGGAAAAATAACTTGCTAAACAACCACTTTATACGGCAAGTTTATTTTTTTATGCAAAAGGTTTCGTATGACAAATAACCCAGCCCCCTCACTTAAACCACTAACCATCTTTACTACATGGATTACAGGACTTCTTGCAGGGTTATCACTTTCTTTTCAAGCAACAGCAGGTAAGACTGAACCTCTCGTCTTACTGGCAGAATGCCCCGCTCATCTTCCCGAGTGTGTAACCATGTCTCTAAACTTAAGTTCTGTTGACTGGGATGACTATATTGAACGAGAAGCCATGCTAACCCCCAGTTACACACTGGTTTCATTCCCTGTTCGTGGCACACTTCCAAATGATAAAAAAACCAAACGCTATCATATAACGAAGGCTATTTTTACTCAGGGCCTCGGCTGCTCAGACTTAGACCATGTTGCTGTAGTAGGTTATTCTACTGAAGGCGATCCTATTTTATTAACAAAAACGGGAGAGTTCACAGTAAAAGATATTCGGCTAAGCATTGGCTGTGAGCAATGCCTACAACTCCTTGATGAGAATTTAAATCTCATTGCCGAATATACAACACCTGCCTGGGATTTGTCCTTAGTTGAGCTGGAACCTAAAGATCTAACCTGGAACCAAAAGGGCATGTTATTTATTAAAAACCATAGTAACTGCTTACGCTGGAACAAAAACAGCCGCTTCCAACAAGTGGACAATAAATACTGTCACCCATCCCCTTATTTACAACCTATGCATCCCAGCCAACAGGAAGAACCGCCAACACTTAAGTTAATTGTCCCCAAAACCCATTTTCAAGGCTTACTCCAAGCGGGTGCTTGTACTTGAAAAATAAGTAATCTCATTTTCGCTATTTATGCAAGCAACCAATCATAACTAAAAGTAAATAACCATTAACAAGGACTGCCGCATTATAGCTAGGCTAGACAATAACCTATGTTTTATGACGATAATTTCTCATAGAAGAAAAACACTTGTAGTATACTAACACTAAGGTGATCAACCTAAGCTAAGCAGGTTATGTAACACATATTATTGCTGGAAAGCTTAACTTTATAGTAATTTGCTTTATTACTAATACTCAATGCTGAGTATTTGTCTTGAATTAAGTCTCAAAGGTAGAGGCTAATATGGTCACTTTTTTTAGCTGCGAAGATTCTCTCAATGCTTATAGCATTCATTTAATGATGTCGATTTTGGGCGTTAATTTCAGGCAACGTCCTTTCGGTGAAGCACCTCAACACGAACAACATTATGCGTCCTGGGCGGCTAATGGCTTAGGTGCAATGCCTGTTATGCATGATGGCACGTTAAAGTTATTCCAAACGAGTGCCATGCTTATCTACCTAAGTCGAGCCTATGCCAGCGAGTTATGGATGCCATCAACACCTCCCGCGCTAGCCCGTGTTAATCAGTGGCTCAACATTGCTAGAGGCGATTGGCTACCTCGCGCTAACCATCATTTAACTATACAGCAACAGTGGCAGCATTTAGATGTTGGGCTTAGTTTGATAGAACAGCAACTGGAAATAGCGAGCTGGTTAATTGGACATCGCCCAACGATTGCTGACATCGCTTGCTACCCTTTACTAACCGCTACTGGCATTGAGGATGCAATATTCAAAGACTACCCACACATTCTAAAATGGGTCAGTCGCATGCAAACACTGCCTAACTTCATTTCCCCACCTCAACCAAAGACCAATAACATTCAAACTAACACCCACTTTCTGTAATAAGCACAGAGAATAGCTTCGCTCACTCCCAAAAGAAAAAGCATTGAAGAGTGAGCAGCTGTAAAACTCAAAGATTCAAACTTTAGCTTCGTCTTTGGAGACTAAGCCTGCAGGTTCACCAAATTGATCTATCCGCACAGCACCTTGCTTTAATGTTTTTTCATACACTGAACGATGACAATACCAACGAAGTCCTTGTTTAACCTGTCCTTCACTGACATCAGTTACCTTTAGCAAGTCTTCTTTGATACCTACTTTTAATGGTTTAGGGCATTTAATATCAAATGCCTTCGGCCATTGTTCAGCTAATAAAAGATAGCTGCGATAACCTCGAAGATAACGTGATCGAGCTCGACCAGATAAACGTAATGATGTTAGTTCTGGAGGTATAGGCAAGATGTGTTTTTCTTCAGTTTTCTTGACCACGCTCTGGTCTGTTGCTTGAGAAACGTCAGCTAATGATGATTTATGAGAAGAGGTGAGAGAAGTTGTATTTTGCCGCTTACGACGGGTTACAACCTTAATTTTACCATTGTTCACATGAAAAACTTGCTTTTTTTTACGAACGATCTTCCTGACCTGGTGATCAGCTACCTGCATTTCAACCATAATAATTCCTATTCCTTATAGGACATATACCCCTTATCCAGGGTATACACCAACAACATATACACGCACTATCCATAGCGCCACTTACCTATGGGATATATACCCTTCGTTTTGGGTACACCTTCACTCATTCCCAGTTATTCCCCTCACATCCTAAAGCTGTAAACCTGTAGTAATAAAAAAGATTAATGTGGCTCATTAAGGACTTACTTACAAACGTGTATCGCCATAACTATACTACATGTGTCTCCAATATTGTTAGAGAAATAGCATTAAATTGCAATATTAACTAACCTACATTTCAACATACAATGAAGAAAAACTGGCCTGCAGCAAAGGGGAAATACTCTTTTTATAGGGTAAGCGATATGCTTAGTACACGCTAAGCTTCTATAAGGGCGTTTGCCCTTCTCCCTGCCAGAGGGTTAATAGCTTTTGCGTGAAAAAGTGGTCTTTTCTCCCTTTCTGAGAGACAAATAAAATAAATTGCGAACCATCCGTTCTAGTCACGGTAATAATAGTGCTATCCTTAAGCATCTGACGATCCACATCAATATTGGTAATTTCATTGAATCCCGCAGTTTCAACATTTAGCTGTTGAGTCAAGTCATCACGCCAATACGATAATACCCTTTTATTAGTCACAGCATTCCCATCTTCCTGAAAAGAAAATAAACCATCAGAATAAAAATACAGTAATTTCTCATCAGTACGCAACAAACCATTACGATGCATAAACTTTAAATCTTTTTTCCATAGTTGATCACCAGCAATGACTTCACTACTTGGCATAAAACTCAAATAGGTAGCGAACTGATACATAATAAAAAAGCAGGAAACTACGGTTAACAGTACATGTCGAGCCCGCCACTCATGGTCTCTTCGAGTATCATTTTCAAAACATTTAACATAGTTATTTACTTGCTTAACTAATGGCAGCAAAAAAATGCCTGAAAACAAGGCTATAAAATTCCAAGGAGCAGGTAACCACCAGAAAGATGTTAATAGCACAAAATACCCTATGCCCAACATAAATCCCCATAAGGGATATTTATGATGATTAGCATGCATAGCTGAATAATAAAGAAAAGGTAATGCAACAGGGAATAAGAATACCATCAAACATGCTCGAGCATAACCTACAGATCCCATGATGATACGTCGATTCATCCAATACCAATACAAACAATACAAATTAAATGTACATATGGTTAACGTAATAAATTTTACAAAGCTAACGACATAAATAGGAGATCGAAGCTGTCGATCATAACTGTATTCAATACCTGCATAAGTAAATGCAGCAAATACTAATGTTAGTGTTGCGATGATAATAAGATGCCACTTCCCACCCCATGAGTTTTGCTCAGCTGTTAACGTGGGAGTTATCCCCTTTTGTTCATACTGATGAAAAATATAGTAATCCAGTCGTTTATCTATTTGCTTAATTAGACTTAAATACTCGTTGAGATTATCTGGAGGCACATAGCTGACTTTACTTTTATAATGATAATTTAGTATTAACGTATTTAATGAATGATCATAAGAGACACTATCACTGTACTGAAAAAAACTATTATCATTATCATAATCATCAGTTTCCACTTGCCATGCAAAAGGCAACTGCACTTCAATTGACTGTTTAACATCAGCAGGATAAGCCACGACCAAAGGCGCCTGACGCCGAACTATTTTAGGTTTAATAACATAAGGATACAGTGCATTAGAATAAAAATAAGTTTCTGTTCGACTCGTGTCTTCATCTCTACGCCAATACTCGGGTATCACATAAAACTCTTCAGTGACTATAAAATCAGCGTTATTATTATTAATTTTTAGCGGCATCAAGGGCTGTATAGAAGGATAAAATTTACTGTAGTAGTTAATATATTCTTGTTGTATTTTCTGCTTACCACTTAACGCTAAATAGGCTCTAAAATCTTCAGCTTCCTTACCAAAATAATGTGTTTCAATACGATAGGTCGCAGGCTCACCCACACCACCTGATAAATCAATCCATTCTTTTACTTCCTTTTTTGCGTGAGGTTTTGTCTCAAGTGATGTTAATGCTTGCTCTCCTTCTCTCAAGACTAGCGCCACACCATAATCGGGCTGATACAACGACTGCAAACTATCCAATTGATAAAGTAAAGTTGGATCAAGCCAATACCACTGGTTATTCACGTTAGCGTAAACAATAACATGATTAAACGCATTAGGCGTTGGCAAATAATTAGCAACCGTATGACGATAACGGGAGTGTACTAACGCAGGATAAGCCTCTATACCTTGCAATTTAAGCAATGCTAATAAAAGCATGGTTTTGTCTTTACAGTCACCAAACCGCCTATTAAGTGTAATTTCTGGTGCACTGGGTACATGCGAACTCACGCCAATCTCGATGCCTAAATAACGAATTTCAGTTTGAGCATAATGCAGTGCTTTTACCACTCTTGCTTCAGATGTGGAGCCTTCTTTTATTATTTGTTTATGTAAATGTTGAATCTCGGATGATAATTCTGTAGGAAGTTGATAATGTGGACGAGCCCAATCAGCAACTTGTTGCCATTGTTGTAACTCACTAAGATAAATTCGAGGATAAGGGTTATACCAACCAGGTGTTTCACTTTCTCGTGTTAATGAAGAAATTTGTTGCTGCTCTAAACGATACTCCGTAAATTCATCCAATTCTCGCTGGACCAATGTTAACTTTGTATTAACGGGCAGTGTATTTAACGGCTTATTTTTTGGCCAAAGCAACCTAAAAAACTGCTGATAGACAGGCACCGACCACTGTAGCTCCAACCGATCAGCAAATATATTCTGATACACAGGATTTTGACCAATAATTGAGTAGCTGTACTCAATGACATCACCAACCCGTACATCACTTAAAATAATATTCGCAGTCATGCGCCCATCATAAATTTGCGCATCGAGCTCAGACTCGCGCTGCATTAGTTTAATATCAGCAGAATGAAGTCGGTCAAGATACTGACCATTACGATGTACTTTTATGTCATGGAGCTGCAATTGCTCATAGGAAGGATCATAGGTCACACTAATTTGAGCAACACTTTCTACACCCTGTGTATTCAGTGCAACTACAGCATAGTGAAAAAAGTTTTGTAGCGTATCAATGGCACGAGTTTGCTGATCAACCAGTAAATAATACTCCCCCCCTATGGCTTCTTCTACCGGCACAGGTTCAGGTAAATTAACTGGATAACGTTCTACCCAATCAGGGGTTTCACTTAACTCTACACCTTGTAACGCGTGTACATCAGTGTGGATACTTAGCAAGCTACTGATTAAAAGACTAAACCATAGCCAGTACCCTGCTAGATCCCGCCCACAATCTCTCATGCGTTAATTCCTGCAATCCATGACAAATACACTCTCCATACATCTATTCACTTAATCAGGAATAGATATATTCTGAGTATAATTACTATGGTGCAGAGTTTATTGTTTTGCCAGTGTAGCTTAACAAGTCAACGCATTACGTACGACTAAAAGTACTCCCCCTGAATCGTTGCAACAAGAAGCCTGGAGCCTCCTTTTTCTCGATGTTCACCTAAGTAAATACCTTGCCATGTTCCAAGTTGTAGCCGTCCCTCGCTAACTGGCAAAGACAAAGATGTACCGATCATGATTGACTTGATATGCGCTGGCATATCATCAGGTCCTTCATAAATATGTTGAAAATAGGGTGCATCTTCAGGCACTTGTTCATTCAAAAACACTTCTAGATCTTCTCGAACAGTGGGATCAGCATTTTCATTTAAAGCAAGTGATGCTGAAGTATGTTTAATAAATAAATGCAGCAAGCCAATTTTTAAATGCGACAATTCAGGAAGCTGCTGGAGTACTTCATCCGTAACTAAATGAAAGCCTCGTGGACGTGAACGCAGCTTAATCGTCTTTTGTGCCCACATGAGATGACTTACCCCTCTTAAACCGACTGCATATTAACGACAACTCTACCCACCACTTTACCTCGAAAAATCTGCTGAATATATTCAGGTAAAAGTGTTAATGGTATTTCTCGAGCAATACTTGGTAATACTTTAATTCGCCACTCAGATGCTAGCTTTTGCCACATTAATTGCTTGGTTTTAATTGCTTCTTCAACAGAATCAACCCCAAGCAAACTGACACTACGTAAAATAAAAGGATATACATTGGCGCTGAACTCAGGCGAAGCGACCATGCCACAACAGGCAACCATACCACCATATTGCAGCGACTTAATCACATTAAACAGAATATCACCACCCACTGTATCAATTGCTGCCGCCCAACGGGGTTTAAGCAAAGGCTTATCATTGCCTTCAAATAAAGTTTCCCGATCGAGTATCATATTAGCGCCTAACCGGCTCAAGTAGTCTGCTTGTTCTAGCTTGCCAGTACTCGCTGCAACAGAATAACCAAGCTGATTAAGGAGCGACACACTTAAACTTCCCACCCCTCCAGTCGCTCCTGTGACAAAAACGTAACCTGACTCAGGGGTGAGTCCCATACGTAACAGCTTATTAATACATAACGCGGCTGTCAGTCCAGCCGTACCCAGCGCCATTGCATCATAAAGAGACAGTCCAGCAGGTAAAGGAACTAGCCACTGAGCAGGTACACGAATATATTGACCAAACCCACCTGGTGTATTCATACCCAGATCATAACCCGTCACAATCACTTCTTGTCCTGCTTGCCAGTCGGGATGATCACTTGATACAACAATACCCGAAGCATCAACACCTGGTGTGTGAGGATAGTGCTTGGTAACGCCTCGATTGCCCATGGCAGATAAGGCATCTTTAAAGTTGAGAGAGGAGTAGTGAACACGAATCAACACCTCCCCTGTCGGCAAATCTGCAGTGTCTCGTGTTACAATCCGTTGGACATAACTATTCTGCTTAGCATCCTTTTCAACCCATAATGCCTTAAACTGTGTCATTTAACCTCCGGACTGAGAAACCTAATAGCAGCCGGCGCCGTTAAGAAAAAAAGCGACCCCATTGTAATGTCTGCAGCCAACGTAAAAGCAAACGGTCTGCGGCTGTCTGCACGGCTATACCCAACTTTTCTGGTAGTGATTTTTTATGCTCATACACCACATGATAAATATCCACATCATCGACTTTAGCGGTTAAATATTCATCACTGGTTTTTAGCTCATCAACCAGGCTCACCGCTTGTGCTCGACGCCCAAACCAAATCTCACCTGTTGCGATCTTTTCCATATCCAGAATAGGACGATGTTCTTGAACAAATACTTTAAATAGCTCGTGAGTATCTTCCAGGTCATCAATAAACTTTTTACGTCCCTGATCTGTGTTTTCGCCAAAAACAGTCAATGTACGTTTGTACTCACCAGCCGTATGTAGTTCAAAATCAATGTCATATTTTTTCAGCAGTCGATGTAAGTTGGGTAACTGCGCAACAACACCTATAGAACCTAGAATAGCAAATGGTGCTGCAATAATTTTATTAGCCACACAAGCCATCATATAGCCACCACTGGCAGCCACTTTATCAACAGCAATGGTCAGTGGAATACCTTTGTCACGCACTCTATTTAACTGAGCTGCAGCCAGCCCATAGCCGTGTACTACACCTCCAGCACTTTCTAAGCGTACAAGCACTTCATCCTGTGACTCAGCGATACTCAGAATAGCAGTGATTTCTTCTCGTAACGAATCGACCTGAGACGCTTTAATATCCCCATGAAAGTCAACTACATATAAACGAGAACGACGTGATTCAGTCTCATCATCAGTCTTTTTCTGTGCTTGTTTTTCCTGCTTTTTTTCCTCTTTATGTAATGCTTTTAAAGTTTCTTTATCCAATACCGCATTACGTAGCGTATCTTTTACTTCAGTATAATGTTTAGACAAGTTTTTAACTTCAATATGTCCAGCTACTGACTTCTTATGTCGACTATTTATTGCCACAATGCCAGCCACTAAAATCAATACAGCAACAACTACTGTAACGACCTTAGCAATGAACAAACCGTATTCAGCCAAAAATTCCAAGGTTATCCTCCCATAAAACACAACGGATAAAGCACATCCACGTCGCCAAACTTTGTCAAAATAGGGCGCTATTCTAGCAAAAACAACCCTAAAGACCGAGCATTAACACCACGTATTTTTATTTCAGCAATTTATAAACTGAACACCTCTCGAAAATATAAAACGACTTAGTACGCCATAAGCATGCCCTCCCTCATATTCAAACAATTGTATGATTCCGGGTTGACAGCATAGCTTAAACTGCATAATCTGCTGGCACCAATATTTTTAAACAACAAGTTTTCACCAGTTTCAGTATACTCGAACGAGAACACAGCACAGACACGCTATAACACTAATAGGTATAAACCTATGTTATACCTCTGTTAAAAGCATGGAAGGCTTACATGCTCAATAAAAATCACGCATAGTGAAGCATGCTTTCTAAGGAACAGTTTTTCTGTTTTTAAACTTTGTACTAATAAACTAACCTTGTGAGATTTCGACGATGACAACTGTTGCTAATACACTCCAAGACATGAAGGAAAAGTTCAACCCTGAGGCTGCCGCAGGTCTTGATGTTATTTTCCAGCTTGATATTGAAGATGGTGACACCTACCACATTATTGTGAAGGAAGGTACTTGTGAAATCATTGATGGCCCTTCGGATGATCCTTCTGTCACTCTAATTATGAATGCTGAAACACTAGATGGCATCATGACGGGGGAAGTTGATGGAATGCAAGCATTTATGGCTGGCAACTTGCGCGCAGAAGGTGATGTAATGCTAGCCACGAAACTTAGCGAACTATTTCCTATTAGTTAGTGAAGCGTAGCAGTTATTGT
The DNA here is from genome assembly GCF_018837975.1 of Zooshikella harenae. Classification (GTDB taxonomy): domain Bacteria; phylum Pseudomonadota; class Gammaproteobacteria; order Pseudomonadales; family Zooshikellaceae; genus Zooshikella; species Zooshikella harenae. Next base: position 47,551 of record NZ_JAGSOY010000022.1, on the reverse strand, counting down.
TAAGATTATTTTTATGTTCCTTTTAAATCCACAAAGGAATATAGCCAGGCGTAAGCTGCATAGTACACTTGCTTAAAAGTATACAGGCTTACGCCCGCAAACAGACCTCATAAAACATTAGATACTTCACTTTCGGTATTGAGTAACAGACGTTCATTCAGACTCAGTGCCAGATGAAGATTGATCTTTCGTTGAACTTTCTTCAGGCAACCCAACGTGTTCTGATGATGTTGTATCTGACTCATCTGGTTGAAGACTAACTTTACTTCCCTGCTGACCACTACTTAATACTTTAACCTCAACCCCTTTCATAGTCATTGATATCCGGTATAACGCATCCGCTTTAGTAGGATGCGGTGTTGAGACAAAATCTTTAGCCGTCACCTGTGGTACAAGCCAGCTAAAACGTTGCAAAACATGCCAAACATCCAGTCCATACCGGCTTTCTGTCAACATTTTATGACTAATTACTTGCTGGTCATCAACCCCTTCTATTTTGACAAACTTAAACCCCGCAGGAATACCAAAATTCTGTAATGTAGGGGTTGTCATTAAACTATATATAGTGACTTGCCACTGACTACCATTTAAATGCAAATAATGACTGACACCTTGAGTTTCACTAAACGTGACTTGAAATTGATTAGGCTGATTTTCTTTAAAACGCACTGTTGCTAACGCTTCGTTAAGCGCCAGTTCATCATAATCAGTCACATCTAAGGCAGCCCACGTTAAAAATAAACTCACTGCCAACGCCAGTAACCCAACCGTACCTCGCAACCAGCCAAGAATCCAATGCACAGAAAATAATAGTCGCAATCCTAGCAAAAACATGAGTAGCGCAATAAAACACATGACTCCAGCAATAGCCAGATACATCATAGTCGCATCCCTTCACCTTTTATGACAGGCACTGTACAGATCACTAGTGTTTATCATAGCTAAAATAATAAGCACCAAATTAACAGAATAATAGACAGGTAAAACCTAACCAAATAGGCATAGTCAAAGACTAGTCAAAAAAATCAGCAATCTGAAATTTCTTATGGCGACTTAACGAAAAGAGTAAGCCTTTTCTTAAGCAAAAGACGACGAGAGAGTAGGAAGGAACAAACGCAGTTCATCCCGATGATAAAAAATCATCAATCAACCAGCGTGCAATTGAAATTGGAGGAGGTAGTTGTGGTAGATTATTGGGGCTGAACCAGTCAGCGGCAACAATTTCATGGTTATCAATTTCGATTTCACCCGCTTTATGATCAGCGCGAAACCCTAACATAAGTGAATTAGGAAATGGCCAAGGTTGGCTGGCTTTATACTCAAGGTTACATACTTCAACCCCCACCTCTTCTTTAACTTCCCGCTTTAACCCCTGCTCAACACTTTCACCAGGCTCTAAAAAACCGGCAATGGTACTATACCAACCTTCAGGGTGGTGAGGTGCCCGAGCCAGCAACATTTGCTCTCCCCTTGTTATTAACACAATGACACAAGGACTAATCGTCGGGTATCGACTTCTTGCTCCACAGCGACATACTTTGGCACGCTCTGTAGGATGATCCACTAATGGCTGGCTACACCGCCCACAATAACGATGCAAATCATGCCAGTCAGCCAATTGCATTGCATAATTCAGTAATCCTGCTGCATCCGCAGCTAACGACAAAAGCACGGTCCTAAGAGGCATAAGTTCAAAGGATTTGGGAAGAACAGCGTCAGCAGGTAACACATGTCCAGCCACATGTTGCTGCTGAAATAATGCTAAGCTAAACGATAAAGCCTGACAGGTTAAGGTTGACTGCAATGCTTGCCATTGAGATGCGGTTAACAACGGAGACTGAGTCACTGTGCAACAAACAATTTGCCCATCAATAAACACAACATGCTTTGTATAGGCTGATAAGTTAGAAGATACATAGGGTGTAAAGGGCAAAGGGTCGAGCAAAACTTTCATGATACTACCTTGTAAGCTCTTCAGTTGTCGTTCACAGTAACCTTAGTTGCCAACACTTTTTATGAAGCAGGAGCCGTTTGATAATTGGTTTTATAACCTAAGTCAGCCAAACTTGTTTCAGCAAGTTCAAGCACTTCCTGAGCAGCCTGCTGCGTACTTTCCATCCCTTCCAAAAAATACTCCAAACTAGTGAGCGCATCAGCCAGTGTTTCAAGCATTTCAGTAGAAGGTGGCTCCGCACCTTTCATAATGCGCTCCTGGATAAAGCGATTGCAGGCATCAAGTACTGCTGAAGCGCGTTCAAGCCCCAAAAAGAAGAGTCCACCTCGCACAGCATCTAACGTAGCAGGAAGATTGCCTAAATGCATCTTATCCCAGTTTGACTCCATAAAAGCGGTAATAGCTCGTTTCGCCAAGGCTAACCCTGCTTGTGACTCTTCAACCACAACAATTTTTGCTTCAGTCAGTTGAGTGCTCGCCATCGTTGATGACTCGCTTCCTGGCGTAGCATCATGACGAGAGGCTTTTACCATCGAGCTTTCTAAGCTGGAAACCAGAGATTCTACATATAAAACCGTATCTGCCAGCTTCAGCAATTGTTCTTGGTCTTGGACCTCGCCAGCTTGTTGCCAGCCCACCACAACCTGTTGCTGAGCTTTGAGGGATTTAGCTGCTGATAGCAAACCAACGACAATTAAAGTGTTGGCTAAACGGCCCAAGCTATCACGCATATCAGAGAAGTCATTCTCAGTATGACCTGCACCTCGCTCAAGCAAATCCAACATATCTTTAATAGTGGCTAACTCTTCCTTAATCGCACTGGATACAGAACGGTAAACTTCATTACCTGGACCCGCCAAGATCGAACGCTCTTCGGCAAGCCGATGATCATTAAAGGGTAACGGTAGCAAGCCAAATGTTTTTTGCACTGCAGAAGCAAGTGAACCTTTACTAGTGGCAAGCGCTATATAATAAAGCAGTTCTTTGAGAATCGCTTTTGGAGGCTCAATTTTTGCCAGCTCTTCTGGAGGAGACTGCAAACGCTTTATCTGCCGGTCAACAGATGCAAACAGCATCTTCCTAGGTTTAGTTACCTGCATCTCTGCATCCGCAAATGACTCTAAAGCTGCACTGCCAACCCACAGTAACTTGGCAAAGGACTGTTTTCCATAAAGTCTGTAAAGCCGCGTCAAAGCACGAGACATCAACCGAGCGCTGGAATAAACATTCTCTTCCCGAATTAACCCCAATAGGCCAACTTGATACATTTGACGTAGCCGACGTGTACTTTGCCCCAACTCCTGAGAAGACAGTTCTGCCGATTCATCTGGCTGAGGAATAGAAGAATCAAGACGTACAGTAAAGAAATGACTTTCTGGAAGTGCCGCCTTTTTCCGTGCACTTCGCAACTCATTGATAACTGTAATTAACAGTTCTGGGATTTCGTTCCGATTAAGCTGTAAATACTCCAGGTAACGGTTCAATACAAAAAGGCCATTGCCCAATGCGCTCAACGTTTCGTCTTTTTCAGCTGAAGCACCCTCTGGAATATCAGTAGCCAGCTCAAGCATTTCTTGAGCTAATAACTCAGCACCACTCACTTCGATAAGATTGAGCGTACCTCGAATTTGCTGCAAATAATCTACACACGACTGGATATGAGAACCATTTTCACGATCCTCAATAAAACTTTCCAAACTGTGTTCGGCATTCTGGATTGTGGCTTCCAGTTCATCACGAACCAAGCTTAAAGAAGAAGCACCCGCCATCAGATAGTAACTCCAAACATCATGGTATTAACAGCGTGAAAAAACCTGGGTTAACACAGGCTTTGTCTAAATCAGTTTATGTAGTAAACATACTACAAGTTAAGTGCATTAGTAGGGAACACCCGTAGTATGCCTGTTAAACAGCAACGAATCCACTCAGGCTAAGTGCTGACTCCCCTGATAGACATGCTAGTCTCTCCTACATTATGCCCAATAACAACACATCAACATAAGGGTTATGACTTTAAGTATGTCATTATTTTAATGATAAACACAGCGTTAAGCAGTATAGCTGCATAAGTGCTCTCTACTTATAACACATGAATTCATGCAAAAATCGTTACTATACCTCTGTTAAATATAACAACTACCCCCTAAAAAGCGAGTGGGTTATTTATGAGCAATGTGCTTTACCTGCTGAAATTCTTGATAGAAACTGCTTTTCCAAGAGAAAGTCGTTATAATTCTCCTCACATTGCCTTAAACTGATTTATATCATCGCCACTAAATTAGTGGTTTACTATATTAAAGTGCGCGTGTCGCCTTTGGTGGTAAGATCTGACCTCAGATACCTTAACCTGAAGCAACTCACCTAAAAGGTGAGCAGGTCTTACCACCAAAGGCGAGGCGGTGCCACAAGCAACCATCTTTAGTTGCAACATGCCATATCCAGTAATGGCATTCAGTGTACTAACCTTTATTCGCAGCTACGTGAATTCACATATTTTCAATAGCCGGATTAGTCACTGAACCTGTGTGGTACACCTCTGCTTTTCGCAACGACGCCCTTCATGGCATGCAAAGCTTAAGTGTCCCCCGCATTAATGGATATTGGCATCTATGACCACTGGTTGCAGTGTTCAGTTGTTAACATGTTTGTGTATATCAACATGGCCAGTAAATTTAGTTAGGAAGAGCGTATGCCTAGTTCTGTTAAAAGTGCATTCATGCACAACTTTCTGGGAAACTCAGCGGATTGGTACAAGTACACCATTCTGGCATTTTTAGTCATTAACCCATTGCTTCTATTTGGCTTACCCCCAGAGATTGGCCCAACGGTAACCTCTTGGTGTCTAGTATTAGAGTTTATTTTTACGCTGGCTATGGCATTAAAGTGTTATCCCCTTCAGCCTGGAGGGCTTCTCGTCATCGAAGCCATGCTTTTACACCTAACCACACCAGAGACCCTGAAGAATGAGGTGTTCCAGAACTTCCCTGTCATCCTACTCCTGATGTTTATGGTGGCAGGTATCTATTTTATGAAAGACCTGCTGCTCTTTATATTTACTAAGATACTCATTGGTGTACGTTCAAAACTTGTTCTATCGCTTCTCTTTTCTATTGTTTCTGCAGTGTTGTCTGCCTTTTTAGATGCTTTAACAGTAACGGCTGTCATTATTAGTGTCGCGGTAGGCTTCTATTCGGTTTACCACAAGATTGCCTCAGGTAAAAAACTCCAACACCCAGACCACAATCACAACCAAGACGATATGGTGATTGAACTGCATCGCTCCGACCTTGAGTACTTCCGTGCCTTCCTTCGTAATCTCATGATGCACGCTGCAATTGGTACTGCACTCGGAGGTGTATGTACTGTGGTGGGTGAACCCCAAAACTTACTCATTGCTGATAAAATAAACTGGGAGTTTGTTGAGTTCTTTTTACGAATGGCTCCTGTCACTATGCCTGTTTTAGTTGCAGGACTTTTGACTCTGGTTATTCTAGAGAAAACCGGCTGGTTTGGTTATGGAGCAACACTGCCAATTGCTGTACGTGAAGTATTAACAGAATATGCAGATGTTGAAGCTGAAAAACGCACAAACAAAGACATTGCTGCCCTCATTATCCAAGCGGTTGCAGGTGTTATCTTAGTGCTTGGACTCGCCTTTCACATTGCAGAAGTAGGCTTTATTGGTTTACTGGTCATTGTTTTGATTACTGCTTTTACAGGTATTATAGAAGAGCACCAACTTGGAAAAGCCTTTGAAGAAGCCCTACCCTTTACGGCGCTTCTAGTAGTCTTTTTTGGCATAGTTGCAGTTATTCACGATCAACATTTATTTACCCCCATTATTCATGCCGTTCTGGAAATGGAAAAGTCTGCTCAGCCTGGCATGTTCTTTTTGGCAAATGGTATTTTATCCATGATCAGTGATAACGTATTTGTAGCAACTGTTTACATTAATGAAGTCGTTGAAGCTTACAAAGCCAACATCATTTCTCGCGAGCACCTTGATACATTAGCAATAGCCATCAACACTGGAACCAACTTACCCAGCGTTGCCACACCGAATGGTCAAGCCGCATTTCTATTCTTGCTAACATCGGCATTAGCACCACTCATTCGACTGAGTTATGGCCGAATGGTTATTATGGCCTTACCTTATACGATTGTATTAACGCTGGTAGGTTATATCTGCGTATCAACCCTTATTTAAGCTTGCTAACCAACCACTCAAAGGGTGGTTGGTTATAACTCACAATACTTACACCATAGTGTAAAGTGTGTTTATCCTTTCTTAGCTTTGCCCTTCAGTGCCTTCTAACTCATGCCACAAGCACGCACCACTGTCAGCCATCTGTTGTAGTTTTGCCTGGTGGGCATCGATCTCTTCTGCAGAGGCCATAATGATTGGTAGCGGTGGACGATCACAAGAAACCCGGTGAATACGACTAGCACCTTCGCCATCATCATTATCTGTTGAACTTAACGACAACATGGTTTGTCCACCAGTCATCGCCAGATAAACATCTGCCAAAATCTCTGCATCTAGTAATGCACCATGATAGGTCCGAGCAGAGTTATCTACACCATAACGCTTACACAATGCATCCAAGCTATTTTTCTGGCCTGGATGCTTTTTACGTGCCATCACCAAGCTGTCAGTGATCTGACATATGGTATCCACCCCAGGTAAGGGTGTGGTGAGAAGCTTGAATTCATGGTTAATAAAACCCACATCAAAGGGAGCATTATGAATAACCAGTTCAGCCCCTTTCACAAATGACACAAACTCTTCAACAATTTCCTGGAATCGTGGTTTGTCCTGTAAAAACTCACTGGTAATACCATGAACCTGAACAGCCCCTTCATCCACCTCACGGTCAGGTTGGATATAACAGTGAAAACTGCGTCCTGTATAACGACGGTTTTCCAACTCAACACAACCAATTTCAATAATTCGATGCCCCTGAGAGGGTTCAAGACCTGTTGTTTCGGTATCCAAGACAACTATACGCATGGCGGCTCTTCTTTACTTAAATTCAATATCACTTTAACAAAAACCCAACATCACTCATTAGCGGATGATGATAAAACCTGTATCACGCCTTGGTTAGCCAACTGGTCAGCTCGTTCATTATCAGGATGTCCATTGTGCGCCTTAACCCAACACCACTCCACCTGATGGCGTTGTGCGGCTGTATCTAATGCTTGCCAAAGGTCAGCATTTTTAACTGGAGATTTACTGGCTGTTCGCCAGTTCCTACGCTTCCAGTTAGGCATCCACTCCGAAATACCTTTACGTAAATACTCTGAATCTGTAGTCAAACGCACATTGCAAGCACGTTTCAGTGCATTTAAGCCCTCAATAGCAGCCATCAGTTCCATACGATTATTTGTGGTTTCCAATTCTCCACCACATAAGGTCTTTTCCTGATTTTTGTAGCGAAGTAACACGCCCCACCCTCCTGGGCCAGGATTACCTTTACACGCACCATCTGTAAAAATCTCTACTACCTGACTCAAACTATTCTCCACTTAAATCTTTCGTCGTGTATTAGGTTCCACCAAGGTCGGCGTAGCAAGAGACTCTCTTAGCTGACGCCAAACAGGGCGAATAGGTGTCATACCCGCAAGTTCTCGGGTTGCTTTTAGTAAATACAAACTTCCAAAAGGTAAATGCCAACGCTCACAACGCTTTTCCCAGGCTGGCTCGGCTATTCTTCCCTGAGCAATAGGCAGCGTAAACCCTGCATATTGTAAGTGATCAACAGAGAAGTTCAGCAACGTTAACCAATCTTGCAAACGGCGAACAGCAATAAAATTGGCATACTTTCCTCCCCGTTTATAGCCCTCTCGTATCCGCCGTGATGCCCCCCACAAGCTCCAGGGATTAAACCCAATAATAATGATTTTGCCCCCCGGAATGACTACTTTGCAGGCTTCTCTTAGCAATCGGTGAGGGCGCTCGACATAGTCTAAGCCATGATGTAATAAAACCATATCCACACTTCTTGGTCTTAGCGGCCAGCTGCTGGGTGAAGCAATGACTTGCTGTTCTCCCCACTCAGGTAAAGTAAAAGGTGTTATTAATGTATGATGAGCGACACGACTAGCCTGCAAAATAGAGGGTGTCTCGCAGATACTGACAACGACACCATGATAACCAAATACGGTATCCAGTGTATGATCCAGTAGCTGATGACCCGACGCGAGAAAACGCTTACCAACGCCGGTCTGTAACCATTGATGTAAAACAGGCAGTATTGCCGAATAACTGGGTCGCTGTCTGACGTTACGCCATAATTTCATAACACGCTCATTAAGCTAACTACCGTATAATACCATTAATGTTTTACTATTATTAAAAAGTCAGGTGCGCGACTTATGCTTTCTATTTCACCGATTCCTGCATTTAACGATAATTATATCTGGCTCATCAGTGAGACCAAAACAAACAAGGCGTGGGTTGTCGATCCAGGTGACGCTAAGGTAGTCATCGACACCCTACAAGAAAAACAGTTACAACTAGAAGGTATCCTTATTACCCACCACCACTTCGATCATGTTGGTGGCTTGAAGGCGCTCAAAAAACTTTTTAAACCTGTCACTTATGGCCCTAAGAGTGATGCTATTCATGACATTGACGTGCCTCTTTCTGCTGATGATACCCTGACTGTACTGGAGCACACGTTTAAGGTAATTGCTGTGCCTGGTCATACCCTTGACCACATTGCTTACTTTTCAGAATCACACTTAAACCAACCTGTTTTATTCTGTGGTGATACTCTTTTTGCCGGAGGTTGCGGTCGGTTATTTGAAGGCACAGCCCAACAACTGTACCAATCTTTACAACAACTGACTCTCTTACCGGCAAATACACTCGTTTATTGTGCTCACGAATATACCCAAAACAATTTAGCCTTTGCTCATGCTGTTGAGCCAGATAACACCGAACTTAATAAGCGACGACAACACGTTGCTCAATTGCGCAACCATCATCAACCCACTTTACCGTCAACCATTGCTGATGAGTTGAGTACCAACCCCTTTTTGCGCTGTGCCGAACCTTCTGTAAAGCATCGCTGTGAGTCGCATATTCAGCAAGATCTTGTCAGCCCTATTGATGTCTTTGCTACATTGCGCCGCTGGAAAGACCACTTTTGATAGACTGATACTTACCATTAAAACCACGCGATACAGTAAAATATAACCACATTATTACTTCTAAGCCGCTTTTTGCGGCTTTTTTATTCTTTACATTTCACAGTATTTTGATGATATGCTACGCACTTTTTTATAGATATATTTCACCAAAATTAACCACAATGACCTAAAGTTACCATAAACACTGCGACCTTCCTGTTAGTAGGCTCGCTTAATAAAAAGTGTGTTACACAATCCTGGCCATATGATGTTGTATTATCAAAATGACTCTTTTGGGGGCAGAAAAGCCTACCGCCTATTACTCTGTTGTCTTGGGCTTACAGGTACAGTCCTGCTATCAGGCTGTCAAACCAGTAAACCTCTCACATCCAATCAAACTCCTGATCCTGATACGCCTCAATCCGTTTTTTCCTGGTTTCATCAAGAACCTGCAACCCAGTCTCTCTCTGCTGAAGCTGCTGCACGTGCAGACCAAGAAACATTAAAGCAGTCCACCACAGCATCATCAAATACCACACAATTCAATAATGTCTGGTTAAGATTGAGTCAACAATTCTCCTTGCCCTATCCTATTGATCATCCACGTATACAACGGGAAATTGCCTGGTTCAAAAAACATCCCAAATACATTCAACGAGTGAACCAAAGGGCAGAACCCTACCTGTTTTACATCGCTGAGCTTGTGGAGCAGCGTGGGCTTCCAACTGAACTTGCCTTGCTCCCCGTGATTGAAAGTGCTTATGATCCTTTTGCTTACTCTCCTGGACGCGCTTCAGGACTTTGGCAGTTTATTCCCAGTACAGGGAAATACTTTGGTCTCAAGCAAAACTGGTGGTATGACGGCCGCCGCGATGTGGTTGCCTCTACAAATGCAGCGCTCGACTACTTAAGCAAGCTGTATACACACCTCGGTGACTGGGAGTTGGCATTAGCCTCTTATAATGCGGGTGAGGGAACTATTCTTAAAGCGATGCGCCGTAATAAAGCCTCAGGGAAACCACAGGATTACTGGTCCCTCGACCTTCCCAGAGAAACAGAGCAATATGTTCCGCGCTTACTGGCTTTAGCACATATCCTCGCTAATACTGATCGCTATGGCATCAAGATGCCTTCAGTCGCCAACAAACCATTCTTTCAAAAGATCAAGACTCAGGGCCAAATTGACTTAGCCCTAGCAGCTGATATGGCGGCTTTGCCACTGGATACCCTTTACCAATTAAATCCTGGGTTTAATCAGTGGGCAACTGATCCTAATGGGCCCCATTACTTACTCCTTCCCATCACCCAAGCAAAACAATTTCAGCATGCCTTACAAAAGCTCCCCCCAAAGAAGCGTATGCAATGGCAACGCTATAAAGTTAGACGGGGAGACTCACTGATCGCTATTGCCAACCGATTCCAAACACGAACCAAAGTGATTCAGCAGGCCAATAAGCTGTCTAGCCATCGAATTCGTATAGGGCAAACATTACTTATACCTCAAGCAAGCCAGCTACTGAGCCAATACACCAAAACTCGTGCTCAGCGCCGCCGGGGTAAACAGGCCAGAGTTGCGGCTCAAGGCAAATCAGTGTATTACAAAGTTAAGCGAGGCGACTCATTTTGGCACATTGCCCGCCAATATGATGTCAGTGTAAGAGCATTGAGCCGATGGAATAACCTATCACCAAGAGACACTCTAAAACCTGGCCAACGCTTAGTTGTACAGTTAAATAAAGCACCATCCAGTGCCCACACTCCCAATCAACAAAGAAAAGTAAAACGCAAGGTCAACTATAAAGTACGTAAAGGTGACTCTCTCTATAGAATTGCCTCACGTTTTAATGTCCGTGTCGGTGATATCCAAGACTGGAACCAACTACAGCACACCAATTTAAAACCAGGGCAAGCCCTTACCTTATTTGTCAATGTGACTGGCACTTAATAGTCAGTATTGTCACCTGCTACCTTGTCAATGGACTATAGCCTATTAACGATTTAATAGGTTATAGCCTCCCTCCTTAGTGCGTTTTTTATCATTAAGAAATATCAATCCACCCAACATTATCCTGCACGCCAGATATACTGATAAGAGTAATCATTTTAGATCGTGTTACTGGCGTAATAATAAAAACTACATCTTGTGTAGTGCTTCCGACCAATGACGAATTAACGCTTGAGGGATAAAATGCACCAACAGGCTTTGCCACGCGCAAATCACTCAGGAAAGTATTGGGCCTTTTTTAGAGAGTTACAATGGCTTGTTTTAGTCGCAGGGTTTATTGCTTGCTACCATGCCTTTGCAAGTGAAACGCCTTTAACCGTGGCAATACAAAAAGCAGAACCCTATCCTACAACAACTAAAGTATCAGCTATAGCACTACACGGTGAACCTCAATACCCCGCCGATTTTAAGCACTTTAATTATGTGAATCCTAATGCCCCCAGAGGTGGGAAAATCACCCTTTCTGCACTTGGTACCTTTGATACATTAAATCCTTATACCTTAAAAGGCACCAGTCCTGTAAACACGCCTGGGTTTTACGTTTATGGCATTAATGAGAATAATGAAACCCTATTAATGGGTACAACAGGTGATAACCGTGTGGGTGATGAACATCAAACTGCCTATGGTTTGATTGCAGAATACATTGAGTTTCCGACTAATTATGACTGGGTCATTTTCCACATACGACCAGAAGCGCGTTTTCATGATAACACCTCAATTACAGCACAAGATGTTGTCTTTTCCTTTAACACACTCATTAAGCAAGGTCACCCCCGCTATAAACTGGTTTATACAAACGTTAAAGATGCTATTGCACTGTCAAAACAGCAGGTCAAATTCTTACTCACAGGTAATAGTCGGCGTAGTCTGATTCTTCGCCTTGGCGAGCTACCTGTATTATCTGCAACCTATTGGGCCGATCGAAATTTTGCCGCCACCTCCCTTAAGCCCCCCCTTAACAGTGGGCCTTATCGAATAACTAAAGTAGAACCAGGGCGAAGTATTACCTTTAAACGAGAAAAAAATTACTGGGGGAAATCATTATCCATCAATCGCGGGCGATATAATTTTGATACAGTTGAGTATCTTTTTTTTCAAGAAAGCACTGTAGCATTTGAAGCGTTTAAAGCAAACCAGTACGACTTTCGCCTGGAACATATAGCCAGACAATGGGAAACATCTTACCATTTTCCTGCAGTCCAATCGGGTAAGGTCATCAAAGAAGTCATTTCTCATCGTGAGCCGGCACCATTGCAAGGTTTTTTTTTAAACAGCCGACACTTTCCGTTTAATGACATTGCCGCCCGAGAGGCAATTGCCTGGGCATTTGATTTTGAGTGGACTAACAAGGTCCTGTTTCATGAGGCATACCAGCGCTCAAACAGCTTATTCGCCAATTCCGACTTAGGTAGTTTTGGTCCTCCGACCCCAGAAGAGCGAAAGTTACTCTCACAGTTTAAACTACCAACAAAAATTAAAGAAAAATCCTTCAAATTGCCCAATATTCATGATGGCACAATTCGCGATCGACAACGTATGGCCTTAAAAAAACTGAGCGCTGCAGGTTGGCGTATGCAAAAAGGTAAGTTGGTCAATACTCAAGGTATACCGTTTACTTTTGAAGCATTAGACTACCAACAAAGTAGTTCGCGAATACTACTCCCCTTACAAAAAAACCTAAAACGAATAGGCATTGATATGCGTATTCGCATTGTTGATAGCGCTTCTTACCAGGAACGACTCAAGCAGTTTGATTTTGATATGACAACACTGGCGCTTTCACAGTCACTTGCTCCTGGTCAAAATTTGAAATCACTGTTTCACTCATCGCAAGCCACTATACCCGGTTCACTTAACTTGTCGGGTATACAATTACCTGCCGTGGACCGACTCCTCACGATGATAACTGAGGCACACACCCGCAAAGCGCTTCAGCTATATACTCGTAGTTTGGATAGAATACTGCTCTGGCATTACTTTATTATTCCACATTGGTACTTAAATTATCACCGTGTAGCGTATTGGAAACATTTGCAAAGGCCTGCTATTTCACCGCCCTATTCATTCTGTTTTGAGTGCTGGTGGGTAAATGATCAATAAGGACAGGAAAAATACTACTTATGTCAACTTGCCAATTAAAAAGAAAACATCATCCAATCAACGTACTTTTTTTACTGGCAACCTTGCTAAGCTTAGTCTTTGGTGTTCAAGCTGAAGAAAAGATCCATAAAAGTCATGCTATTACCATTCATGGTGACCCCAAGTACCCTGCTGACTTTACCCACTTTGATTTTGTTAACCCAGATGCGCCTAAAGGTGGCACTTTACGCCTTGCATCCATCTCCTCAAGTGGCTTTGATAGTTTAAACCCTTTTATTGTTAAAGGGATTGCTGCTAGTGGTATGACCGCTCTCTACAATAACTATTTTTATGACACCTTGCTTTATCACAGCGAAGATGAGCCTTTTACCATGTATGGCTTATTGGCAGAACAAATGGAATGGCCTGAAAATCGTGCTTGGATTATTTTTCACCTGCGTAAGAACATTCATTTTCATGATGGCCCCCCCCTAACGGCTGAAGATGTCGTATTTAGCTTTAACTTGCTGCAAAAAGAAGGACACCCTATCTACAAAACCTATTATGCTAATGTTGAACAAGTCGAGGCCTTAGATAAATGGCGGGTTAAATTTACCTTTACGCCAGGTGATAACCGGGAGCTGGCAATGATTATCGGCCAGTTTGCCGTTCTGCCGAAACACTACTGGAGCCAGCACACGTTTAATAAAACCTCACTGACCCCACCTATTGGCAGTGGTCCCTATACCATCAGTCACGTTGATGCGGGACGCTCCATCACTTATAAGCGAGACCCTAACTATTGGGGTAAAGACCTCCCAGTCAACCGTGGAAAATACAATTTTGATACCATTCGCTATGATTACTACAGAGATCCAACCGTTGCCATTGAAGCGCTAAAAGCCGGTGAATATGATTTTCGATTAGAAAACAGTGCTAAAAACTGGGCTACCCAGTATCAGGGCAAGCTATTCACCCGTCAGGCAATGGTCAAGAAAACCCTACCCGACTTATCGCGTGCAGGCTTGCAGGGCTTTGTATACAACATTCGTCGCCCTATTTTTGCTGATAGCAAAGTACGTCAAGCATTAAGCTATGCCTACGACTTTGAATGGGCCAATAAAAATTTGTTTTATAATAGCTACGAACGTACTGACAGTTTTTTTGAAAACTCTGAAATGGCCTCCTCAGGTCTTCCATCACCTGAAGAAGTAAAAATCCTAGAACCATTTAAAGACCAACTTCCTAAAGCGCTTTTCACTCAACCTTTTGAACTACCTAAGACTGATGGCTCAGGTAATAACCGACAACAATTACGGCAAGCACTTCGATTACTCAAAGAAGCAGGATATACCTTAAAAGAAGGCAAACTCGTCAATCAAAAAACCAATAAACCTTTTACCTTCGAAATACTACTCGCTCAACCCGAAATGGAAAGAGTGGTTCTACCGTTTCAAGAAAGCTTAAAAAAGCTTGGTATCGACATGACCATCCGACAAGTTGATGCTCAGCAGTATGTCAAACGCGTACAAAGTTTTAACTTTGATATGATCATTGGTGGATTTGGGCAAAGTCAGTCACCGGGCAATGAGCAAAGAGACTTTTGGCACTCTTCACAGGCAGATATTCAAGGCAGTCGTAACTATATTGGCATCAAAAACCCTGTTGTTGATCAACTTATTGATAAAATTATTAGCGCATCCAGTCGTGAAACATTAATTAACTACTGCCGTGCATTAGACCGTGTTTTATTATGGAATCACTATGTGATCCCTCAGTATCATATCAATCAACATCGTATGGTTTATTGGAACAAATTTGGACAGCCCAAGATCGCACCTAAATACAGTTTTACTTTAGATACTTGGTGGGAAGATCCCCAAAAAGCGGAAAAGATAAAGTCTTTGCGTAAAAAAGCCAACTAATGTCATGTAAATTGCTTTAAGAGGCTTATTCATGCTGGTTTATATCATCCGACGCTTATTGCTGATCATTCCAACTATATTCGGCATCATGCTCATTAACTTTATTATTATACAGACTGCCCCTGGTGGCCCTGTTGAGCAGATGCTGGCCCAACTCCAAGGACTTCAGACGGGTGCTGGCAGTCGTCTCGGTGGTACTGGTGCCGATATTGCCCCAACAAATGGACAATACCGAGGTGCTCAGGGTCTGCGTCCAGAGTTAATTGCCGAAATCAAGAAGCTTTATGGGTTTGATAAACCTCCCTCTGAGCGCTTCTGGATGATGTTAAAAAACTACGCATCATTTAACTTTGGCCAGAGCTTTTTCAGGGATCAGGATGTCATTGATTTAATTATTGATAAATTACCCGTATCAATATCACTGGGGCTTTGGACAACCTTATTAGTCTATTTAATATCCATTCCCTTAGGCATTAAAAAAGCTGTCAAACATGGCAGCCGGTTTGATATTTGGACATCAACAACCATTATTGTAGGCTATGCCATTCCCAACTTTTTGTTTGCCATTTTACTGATCGTACTCTTTGCCGGTGGTAGCTACTTTAATTGGTTTCCCTTACGAGGACTCACCTCCAATAATTTTGACCAACTCCCCTTTTGGCAGCAAGTGCTCGATTATTTTTGGCATTTGGTGTTGCCTATTACCGCGATGGTGGTGAGTGGCTTTGCAACACTTACCATGCTAACCAAAAATTCTTTCTTAGATGAAATACATAAGCAGTATGTCTTAACAGCAAAAGCTAAGGGGCTATCTGAAAAACGGGTGCTATATGGACATGTCTTTCGTAATGCAATGCTTATTGTCATTGCCCAAATCCCTGCCGCATTAGTGGGTATTTTTTTGACCAGCTCTTTATTAATTGAAGTGGTTTTCTCCCTTGATGGCTTAGGTTTACTTGGCTTTGAGGCAGCCTTAAGCCGTGACTATCCCGTGGTTTTTGCCACCGTGTATATCTACACCTTAATAGGCTTACTCCTGAAGTTAGTTGGCGATATCACCTACATGATTATTGATCCCAGAATTGATTTTGAAAGCCGGGAAGGTTGACTATGTGGATTATGCAAAAGCTGAGTCCCATTAATCAGCGTCGTTGGCAAATATTTAAAAATAATCGGCGAGGTTATTACTCACTATGGGTTTTTATCATTCTGTTTGGGTCTTCACTTGCGGCTGAATGGATAGCCAACGATAAGCCCGTTCTTATTAAGTTTCAGAACAGTTATTACTTCCCTGTAATCAAAACCTATTTTGAAACCGACTTTGGCGGAGAATTTGCGACAGAAGCCGACTACACAGACCCTTATGTACAAGAATTAATTGCAGCTGATGGTTGGCTGGTTTGGCCCCCCATCCCCTACAATTATGACACCATTATCAAAGATCTTCCTGTACCTGCTCCGGCTCCCCCCTCCTCAGACAACTGGTTAGGCAGTGATGATAAGGCCCGAGATGTAGTGGCTAGAATTATATACGGCTTTCGTATTTCTGTTTTGTTCGCCCTGACACTTACTATCTTTAGTTCCATTATTGGCATTATTGTCGGTGCAGCTCAAGGCTATTATGGCGGCAAAGTTGACTTAATTGGTCAACGTCTGATCGAAGTATTTTCTGGGTTACCTACTTTGTATTTACTGATTATTTTATCCAGCTTTGTGAATCCTAACTTTTGGTGGCTACTGGGCATTATGTTGTTATTCAGCTGGATGCAACTGGTGGATTTAGTGCGAGCAGAGTTTTTACGGGCCAGAAACCTGGAGTATGTGCGTGCAGCCAGAGCGCTGGGTATCAGTAACTTCATCATTATGTTCAGACATATGCTGCCAAATGCAATGGTTGCCACCCTGACTTACTTACCATTCATCTTAACTGCCGCTATTTCAACATTAACCTCATTAGACTTTTTAGGCTTTGGCCTACCTGTCGGCTCACCTTCGTTGGGTGAACTGGTTGCTCAAGGTAAGAATAATCTGCAAGCTCCCTGGCTGGGACTGTCAGCTTTTATAACCCTGAGCTTAATATTGACATTACTGGTCTTTGTTGGTGAAGCCGCACGTGATGCTTTTGATCCCAGGAAACTCCCTGTATGAATCACCCACCCTTACTGGAAGTTGAAAACCTAATGATTCAGTTTGGCAAGCAAACGGCTGTCAGTGAAATTAGCTTTGTTTTGAATAGGGGTAAAACACTAGCGCTGGTCGGAGAAAGTGGGTCAGGAAAGTCAGTCACAGCTTTGGCCACTTTAGGGCTTTTACCCAGTCAAGCTCACTTTCCTAAAGGGAGTATACGTTGGCGAGGACAAGAGCTACTAGGTGCAACAAATGAAGCGTTAAGGCGTCTTCGCGGCAACCGTGTCAGTATGATATTTCAGGAGCCCATGACCTCGCTCAACCCATTACACACCGTTGAAAAACAAATCAGTGAAACCATTTTGTTACACCGTGGCGCTACCCAGCATGAAGCTCGCCAGCAAACACTTTCCTTGCTTGAACAAGTCGGTATTCGTGATGCCAAACGCCGCCTACAGGCCTTCCCTCACGAGCTTTCAGGGGGGCAGCGACAGCGGGTGATGATTGCGATGGCATTAGCTAATAAACCTGACATGCTCATCGCTGATGAACCAACGACGGCATTAGATGTCACTGTCCAACGACAGATCTTAGAATTGTTAAAATCCTTGCAACAGCAAACAAATATGGCACTCCTGCTCATTAGTCATGACCTGAACCTGGTTGAGCATATGGCCGATAATGTCTGTGTCATGCAACAAGGACAGGTAGTTGAGCAAGGCTTAGTGGAGTCTGTGTTTAAATCACCACAACACGATTATACCCAGCATTTACTTGCATCAGTCCCTTCTGGTTCACCTCAACCGTTAGCAGAGCAAGCAAAAACGATTTTGACCGTTGACCAGTTAAAAGTGTGGTTTCCAATCTACAAAGGCATCTTTAAACGTATTTCAGGGCATATTCGTGCCGTTGATGATATTAGCTTTTCCCTTAAGCAAGGAGAAACCCTGGGTATTGTTGGCGAAAGTGGCTCAGGAAAGTCAACGCTGGGCTTTGCTTTACTGAAGCTAGTCAATGCTCAAGGCTCAATTTCATTTAATGGCAACCCCATCCATCAGTTAAAACAAAAAGCATTCCGGCCACTGAGACGTTCAATCCAAATTGTGTTTCAGGACCCCTTTGGTAGCTTAAACCCCAGAATGACGATTGCACAGATCATTGGCGAGGGACTAATTGTCCATCAAGCCAAACACAAAGATCAACATGCACAATGGATAGCACAAGCCCTAGAGGATGTTGGCTTGCCGATTGAAGTTCAGCACCGTTACCCACATGAGTTTTCTGGAGGTCAACGGCAGCGAATTGCGATCGCTCGTGCCTTGGTTTTACGTCCAGAGTTAATTATTTTAGATGAACCTACTTCAGCGCTAGACCGCACAATTCAACGGCAGATACTTGATTTATTAAAGACATTACAACAAAAGTATCAACTCAGTTATATTTTCATCAGTCATGATTTAGCGGTAGTGAAAGCTATCAGCCACAAAGTGATTGTTATGCAGTTTGGTAAAGTTGTGGAGCAAGGGGCCGCGCAGCAGGTACTTGAAGATCCCCAACACCACTACACACAAAGCTTACTACAGGCTGCCTTTTGGTAGCTTAGAGGAAAAAAAGGCTGGTTAACATAAAGACACACTGATAGGTCTCGCCAGCGAGGCTTTGATTCTCTATACTTCACAGCCTTTAAGTCAACCCAACCATTTCTTGGGATTTATAGTCCCTCCCAAACAATAGGAAACAACATATGGGTTTTCTTGCTGGAAAGAAAGCATTAATCGTAGGTGTAGCCAGTAAACTCTCTATTGCTTCAGGTATTGCAGAAGCAATGCGTCGTGAAGGCGCTGAGTTGGCATTTACATATCAGAATGACAAGCTCAAATCTCGCGTTGAAGATTTAGCTGTCAAATTAGACTCATCAGCAGACCTCTGTTTTCCCTGTGATGTGAGCCAAGATGAAGATATTGAAAACGTCTTCACTGGACTTTCAAAACAATGGGATGGCCTGGATATTATTGTGCACTCTGTAGGGTTTGCCCCTGGTGACCAGCTTGATGGTGATTTCGTTGATGTTACAACGCGTGAAGGCTTCAAAATTGCTCATGACATCAGTGCCTACAGCTTTGTTGCCCTCGCCAAAGCTGGCCGTGAAATGATGCGTGGACGCAATGGAGCCCTATTGACGCTGTCATACCTTGGCGCTGAGCGGACTATTCCTAATTACAATGTCATGGGCTTGGCAAAAGCCAGCTTAGAAGCATCTGTTCGTTATGCAGCTGCAGCGATGGGACCAGAAGGTACTCGTGTGAATGCCATTTCTGCAGGACCTATTCGTACGCTTGCCGCCTCTGGCATTAAGAGCTTCCGCAAAATGCTCAGCTTTAGTGAGCAAAATACGCCCCTTCGTCGTAATGTCACCATTGAAGAAGTGGGTAATGTGGGTGCTTTTCTATGTTCAGACCTGGCCAGTGGTATCACAGGTGAGATCACTCATGTTGATGGTGGTTTTAGTAGCACAGCAATGGGACAACTAGAGCAAAACTAATTTATAGTAATAGTTTCTTTAGCCCCTATTAAACCTCGACTTCCTGCTTGATCCTATCATTGCAGGGGGTTGAGAATCGATTAGCTCACTGACTCATCCCCTTCCTTTTCCCTCTCTAAAAGATCAACTTACACCAACACTTTTATCCAATCATTTGGCTTTAGCTATATATAACCAGTACTTCAGTCTGTATAAAAACGTATATAAAAGAGTACTCAAAAAATAAGGTTGGAAAAGCATTATCTGACACAAAAAGATACAGCAACTTAAATCAAGCGATATACTTAAGTATACTCAGAAAAAACGACTTATTTCTCGAGGTGCTTTCTAACCCAAAAGAGAAACACTAGGCGTCTATGTGAAAAAACTGGCAAAGTAAGCTCTTTGTTTTACTGACTTCATTCATCAGTCGCTTTTATGTTTACCATCAAAAATGTGTCAATTCAGGTAGCTCAACAGACATATTTACTTATTTGTTTCCTATGAACTGTTCTCCTTTTGCCACCGCAGTTTTTCTCACGCTTATCGCTTGTATTAGCCAAGCAGATTCGACAACCACTCCCTCGGCACAACTACCCCCTCTCAAACTTTACACTGAGGAATGGCCACCCATCACTTATAGTGAAAACAACAAACCTAAAGGCTATGCTGTTGAGCTCATTCAAAAAATTCTCACCATGCAGAATCAGAAACTAAACATACAAGTCGTACCTTGGGCTAGAGGGTGGAAAATGATCACCACTGAGCCCAATATTGTTTTATTCACCATGACACTTACACCTCAGCGACAGCAACAATTTACCCTTATTGGCCCAGTTGCTATTGGACAAACTAATTTTTATGCCACATGGAACAGCCAGATTGAAATTAACACGCTAGAAGATATAAGGCGTATAGCAAAAGTTGGCGTTTATCGTGATGCCGTGGAACAACAGTTACTCGAAGCTCACAATTTTAATAATTTAGTCATTGTTTCCAAGCCTGTATACTCTGCACAACAGTTAGTTCAGGGCCGCATTGATTTATGGTGCACCGCAGATCTCACTATCGATAGTATTCTAAAAAAAGCAAACATACCTGCTAATATTATCAAGCGTGTATTCACACTCAACGAGAACTTACTTTATATCGCTTTTTCCAAAGGGACACATCCTGCAATTATCAATAACTGGCATCAACGCCTCCAACAGCTTCATCAAAATGGTTGGATGAAGAAGCTACATCAAAACTGGCTCCCCCTCACACAATATCCAAAAACGATTGAAAAGCTGACACCCAGCGATCTTAAGGTGCATTAGCCACTCTTCTTCTTAGTTTAATTAACCAGACGAATTGCAAATGGATACCGATAATCCTCTCCATTACTGACTTTTACACTGGCGATAAATATAAAAATACCATGCACAAGCATTGCGATTGGCAAGAGTATAAGTCCAATAAATACAATAAGCAGCACAATACAAATAATATAAATAACCAAAAAAGTTATTTGAAAGTTAAGCGACTCAGCACCATGTTTTGCCACTAAAGGCATCGTATCCTTTTTAAGCAACCAAATGATGAGTGGTGCAATGATAAAACCGAAAGGAAACAATAAACCTGCAAATGCTGAAAGATGACAGGCCATGGCCCAGTTACGTTCTTCTGCAGAAGGAACAACACTCAATGAAGGATCATTCTCTTGCTTAACTGGCTTTTGTTCTTGCTCGTCCATATCAACTCCTTATACATAAGTGCAACACTAAGGCAACCACGCAAACCAATTCCCTATTTTTTGTATGACAATTATATGGCCTAAGTATAGATCACGTAAAAGTAAACTTGAATTCCAGATACGTTACCTCCTACTGACCAACGCATAAAAATTTTACAATGGAGATATAAACTCAGCTAAATAGCAGCATTTTACAGCTAATAACAATACTCAACGACCTACCTTGATCAAGTCTAGCCCTAATAGACAGATAAATTCACAGCAAAACACTGGACAATAACATAATTTTATATTAAAAAGCGTACCACATATGCGACAAAAAGCGCATAACATTAAAGCTTGCTAATTTAGATGGCATTGCTCTTAGTTTGTAATTTATACCTATATAGGTTTGCCTATTAGTCAAAAAATATTAATTTAGTATAATCTTACATTAACCCAGGTGACACCTAGGCTCATTAGATCAAAACTTTTAACACAACTTTTTCATAAAGAACCTAATACAAATTGGTATATTTAAAAACAACCTATTAAACGGTATAAGTCAATAAATAGTATACTTTACTCATATATACTCTTCACCCACAATTAATGTAAATATTATACGCGCTTGTGGTACGTTCATAATAACGCCTTAGTTTATTAAAAAAACAAGCATGCAATTTTATTTTAAGAAATATATAAATGTAATAAAAGCCATTTATAACATACTCATATATGTACGCTAATATCAAAATAGGTTACCACATACAGTATACTATTATCTGATACTTCATTTAAAACGAGTAATAACATACCCATTATGAGTGGTGATTCGTAATCACCCGAAGTGCATAATATGTAGAATATTTACCATAAAAAAATATAACTATTTTTGGTGATAGGCCTAAGCCCAATGATGTGCAGTGCGAGTAGTAAATTATCACTCATCAAATCTTCAACTCACGATAGTGTAAACATTATTTTTAGTTCTTTTCATTCTCAGTTTACGCTACTGCACAATATTATCATATGCATCATCACGCATAAAACAATTATAAAAATCGATATTTTACTGATGTATCAATATTTAATTGATAGCATCTCTAGTACTAATTCCCACCTTTTATATGTTAAGGGAATATTACCCCAACACATTCATATTTATTAACAACTTTTAAATAAGAGGACGAAAACATGTAAAACCTCAAACTAAAACATAGTTGTTTATTCTAATTAACTTTCAAACAATCTAACTATAATTTTTACAACATAAAGAGTAGTGTTATGTGCTATAAAACAGTTTTTTCACTAACAGCTCTCGCATTAGCAACTCATACAGCTGCAGCAACGCCTTCGTTATTTATTTCAGAATATATTGAAGGTAAAGGCTTTAATAAAGCAATAGAATTATTTAATGGAGGGAAGGAAACATTAGACCTATCCCAATTCACATTAAAGAAATATATTAATGGCAAAAATTCCAGTAGCCACGATTACCCTCTTACGGGACAACTTGCGCCAGGAAAGACGTTTGTACTAGTACATCAACAAGCGGAAAAAGCGCTGACAGATAAAGCAAGTGTAGTAAAAAAACATAATATTCTTAATTTTAATGGTGATGATCCAATTGCACTTTATCACCACAATACCCAAATCGACCTGGTGGGTGAATTTGGTGGGCAATCATTTGGTAAAGATCAGCAGTTAATTCGTTTAACCCAGCAGGCAAGTGATACTTATAATACCTCAGACTGGCAAATTATCTCTGCTCGCTCTGCACAAGAGATGGCCAAAACGTTAGGTAATCATAGTGCAGATACTCAACCCAAACCACAAATTTCTTGCACGACAGGTACACCTCGTTTAATCAGTCAAATTCAAGGATCAGGAAACAAAAGCCCACTTGTCCCAGAAGGCAAATACGAAGGTCCAGAAGTCATTGTCGAAGGTATAGTGACACAAACAACACCTAATCGTTTTAAAGGTTTTTTCATACAGGAAGAATCGTGGGACAGTGATGGCAACCCTGCAACCTCTGAAGGTATTTTTGTTTATGGGCAAGCACCAGGACTAACCGTTGGCGAAAAAGTCAGAGTTAAAGGTAAAGTAAAAGAATATTACAACCAAACGCAACTTGACTTAGTTGCATACAGCAAGTGTGGCTTACAACAAGAAGTTATTCAGCCACTGCAAGTATCTGCTGACACGCCCTTGCAAGCCCTTGAATCCTATGAAGGTATGCTGGTTAACTGGAGTGGTAACTCCGCCCTTAAAGTAACTAAAAACTTTAGCTTTAACTACACCTCTTTTCGTAATGAAATGGTGTTAAGTAAAGATCAACCTCTCTATAAACCAACCCAACTATTCCCTGCACTTTCTAAAGAAGCCCAAACTTTAGCCAGTTCAAACAAGCAACAGAGTATTACGATTGAAACGGATGTTAGTAAACAAACTAACGGTGTCATTAGTTACTTCCCAGACTTTGGGCCTTATCAAAACTATATTAGAATTGGTGATACGCTACAAAACATAACTGGCGTCATTCAATATAGTTATGGGCGTTATGGTGTTATACCAACAGTCACATTAAGTGGAAGTGACTTTGATCATCAAGAATACCCTCGTACTGACACACCGCAATTAACGCAGGAAGGCAACCTGAAAGTCGCCAGCTTTAATGTATTAAATTACTTTAATCGGGTGGTACCAGATGCTGCGGACAATGCGGCTAATAATTCCAATCGAGGCGCAACTAAACTTGACGATTTCTATTTACAACGTACTAAAATTGTAAATGCTATAACCCGAATGGATGCCGATATTATTGGCTTGATGGAAATTGAAAACAATGGTTTCTCTGAGAACAGTGCTATCTATGATCTGGTTACAGCATTAAACGCCCAACAGACAGACAAAAATAATAATTATCAGTTTGTATCAACGCCCGCAGGTGGTTTTATTGGAAGCGATGCAATAACCGTTGGACTCCTTTTCCGCCCAAGCAAAGTCGCTTTAAAAGGCCAACCCTCAATTATTCCAATGCCTGAACAGCATTTCACCCTCACTACCACAGAAAATAAGCAAAAAACAATTACCAAACAACAACGCCATACCTTGGTCCAATCATTCAAACACTTAACCAGTGGTGAAACACTTACCATAGCGGTAAACCACTTCAAATCAAAAGGCTCAATGTGTTTTGAAGACTATCAAGAGTATGCTGTTGACGGTAAAGTGGCACTGGATGGCAAAAACAAAGTTAAAGGGAAACCTGCACCAGGCTATGTCGATGACTTACAAGGTAGCTGTAATGAGTTCAGGGTCTCTGCTGCCGTTCACCTTGCCCAGCATTTAACATCCAAACCACAACAGTATGGCAGCAATATACTACTGATTGGTGATTTCAATGCCTAC
Source organism: Zooshikella harenae (assembly GCF_018837975.1). GTDB lineage: Bacteria > Pseudomonadota > Gammaproteobacteria > Pseudomonadales > Zooshikellaceae > Zooshikella > Zooshikella harenae. The sequence continues at coordinate 22,669 of NZ_JAGSOY010000022.1, read as the reverse complement.
GCACAAGAAGATCCTATGCGGGTTCTCACTGATTATACAGGCAAAGAACAACGACTCATCCAAACAGCTAAGCACACGAGCCTGGAAGGCAAAACTTGGCGTCCCTTTGCTACCGTACCCAATGGTTTTGGCTTCGTGGATCTAACGCGTGAACACCATGGACTAAAATCTTTTAGTTATTCATTTGATGGTGAACTTGGCAGTTTAGATCATGCTTTGGCATCAACCACACTGGCTAAAAAAGTAAAAGACATTACTCACTGGCATATAAACTCTTTAGAAAATAGTTTATTTGAATACAGTAAAAAATATTCTGGTCAATTACCAAAAAGCGAAGATCACTTCAGTGCTTCTGACCACGACCCATTGCTACTAAGCATCTCTTTTACTGAAAAAAAAACAACTAAAGAAACCTTGAATCAACTCATCTCAAGTGCATGGACTCATTATAAAAAAGTAGTTCGTGCACCATTAGGGACCTACCCTATTCATACTCAAATGAAGTTGATGCAAGCACTCTTTTTTGCATTAGAAGTACAAAATAACTCTATGGCTTCTGAGCAATATATACAGCAGGCTGTTAGCCGTTTACAACATGCTATAGCTACTTTACAGCATCCTATGACGGCCGTTAACAAAGCCGGTTTATCTGCTGTTGTCCAGATAGCTGAAAGCTTGTTGCAACAAGCAAATAACACTTACCGCTTATGGTACTACCCCAAAACTGCTATTCAACAAATGGATGAATTTATTCTGCATGCAAAAAACATTTTAACCAATGATCAAGTTAACCAAAGCAAAGTTAATAATACAACGCTTAAACTTCTCCAAAAAATCACATGGTTTTCAAGTCAACGACGTATTAACTTTAATTTTTCATTCTTTGTATTACGCTAAATAAAATAAACTTTACGTATAAAAAAACCGCCAACTGGCGGTTTTTTTATACATACCTAAACTTTTTACAACAATCCGGTAACTTTTTTTAGTACTGGCTTAATCCAGTTAATCAAAAAATGATTAGAGGTTTTTGTTAATTTCTGCAGACTCTCGCAAATTTTGTTGCAATTGCTGACGCACTATTTGTTGTCGTTGCATTGCCATATAGCGTTTCATAAATGCTTGCTGTTGTTCTTCACCCTCAATAGTTTCAGATGTCGTAACTTTCGTTAGCTCAATGATTGCCTGATCGCCACTGGTTAATGTTGCAACACCATATTGTGGGTGGTCATCCTGAGGATGTGGTAGTTTAAATACTTGTTGTACCACCTCTCTGGGCGCTTCAGTCATCATACGCTTAGCATCAGTATAAGCTTTCCAAGTTTGCCCTTTTTGAGCAATTTCATCAAGTTTCTGCTTACCTTCACGAAGCGCAGCTACCAAAGAAGCAGACTTTTCTTCTAACTGTTTTACTGCCTTTTGATCTTTTAGTTTAACCACTAGCTCTTTTTTAACGTCTTCTAATGCTTGCAACTTAGCAGGTTTATGCTCAAGTACATGTAAAACCATGACTTTATCTTTTGATAAATCAATCACTGCACTGTTCATTTTATCCGTCAGTACTTCAGGAGAAAATGCTTGCTTAACGACCTTTTCATTAGCAAAAATACCTTTACTATTGTCTTTTGAAAAGAAGTCTGATGTCTTAATTTTCAGCTTCAGTTTTTCTGCAGGCTCTTGCAAGTCTGCCGCCTGATAACTTAAATCTTCAAGCTGCTGCCTTTTTTCCACAAACAATGGCTCAGCTTTGGATTCTTTTAGTGCATTTGTTAATTCTTCCTGCTTTTCTGCAAAACTTGGCACATCTGGCTGCACCATTTCCACAAGTTTTATTAACTGTATGCCATAGCCAGTTTCTAATGGTTTAGAAACTTCACCCGCTTTTAATTCTGCTAATGTTTTATCAAAGTCTTCGCCAAATATTCCTTCTTCAACAAAACCCAGCTCCCCACCTTTTTCTGCTGAAACTTGATCATCAGAATACTGCTTAGCTAATTCAGCAAAGCTTTCACCCTTTTGCAACTTTTGCTCAATTTCCGCAGCTAATGCCTTCGTTGCTTTAGCATCACGATCATCTTTTATTTCTAATAATATGTGTGCTGCCTTAGGACGTGGAGGTTCATTCTTTTTAAAAGCTTCAACAAACTGGTTGTATCGTGCTTTAACATCATCTTCATCAACTTTTACAGCATCAAGTAAATCAGTTTTTTCTAGCGTCAGATAATTAACTTTGACTGACTCTGCAGACATAAATTCTTTTTCATGTTGCTGATAATAGGATTTGATTTCATCCTCTGTTACTTCAACATTATTTTTTATCTCTGCAATTGGCAATGTCAGCATTTTAAAACTGCGTGTTTGCTGCTCAAGCTGTTGTAAGCGCTTGGCTTCTGCAGAGGTTAAAAATTCACTACCCGCGAGTCCATACTGCAGCTGTGTGGTCAGCATATCCTCAATCATGGCATCCTTATATTGCCGAGGTGTAAAACCTGCCTGTCTTATAAGCTGTTCAAAACGTGTAGGACTGTATTTACCGTCTTCTTTGAAAGCATCTTGAGAAATTATTTCCTGGTCTACGGCTTGTTCAGGAAAGAATAAACCATAATTTTTGGCTGTCTGAGTCAGTAGAGAGCGATCAATTAACTGGTCAAGAACAGAATTTTTTATTTTCTTTTCATCCACTTTTGTAGGGTCAAATTTTTCACTTTGAGCCATTTGATTTATTCGAATATTAACAGCCCTAGCTAACTCTCTCTGAGAAATCTCCTCATCATTGACAGTAGCCACAGCGTTATTGGTCGTCACCAGTCGTAATGATTCCAATCCAAAAATTGCAAATACAAAAATGATAAGAAATACAATTACCTTAACGACCCAACTCTGCGCATTATCCCTCATCGTTTGCAGCATAATAACCTCAGCAGCATCGCCTATCTTGCAAAACGTTAACAAAAAAAAAGCGCATCATTGATGCGCCTTGATTGACTTGTAGCGGTACGCACGGTAACAAACTTACTTGTTGTATAACCAAGCATGCCGCATGAACGAGCACTATCTCAAGTATTGACTTGCCAAGGCCAGCTTAACATGCTGACCTTCGGGAAGGCGCCTTAGTTTACAGCATCCTTCAGTGCTTTGCCCGCTTTAAAGCTTGGCACTTTAGCCGCTGCAATCTGAATGGGTTCACCTGTTTGAGGATTACGCCCGGTACGTGCAGCACGCTCTTTAACAGAAAAAGTACCAAAACCAACCAAAACCACTTGATCACCATCTTTCAACGCTTTGGTTACAGAACCGATCATGGCGTCAAGAGCACGTCCGGCAGCCGCTTTAGAAATATCTGCAGAAGCTGCGATGGCATCTATTAATTCTGATTTATTCACTCTATTCCCCTTCTATTGAGATCTTCAGTAAACGCTCAAGGTAAGCAGATAATAAGACATGCGTATATTAATTACGCACACAATTTAAAAACAGTCAAATTAAAAAAACACGCTGCTTGCAAAAATCCCCCCATAACGCAATGTCATAGTTTTTTAACACTCGCCTGGTGTGGTATGAAACAGCCGGTATCCGCCTGACCTTGTGATACCAAAGCGAGTTGGGATTTATACCAACTCGTTTTGCTCACTGTCAAGAAAGCATCAAGCCTAGTGCGTATTTATTCGCTCGCCGGCCTCACTTTCTTTAACATCTTCACCGGCAACAATTTCATTTTGCACGGTCTCTTCTGATAAAGGATCAGGCATATACTGCAGTGCAACTTCTAAAACTTGATCAATCCATTTAACTGGCCTGATATCAAGGTCTTGTTTAATATTATCAGGAATTTCTTTCAAGTCGCGCTCATTTTCATCAGGAATGATAACCGTTTTGATCCCCCCTCGATGAGCAGCTAACAATTTTTCTTTCAACCCGCCAATAGCCAACACTTGTCCTCGAAGGGTTATTTCCCCTGTCATTGCTACATCTGCACGCACAGGGATTCCTGTTAATACCGATACCAGTGCCGTACACATTGCAATACCCGCACTAGGACCATCTTTTGGTGTAGCACCTTCAGGAACATGGATATGAATATCATTCTTTTCATGGAAGTCTTTCGGTACGCCCAGCACTTTCGCACGGCTTCTCACGACTGTCAATGCAGCTTGGATAGATTCCTGCATCACCTCACCCAGAGAACCAGTCTTCACATGATGTCCTTTTCCTGGAACTGCAACAGCCTCAATTGTGAGCAGTTCTCCACCCACCTGAGTCCAAGCAAGTCCTGTAACCTGACCAACCTGATCCTGCTCTTCCGCAATACCATACTTATACTGGCGTACACCAGAATATTGTTCTAAATTTTCAGGCGCAACCACAACCTTAGCAAGGGCTTCTTGTTGCTTACCTTTTTGTAATGCATGTGCTTTTACAACTTTACGACATATTTTTGCAATTTGCCTTTCAAGCCCACGCACCCCGGATTCTCGAGTATAATATCGAATTAAATCACGAATTGTTTGTTCTTTTAACTCAATTTCATCCGCTTTTAACCCATTCAATTTAATTTGTTTAGGTATTAGGTAACGTATAGATATATTAACTTTTTCATCTTCGGTATAACCAGGAATTCGAATTACCTCCATCCTATCCAATAAAGGTCCTGGAATATTCATTGAATTTGAAGTACACACAAACATGACATCCGACAAGTCGTAATCAACCTCAAGATAATGATCATTAAAGGTGTTATTTTGTTCCGGATCAAGTACTTCAAGAAGTGCAGAAGATGGATCACCTCTCATATCTGCACCCATTTTATCAATTTCATCTAATAAAAAGAGTGGATTTTTTACACCTACTTTAGACATCTTTTGTAGCAATTTACCAGGCATTGAACCGATATAAGTGCGTCGATGCCCACGTATTTCAGCCTCATCTCTAACACCACCCAGCGCCATCCTCACAAATTTACGATTAGTTGCTCTTGCTAAGGACTCCCCCAATGATGTCTTACCAACCCCAGGAGGACCCACAAGACAAAGCACTGGACCTTTTAATTTGCGAACACGTTGCTGAACAGCCAGATATTCAAGTATACGCTCTTTGACTTCTTCCAACCCATAGTGATCATGTTCTAAAATTTCTTCTGCCTTAACCAAATCATGTCGTATTTTGCTTCGCTTTTTCCAAGGCAGATTAATCATCCAGTCAATATAACTACGCACTACTGTAGCTTCAGCAGACATTGGAGACATTAGCTTTAGCTTATTTAGTTCTGCTTGAACTTTTTCCTGCGCCTCTTTTGACATACCAGCATCTTCAATTCGCTGCTGTAATTCTTCTATTTCATTCGGCGCCTCATCCATGTCCCCCAGTTCTTTTTGAATGGCTTTCATCTGCTCATTCAAATAATACTCACGCTGGGATTTCTCCATCTGCTTTTTAACACGACCACGAATTCTCTTTTCCACCTGCATTAAGTCTATTTCAGACTCTATCAGGGTCATTAACTGTTCAATTCGCTCGCTAACATCAGCAACCTCAAGAATTTGCTGCTTGTCAGCAATCTTCAAACTCATATGTGCGGCAACGGTATCACTGAGTCGCCCAGGCTCGTCAATAGTCGACAATGATGTCAAAACTTCACTTGGTACTTTGCGACTTAGCTGAACATACTGCTCAAACTGAGATAACAGGGAGCGTGTGAGTACATCACCTTCTCTCTCATCTATGGCAAGTACAGGCAATGCAGTAGCCGTTACTTTGAAGTAACCTTCATCATCATTAAAGGCTTCAATATGTGCTCGATACCCACCTTCAACCAGTAGTTTAACTGTACCATCAGGTAATTTTAGTAACTGCAAAATCGTGGCAACAGTTCCAATAGGGAAAATATCATCACGTGTTGGCTCGTCATCAGATGCATTCTTTTGAGCAACAAGCATTATCTGCTTGTCGGCAGCCATAGCGGCTTCTAGCGCCTTTATCGACTTTTCTCTGCCCACAAATAAAGGGATAACCATATGTGGGTAAACGACCACATCACGTAAGGGTAACAGAGGTAATGCTATACCCTCCATGTGGTTGGAGATTGTAGGATTATCCATTTATGGCCCCCTCAAAACTTCTATGTGGCGTCAGGTCGTACATTTAACATCCTAACTTTGACTCAAAACTTGATTATCGTTTTAAGATGGGGCTAATTGTTGCAAATTACAAGCGAAATCTTGTTGATTATTTTTTTTATGAAAAGAACTCAACGCAATTAATAATTAACAAGCCCATCGATTAACAAAATAAAAAGTATTCAATGTCAAGTACTTAGCAACACCTACACATTAACTCAATATCAACGCACGGCTATATTCTTCTCTATTTCACAAACATCATAATGCTTCTATGACAGGTTAATGTTCAATCTGAAGGTTTAGATAACAAAAATATAGTAAGAAGTTGCCTTTCATAAAATCCTTTTAATAAGCCCATTAACGAAACAAGGTTATTTCTATTCACTTTCAAATAACTTTCAAGCGGTACGAAAGCTCAAGTATGTAGTCAGTAATCTGCTTTTCACTGAATGTATACCATACATATTGACAACTAATTAAACCTTTTTTCTTTTAATTAAATAAGAAGCTGACAATTTTACAGAACCAATGAAGCTATTATTCTGGATATAAAAAAAGGAGCACATAGCCCCTTTTTAAATATATATTTTCGTTATTTACGATAAATTACAAATAAATAACAGCTTACTCATAAGCAACCGCCTTTATTTGTATATTTTTTATACAAAATAATCCTATTAGTCTTCAGGTAATGCTTTTTGCTCATTATTATTTTCATAAATCAGCAAAGGTTCAGAATCACCCTTGATCACTGAGTCATCAATAACAACCTTTGACACATTCGCAATAGATGGAATTTCGTACATACTATCAAGAAGTACATTTTCCAGAATTGAGCGTAAACCTCGAGCACCTGTTTTACGTTCCATAGCTTTCTTAGAAATGGCACGCAAAGCATCTTCACGAAAGTCAATCTCAACATCTTCCATTTCAAACAACTTACTGTATTGTTTGGTCAATGCATTCTTAGGATCAGTTAAAATGCTAACTAATGCATCCTCATCCAACTCATCCAGCGTAGCAATTACAGGTAAACGGCCCACAAATTCAGGTATCAAACCATAACGAACTAAATCTTCAGGCTCAACATCTTTGAGCGTTTCACCAACCTTCTTCGATAAATCTTTACTCTTCACTTCAGCTGAGAAGCCAATCCCACCCTTTTCAGAGCGATCACGAATGACTTTTTCTAAGCCCGCAAATGCACCACCACAGATAAAAAGAATGTTTCCAGTATCAACCTGCAAAAATTCCTGCTGTGGGTGCTTTCGGCCTCCTTGAGGAGGGACTGAAGCGACTGTACCTTCGATAAGTTTTAACAGTGCTTGTTGTACACCCTCTCCCGAAACATCTCGGGTAATCGATGGGTTATCAGATTTTCGAGAAATTTTGTCAATTTCATCGATGTAGACTATGCCCATTTGAGCTTTTTCTACATCATAGTCACACTTTTGCAATAATTTCTGAATGATGTTTTCAACATCCTCACCGACATAGCCTGCCTCAGTGAGTGTTGTGGCATCAGCAATTGTAAATGGCACGTTCAATAGCCTTGCCAATGTTTCAGCCAGCAGGGTTTTACCACTACCTGTAGGACCAATTAACAGGATATTACTCTTACCCAGCTCAACATCATCTTTCTTGTTACCCTTCTGCAGCCGTTTATAATGATTATAAACCGCAACAGACAGAACTTTCTTGGCACGATACTGACCAATGACATACTCATCGAGAATGGCGTTGATCTCTTTTGGGGTAGGCAATTTGTCTGAGGTACTGTCAGGGCTGTTTTCTTGAACCTCTTCACGGATGATGTCATTACATAAATCGACACATTCATCACAAATGAAGACAGAGGGGCCTGCAATTAGTTTACGCACCTCATGCTGACTTTTCCCACAGAAAGAGCAATAAAGCAACTTTCCGCCATCTTCGCCTTTGCCGTTTTTTTCGTCAGTCATTCGATTTACCCTACTGAGACAACGAGTCTACTTTGCTAAATGTAGCCTGCTACATTGTTTTTCAAGTAGATGGCAAGAAGAAGAGTGATCACACTCCCCTTACTTTAGCTTAGATTATTCTGCCGCAGCCCGCTTAGCGATGACTTTATCTACTAAGCCATAATTGACTGCTTCTTCAGCACTCATAAAGTAGTCACGATCTGTATCCTTCGAAACTACTTCAAGGGGCTGTCCAGTATGATGGGATAAGACTTTATTCAAGCGCTCACGAATCTGCAAAATTTCACGCGCATGAATTTCAATATCTGAAGCTTGCCCTTGAAATCCACCTAATGGTTGGTGAATCATAACTCTTGAGTGTGGCAGACAGTAACGCTTACCTGGTGCACCTGCAGTCAATAAAAGAGCGCCCATACTCGCGGCTTGCCCTATACACATTGTACTAACATCAGGCTTAATAAACTGCATGGTGTCATAAATTGACATACCTGCCGTTACTGAGCCACCAGGTGAGTTTATATAAAGATGTATATCTTTATCTGGGTTCTCCGACTCTAAAAACAATAGCTGCGCAACGATCAAATTTGCCATGTGGTCTTCAACCTGCCCCACAAGGAATATGACACGCTCTTTAAGCAGCCTTGAGTAGATATCATATGAACGTTCGCCACGCGCAGTCTGCTCAACAACCATGGGAACCAAAGAGCTATTAGTAATCACTTTTTCGGAATGACCATCATAAATGAAAGAGTTGGACATGTCCTTGCTATCCCCCTTGTGGACACAGTGACCAAACAGCCGGAATAACCGGCTGTTTATAGAGATCAACTGGCTACGTCGGTCTCAGCTTGTTGTTCTTTCTCGGTTTCACTTTCCTGAGCAGGCTTAATAGCTTCTTCATAACTGCATTCTTTCACAGTAACTTGCGCTGCTCCCAGGACAGTATCAACCACCTGATCTTCAAGTACAATTGAACGCACTTCAGCCATTTGACGTTCATTACTAAAATACCAGCTAACGACCTGTTCAGGTTGTTCATAGGCTGAAGCAATATCTTCAACTAAAGATTTTACACGCTCATCGTCAACTTTAATGTCATGCTGTTTAACAACTTCAGCAACCACCAAGCCTAGTTTTACCCGCTTAAGTGCACGATCTTTAAATAGCTCTGCTGGCAGTTTAGCAGGATCTACTTGGTTTTCGCCACCGAATATCTGTTGTGCCGCTTGTTGACGCATCCGATTAATTTCATCATCCAATAACGCCGTAGGTACGTCAACTTCGTTCTCAGCAAGCAGACCATCCATTACTTGGTTTTTAATTTTGTTTTTGGTCGCATGCTGCAGCTCGCGTTCCATGTTTTTGCGCACTTCTGCTTTAAAAGCATCAAGTCCACCTTCTGAAACACCAAACTTAGCAAAAAATTCATCATTCAATTCTGGTAATACGGATTCTGCCACGTCTTTAACCTGAATTGTGAATTCTGCTGGTTGACCAGCCAATGACTCAGCTTGGTAGTCTTCTGGAAAAGTAACATTAATAACTTTTTCTTCACCAGCTTTGCTACCCACTAAGTTTGACTCAAAACCTTCAATCATTTGACCTGAGCCTAGCTCTAGTTTGAAGTCTTCAGCATTTCCACCTTCAAACTCTTCACCATCTTTACGACCCACAAAGTCAATCGTTACTTGATCGCCATCTTTGGCTTCACGCTCTACAGTCTGCCACTCACGGTTTTGAGTACGAAGTGTTTCCAGCATTTGTTCTACATCAGCATCAGTGACTTCTGCACTGGGCTTTTCAATGACAATGCCTTCATAACCTTTCAGAGCGAGCTCAGGGTAAACCTCAAAAGTCGCAATAAACTCAAAGTCTTCACCCGGCTCCATTTTGACAGGTTCAACTGAGGGCATACCTGCAGGACGTAATGATTCTTTTTGAATCGCTTCTATAAAAGAAGACTGCATTACATCACCTACAACTTCCTGGCGTGTAGACTTGCCGAAACGACGCTTAACCACACTTAGTGGTACCTTACCAGGACGGAAGCCATCAAGACGTATTTTCTTTGCGGTGTCTTTTAAACGCTCAGTGACTTTTGCTTCCACTTGCTCCGCGGGTACCGTAATGGTCAGGCGACGCTCCAGACCAGAAGTCGCTTCGAGTGAGACTTGCATCGTTGTTCCTCGTTAAAACAAATTCTTCGAAGGGCCTAATCAAAGCAAAATGTTATCAGACTATCAACGCGATAGTCTCACGAACCCCTAACTTTTTCTGCCGACAATACAAAAATGGGGATAAGTCACCTTATCCCCATTTTTTTGATCTTGGTGCGGAAGGAGAGACTCGAACTCTCACACCTTTCGGCACTGGAACCTAAATCCAGCGTGTCTACCAATTTCACCACTTCCGCTTTAACTTAAACTAATAGCTCACCATTCGATCAACTATCAAAACTGGGGTGGACGATGGGACTTGAACCCACGACCACAGGAGTCACAATCCTGTGCTCTACCAACTGAGCTACGCCCACCATAAAAATCGTAACTTCAATTCTAGCTTAACCAGCCCGACTTCATTTAATTAGAGACTGGCGCGCCCGGCAGGACTCGAACCTGCGACCATCCGCTTAGAAGGCGGATGCTCTATCCAGCTGAGCTACGGGCGCTCATCTTACAGCACCTTTTAAAAAATTCAAGCTCTTAATTTCTGCCACTCTTTAGTGTTAGTAATCACCTATAGTTAAGCGCTCTTATCAGTAACCCTTAACTGCTGGCCTTATTACTCACACAACTGAAGCACTAGTATTTAATCTAACGCTTATTCAGCTAAGTTACTAGAACTCAGGTTGCTTGAAGCTGTGCTGCTCAGCAAGTGGTGCGCATAATACTTGCTGACCCAACTGCCGTCAACGCTTTAAAGCACTTTTTTATCAACCAGTTAGCCTGATGTTTACTTATTAACCAAAACAGATGCTGTACACTAAAATATGGCTTAATAGATTGCAGTCCTTTTTCATCACTTATAGATGTACATTGATTATCAATACCTCCTTTATTCATTAGCACTCCCTCTTTAAGTAATGATGCCAATTGCTAATACCCCAACGTGCATGCGACAATGCACGCCCCAATAAGCCCCAACTGACTCCTAATTTACAAGGCACTTTAATAAGCACCATGAGCGGAAATATCATCGATGGCAGAGCAATTGCCACCCAATTGATTGAGCGCATCGGTCAGCAAGTAGCAAATCTTACTGCAGCCGGTCAACGTCCACCAGGCTTGGCAGTCATCCTTGTTGGGGAAGACCCAGCCTCACAAGTTTATGTAAACAATAAACGTAGAGCTTGCGAAAAAGCAGGTATCGTTTCTAAAGCATTTGACCTTCCCCCAGAAACGACAGAGCAGTCGTTACTTGCTCTCATTGATCAACTGAATAATGATGTCACAGTTGATGGTATTCTTGTCCAACTCCCTTTACCTGCACATATCAATCAAGAATTAGTGATTGAACGTATAGACCCATCTAAAGATGTTGATGGTTTTCACCCCTATAATATGGGTCGCTTAGCCCTTCGCATGCCTGTACTGAGGCCTTGTACGCCTAAAGGGATTATGACTCTCTTGGAAACGATCAATGCCAAAGTACGAGGTAGTAAGGCAACAATTGTTGGAGCCTCTAATATAGTGGGTAGACCTATGTCGCTAGAACTATTACTTGCTGGGGCAACAGTCACAACCTGCCACCGATTCACCCAAGACCTTGCTGCAGAGGTTGCTGCCGCAGATATTGTCGTAGTTGGTGCAGGTAAGCCTGGACTGGTTAAAGGTGAGTGGATCAAACCTGGTGCCATAGTCATTGATGTCGGCATTAATCGATTACCAAGTGGTAAACTTGTCGGGGATGTAGAGTTTGAAGAAGCGCAACCGCGCGCCAGTTGGATAACTCCAGTTCCTGGCGGTGTAGGACAAATGACCGTAGCAACGTTAATTGAAAATACATTCTACACTGCCACTGAACTTCATGGATTACATCAATAACTGATGTATACAAGAATCCCTTCAACAACACTTACCGTTTGAAGGGATTCTTTTCCTGCCCAAAACCTTCTTCATTTAAGACATCTCTTTATCATCACTATACCAGCGTAAATCATTTACAATTCGATCATCCCCCCCTCAGTTTAATTTGGATCTCTTGTCACAAACACTCTGCCACTCCTCACCCATTAAGATTATTAAAAGAAATCAAATAACCCAATTACATAACCTTATGGTTTAAAAGCTAGCTTGTCTTTACAAACGAACTGTTTATAATCAGCCGAAAATAATGACTCAATAAAAATATATAAAGTGAATGGCTTAACAAGTACTTAATATAAAGGACCATGTATAACACATAATGATTATTGCTTGGTTCATTCTATAAGTGCTCGTTAAACAATCATTCACACGATATACCTCAAGTGAATTATCTTTTAGGAACTGCTTCACACTGACAGTTTATGTATTAATTCAAACCGTTAGCGAAAAGCAAGCTGAAATGAGTAAGGCAAGGAAAGAAAGCCATATCCTAAAAAATACTCAACAAAGGTATATATGCATTTAGTTCGTCAAGCTAACTCAATTAAGCAGCAATCGCTTATTCATTGATCAGTTACACGAATTTTGACTAAACTTTATACATATTAAATTTCATAACAATATCTCAACCATAGGCAAGGTGTTTATGCGCTACTGGTTATTCTTGTGTACCTTTTTGACTCTATTAAGCGGTTATAGCTCAGCAGAAGATGTAAAGTTTCGCTTAATTACTGAAAACTTCCCTCCCTACAACTACAGTATTCATAAAAACCCATATGAACATAAGGAAAAAAACATTGGTGGCTTGGCTGTCGAAGTTGTTCAAGAACTTTTCCAACGGGCAGGTTATCCCTACTCAATGAAGCTACGCCAATGGAATTACGCATATGCTTATGCTCAACGTCGTCCCTTCCGCGGCGTTTTTGGTACAACACTGACAGAGGCTCGTAAACCATTATTTAAATGGGTTGGACCACTAATCAGCAATGATTGGATGCTATTTGCTAAAGCTGATTTCAATGATCGTATAGAGTCGGAAGAAGATCTAAAGCCTTATAAAATTGGGGCTTATAAAGGTGATGTCCGAGCGGAATACCTTAAATCCAAGGGTTTTACCGTATCCACGGTTGACAATGATCGTGTTAACCCTAAACGCCTAGCAACCGGACTTATAGATTTGTGGATATCTGGTGGCTACTCTGGTAGCTATTTTGCTAAAGAAGCAGGTGTTACCAATATCAAGCCCGTATATACAGTGAGAAAATCTGAGCTTTATTTAGCAATGCATAAAGATACACCTCAAAAGTATATAGACCAGCTTAATCAAGTACTTAATGAAATGCGCAATGAAGGATTTATTACTAATTTAACCCAAAAATATGAAAAATCCCTGAGCATGCCCTAACTTTAAATAGTTCTAAATCCTAGCCTAAAAGCTATGTCTTCATAGGCTTTTGAGGCTAGGATTGATAACTTAGTTATCCCACTCAATAATCATTGAACTCACAGTCATTTTTAATTTTTTAAATACCTCATGATTGGAATTGAAAGCGCTATCTCCTGAAACCTTCCGATATTCAGAGGTAGCAAGATTCTCTGCATCATAGTCAAACACTAACCGCAGTTGATTTGGTAAATCACCAGACTCCCAAGAAGTTGTTCTCCCTTCATAATCCCACCCCAATCCAGTGAGTTTAAACACTTTTCGGTTTGCTTTTTCAACTTCGGCAAGTGTTGCCCCAATAGTTAATCCACTACGAGTTTTCCATTGTGTATTTGGTTGTTTAATAGTGATTCGAAGAGGTTGAGTAAAGTTATGCTTCCATTCAATTAATAGCTCATTTTTAGTCTTGGGAAATAATGATGTACCCTTGATTGCTTCTCCCTCTCCCACTGGAATTTCCGTACGTTTTACATGCTCAGTACCATAGCGTTTAATTAATTCAGCTTCAGTTGAGTTAGGCGTTATTTAGCCTACAGAGTGAATTGGATCGACAAGAAAGCGATTATCGGTAGCATAAACAATTTGAAATAATAAGTTCGACAATACAAACACACAGAGTAATCCGCGCTTAAAACACCAACTCATAGCCTACTTTCCTTCACAAATTAATAAAACGGTGAGTATAAGTTAGAGGTTTTATCCTGCAAGTCGACCTATTCAAAAAACGACATTTTACACACGTTTCATTCCAGAAATTCACTGGAGAACTGTATTATGTATTCCAATCAGCAGGGTTAGCAGTATTAAAGCGAGATATTTTTTTGTTGTTATCACCTTTCAACTGATAGTATGTATCTTGATATATTTTCCAGCGGCACAAATCAATAGGGGTGACTTCAGAGGCATTCACACTATCAACCAACGTGCTAACTTCAAGTGCTGCCGCAACTAATTCCGAACAAAAAAACTTGCTAAAATCTTCTCTATTATACCCCAGGCCATGCATCCCCAATGGAAGTTCATCCAGTGCATCTAATGCAGATTTAATTGCCTGTGGCATATCATAGGGTTTTCTGGCTTTCGCCTGGTTAAACAAAAAATTATAAAATTCTTTTTGCTTAAAGCGTGTTTTTCTTAGCATCTCATTAAGCGGCAACCACCAAAGTTCGCCATCATAGGTATTTATTCGATCACTAAATCGCGAAATATTAACACCATTAAAACCGTGAAGTGATGTTGATTCAATAATTTGATTAAAAAATCTGTTCGTATCATCACTAGTTATTTTTGTCTGCAATATTACGCCCACATGAGAAACATCTGAAAATGTTGAAAATTTTATAATTTCTGAGAAATGCCCCTTGCCACCAAAAGCTATGACATCACCTGGCTGCATCAAAGGACGAGCATCTTCATAAAAAATTTGCTTAACAGGCATAACTCCCCCCTATTCATTAACGAATATTCGTTTAATTAAAATTAAATTAATTTACAACAATGAGTGTAGCTAAAACATATAGATAAAAGCACTTTTTCACTATAATCTTAGCTTTACCAAATAAAAATAATCCTTTACATACTCCCAACGGAGTAATCAAAAACTATCAACAGAATTAACAGTTCAGGTATCGTTTTTTTTTCAAAATTTAATGTTTTATCAGTCTTACTACCTAAGCACCGATGCATCAAAAACTTGGACTTTATGGAGCGTATCCACCATTATTGCAACGCTGACTGGTGGTACAGGAGGATTAGCGGCATTTGGTGATTTAGCGAGTGGTACATCCTATGGCTCAGTCAGTGTCACAGCCAGTGATGTGGGCAGTTATGTTGAAGCTAGCCTCAACGCAAGCGCGCTTGCCTCTTTAAGTGCTGCCACAGGGTTATGGGCTATTGGAGGATCAATCACAACATTAGGCACAGGTGACGATGCTGTTTTCTGGTTTAGCCATGAAGATGCTCGCGTAGAGCTGGTTGTAAATGAAATCAGTCCAGAACCAGACCCAACTCCAGAACCTACTTCACTTATTCTTTTTGGGCTCGGTGTTTTAGGAATGGCTTATTCCCGTAAGAAAAGCCTACAAGCCTAACCTTACTTTTTACAAAAGAACCAAGGATGGTCACCACTTCATGCTGTTAATTGCCTCTTCCGACTAATCCTCTCACTAAAAACCTTTTTCTTTTTTCAGTACTAAGCATAATTTCAATACTTACACCGCCATATGCTGCCTAGTTCTTTTCATTCATAAAGAAGCAATTTCAGAAATAATTTTTAAGCCATTATAAAAAATGAGATTTGCCTCAACTTGTCTACTTATTTTTTTCGACACAAATAAAGTGAGTATGATATACAAGCACATAAAACTTAGTTCAAAAAATTTATGCGTATTTTAGTAAACAATTAAAATATTCATATCTCATATTTGCTCATTAAACATAAATTTACAACACGTTTAAAATTTTAAAAATTAATCAGTGCCTACGTCTACTCATAACGATAGTTTTCGCGAGCCTCGCGAAAAGCATACCAAAGAGATAACAATGAAACCTGTTAAAATAAAAAAACTCTTTATTTACACAACGGCCAGTTTACTCACTGCCTTTTCTATACATGCCACTGCCAATCTGAGCCCAGGCAATGTGATGAATAAAGCACATACGGCACAAACCAATAAAGCTATCAAAAACTTCAAACAAACCCGAAAGGCGAAAGGCTATATTTACGCCTCCAAAAACAAGTTAATCGGAAATACTCAAGAAACCTTCAATGTCACTGTTGGCCCTCATAATACCCAAATGAGTTCTGTCACAGGTAACATTCACTTTGCCTTTGATCCAACCCAAGCAGCATGTACTCGAGGTCTACACCTTACTTATTCAATTGGCGCATCAACACCCATTTCAATTAGCCCCAGCTGTGAAAACT
The DNA here is from genome assembly GCF_018837975.1 of Zooshikella harenae. GTDB lineage: Bacteria > Pseudomonadota > Gammaproteobacteria > Pseudomonadales > Zooshikellaceae > Zooshikella > Zooshikella harenae. The sequence continues at coordinate 6,137 of NZ_JAGSOY010000022.1, read as the reverse complement.
TACTACACAAGGAGTTAAACTACGACTGGAGCCATACCATTGCATCCCCAGAAGTCACGCTACCAGAGGTTCCCTTAGATGGTTTAGGTATCTTTAGAGTTGGCGCAAAAGTGGGTGGTGCTTTTAATGTTGGAGCTAATTTTCGTGCAGGCCTAAAAATTGGTGGCTTCGAAAAAAACAATGATCCTATTTTTCAACAGGGCGTAAGACAACCCGATATCGTATATGCGACAGCTAGCCCCTGGATTTCAGGTAGTGTCACAGGTAAAGCCTATGCAGCTGTTGATTTTCTTGGGATGAAGCGTATTGAAAAAGGGGTTAAAGGTCATCTTAACCTAATCAATATGTCTACTGAAGGACACATTGAAGGTGGTATCACTTATAAACCAGGTGCATCCTCTTTACCAATAATGAATGAAAATCCATACCAGTATTATACTAAACTGAAATGGACTGGTAGCGCCAAAGGTGGCGATGGGGATATTTCACTTTATTGTGAAGTAAAACTATTCAATGTGTGGAATATATTTAGCCGTTCAACCAAAGTGATCAGCTGGAAACCTATCTACGAAACCCAAAAAACGTTCTACGAAAAATCACACTATTTCTAATAGTTATACTTATAGCGAAGGGTATCGTTAGATTAGGAAGAAACATTACCCTTCACTGATAACTATTCAGTAACATCTTAAGCTCCTTAGATAATGCTATGAGCTTTCGCCATATCATTAATAGAAACACGTTATTATTCTCATTAGGGTAGATCACTCCATGAGTATTACACACCGAACCCTCTTTTTCTCTGTTGCCACGTTATTAAGTGGTATGGTGGCTGGACTGCTTTATTTTGGTGTGGAGAATACCACGACAAGAAACACATCGCCTGAACCTGAACTCTCATCATCTCTAAATAAATCAAATGAAAAAATTGATAGTAACATAATGCTTAAACAGCAAAAACTAGCCTATCAAGTCACCATACACAGTAACATGACAAATGCTAGCAATGAAAAAAACAGTACAGTCATTCGCTTCAATTTAGCCTTAAAACCTGTTAAAAATGACTCAAATCAGCCGACACTTCTGTTAGGTCGCATTGACCAAATAACAGCTAACAGTCTTGCTGAAACAACGAACAAGCTACCTAAATTTCTCACGTTTACAGTAAACTACCAAAATGGCCACTTCCACAATATTGACCTACTACAATTACCAGAGAACCACCCACTAACCATTACTAAGACCGTTTTAACCCAACTTTCCTACAATCAATATAAACCACTTCAACTCCAATTAGCTGATGGCGTATATACATTTCAATACACTCGGCATAACCTTCAAGTACAGCGAAAGACTACACATATTGAGTATAACGCAGCACAAGCAAGTACTTATCATGTCTTATCCCAGTCTGACCAATGGGACTTGCATTTGCAGGAATCCTTACACCCTAGCGCTCTAAAATACGAAACATTTCGTCAAATTAACTATAATGACCAGGTTATTAATATTGACCAGTCGATTACCATTGATTCTATTCAATTTCCACGCTCTTTTGACGACTCCCCTGCTCTCTATACTTATGATGCAAACAAACATCATACACTTATCACTTCAGCACAGGATAAACAGCTCAAGATTGAGAATAATACCGAACTCATGAGTGCACTAACCTCATTTACTAATACACCTGATATCTACACTATATCCGCGATCGGACAATATGCAGCTCAACATGCAGGACTTACCTTCGTAGAAGAATTACTACTGAACTCCTCACAAAATGATACCCTAAAGTCAGCATTAATATTTGCCCTTGAGCAGTCTGGTGTTCCAGAAGCTAACAATATACTGTCTGCAATCATTTTGAATGAAGCAATTGATGAAAAAAATAGGCTTCGAGCAATCACTTCTATAGCAAAACTCGGCGATGTTACCTCTGATTTGGCATTAAATACTCTACAACAAATGACTCGTATTGATAACCAAACTATTGCCGATACGGCATTACTTAATGTAGGTATTTTAGGAGATCATGCGAAACATTTAACCAATAATGTTACTGACTTTCTTCATGAGCAACTCCAAAAAACCGATAATAGTAACCACTATATCACCCTACTTGCAGTCAACAACTTAAAGACATCTGCGCTTAACCAAAATATATTGCCATTTATAAACAGCGAGCATTATGAAGAAAGAATGATTGCAGCACGAATTCTGACAAGGGATAAACAGTATCAATCTAAACTTTTTGACCATTTATTAACTGAAAACAATCCCAGTGTTGCAGGTGAAATAATTGATGTTTATTTATCTCAAAAGTCAGAAATCACTTTATCGAAGGTATACCAGTCTAAACTTATTCATCGAATGAATACTACATCCATTACTCCACTGAGAGAGAAATACGAAGTTTTATACAACACCCTTAATGAACAATAAAAGTTATGGAAGGTAGAACGTCTCTACCCTTCATATCCCATGGATAGATACACAATACTACAGACATTACCTCCCTTATTTTATTAACCTTATACCGTTTTTATCGTAAAAAGATCAAATTAAACAGTTTTCAATGATCATACATTCATCACGTATTCTGGATATCCAAAACTTTATATTTTCATCAGAATGATAGCTTGAAAGTATATTCTGACCCATTTCCTTGATATTGGCCATCCGGTAGCTTATAAAGTCGTAAAAAATAGACTGTTCATCATAAGTTGGCCGATGCTTGTAAACCATTGTACAATCATACAGCTCAATATTTTTAGGTACTAAAGATATAACCAAACTGGTGCGACTCCCTTCTTCACACATCTCAGCTTTATGTAAAACATGACTTCCCTGCAACAAAATACCCTCACCAGGTTTCATTGAAAAGTCACCAAAGTCTTTTGTACATAAACGGCCACTGTTAACCCCCACAGTTTCTTTACCACTTTTTTCCAGAAGTATCACAAATACGAAGGGAACGTAGTCCAAGTGCCAATCATCAACAGCACTTTCTTCATTTTTAGCCTGTAAATTGACATGACTATGCTCCACTTTAATGGGGTGCATTTTTAGCTCAATGCCAACAATTTTCGATAGTATCATTTCTAAGTTTGAGCAACCAAGAATCTCATCAATCTCAGGGATACCACGAATAGTAAATGATCGACTGTACTGGACTGCTTTTGACTTATTTTTGTTAATGATATCAATGAATTTAGTTAATTCTTTTTCGGAAATAACTTGAAAAGGCTCACAGCAGGCAAAGTTAATTTCAGGACAAACATTATTAAGGTTAGGTGTTAACCACCACTGGGGATTAGTATCTGATAAACATTTTCGCTGAAGTGAAACAGGAACATCCATTAACATAGAAGACCCTCCCTGATGCAACTATCATCCGCATTGCCGAAATTCGCTGTGAATTAGGGTAATCTATTATCGCTTTGCACTCCAATTACCTTCTTGCTCTAGTTCTTTAATATTCTCCTTTAAAAATCATCAGTAAGCATTTACTTGATCCAACTATTATATATGGGATTAACCTAGGCTCTAACTGCAACACAAAAATGATTACTCAAGCTCATGCATAAACTTCAATATAAGCTACTCACCTAAAGCTATATGTGTACTAATTACTTTCAAAATCAATGAGGTATACCTAAGCATCTCTAAAAATAGTGATTTTTTTGTGAGAGCAAAGAAACACTGTACGGAGAACCGTAGTGCATAAGGAATACATGAGGATTCGAGTACAGCGCTAACACAGTTATCGAGGAAAAAGCGCATGTTTAGAGATGCCCGTTACTTGAAGTATACCGTAAAGCTATTATAACCAAAGCCCTGATTTGATAGCACGAAATATTTTACAGTGAAAAAATAAAACTTTATTCACTTTTACCATAATTAATTATACTTGCTTTCAAGTTATAAGTTGACCTTATTAATCGGATAGTCAAAACTCATAACAACTAAATTAATTTTTGCTTATATCAATTAATGGCTTTGTTAGATTGAAGCCTAATTCCAGCAAACCTGCTTTAGTTCACAAGCAAAATACTAATGAAATCCCGACAACTCAGTTTACTTACATAACAATGGCAAATATCCTACACGGGTATACAACAATCGACTCTTTGCTTCGAACCCCAGTTAGACCAAACTATATAACAACAGGCTGGCACCAACGGATGGTTTAAGGAAGCTCTTTCGTAAGGATGCGTCAGGGAAGCGCCAGCCAAGTTTTAAGATAGGACCCAATGGAATGGGTTAGGGAACGACTTAAAGGACTAAGTATCACTAGGATGGTGACAAAAAAACCTGCAGGATGCAGGTTTTTTTGTGTCTGTAATTTAATTTGCTACTCTAAAACAGCAAGAAGCTTCATACTTCCTTCATCTTACCTTGAGTAACAACTTCATCACTCGTTTGCCGACGATGATTAATGAGGTATAACGCACCAAGTACCAAAATTAGACCAATGAAGTGCAAAAAGTAAATTACTTCACCATCTAATACCCCCCACGTGGTCGCTACGATAGGAATAAAGTAGGTTATAGATACGGCAAAAATCAGTCCATACCTAAGAATTAAGCGACTATAAAGCGAAATCGCAACACATGTACCTAATAATGCAAGCACGGCAATGGCTAATAATGCAATAACCGTATTATTTGTAGTGGACAGTTGTCCTGCAGAATAACGTAAAACTATCCCTATAAATGCTGGTATAGACCATATACTGATGGAGATTGCTGTCAGTCTCACCGCAGAGATATGCTTTAATCGGTGACGAATCAGGTTACTGGCTATCCCGTAGCTGATCATACCAAGTAATACAACACCACAATAAAATAGATGATGAGTACTATTAGCTAAATCAGAACCAGCTGAGACCAAAACAATAGCCCCCAAACAACCTAAACCAGTTCCTAGCAACTCATTCCTAGAAAAACGCTGATTAAATGCAAAAAATGCAATAACCAAGACAAACACAGGTTGCAATGTATTTAACATCCCCACTAAGGAACTAGGTACGACCTGCTGCCCTACCGCAAATAATAATGTTGGAAAAACACTACCAAAAAAACCTGTAAGTGCTAAATATTTCCAGTCATTAAGTGACAACTGTTTTAATGTTGGTCGTAACCAAAAATACAATGGAATAAAGAAAAATCCTGAAAAAAAAGTACGCAGTAAACCAACGTCCAATGAACTAAACGCTGTTAAACCTTGCTTAATGAGAATATATGTACTACCCCAAATGATGGATAACACCATCAATAAAAGCCAAGGCTCAATTCGTACAAGTAGTTTTGTTTCTTTACGATCGAAGTTCATTATGATGTCCTTCTCTCATGGATTTATGCACGCAATATACTTAGGAGTATATTGAGTAAATATAGGACAAATCGATAGATAAAAGATGTTAGTTAAATGACCTCTAAAATAACAAAGTAAGATATTATTCATCTAAGTGTCAAAAAACACATTATGTTAATTAAAACAAGACATTTACGAATGGATACTTCTAAAAACAGCATTTTTTGACAAAAGCATTATAAACAGCAGCTTCCTTCCCACAAGAGAGATCTTTATAAAAAACTTTCAGCTTTTTTTAAATATAAAATTAAATATCTTTTCCAAACGCTTTTTCTACAGATTTAATAAACAGACTTTGCTCATCTGTTAACTGGCCATCGACATTTGCTATATAGTTCAGTGTTTCAATTATAGATTTTTTTTGTGCTCTAGAAAAATGACTCTGTAGAGGATCAACAATATGCTTTACTTCCGCAATATAATTTGCACTATCTTTCCATAAAAAAGACGCTGTGGTAAAAGCTTCAAGCGCCTGCTTTTCAGAAAGACAAAACGTATGAACAAACGTTTGGATAATTGTACCTTTTATTTCTTTTGTTATCTCTCCTTGCAGTTTTGCAACCCCCAAAACCAACACAGTTGCTCCTTCAATAGCACTTTCCAAGCGATGCAGTGGCTTAATTGAGTAAAGCTTTGCCCATTTATGCCTTCTGAACCAGTGAAAAGGATTGAATGAGTTTAAATCAACACCGGACTGTTGTAGCCGGTTAAAAGCCCAAACCAAAGCAGCAATTGACGTTATTAACCCGATAAGAATA
>NZ_JAGSOY010000219.1 GCF_018837975.1 Zooshikella harenae | reverse complement strand
CACACATCAAATAAAGTGTTTTCATTCTCTGATTTTGTTGCTGCAAAGAATGGTGATAGGTCTAGTGAATCTCAAAGCCCAGCAAAAAGAAATCCAAAGGACAAAAGCCTCTCAGAGTTGTATGAGCTTTTTCAAGCGCAGAAGCTTGCTACTGAGTGGGGGGAGAAGACCAAAGAGGACTACTATACAGCCTTCAAAGCCTTTATTGATATTGTTGGTGATGTGGTCCCTTCAAAAGTTGATAGTACATTAGCGAATAAATACAGCTTAGAGTTGCTTAGTTATCCACAGAGAAGGACGCTAGGACGAAACGCTAAGCTGAGCCTAAAAGAGCTAAGCTTACGTGGTGTCCCTACAATCTCAGTCAGGACAGCTAAAAATCACTTTATGCGTATGAATGTCTTTTTAAATTGGCTATCTACACATAAATACATAAAAGCTAATCCACTTATTGGTCTGGCTCCAAAGGGAAAAAAGACCATGACAAAGAAACAAGCATTTAATAAGGAGGACTTGAAGCTTATTTTTAGTCAGCCAACCTTTAAAATGAAAAAGTTTAATTGTGAGTGGCAATACTGGTTACCTATTTTAGCGCTTTATACTGGGGCACGTTTAGAGGAACTCGCACAGCTTGACGCTAAGGACGTGAAAGAGAAAGATGGTATTTATTACTTGGACATACACGCTGAAGAAAGTAATCAGTTGAAGAATGAAAGCTCTGTCCGAATAATACCACTCCATAGCAAACTCATTCAGTTAGGCTTCCTTGATTATGTAGCGACAAGAGCAGGAAATAAGCTATTTAACTTGAATAAAGTTAGCGGTAAATATGGTAAGAATGTCACAAAGTGGTTCACCAAGTTTAAACAGCGTCTGGGCTTCCCTACAACAAAAGTTTTCCACAGCTTTAGACATACATTCAGAGATTTATCCGTTGAAGCTGGGATGCCTAGCGAGCATCTAAAAGCTATCCTTGGACACACACAGAAGGATATAACACACCGTGTCTATGGGACTGGTTTTGGTCTAGAACTTTTGAATAAAAGTATCCAGAGGATTAGCTTTGATATCGAATTTATTTAGGACCATAAATATTTATTTACTATATTTGTCACGGTCGCTCATGAAGTCGTCAAGCTCATCGGAGTTAATAGAGTCTACAAGCTTAAAATAGTCATCCCAGCTACTAAGTTCTTTAGGCGTTGTGTGTGGATTGTGTGGATTTTTGGAAAGAATTATATCTCCTGTTTTAGTATCTTGGCGGATATAGACTTCATTGCAGTCAAAGTTATACTCTGGAGGAAGGTTAAATGCCTGACAGCCTTCATGTGTGAATAATTTAACTTTTTGGGTCATTACTGTTACCTCCAACTGGTCAATAAGCTTTAGTTTTACTCAATGATAGGTTGAAAAGCAATAATATCAATAGAGCCTCTGGAGCGTCTTAGAGAGAGCTTTTAGTTGTTAGATAAATGGTATTAAGAGCTGTTGGAAAGCGCTTAGGAACGCTCTCAGAGGCTTAGCGGTAGTCCTCAATTTGTTAGTGTGTCCAGAGATAAAAAGCGCTAATGACACCAACCCAAAAGATAAAGACAATGTACAAAGTTGGAACGCTAAAAATGGCTTTTATCATGGTTTTGACCTCATTCCTTAGTCATTACCGCAACAGCTTCCAATTATAACGGACAACAAAACCAGAAATACATCACCAAACAGAGCAGCACTAAGAATTAGTGGCAATAAGAAGGGGGAGCTAATGACTGCTTTATTCCCTGCTAATTATTGGGTCAAAGTTGGCTAGAGCCTTATACTCTCTGTTCATTGTGTCCC
>NZ_JAGSOY010000218.1 GCF_018837975.1 Zooshikella harenae | reverse complement strand
AAACTATTTTCGGTAAGCAGTGTTCAATATACTTAACATGATAGCAGGAAAATAATTATAACATGCTAATAAATAGAGCATTTGTTTTTAATAAGGAAGCTGAGGAACTTTAATAACCGTTCGTACGACTTTATCTGTACTGATTCAGATCAGATCGTGCCTAATACACTTTTATCTTTCTCATTTTACGTCTCGTAGTGTGAAGTTTTCATCGTACTTTTGATTAATTTTATACAGCCTCTCCACAAGTTTAATCAGAGAAGCAATATACTGCTAAATTTAGGCGTGAGTACGTGTTGATCAATTGATTGTAGTCAAAAAGTGGATGTCCCTTTTTAGATCCTTAAAAAGTATGAGCAATCATAAATGAGTCATTTGAAGGTTTTGGTTGTAATGTTTTTATTTTTACCTAGCTTGCTGTATGCTACTGGCACAGTTGAGTCTACTTCAGGGCTATTTATTATATTTAATATTATACCAATATCGTTTTTGTTTCCTTTGGCTACTTCCTTTCTATTTATAGTAAAGAAACAGAATCGATTTAAATGTTATTTTGAGGCTATTGGTGTAAGTTACCTGACCATTATACTAGTTTGCTTAAGCTTTTTTATTATTCTATTCCCTGTTTTGAGGGTGTTTAGTAATATTTTGAGTCTTTTGATTTTTATTTTTTTACTATTTATATTCCCTCTGATTGTTACTGCACAATGCTTTAAGGGGAAAATAAAAAAATAGATATGTAGCTTTTGTTTGAAAACTAACCAGCTGTATATAGTTATGGGGTGTTTGTTTTTTTGATCAGCTTTATCTATGATATTTAAGGGGAATGACGTAGTGAGTCAGTGATCAGGCTTTTACCTCTAACGGTTTAAATAACTTTGTTTATAACGTATAGGGTAAGTAACCTGAGTGCTAATATGATAATTCAGCTATTTGATTGTGACTGTTTCGTTGTATTTATGGCTCTGTTAGTTTAAAAGAGAAGAGTATGAAGGAAAAAGGAATACTTAAGATTATGTGTATACAAAAGCCAGAAACAGTCACTTCTTGGTAGTGGTACAATAGTGCTTTATTTGTATTAAAACCCATTATCCAGTATTTGGTCCATATCTTTAAGCACGTCCTGAGCAAGCTCCTCAATACCTTTTAATGCTTTCTTCTCAGTAGTAGCAAGGTAGGATAGGTTAGGGAATTCTTTGCAAAGTCCAATGTAGCCTTCGTCTTCTTCAGACCAAATGACTTTGTAAGAAAGATTTTTATAATCAGGCATCAGAACTCCCCCGTTAATAGTTTAATAGAGTAGCATTGTGTCTCTTTTAGGGTTTCAGGGTCAAGTTGTTTAATTGAATATATGTATCATTATGCGGCTCTTTAGGGACGCGAGCTGGATACACTGTGAATTGCGTTATGGTTGATCTCTTAAAACGTTGTATTAAAGAATTATTTCTGACAAACTTGAAGGTTATCTTGCATTTTTGTTGCAGTGTTTGGTTATAGGTAGATTTATCATTCAAATTTAAGTCATAAGCTAGCATTCACTTAATATTATCAATACGTTGATAAAGTACGACAGGCAGCTAACTCTGCTAATCTGAGAGAAGTAGCTCTGTAGGATGATATTGAGTAATGAAATGCTTGAAAATAATATTGAGCTTGTTGCTATTAACCTCAACTTTGGTATGGGCTAAGGAAGAATCTGTTGACCCCATATATGTTGCTGGTTCCGGTGTTGTTCGAGTTGCTACTGGAGAATGGCCACCTTATATATCTAAGAACCTAAAACATTATGGTGTGGTTTCTCATGTTATTAAAGAAGCATTTGCGGAGGAAAATATTA
>NZ_JAGSOY010000217.1 GCF_018837975.1 Zooshikella harenae | reverse complement strand
GTCAACCTAAAAAAACTTCGGAATCGAGTCATAGGATATTTATACTTTCCCTGAAGTAGGGTTATATCCGTTGTTCCTAGCATCGTGCATCAGTACAAAGACTTTAAATCGCTTTTATTGTCTATCACTTTTCAGGGTTAGTAAATCTACTTCAAATTAAGCTGCGTTAAATATACCACTTAGTCGGTAAAATGGTGGCTAATTTATAAATATTTAAGTTTATATACTACTCAAGCAATACAGTAAAGCTATCTCCCCCGTCCAGAGTGACAACTTTTTTTAAATCCATTACCAAAAGGTAATAATGTAGTAAAATTTAAATCATGTAATATTTTTTAATTTAAACAACGTTGTTCAATTACACTAATACTTTTAGCCTCTTCATCATCCATCGTTAACTGATACTTTTGTTTTATATACTTCCACTGCTTAACATAATCACATTGATAATCCCATTTTGAAGGCATCCAATTTGCCGGATCTTTATCTCCTTTTTTTCTGTTAGCCGAGTTTTCTACCGCTAATAAATTTTCAAAATCATTTGCAAATGATCTTTTCTGCTCTTTACTCCATACACTCGCACCGCTTCGAAAAGCTTCTTTAAGTGGTACGATATGATCAATATCTAAATCTCTTGGATTAGTGAATACTAAACCTGTATAGGGACACCGCCAAACACCGTATGTCACTTTACAACCTTTAGCAGACAAACCAGCATTTTCTGCATCACGCAAAAGAATCTCATTTCTGGTGTTTTGACAATCTCTATCTGCATCGATCCAATGAGGCCAATTTTTTCTATCATACTGCTTTACCATTAAACTAAAACAGGGTTCTCTGTGACAATGATACACCCCTGTCGATGTATCCATATGCCCTCCCTTTGCATCTAGCCCACCAGGATGGGCATTGGCATTTATTGTTACTAATAAAGCAACTACCGAAAGGCTTATTTTTTTCATAATTATCATCCATTCAAGTAAACGTTTTTATTTTAAGTAGGGTATAGTTGATAAATTATGGAAACCGCCAAACATATATAAAAATTTAGATAAATGGTTACATTAAACACTTATCAATAATAACAGACTAATAAAGAATTAAAGCAAATTACTACTTACTCTTTAATCCTTCACAATAAATAAAAATTAGTAATTTCTTTTTTTGTGTAAAAATACTAAAACTTAGCTGTGAATATTTTATTTTTAATTTTCTTTGTGCCTATCACAAAACACTATATTGGTTTTATAACGACCTTAAAAATATATACTTCAGCGCACCTCTAAAAATACACTTTATCAAAGTGATTGGGATTTTTTTTCATTAGTCGATATCTACCCCAATAAACGCAACATGTTTACTTAATGCTTTATACGCACTATGATTTATTGCTATAAAAATTATATGGCCTTAAAATAAATGATTAAAATGGTTGGTAATACAGTCACACAAAGCTTCTTGTCATTGTAGTGCAGTGGGGAGTGGTGTTAGAACTGAGTCTACCCAATGGTATTATTGATCCACGACGCTGTGATTGCTCTATATGTCGTAGAAAAGGCGCAATAGTTGCTTCTGCTCCACTTTCAGGCATAAAAATAATAAGAGGTCAAGATAAGCTAACGCTATATCAATTTAATACAAAAACAGCCAAACATAATTTCTGCTCTAACTGTGGTATTTATACTCATCATCAACGTCGATCAAACCCTGAGCAATATAGATACAACGTAGGCTGCCTAGAAGGTGTCAACCCATTTGAAATAAAACAAGTAACAACTAATGATGCTATTAACCACCCTGCAGACCAATGTCATTAACTTAAGGAAATTAGCGTATAGTT
>NZ_JAGSOY010000216.1 GCF_018837975.1 Zooshikella harenae | reverse complement strand
ATCAAGACGGTTTGACGTATGGCTACTAGCACCTTACTGAAATTAGGCCCGTTTACCTTTTCCATCGAAACCGCCGCCTTTAATCAACTACACCGCACCTGGTCGTTTACCTGGTCCAAACAAAATCGTTTAGGCACCATCCCGCAACTGCAGTATACCGGCGAAGGTCAACAAACCATTAACCTGTCAGGAAGAGTATTTCCTGGTCAGTATGGGGTAGTCGATACCGTTGAGCAAATGGCGAAATTAGGCCAACAAGGCAAGCCGTTGTTATTGCTAGCAGGTACTGGCGATTTACTCGACTACTGGTGTATTACCAGCGTGGAGCAGACCAATAGCTATCTGGATCAACATGGCCAGCCCCGGAAAATCGACTTTAGTTTAGCGATCAGTTACTACGGTGAACACTATGAGGTATCTAACGAAACAAGACGATAATCTAGATGCCATCTGTTGGCTTTACTATGGAGAGCGTGAGGTTGGTTTTTATGTTCTCCAAGTATTAGCCGCAAACCCGGACCTGGCTGAGCTAGGTCCGTTCCTTCCTGCTGGGTTAACCATCGAACTTCCTGATCTACCCTCCCCTGTCCAACCCACCAAAAAGCTTTGGGATTAACATGCAACCCACCTTTAGTATTCAGTTGGCTGATACCAATCTAACGCCCACCATTAACCCGTTACTCATGAGTTTAGAAGTCACTGACGAAGCGGGCTGGAAGTCGGACAGTTTAACCCTGACCTTGGTCGATGACGGTTCGTTGGCCATCCCCAAAAAAGGCGTTCAATTATCCTGTGCCTTGGGCTATGTGGAAACCGGCTTAGTGCCTATGGGCAATTATACGGTGGATGAGGTGTTACTCTCAGGTCCACCCAACCAAATGCAAATTAAAGCCCGTGGTGCGGACTTAAAAGGGCCTATCCGTGCCCCGCGTAGCCAAAGCTGGCATCAGGTGAAATTGATGGATATTGTGGGGAGCATTGCCCAACGCCATGGCTTAAATCCGAAAGTAGCCGATAAATTTACCAACTTAATCATTCAGCATATCGACCAGACCGAAGAAAGTGACCTGCACTTTTTAAGTCGCATCGCCAACCAATATGATGCGATTGCCAAGCCTGTCGGTGAACATTTGTTATTTGTGGAGCGCAACCAGGGCAAAACGGCCAGCGGAAAACAACTGGAAGCTATTCACTTGTCAGGCAAAGACATCACTAGCTATCGAGGCAGTTTACCTGAACGTTCAGGTTATAAACGCGTCGTAGCGAAATACCACAATAGCAGTACAGGAAAAACAGAAAGCATCACTACAGGCAAAGGAGAACCTACACGCACATTGAGTTTACAGTATCCAACCCATGAGGCCGCTCAAGCAGCAGCCAATGCCGCCATTAAAGGAGCAGAACGATCCAAAGCCAGTCTGGAAATCACCTTACCTGGCAACCCTTTATTATCTGCAGAAAGACCCATCACTATAGCGGGATTGAGAGCGGGGTTAGACGGCAAGTGGCTTATCAAAACCGCTCGCCATACCCTTAGCAAATCTGGTTACACCTCTTCAATCAGCCTTTCAAAGTAAGCTGATCCCACCAAAATCGCACTCCTCCTCACTACCCTGCGCTTTGCGCGTCCTGAAGATTTTGTGAAATCCCAATGTGAACACAATCACCGCCCTACCCTTTGCAATTACTGGGCTTTAGGTAAAAATAGGTGGTTGCACAGCGTGAAAAAAAACGCAAGAAAATGAAAAAAAGTGCCGTTTTTTGAAAAACACGGCAACTGACCTTTGATCATTTTGGGGGATATTGGCGTATATTTTGGCCCCTCGTCTCATTTTGAGCACCC
>NZ_JAGSOY010000215.1 GCF_018837975.1 Zooshikella harenae | reverse complement strand
TGGTAAGTTTATAGTAGCTCAACCTAAAAAAATTAATATTGTTGACCAATTTGGAATTAAGTTTAAAAACGAGTACTCGCCGCAAGCATGGAATAAGTATTTAGAAGTATCTGCAAAAGATATAAAGCCAGGGACAATAGATAAGAAAAAAGCCTGGATGGAAATATTTGAATCGCTGAAAGCTACTCATTTACCCAGAGAAGCAAAGAGCAATATTGTAAATGAACTTATTAAGTTTATTCCTGTTCCAGAATGAAGAGTAAATATGTTTATTATTGAATTTGAGTGTGAGGCAAGAAGAACAAAGGCTTTTAAAAGTATAAAATCTGCATGGGAAAAGCTTAGTGAAGAATTTGAGAAAAACGAGCTAGATGAATTTTCAGAAACTTTGAGTGTTGAAGAACCATTAAGGGAAATGATCAACTCTTTTTTGCATAATGATGAGATGACGTTTTTAAAGGCTTATGTTTACCAGAAAAAATTTAATATCGCGATAAGCTGTTATGACTATGATAGTGTATATTTATTAATTGATTACTTTAAAAAAACTATAATAAAAGATTTTTGTATAGTTGCCTATCATCCAGATGCGTGTGATGAAGATACTGGATTTGATGTGCGTGATCGCTACATATGTGAAAATGGACATGTGAGGCATGAAGAATTTTATCCACAATTAGAAGGGGAAGTTTACTCTTCTGATGAGTTTGATTTAGCGAAAGCTGCACAAGAAGGGAATCTTACTGTTGTAAAAAGCCTAATAGAGAAAGGTGTAAGCCCTTGCGTTGTAGTTTGGGGGTATACAGCATATTTTCATGCAATAAAAAATGGATACACTGATATTGTTGAATGTTTTATTAAGCATGGTGTGGACGTGAATGCGGAGCAAATCGATATATCTGGCGTGAAAGTAAATGGTTTAGAGGTAGCAATAAAAAATAGTCAAATAAAAGTGGCAAAAATTTTATGTAAAAACAAAATTAACGTCAATTACATTTGTAGTGATGGAGATTCAGTACTTGGCTATGCTTTATTCATCGGAAAGTTTAAAATTGCAAATATATTAATAAGAAATAGAGCGGACGTGAATTTTGTTTCTAAATTTGGGACACCTGTAGCCTATTTTGCGATTAAGTCCTTTGAAATTGTAAGAGAATATTCAGAATCTATTAAAGATAGAAATGAGGTATTTGATTTGATGATAAAAAATGGTTTAGATTGTAATATGTTAGTAAATAAAGGGAGGGGGGATATTTTTACTTATTTAATGGATGCGGCAAGTTATGGTGATATTTCAATTATAAAAATATTATTGAAAGAAAATGTTGATGTTAATGTTGTGAATAAAAATAGAAAATTGACAGCATTAGATTGTGTTATAAATAGTGAATATGCAGATGAAGAAGAATTTAAAGAAATATATTGCATGCTAAGAGATGGAGGTGCTAAGACTTATGAGGAGTTAAAAGCTGAAGGTAAGGTTAAAAATAAGACGACTAGGTTTAAGAGGAAAGCTGATAGTAGTGCTTAAAGAATAAGCCATAAAAATAGATACTTTTTGCGTTAAAAAGTAAATTGAAATCGGACTCTATTTGTAGTGCAGGTTGTTAGTTAAGTTCGTAAGTACTTATGGTTCCATAGTAGTAATAGCTTAGAGAGATTTTTGACCTAACAGTGACAGACAATAAGAGCAGTATCAGCCAGTATTACCGTTGGGTAAGCAACATCATTGTTTTATTTTTTTTCTGTATACAGTTGCCTGTCTATGGATTAAACCCTGATGGTTTTGAACAAGGCATGCATGTGGGGCATGTTTTTGCGCGTGCTGTCGTCAAAGATGACAATGGTCATCCCCTG
>NZ_JAGSOY010000214.1 GCF_018837975.1 Zooshikella harenae | reverse complement strand
GTCACCCAAATTGATGGACCACGCACTGATGTCCAGGATATTACTCAGTTCAGTTACGACGACCGTGGCCGTTTAACCAGCGTCACCAACGCCTTAGGCCATACCACCCAATTACAGGATTTTACGCTCTTTGGTAGCCCACAACGCGTCGTGGATGCCAATGGCGTAGAGACAGCGCTGGCATACAACGTTCGGGGCTGGTTAATCTCCAGCAGCACAGACGGTGCAACGACACAGTATGAATACGATGCTAATGGCCAGGTCACCCAAATCACCTTACCCAGTGGGGCCAGTTTAAACTACGAATACAATAATGCTGGTTATTTAACCGCCATCAGCAACAGCCAAGGTGAGCGTATTGAATACACCTTGGATGCCATGGGTAACCGCACTCAGCAGGTATTGAAGTCAGCTACCGGCGAATTAGTCCAAACCCAAAGCCAGGTGTTTGACGAACTGGGCCGACTCATTCGCGCTGTCGGTGCGGCCGGTCAAACCAGCAAAGTGTCGTATGACGTCAACAGCAATACGACAGGTGCCGTGGATGCCAACAACCATGGTTCTAACTACGCATTTGATGCGTTAAATCGCTTAGTCAGCTCAACGGATGCGCTGAATCAAGTCACCAAGCTGGACTATGACGCCCAGGGAAATCTATCGAAAGTCAGCGCACCGAATGGCGCGGTGACGCAATACGAATACAACGGCTTTGATGAGTTGGTCAAACGCATCAGTGCTGATAGCGGCGTCACCACTTACCAGTATGACAGTGCTGGCAATATCACCCAGAAAACCGATGCCCGAGGTGAAGTCACCCAATACCGCTACGATGCCTTAAACCGCTTAACGGCAAGGACGTATCCCAGCCAGCCCAAGCTGAATGTCACCTACCAGTATGATGAAACAGCCGATGGCAACGCTGGGATTGGTCGTCTCACCAGTGTCAAAGACCAAGCGGGACTCATTGGCTATTACTACAATGCCAAAGGCAATCTGGCCAGTGTCGTACGCGGTATGTATATCGCAGGCCAGGAAGTGGTCTACAGCATCCAGTACCAGTATGACAGCTCAGGCAACATCACAGGGATCACCTATCCGAACGATGCCAAAGTTAACTATACCCGCAATAACTTAGGCCAAGTGACAGGCATTGATTACCGCCACAGTGGTAGTAATGATGCCATCAGTGTCGCCCAAAACATCGGCTACTTACCCTTTGGCCCAATTCAAAGCCTAACCTGGGGCAATGGCTTAACGCTGAACCGTCAGTATGACCAGGATTTCCAGCTCACCAGCCAAAGCGTGCAAGGCATTCAAAGCCTGAGTTATGGCTATGATGCCGTGGGTAACATCCTCAGCATCGACGATGGTCTACAAGCCAGCCTAAACCAAGCCTTTGAATACGATGCGCTAGATCGCTTAGCGTTGGAAAGTGGTTACTTTGGGCAGAAGACCTATCAGTTTGATGAAGTGGGCAACCGTACCCAGCGTACCTGGACCACCAAAGCCGATGCGTCTGGCAACAGCCAAACCAAGAAACAAGTCCTGAGCTATCACGACAACAGCAACCGCCTCAACACGCTCGATAACGAAACCATCAGCCTGGATGCCATGGGCAATACCCTATCGAGTCGTGGTGCCAATGCCACCTATGATGCCCGTGGTCGCTTAAGCAGCATGACCGTCAATGGTGAGCTTCGTGCTAAATACACCTACAACGCCATTGGTGAACGGGTTGTTAAAGAGCAGATTTCAGGTGGACAGTCTTACTATGCAGTGTACCAGTATGACCTGGCGGGCCAGTTATTAACGGAAGCCAGCTACTCCAGCACTCGCAAGCTGTTAGACCGCCATTATGTATGGTTAGGC
>NZ_JAGSOY010000213.1 GCF_018837975.1 Zooshikella harenae | reverse complement strand
GTTTTATGACCCGGATGTCGGTCGGTTCCTGAGTATGGATGCGTGGGAAGGGGATTTAACGTTAGCGCCCAGTTTGCATAAGTATTTGTATGCGTATGGGAATCCGTTGGTGTGGGTGGATTTGGATGGGAATGAAGTTGTCTATGCACATGAAAGTGGTTTAGATAAAGATTATTCTATTTTGAATTACTTCACTTCAGTTAGAGCATTTCGCAAGGATATGCCTATGCAGCAAAACCTTGCGATAAGTCAAATGCAGAATATTAATCGTGGGGCTGCTTCTATTGCTCTTTCTCCTTATGCTGGAGGTGTGCTAGGGTCTGCCTCTGTTCCAGCTACTCCTGCAGTTACATCATCGTTTAGTTCGATGGTAAACTTTGGTCGATCTGCTGTTCAAAGCGCCCGAGTGTTTGGACAAGATGTTGCTGCTCTGGGGTTTACTCAGGCTGCAAGGCTTGCTTTCTTATCAAATGCACAAGCAGCAAATACACTTGGCACTGCTGGAGTAATAACTTCAGCGGAGCTTGCAACTAATACGATGACGCCACTAGAAGTGCCAGCCACTGCTGCTATCAGGGCGTCTGATGAGCTACTTGAAGGGGCATCTAAGCTTTTCCAAGGTACTGGAAAGCAAGCAACTAAAATCATTGGAGAAGCATCTGATGATATCTCAAATGTTACTAACTCTTATGTTGTCTCTGGACATGGAATAATTGGACCTAATCCTCCATCAATTGTACCGCATGGGTCATCAGTAACTGTATATACTCCACCTGGTGGAACTATTACAAACAGGCTTGGTAATTATATAGAAGAAGGAGGTGATACAACTACTTTATTCAAATATACATATAATGCTGGGGATGAGATTCCTGAAATTATTGTACTACCAGCTCAAGGAGGCACTTATCATGGGGTTAACTTTAGTTCAGTGGATATTAAAGGAAATCCTATAACGGTTGAAGAGCCTACTAAGCTAGTAGATTTGCTAAAAGCTAATGAAGGAAATTGTAAGTTAGCTACCTGTTTAGATAATTCTATGTATCCACATAGTAATGTTGTTGCAACTCCGGAAGGACTAAGGGATAGAAGCTCAGGAGATTTTTTGAATCCTGAAGATATTGAGTTATGAATACTTAATTTTGTAGTAAGGGGGAAAGATATAGTGATAATTAGTGATATTGATATATTACGAGATGGTGGATCAATCATCTTTCAGATTACTGAGGGAGAGTTATCAGGTTTTTATTATCTTGAAACACCTCTCAAAGGAGTAGAAAGAAACTTAATGAGAAATGGCTCTATTGTTGAGGTGGATTCAAAGTTATATGAACAAATCAGACTTGAGTTAGTATGCTGGGTTAAAAAGAATGTTAACACTAAAGAATATCAAAAATTGAGATTGTTTGTTAAAAATATGATCTTAGAGAAAATCCCACCCGAAGCTTCTCACCTTTTTAAATATATTTTAATTTTAACTGTTGTTAATTTTATGGAAAACAAAAGAAAGGGATAAGAAAGAAGGGGACACTCGCTTTTTGATGTTGGTCGAATAAGAAAGGGACACCCTAGATTTGATGTTGATTAAAACGAATAGAGAAAAATAAGAAAGAGGACACTCGCTTTTTGATTTTGATCAAAAAGCTGCCTGAGTAGTAGTCTCCCCCCTCCGACGCTGCCAGCAACCACCGGTACAACCCCGCCACTTGGGGAATGGCTGGCGCTATGCTTATGATGCAGTGAATCGGCGGATTCTAGAAACCTTACCCCCCGATAGTGCCGGTGACCGGGCGCAAACCCGCTTTGCTTATGACAAGGTCGGTAACCTGACCTTAGAAACCCGTCCATTAAACCGCATCACCGAATACCGTTA
>NZ_JAGSOY010000212.1 GCF_018837975.1 Zooshikella harenae | reverse complement strand
TCATACGTTTGATTCTCGTCATGAGATACGCAAAGATCTGAAGGAGAAAAAACAGTTATTAGCTTCAGAAATGAGTTACTACAGAACTCAAATCTATAGAATTGATTCTGATATTGCATTGTTCAATAAGTTGTTAAATGAAAGTATCCCCCAAAATATGCTTGAAGTACCAAATATTGATAAGGATAAGCTTTATGAGCAGTTTAGGTAATCTTAATAAGCAAAAAATATTTTGGTGGAGTTTTGTGATAATTAGTATTTTAATATCTTGTACAATAGGTTGGTTTGGTGGGGCGATTAAATTTTGGTGGACTAAAGGTATACCTGGCGATTATTATCGAAATGGAAATACTTATATTGGTAAGTTAGACGAAAAAATATGGGGTATTGACTTAAGAAATAATTTGTTAACAGTTAAAGGTAAAAAAAAACAGGGTTGGTATGTAAAAGCATATGTAAAGTGGTCATCTTCTGGGAGAAAGTGTTTGGCTCGTAAAGATTGGAGTGAAAATCCAAAAATGATCCCTAGACGATATGAAGTAAATTATTATGGAGTAAATAATGGAGGTGAATATATTATAAATATTCCACAACAAGTGAATCCTGATATTAATCGATGTGATGATGTAATCGATGAAGTGTATGTCTATTTTTATAACAGTGAATTAAGTATTAATGTATTAGCAATAGACTACTATGGGAGAAATATTCCGGTGCCAAAAGAAAAAAATGGTTACCCAAACCCAAATCACGTAAGCCACTGTTGGAAAGAGCCTGTATATGACAGCAGTAGTGATGTATATGTTGGATTTTGTAAAACAGAGGTAAATGGACCCGATCCAAGTTATGTTTATCACGATCAAATAAAACCATATACCATTAATTTTGACTTTTACTTTTTAGATGAGAAGCCAGCTGATTGATATGAATAAAACGGAGTTGTTTAATTTATTTTTTAAACGAGCTTTCCCAATGACCTTACTCCAAAGGCTGGATAGTTTCAATCGAACGTGCCGTGAATCCATCCCTGGTGGCTTGATTGCCGAGACCTGCGGCAAACAGTTCGATAAAAATAATCCTGCCTTTGTAATGCCTTTTTTAATGTACATTGAGCTATTACTATTACTGACTTAAGCGAGATTGGGGTTATGGGCAAAGAGAGTTGGCAATACTTGAATTGGTTTGTGAAGCAGGTGTCGGGACAGGGCAATCGCATATAAATTTACACCGAACAAATTAGCTTCATTAAGTATTCATGATCCCAACCAGCAGAGAGTCTCTTATTTTTTATACCAATTTTATAAGTATTATCTTGCTTAAGAACATTAAGTGCTATCTGCCTAATTCTAGACATATTTTCAGCTGAATGTCCTTTACGAATTCGACTGTCATCTTCTCTGAATGCAACGTCCAAACTCCAGTGTAAGCTGTTTTCAATTTGCCAGTGATGTTGGATCATTTCACTAACCTCTTTTGCTGGCAATGACTGGCTGGAAATATAATAACGCTGCTCTCGCGTCTTTTTTCCTTGCAGTGTTCGTTCTGTTTCAACTCTAATGACAGCAGCTAAATCTATCCACTCTGTGGCTATCGGTAATTTAGCCGCTGCATTATAAACCCAACAACGTCGTATTTCGTGTCGACCATGTTGCTCTTTTTCAGAAGAATAGAAATCAATAGCAGGACGTTGATAGGATTTGGCTTTCTTGGAATGAAGTAATTCATGAATAGCTGAATAGAGACGAGGCTGGTTATTTTTAACCGCCAATAAGTAATGGGCTTCTTGTTCACGAATTTTTTCAGCAATCGCTTTGTGACATCCCATCGCGTCAATTGATACAACAGCCCCTTTCTCAGGGATGGCGGTGATTTCATTTGAC
>NZ_JAGSOY010000211.1 GCF_018837975.1 Zooshikella harenae | reverse complement strand
GTCTAAAAGCTACACTACCAGTTACATGGACCATAAGACAAACAACGATCAACCCCACGAATATTAATGCTTCAGTGACAACCGCAACCACAAACACCAAACCAACACCAGCAAAAAAACTGCACGACAAGATGAATGCAGCCAATCCTCTTACTACTGGACCTATTTTCTTGACTTCATTTTCAGTTGGGTATTTCATTATCGATTACATATAACGCCTCAAACTCCTGCTTAGAGAAGTGAGCGGCTTTTATGAACACAAAAGGCGTCAGCTTTGCAAGGTCCAAATACTTTGACTTGTTAGGTTGCATTGCCAACCTTACTACAAAGCATTACACATAAAGAGTCTACTTCAGGAACCCTTTTAGGCACCACATAATAGATCTTTGGCGCAAGATAGATAAGCACCATATCTTTACCTTCCCTCCAATGATGTATTTCATTCCACATTATAGTTCCTACACCAGACTCACTCTCAAACTTAACTCCGTTTTCTAGTACTGAAATTGATATGGGCTTCTGTATGGCTGGATATTTATGAAAGTGTCTTTTCAAATACCAAGGAGTGTAAAATCGACGTATTATGAATGGTAGAAGATTCCCACCTATGGCAGCCCCAATAAACCCTACGGCTAAGACATTATTCCCTAGATAAATAAACACAAGGCCTACAACTACAAATGATACATCTATTACCATATGTACTTTCTTGGATTTGCTACTCATCTCACCATTAAGCAATCCAGCTTTAATATATTCTTCTGATGAAATTCTGTACTGGGATTTCATTCTTCAACCTAACAATTAATGAACGTATCATTGACGTATAAAGCTCAAATATATTTTAACCACTTCGAATATTCAACACCAAATTAACTAACCTAACTAATTTATTAATTTAGACAATTTTTTTAGAAAAAAATAGTTATTCCATAACATTGTATAGCGTTATGTTGCAAAGTTAAGTTCTCTAATAACGTGAGCTGCTAGATAGGATTTCCAGCTAAAGCTGTTACATTTGATCGTATCACAAAGAGTTAAAATAAAAATGATTACTAATCAAATAATTTCCCCCTTGATTTACCCTCGCCACACAAAGCCATATTGTCATACACTCTTAGCTAATGACTGCAAAAAATTTTGATTTAACCCTGAAACTCAAGTAATCCTATGAAAGAAATAATAAGTGATAATAAATGGCTTGCTATCTTTTCTGAAGCTATCGATTTACTTGGAGAGGGTGAATTCCTAATGGAAAGGAGCCAATCTTGGTGCTCTTGGACAACATTCGATCGTCTTAAATGTTGGGACTGTGGTTACTGGAACGCCGGCTTACCCAAAAAGTCAGATCTGTCTATAACAGGCATTTCTGATGGTAGTGTTTGGGGACAACCATTCAAGTACTCATCCATTGCTCACATCATTTTGCCAAAAAGGTTTTGTACTGATATGGGGGTAGTAAAAGAGCAAAATATTCAACAGTTAAAACTGCCACTTATGAAAATTAACGTACCTTACAATATGAATGAGTACCTTTTAGAGATAAAACTATTTTAGAGTACCCACTTCATTTAAAACGATACACACTTGGTGAACCTCATGCTTGCCAAAAAAATAGCTAGTTTGACTGTTATTTTAACCTTTAATACAATGAAAGGTTATGGCCATGTAACACAAGAACAAGAAACGCTTAAAACATTAGAAAGTATTTCTTTAGCACTTGAGTTATTCAAGCTAGACTTGGGTTATTATCCATGTACTGAAGATAGTGGTTTAATACATTTAACCATAAACAAAACAAAATCAAAAAACTGGCAAGGCCCATATCTACCAAAACAATATACTGATGCATGGGGAAACAATTTTCAGTATAAGTTTTATTGTAAACAAAAGAATAAAATATTTCTGCTTTACTCAATTGGAAAA
>NZ_JAGSOY010000210.1 GCF_018837975.1 Zooshikella harenae | reverse complement strand
GGTCAGACCCCAGATAAAACGGATTTATGCCTCAGAATAAATGGATACAAAACACTATTTTTATAGACTAAAAGTTAACTGCTGGTGCGGTGTATAGGGGTGGAAATTTTATGCGTCTACCGTGGGGGGTTTTGTTGCGATCGGTAATAATTCTGTAGGAAGGACCCATCAATGTAAGTACTGTAAAACAAGTGTATTATAAAGTCAACCATTTTATTATAAATTTATTTAAAAAATATTATGGTGTTACTATACTTAAATTCTCCACCCAAATTAACTCACATGATCCTCCTCCCGTATCCGTTCGAGTCACTGAGCTTCTCCAACGCCAACCATCATTAGCCTCTACATTCACCAAACTGCCTACTAACTGAATAATGTCCCCTTTTTTGACTGATTTTAACGCATCCTCAACAAACTCATTGGCAGGAATCATATGCATATTAGCACTTGATGTTTCTATTTCTCGACGAGGAATGGGATAGGCATCGGTTCGCCAATAATACCAACGATTTGACTGAGAAAATGTAATATTATTTATAACACTCTCATCTGACATTCTTCCCCATCCTAAGGCTAAATCAACAGGTGATAAATCTGTTTCTCGTCCGAGTGAATAATTCTTTTTTGAAAGCACTTTGGCTTTTAGTTTAAAGGATGCCATTTCTGTTAAGGTATATCCATTAACTTGAAATGTTTTGGCTGTGCTTTTTGTCTTTTGTTCTGGCGCATCAATCGCATAAACACCCGGCCCTATCGAGACTTCTCCCTCCTTGAAAAATAAAAACCATACAACAATTGCTGAAACAATCAGTATGATATATTTTTGCATTATCAATAAGCTCCATTATTGCAGTGCTTTCAACAAGTCAGATTTACTTTACAAGTGTAGTGTTCAATAACACGCCTCACAATCAATTGAACCTCGCCTGTCGCCAAGCTCATCATCCCATCGGTAGCCCCCAGTCTTTGCCTCCTCTCATAACTGACTGAATATAAGAGAAATGACGTTGCTTTCAGCGTTGATACAAAGTGTACTCGTATGATGAGTACCCTCTTGGCTTATCGATATGTCTAAGCAGAGCGCAACACAAGATCCGCTATTCATCCGCACAGTGTACGGGAGTGGTCGAACCTTATCCCTCTTCAACCCTAGCTGCCTCAGTATGAGTGAGCTCACAAGGGTCCACATTCGTCTCCACAATGTGGACGGTAATCTCATTAGTCACCAATTGCGCCAAGCTTCCATAAAGCATATGTCGAGTAGACATATCTTTTAATACTTATGAACGTCAACCAATATATACCTTCTCCTACGCACATTGTGCGAACGAATACATTGGTATGTCTTCTATCCTATCCACGTATGACTTGTAACTTCTACCTCTCAAAAAGGTCGCCTCATTGAGGAGGGCCTTTTAAACCGCAAGCTATCACGATTGATAGATAACTCATGGGTTCAAACGTTCATGCACACATTGTGTGCCTCAAGCTCTTTTATTACTATTTCAAGCCCACCGTTGATAGGAGTCTGTATTTCACCGACCCTCTTACAATGGCATCAGTCAGCGGTTGACCCCAATTGAAAAGGTGTCATAAGCATTCACTGCGATCCTATTAACAGAAAGTAGACCAAACTTAAAAACCTAATGACTTTTAAGCTTTAAACTTTCAAGCTCAATTAGCTTTTGAGAAAACAATGAATATTTCTTCAATATGAGCTTTGTAAATTATTTTTTATTTTCATTCTCTATGTTCAACGCATGAAAAACACTGGGCACATCAGCATGCCATGAGCTTAATATAAAAGAAGCAATTAAGCCTTCAATGTCCGTCAAAATTCCCATACCAACAGCACTATATATTGGAAGCCCAACACTACCTGTAAGAAACAAATGAACAAATCCTATGAAAAGTGTTATACCCCATAACTTCGCACTGTACATATGGTATGATGCACTTCTGCCAAACTTCCACTTATCATATATATGCCTGATT
>NZ_JAGSOY010000021.1 GCF_018837975.1 Zooshikella harenae | reverse complement strand
AAGCTATGTTGTCTTAAGGCTATCAAGTCAGCAAAAGATTGTCTTTCGAAAATACGTTATAAGTAGCATGCTGCTTGACTTGCCATCCGGTCTTCCTGTTGCTTGACTTATACATGATTAATACGTATGTTCAAATCGTTTGAATTTTGGCTATTTCTTGTCTAACACGTCACGTATAGCGATGTGCTTAATAAGGCTGACAGGTCATATTAGTGTAATAATTTGTAGGTATTTCTCAATTAAGCGAAATACGTGGGGAACGATTTGATTCACTACAGGCCGAAGAGCATAAGGTGTTTGGAAGTATCGCTTGTGGGTAAACACCTATTGTTGGCTATTTGCTAGGTCATTATTTCCCTGGAATTTAATAGTGAACCCGAAGCACGATTCGTGAAGGGTATAATAGATGGTATTTAAATCGAATTTATTATGGCGCAATCAGACACGGTAGAACGAATTCTTGATGCAGCAGAAGCCTTATTTGCTGAAAAAGGCTTTGCAGAAACATCATTACGCACCATCACGAGCAGAGCAGGGGTTAACCTGGCAGCGGTTAACTACCATTTTGGCTCTAAGAAAGTGTTGATTCAGGCGGTTTTTTCCCGTTTTCTGGACCCCTTTAGTAAGCAATTATCCCAAGCGCTGGATAACATTGAAGCACAGTGGCATGAAAAAACGCTGAGCTTAGAAGAGTTACTCAAGTTGTTATTTCAACAGATTTTATCGGTAGAGTCTCGTGGTAAAAACGACTTATCGATTTTTATGCGTTTGTTAGGGCTTGCGTTCAGTCAGACCCAAGGCCATTTACGTAAATACCTGGAATCTGTTTATGGGAATACCTTTAGGCGTTACATTGAACTTGTCGTGCGAGCAGCACCAGGTTTGCCTAAGGAAGAGCTGTTTTGGCGAATTAATTTTATGCTAGGTTCTGTAGCATTTACCATGTCTGGTTTGGATGCGTTACGTGCCATTGCTGAAGCAGAGTATGGTGAGCATCCAAACATTCCAGTAATATTAGAAAGAATGGTGCCTTTTCTGGCCAGTGGCATGCGTGCTGAAGTACCAACGTTGACATCCCCCCATGCAACGGGTGAGCAAACGACATTTGATTCATGATGTCTGCAATGCCACGAATTGAAGTTTGTGTTGGCAGTCAGCAGTTGATGTTTTTCAACACAAGCAATGATATGCCTACTTGTTACCCGATATCTACCGCTGAAAAAGGGATAGGTCAACAACAAGGCAGTGGACAAACGCCACTGGGCAAGCATTATGTAAGGGCAAAAATTGGGGGAGAATACCCTATAAATGCCGTGTTTGTAGGGCGTCGCTTTACAGGTGAAATATACTCTCCACAACTCGCTAAACAATACCCCAACCGTGACTGGATTTTATCCCGAATTCTTTGGCTATGTGGTTGTGAAAAAGGGGTTAATCGGCTGGGAAATGTGGATACCATGCGTCGTTATATTTATATCCATGGTACTCCAGATACCGAACCGATGGGAGTGCCTTACTCGCATGGTTGTATTAGGATGCGAAACCAGGATTTAGTTGAACTTTTTAATGCGACCCCTGCGGGTACGCTTGTGCTTATTAAGCGTTAGTTGATCAAGGATTCAGTATGCGTTCTGGACCATTAGTGATTGACATTGCCGGTACCCAATTGACCGAAGAAGATGTCCAGTTACTACACGACCCCAGAGTAGGGGGGCTGATTTTATTTAGTCGTAATTATCAGCACCGCCAACAGCTTGTTGATTTAATTCAAGAGGTGAGGGCATTGCGTCCTGATTTGCTTATTATGACGGATCAGGAAGGTGGACGTGTGCAACGTTTTAAAGCTGAGTTTACGCGTATTCCAGCAATGAGGCAGCTCGTTAAAACAGCACGGAATGAAAATATTGACGTTACTGCTTTACTGCGTGATGTAGGGTGGTTGTTAGCCAGCGAGCTTTTAGCGTGCGGTATTGATTTAACATTAGCACCCGTCGTGGATTTAGATCGTGGCATTAGTAATGTGGTAGGTGACCGAGCCTTTGCTGAAGATCCACAACATGTGATTGAGTATGCGGGCGCTTTTATTCAGGGCTTAACGGCTGCAGGTATGTCTGCTTGCATCAAGCACTTTCCCGGTCATGGTGGGGTTGCTGAGGATAGTCATCATCATCAAGTTGTTGATGAGCGTACGTTTGAAGACATCATGGCAACCGATGGTTTTCCCTTTAAAGCTTTTATTGAGCAGGGTATTCCTGCGGTAATGGCTTCTCATGTGGTTTTTCCAAAGGTTGCTGCTGAGCCAACAGGTTTTTCACGTTATTGGTTAACCACTGTCTTGCGTGAGAAGCTAGGCTTCAATGGGGTGATTTTAAGTGATGATTTATCGATGCATGGCGCAAACTGGGTAAATGGCAGTGCTGTAGCCCAAGCACAAGCTGCGTTAGATGCAGGCTGTGATCTGTTGTTAGTGTGTAATCAGCGCGTTAAAGTTTTGCAGTTATTACAGCAACCAACGTTTGCACAGCGTGATTGTGCTAACCAAATAAATGTACTGCGAGCTAATTTGTCTGTTGATTTTGACCAGTTACAACAGGATGCTCGTTGGGAGGAAATACGAACACGTTTGATGCGGTGGAGCTATGACTGAGGAAGTTGATAAGGCGGTAACCAGCTTTTTGCAATACTTTGATTTTATTAAAAGCCAGGATATTTGGGTTTATCAGGTATTTACGGTTGTTTTTTTAACGCTGTTGGCCAACTTTATTGCCCGGCATATGTTGAATAAACTAGCTGTTCAGTTAGAGAAAACAGTTAATGTTTGGGATGATGCGTTAATTGCGGCTGCTCGTAAGCCTCTAGAAATTTTGATTTGGGTGGTTGGCTTAAGCTGGGCGGCAGAAATTACCCGTAAAGTGTCGCATGCGGTGGTGTTTGATATTATTGAACCCGCACGCCAAGTCATTGTGATTGGCTTAATCACCTGGTTTTTAGTGCGCTTAATTCATAATATTGAGCAAACATTGATCTCTCCACCATCACATCGCCAGCCGATGGATGCAACAACAGTATCGGCTATCGGCAAGTTACTCAGGGCGGCAGTGATCATTACGGCAACACTTGTCGTACTTCAATCGTTGGGTTATAGCATATCAGGGGTGTTGGCTTTTGGTGGGATTGGCGGTATTGCTGTTGGTTTTGCGGCAAAAGATTTATTAGCCAACTTTTTTGGTGGGTTAATGATTTATTTAGATCGGCCCTTTAAAGTGGGTGATTGGGTGCGATCTCCTGATAAGAATATTGAGGGTACGGTAGAGCATATTGGCTGGCGATTAACCTGTATTCGTACTTTTGATAAGCGGCCTTTATATGTACCCAATTCAACGTTTACCAATATTTCTGTTGAGAACCCTTCAAGAATGCTAAATCGGCGGATCTATGAAACCATTGGTTTACGTTACGATGATGCGAGTAAAGTCCAGCCGGTTATTGAGTCGGTAAAAGATTTGTTGGAAAACCATCCAGATATTGATACCCGGCAAACCTTGATTGTTAATTTTAATGCATTTGGGCCATCCTCTTTAGATTTCTTTATTTATACCTTTACCAAGACAACAAACTGGGTTGAATACCATAAGATCAAGCAGGATATTCTGCTAAAAATTCTGCAAATTATTGCTGATCATGGTGCTGAAGTAGCGTACCCAACTCAAACTGTCCATTTGCCCGACGCGTTGCATGTTGCATCAGCAAGTGGCTTAAATCACCCAGAAAGTAAAGTTGCATTTGAACACGGAGACTAACGCATGCCGTCGATGGCTGTTATTGGTGGCACAGGTCTGGCTCAGTGGCCAGAGCTGGAACTACGAGATACAGTGGCGCAAGAAACCGTTTATGGTAATCCATCTGCGCCAATTATTATTGCCCAGCTGGGCAATGTAGAGGTTGCTTTCCTTGCCCGGCATGGCTGTCCACATCAATTCGCACCACACTGCATTAATTATCGAGCCAATATCGCTGCGCTAAAACAGCTTGGGGTTAACCAGATTTTTGCGGTGAATGCGGTGGGTAGTATCTGCTCAGAAATACCGCCAGAGAGTATTGTAATACCTGATCAAGTAATTGATTACACTTATGGCCGTGAGCATACTTTTTTTCCTGGTGATGATCAGCCAGTGCATCATATTGACTTTACTGAGCCTTTTAGTGCGGGCTTGAGAGATCAGTTACTGCAAACAGCCCAGGATATTCAATTACCTATTAAAGACAAAGCAGTGTATGGATGTACTCAGGGTCCTCGCTTAGAAACGGTTGCTGAAATTAACCGATTAGAGCGTGATGGCGTTGATATTGTTGGTATGACAGCAATGCCTGAAGCGGCCTTAGCTCGAGAGATGGAAATTGATTACGCCAGTATTGCTTTAGTCGTGAACATGGCGGCAGGGCGGAGCTCTGGCATTATCACCATGGATGAAATTGAGTTGGCGTTAGCCAAAGGCATGCAAAACGTAAAACGCTTATTGCTAGCGACGCTCAACCGTTAGTTGTCGCTTTAAATACTATGATTTCCTACCAGGAAAGTATGCTTTTTAGTTTGATGAGAGGCAGTATGAACCACTGTCAGAAATCAAACATCGTTAAGAAGCAGGTTTTTCTGGTGGAGGGGACATGGGAACCAGTTTGATTAACACGCCAATAACTGGGCTATCAATGTAGTGTATTGTTTTTGGTGTAAGTACTTCCGTTTGCTGTAAACTGTAATTTGCTTTCAGTTCATAGCGCAGGTCATCTGGGCTTGCAGCGGCTAACCAGCGCTCTTCAGCGGTCATTTCAGCCTCATCCTCAAATTCCACCACATTCCAATGCTGTTTGGTTGCTGTTTGTTTTGCTGTGGGTAAGACGACTTCAAAAGTACGAAACCATAAATCAACCTTGAGCTGGAAAACATGCTCTAAAGGTTGAATATGTAAGATGCCAATAAGCTCAGGTTGGTCGCCGTAATACTGTCCACCCTCTATACGAATAGGTTCAGCTTGTTGATAGGGTTGAGTCCAGCCCGTATAGGCCAGCACATAAAATGTATGATTACGCTGCAGTTTTTGGGCTGTTGCAGATAAAGTATGCTGCTCTTTCTGAAGTACAGGATAGGTGGTATAGGGGACTAAGGCGTTATCGGTTTCATTTGGCTGCTGGTCAGAAAGGCGAGCATAGTGAGTGGGGAGTGGCTGTTTATTTAGTACGGGCCAGGTTTCCAGTGTATCTTCGTTATACTCCTGCTGAATAATAATGACTTCAACTTGCAGCCATTTTGGCAATGGTTCTGTTTGTTTTGTTGGTAAAGGCTCACCTTGCTGTGCCATTGCTGCCAGACATACAGCAACGGAAGAGAGTGAGCCAATGAGCATGAGTAATAACGAGCATCCAATGCTTGGTCTTTTCAACTTATTTACTTATCCCTTTTAATCATCACGCCTTAAGCTTAGTCAGACGCTAACGATTTTTGCCATCAAGACAGATAAAACTCATTGTTTTTGTATAGAGCGAATGGCTCAGCTCGCTAACAGCGTCATCACCTGCTGGGTTGTTGTTAATCGCGCTTCAGGTGAGGGCATTTCTTCAAAATATTTAAAGATGGTGGCACCTTCCAGTCTGTAGCGATAAGGGTGCGCTTGTACTAGCTGCACAATTTTTAGTGGATCTACTTGTGGTTCATTGCCAAACTCTAAGCGACCTGTTTCTGATCCAGTATCTATTTTATGAATACCCAGTTTCTGTGCTAACAACTTAAGCTCTGTTTGTCTAAACAGGTATTTGGTAGGTTCAGGTAATAAGCCAAAACGGTCAATGAGTTCAACTTGAAGTTCTTCCAATGTTTCAGTATTAGCAGCATTTGCAATGCGTTTGTACATCATTAAACGGGTATGGACATCAGCAATGTAGTCTTCAGGGAGTAGGGCGGGTACCCGTAAATTAACTTCTGGTCCTTGTTGTAGTGGTTTATCCAAGTCTGGTGTTTCGCCTTTTTGGATGGCGGCAACCGCACGCTCTAACATTTCCATATATAAGCTGAAACCCACAGATTGAATCTGCCCACTTTGTTCATCGCCCAATAATTCACCTGCACCACGTATCTCTAAGTCATGGGTGGCTAAGGTAAAGCCTGCTCCAAGCTCATCGGCAACAGAAATAGCATCCAGGCGTTTCACTGCATCGTCGGTGACCTTTTTTGACTCAGGTGTGAGTAAGTAAGCGTAAGCCTGGTGATGGGAACGACCAACTCGACCCCGTAACTGGTGAAGCTGCGCCAAGCCAAACTTATCAGCGCGGTCAATGATAATGGTGTTGGCACTTGGAATATCGATACCGGTTTCAATAATCGTGGTACACACTAAAAGATTACTGCGTTTATGGTAAAAGTCAGACATGACCTGCTCTAATTCCCGCTCCCGCATTTGCCCATGACCAACGGCTATGCGTGCTTCGGGCACGAGCTCAGTCAATTCTTCAGCGACTTTTTCAATGGTTTTCACTTCATTGTGTAAATAATATACCTGCCCACCACGGAGCAGCTCACGCAGAATAGCTTCTTTAATCAGGTGCTTATCTGAAGGGCGGACAAAGGTCTTTACGGATAACCGACGTGCGGGTGGCGTAGCAATGATTGATAAGTCGCGCAGACTAGCCATCGCCATATTCAGCGTTCGGGGAATGGGGGTGGCGGTGAGGGTGAGAATATCAACCTCGGCGCGTAGCGCTTTCAATTGTTCTTTTTGGCGAACCCCAAACCGGTGTTCCTCATCAATAATAATTAAGCCTAAATTGCGGAAAGTTACCGAACCCTGCAAGAGTTTGTGAGTTCCAATGACAATATCCACTTTGCCTTCTGCTAATGCAGAAACAGTTTGATTGACCTCTTTAGTGCTACGAAAGCGGGACAGTACTTGAATATTAACAGGTAAATCAGCAAAACGATCTTTAAAGCTTTCATAGTGTTGTTGGGCGAGTAGGGTGGTAGGGACAAGTACCGCAACTTGCTTACCACCCTGTGCCGCAAGAAACGCAGCGCGCATTGCAACTTCCGTTTTACCAAAGCCCACATCACCACATACCAGGCGGTCCATGGGCTGGGGTGAGATCATATCATGGATGACAGCCTGAATAGCGGACTGCTGATCAGGGGTTTCCTCAAAAGGGAAGCTGCTGGCAAACTGTTCATAATTAAGTTCAGGGGCTGGGAAGGGAAAGCCTTGGCGGGCAGCACGGCGGGCATAAATGTCCAATAACTCTGCGGCTACATCACGGGCTTTTTCGGCAGCTTTACGTCGTGCTTTACTCCACTGTTCGCTGCCCAGTTTATGTAAAGGGGCTAGTTCATCATCTGCACCAGTATAGCGAGAAATTAAATGGAGGCTGGAAACAGGTACATAAAGCTTAGCGTCATCACTGTACTCTAACATTAAAAACTCAGCGGGTTGATCATCAATGGTCAGCGTTTGTAAGCCTCGATAACGACCTACCCCATGATCAATATGGACGACAGGTGCGCCAATTTTTAGCTCCGTTAAATTTTTAATGATTTGGTCACTTTGGTCTTGCTGTTTTCGACGGCGTCGACGCTGTGCAACCCGCTGACCGAATAGTTCTGATTCAGTAATCAGGCACAGATTTTGATCTGTGAACCATAAGCCTTGATCGATAGGCGCAATAGTAATACCAAATTGACAGCGGGTATCATTGACAAAAGCATGCCAATGGCTAAAGGGTGTTGGGCTGATATTAATCTTGTTAAGGTGTTCTAACAGGGCTTCCCGTCGGCCTGCTGATTCAGCACAAAATAAGATACGAGGCTTATGTTCAGCAATAAATGCTTGGAGGAGGTGTAGAGGTTGTTCATGGCGGGCATCTGTAGCCAAAGAGGGTAAGGGCAAACTGGGACGGTTTGTACGCCCAGGCTTTTCTTCAACTGTCTTCTGTTCAAGTTGTAATCGAGGTAACTGACGACAAGCAGAAAAGAACTCGTTACTGGGGACAAAAACTTGGTGAGGAGGCAGAATAGGCCTTTGAATATCATGTCGACGACTTTCATAACGATTATTAGCTTCTTGCCAAAAGCGTTCAATAGCAGGCTCCACATTACCAAGAAGAATAGCTTGAACCTGGTTAGGTAAATAATCGAAAAGGGTGGCACATTCTTCAAAAAATAGTGGTAAATAATATTCAATACCCGCGGGTGCAATTGCATGAGTGACATCCTGATAGACAGGACACTGTCGAAAGTCTACATCAAATGTTGTACGCCATGTTTGTTTGAAATGATCAATTGCTTTGCGATTGAGTGGAAACTCTTTAGCCGGCAACAGGTGAAGTTCATTAAGTTTTTCTGTTGAGCGTTGTGATTCAGGATCAAATAAACGTAAGGTCTCAATGGTGTCATCAAATAAGTCAATACGAACTGGAGTCTCCAAACCCATTGGAAAAATATCCATGATACTGCCTCTTACTGCAAACTCACCATGCTCAAAGACAGTGTCAACGCAGCGATAACCCGCACTTTCCAGTCGTTGACGTTCAGTGTTCAGCTCAAATTGGTCACCAACCGTGAGTATGAGACTATTCGCTTGTAAGTAGTTGCTGGGTGTAATGCGATGCATCAAGGTAGTGATTGGCACAATAAGAATACCTTGGCGCACTTGTGGGAGTCGGTAAAGGGTTAGTAAACGTTGTGAAATAATATCCTGGTGTGGTGAAAAACTATCATAGGGTAGTGTTTCCCAGTCAGGAAAAGACAGCACAGGAAGGGTGTTTTCTTCTGGTAAAAATAAGCCTAGCTCACGTTCAATTTGATTGGCACTGGCTGTGTCAGGCGTAATGATCAGACTTAATCCGTTGAATTGGTGAGCTGCCGTTGCAACAGTCCAGCTAGTCGCAGCGCCTTGTAAGTTACCAAGAAAACGTCGATCACCACGATGAGTGGGTAATTCCAGAGCAGTATGTTGAACAGTCATTGACTTACCAGTTGTCCTACAAAATTTCAGATTATCTTGCCAGCTACGCATCATACGCGAGATATGGGATATAGCGCACGTCGAGTAATAAGAATCACCCGTCACTGAGTTGCGTTGCGGGTGCCGAGCCTCGATAATATACGCGCTTATAACCTAGAGTGTGTATCGACAAAAAACAATACCGTAGTGTATTGGTTAACTAAAAAGGTAAAAAACGTGAACCAAAAAATACAGCGTGACTGTTTCCAGGACTGGAAAAGACGTGAAGCGATGGCTGAGGCCATGATCCCGCTGATTGGCAAGCTGTATCGTGAACACAATGTAGTGACATCCATTTACAGCCGGCAAATCATCAATCGCTCTGTAATCGATATTATTAAAGCCCACCGTTTTGTCCGTCAAATAGAAGCTGAAGAACTGGCTATTGAGGACAGTTATCCCATTCTCCAGCTTCTAACAGAACTGAACTTAGGACCCGCACACATTGATGTGGGCAAGTTAGCCATTAAGTTTAAAAAACAACAACAAGTGCAGGACCTGGACCTGGCTACTTTTGTTCGTCAGGAAATTGCTGATGTGATCGATAAGCATTCTGGCGGGATGGGTAAAGGTCAGGATGTCGTTTTATACGGCTTTGGTCGCATTGGTCGACTGGTTGCGAGAATATTAATTGAGCGGGCAGGTAGTGGTGATGGCTTAAACCTTAGAGCTATTGTGGTGCGGAAAGGCGGCGCGAAAAATGATTTATTAAAACGTGCCAGCCTGCTGCGTCGTGACTCAATTCATGGTTCATTTGGTGGCACCATTACCATCGATGAAACTAACAACGCCATCATTGTTAATGGCAATTTCATCCAGGTGATTTATGCTAACTCACCTGCTGACGTAGACTACGCTCAGTATGGCATTGACAATGCTATTGTGGTGGACAACACAGGCATTTGGCGTGATAAAGAAAGCTTATCACAACACCTTGAGTGTCCTGGCGTTAACCGTGTATTGTTAACAGCACCAGGCAAAGGTGAGTTAAAAAATATAGTGCAAGGTGTCAACCATCAGCTCATTACGGCAGATGATAAAATTGTGACGGCGGCTTCTTGTACCACCAATGCCATTGTTCCTGTACTGAAAACGGTGAATGATCAGTTTGGTATTGAGCATGGTCATGTAGAAACGGTTCACTCCTATACCAATGATCAGAATCTCATTGATAACTACCATAAGGCTGACCGTCGGGGTCGTAGTGCACCATTGAACATGGTCATTACTGAAACCGGGGCGGCAAAAGCGGTAGCCAAGGCTTTGCCTGAGTTGAAAGGCAAGCTGACGGGAAATGCGATACGAGTGCCTACACCTAATGTTTCTTTAGCTATTCTTAATTTAACATTAAATAAAGAAACAACGGTTGATGAGCTCAACAACTACTTACGGGAGGTTTCTCTGTATTCGGATTTGCAGAAACAGATTGACTATGTCAACTCTCCAGAAGTGGTTTCGTCTGACTTCGTTGGTTCTCGCTACGCTGGCATTATTGATGGGGAGGCAACGATTGTGGACAACAATCGTTGTGTACTTTATGTGTGGTATGATAACGAATTCGGCTATAGTTTTCAGGTAAATCGAATACTACAAACCCTGGCTAATATTCGTTATCCCATGTTCCCAAAGCCATAAATTTGAACAAAAACCCTGTGGCTATGCCATAGGGTTGTACTAGCTGTTACTCCGCAGTAACGCAAAATCAGAATAAATACGGCGTTAAATGTGGCATAATTTCGACTGCATCATTATAATGCTGGCGATTTTTCTGTGGGGTAGTAACTCTAATTAGCCTGATGATGCTCATGTGAACCGCATTGCAAGATGTCCCTAGAAATGGGTTTTGACCTGCAACGCTATGTGATTTTAGCGTGAGCCTATGAGCTCATAAATAAATCATGCTTCTCAGCGCAACCACTTGACTGAACAATACAACAACAAGCGTCAGTCGTCCGTGATGGGTTAATTAGGGTAACCTTGAACGTTCAACCAGTGATAGGCATTACGTATGATCAACATCAAACGGGGCCTTGATTTACCGATCACAGGATCGCCACAGCAGACCATTGATGCTGCACGTCCAGTTCGCTCTGTAGCGATACTTGGCCGAGACTATGTTGGTATGAAGCCAACAATGGCAGTTGCTGAAGGTGATCGGGTAAAGACAGGACAGGTTATCTTTTCTGATAAAAAAACACCGGGCGTACTTTATACTGCTCCTGCAAGTGGAGTAGTGACCGCGGTCAATCGAGGTGAAAAACGTGTCTTCCAATCGCTTGTGATTGCGGTTGATGGAGATGATGCTGAAACTTTTGCTAGCTATGATCCCAAAACCTTTGATCAACTGACTCAAGCGCAAGTACAAGAAAACTTGATTCAGTCTGGTTTGTGGACCGCTTTTCGTACCAGACCATTTAGCAAAGTACCCGAGCCAGATACCACACCGCACTCAATTTTTGTGACCGCAATGGATACTCATCCGCTGGCTGCAGACCCTGCTGTCGTCATTAAAGAGTATCAAGATGACTTTATTCAGGGGCTGTCGCTCATTGCTAAGCTCACTTCCGGTAAAGTATATGTTTGCCAAGGTGACAATGCTTCAATCGATGTAGGACAGGCTCCGGTCTCCGTACATTGCTTCTCAGGCCCTCATCCTGCAGGTTTACCTGGTACACATATTCATTTTCTTGATCCTGTGGGTGCCAATAAGACCGTTTGGCACGTTGGCTATCAGGATGTTATTGCCATTAGCCGACTGTTTACCACAGGTAAGCTTTGGCTAGAACGTGTGGTATCACTTGCGGGTCCACAAGTTGATAAGCCAAGATTGGTCAAAACTCAACTGGGTGCTAATTTGACTGACCTTATTGAAGGTGAAGTGTCGAATAAGGCCAACCGTGTCATTTCTGGCTCTGTGTTTGGCGGTTCAACCGCTAAAAATGAGCTGGCATTTCTGGGGCGTTACCATAATCAGGTGGTGGTACTTGAAGAAGGTTATAAGCGTGAATTCATGGGATGGCTAGCAGCAGGACAAGAAAAACACTCCGTCATGAATGTGTTCTTATCCAAACTTACAGCCGGTAAACGCTTTCCCTTTACCACAACAACCAATGGCAGTATCAGAGCCATGGTGCCTGTGGGCAATTACGAAAAAATTATGCCGCTGGATATTTTGCCAACACAGCTACTTCGGTCGCTGATTGTGGGTGATACCGAAATGGCTCAAAAATTAGGCTGTTTAGAGCTTGATGAGGAAGATTTGGCACTGTGCAGCTATGTATGTGCAGGCAAATATGAGTACGGGCCAATCCTTCGTGACAACCTGAACCGTATTGAGCAGGAGGGTTGAAGATGAGCTTGCGACAGTTTCTAGACAAAATAGAGCCTAACTTTCATAAAGGGGGTAAGTACGAGAAGTGGTATGCGCTGTATGAAGCGGCTGATACCATTTTTTATACGCCTGGCAAAGTGACTGGTAGTACATCGCACGTCCGTGACGGTATTGACCTGAAGCGGATCATGATTACTGTTTGGTTCTGTACATTCCCTGCCATGTTTTTTGGTATGTACAATGTTGGCTGGCAAGCATTACAAGCGATGCCAACTGCCGGGATCACTGAAGTGGATGGTTTACGTGGTGTTTTTATCGGTTTGCTGAGTAGCTATGATGCCAGTAGCTGGTGGGATTGCCTGATATATGGTGCAGCCTACTTTTTGCCTGTCTATATTGTAACCTTCATTGTGGGGGGCTTCTGGGAAGTCTTGTTTGCGACTATTCGGGGTCATGAGGTCAATGAGGGATTTTTTGTTACCTCAATCCTGTTTGCGTTGATTTTACCGCCTACGATTCCCTTATGGCAGGTTGCATTGGGTATATCCTTCGGGGTGGTGATTGGTAAAGAAGTTTTCGGTGGCACGGGGAAAAACTTCCTTAACCCAGCGCTAACTGGTCGTGCTTTCTTGTTCTTCGCATACCCAGCTCAAATGTCGGGTGAAGCGGTTTGGACAGCTGTTGATAACTTTACCGGCGCTACCGCTTTAGGAGTCGCTGCCTCTCACGGTATGGAAACACTGCAAAATACGTATACTTGGGCTGAGGCCTTTGTGGGCACAATTCCTGGATCTATTGGTGAAACCTCTACTTTGGCTATTATGCTGGGTGGTTTGGTACTGCTGATCACAGGCATTGCTTCCTGGCGTATTGTTGGTGGTGTGATGATTGGCATGATTGCTACTGCTTTGCTGTTCAATGCGATTTCCTCTGAAACCAACTTCATGTTTGCCATGCCTTGGTATTGGCATTTGGTATTGGGAGGTTTTGCCTTTGGTATGTTCTTTATGGCCACAGATCCTGTTTCTGCGTCAATGACTGATATGGGTAAATGGTATTTTGGTGGCTTGATTGGTGTGATGGCTGTGTTGATTCGGGTAATCAATCCTGCTTTCCCTGAAGGGATGATGTTAGCCATTCTATTTGCCAATCTGTTTGCGCCGCTCATCGACCATTTTGTGGTGCAATCGAATATCAAGCGGCGGGAGGCGAGACTCAATGTCAGCTAGTAATGACTCAATCAAGAAAACGATTACCGTTTCGGTCCTGCTGTGTTTGGTCTGCTCAGTACTAGTCTCTGGTGCAGCAGTATTGTTGCGGGATACCCAGAAACAAAACAAACAGCTGGATAAACAGCGTAGCATTCTGGAAATTGCGGGACTGATGCAATCAGGCCAGCCTATTGCAGAACAGTTTAAGTCGATTACCCCTAAAATTGTTGATCTGCAAACTGGTCAATTTACAGATAAAGTTAAGGCCAGTAGCTATGATCAGCGAAAAGCGGCAAAAGATCCTAAGCAGTCTGATATTGTTCCTTCGAACCAGGATGTTGCCAGCATTAAGCGTCAAGCGCATTACGCGACAGTTTATGTGGTAGAGAAAAACAACACCATTGATACCATCATTTTACCTGTACACGGTTATGGGCTTTGGTCCACGATGTATGGCTTTCTGGCGTTGAAGGGTGATACCAAGACAGTTGTAGGATTTGGCTTCTATGATCAGGGGGAAACGCCTGGCTTAGGCGGTGAAGTGGATAACCCTAAGTGGAAATCACAGTGGCCTGGCAAAGTG
This sequence comes from Zooshikella harenae, assembly GCF_018837975.1. Taxonomy (GTDB): domain Bacteria; phylum Pseudomonadota; class Gammaproteobacteria; order Pseudomonadales; family Zooshikellaceae; genus Zooshikella; species Zooshikella harenae. The sequence continues at coordinate 63,720 of NZ_JAGSOY010000021.1, read as the reverse complement.
GTTTATGATGACCAGTTTCAAGTGAAGATTGACTTGATCAAAGGGGGTGCAAATCCAAGTAATCCAAACTTTGATCACCAGGTTGATGGCTTGGCGGGTGCAACCTTAACCACTCGTGGGGTTGAAAACCTACTGCACTACTGGTTAGGCGAAAATGGCTTTGGACCCTTCTTGGCTAACTTAAGAGCGGGGAAAGCATAATGAGTAATACCAAAGAAATCATTTTATCCCCCATATTGGATAACAACCCAATTGCATTGCAAATTTTGGGGATTTGTTCAGCGCTGGCGGTGACCAGTAATTTGCAGACGACCGTCGTTATGTGTATTGCACTGACGTTGGTGACTGCGTTTTCAAATATGTCCGTCTCGTTAATTCGTCACCATATACCCAGCAGTATTCGTATTATTGTGCAAATGACGATTATTGCTTCATTGGTCATTGTGGTGGATCAGGTACTGAAAGCCTATGCCTATAGCATTAGTAAACAGCTTTCTGTTTTCGTGGGGCTGATCATTACCAACTGTATTGTCATGGGACGTGCTGAAGCTTTTGCTATGAAGAACCCTCCCATACCCAGCTTTATTGATGGAATTGGTAACGGTTTGGGTTACAGCGTTATTCTGTTGACGCTAGGGGTAATTCGTGAGCTGCTTGGTGCAGGTAAACTGTTTGGTTATGAGATTTTACCGCTGGTTAGCGAAGGTGGCTGGTATCAGCCCAATGGCCTGTTACTGTTACCTCCATCAGCATTCTTCTTGATTGGCTTGATCATCTGGGGCCTCCGAACTTGGAAGAAAAACCAAGTGGAGCAGCCTGACTATAAACTGGCCGCCCACAGCAAGTATAAGGAGGCTATGTAACTATGATTGAACATTACATTAGCTTATTCATAAAGGCTGTCTTTATTGAAAATATGGCACTGGCCTTCTTCCTGGGGATGTGTACATTTCTTGCCATTTCCAAAAAGATCCAGGCAGCCATTGGCTTGGGCATTGCGGTTATTGTGGTACAGGCAGTAACAGTACCTGTCAACAACCTGCTTTATCAGCACGTATTAAAAGAAGGTGCTTTGGCTTGGGCTGGGTTGCCTGATGTTGACCTGTCTTTTCTTGGTTATTTAAGTTATATCGGTGTAATTGCTGCGATTGTGCAGATACTTGAAATGGTTTTGGATAAGTATGTGCCTGCGCTATATAACGCACTAGGCGTATTCTTACCGCTGATCACGGTTAACTGTGCCATTTTAGGGGCTTCTCTGTTTATGGTTGAACGTGATTATACCTTTGCTGAAAGTACTGTATACGGTGTTGGGGCAGGGGTAGGTTGGGCTCTGGCCATTGTTGCGTTAGCGGGTATCCGGGAAAAACTCAAGTATAGCGATGTACCAGAAGGGTTGCGTGGCTTAGGTGTAACATTTATTACTGTTGGTTTGATGTCACTGGGCTTTATGTCTTTTTCTGGCGTTCAACTCTAAGCAGTTATGTGTACCAACAGAGAATGAATAATAAGGAAACGATATGTCAGGTATCAGTGTAATCCTGCTCGGGGTTGCCATGTTTACGGTCATCGTCCTTGCACTGGTGGCAGTAATCCTGGTGGCTCGCTCCAAGCTGGTGAGTACCGGTGATGTCACGATTAATATCAATGATGACCCCGAGAAGTCGGTAACAACAGCGGCTGGAGGTAAACTCCTTCAGACGCTTGCTGAGAATAATATTTTCTTGTCTTCTGCCTGTGGTGGTGGTGGCTCTTGTGCTCAGTGTAAGTGCAAGGTGCTAGATGGTGGAGGTTCAATTCTTCCTACCGAAGAGTCCCATTTTAACCGCCGTGAGGCTAATGAAGGCTGGCGTTTGGCTTGCCAGGTTCCCGTTAAGCAGAATATGAAAATTGAAGTCCCTGAAGAGTTTTTTGGGGTGAAAAAGTGGGAGTGTACAGTTAAGTCAAACCATAATGTGGCTACTTTCATCAAAGAGCTTGTTCTGGAGCTACCAGAAGGTGAGGTGGTGAATTTCCGGGCGGGTGGTTATGTGCAGCTTGAAGCACCACCTCATGAAGTCCACTACAAAAACTTTGAGGTTGAAGAAGAGTACCGCCCAGACTGGGATAAGTTTAACCTGTGGCAGTATGTTTCAAAGGTTGATGAACCTGTGATTCGTGCCTACTCCATGGCCAACTACCCTGAAGAAAAAGGTGTTCTGAAGTTTAATATTCGGATTGCTTCACCACCTCCTGGCTCTGATGTGCCTCCTGGTAAAATGTCTTCTTGGGTGTTTAACCTTAACCCAGGTGATAAGGTCACTGTTTATGGTCCCTTCGGTGAGTTCTTTGCGAAAGACACTGATGCAGAAATGGTCTTCATTGGTGGTGGTGCGGGTATGGCACCGATGCGGGCGCATATTTTTGATCAACTCAAGCGCTTGCAGTCAAAACGTAAAATGTCTTTCTGGTATGGTGCGCGTAGCAAACGAGAGATGTTTTATATTGAAGACTATGATCAGCTTGCTGCTGAGAATGAAAACTTTAAGTGGCATGTTGCGCTATCAGATCCTCAACCAGAGGATAATTGGACTGGGTACACAGGCTTTATCCATCAGGTACTGCTTGAAAATTATTTGAAAGATCATCCTGCACCTGAAGACTGTGAATACTACATGTGTGGACCTCCCATGATGAACGCTGCTGTAATCAAAATGTTAGAAGACTTGGGTGTTGAGCCTGAAAATATTCTGCTTGATGATTTTGGTGGTTAATACTGAATTGGTTAAAAGTGAAAACCGTGTGTCAGCTTGTGCTGGCATAACACAAAGCTTTAGATAGCTATAAGAAGGGTTCGGTCAGCATGATTGAACCCTTTTTTGCTTATAGCAAGTGCTAAAGCAGTCGTTGTTTAGTATCAGTGAGTACCGTAGTGAACATACTTGAACAATATGTGTATACGAAGAAAAGTGTTTTTGGTTATGCCATTCAATGGCTGCTTATTTGTTTGCTAGCAGGCTGTAACCAGCAGGCAATGGAGCAGGTGAGTGGACCGACGATGGGTACTACCTACCAGGTGAAGTATATTACGGGTGATAGCAATGTAAGTCAGCCAGAAGTTGCTCAACGTGTCGATGCTGTGCTGGCTGATATTAATCAGCGTATGTCAACGTACATTACAACTTCAGAGTTAATGCAATTTAATCAGGCGCCCACGGGAGAGGTATTCAAGCTTTCGAATGACATTGTGACGCTCGTTGCGCTTAGTCAAGAAATTTCTGAGATGAGTGGTGGACGCTATGATGTTACTGTGGGTCCTTTAGTTAATTTGTGGGGATTTGGTCCTGATAAGCGACCCACAACGGTTCCCTCTGATGAAGTACTTGCTGAAGCCTTTGCTAACGTAGGCTACCACTATGTTAAAGCAGATAAGCAAGCATCTACCTTAGTGAAAGAAAAACCTGTTTTTGTTGATTTATCCTCTATTGCTAAAGGTTATGCTGTCGATAAAGTGGCTGAAGCACTCGATTCGATGGGCATTAACAGTTATCTGGTCGAAGTGGGGGGGGAGTTAAAAGTCAAAGGTGAAAAAGCGGCTGGAGTACCTTGGCGTATTGGTATTGAAGAGCCTGTTTTAGGTCAGCGTAAGGCCAGTGCAGCCATTGAGGCTCCAGGTAAGGGGATAGCTACATCAGGGGATTATCGCAACTATTATGAAATAGATGGGCAGCGTTTCTCCCACACCATAAACCCGCTCACAGGGCACCCAATCACGCATAAGCTTGCATCTGTAACTGTGGTACATCCTTCTGTTGCCATGGCCGATGGCTTGGCAACGATGTTAATGGTTGTTGGTTATCCTGAAGGTATGGCGCTGGCAAAAGAACATGACCTAGCAGCATACTTTATTGTCAAAGAGGGAGAAGGGTTTACCAGTTATGCATCACCAGGGTTTAAAGCGTATCTTACGTCTGATGCGAGAGAGGAATAGGGCATGAATATCGTCTTTTTGGTTTTTTTTATGATGTTACTGGTCATTGTAGGAATGGCTGTGGGAGTAATATTTGCGCGAAAACCACTCAAAGGTTCTTGTGGCGGATTAAATGCGCTAGGTATGAAAACGGCATGTGAAGTATGTGGCGGAAATCAGGATAAGTGTAAAAAAAATACTCAGCGCAAAGTTACTTCTAACAGCGAAGTGGATGAGGATTCCACTGAGTTCTACGATGCGACTAAGTGATGATGTTGCGAACAATACTGCTTTAGTGGCTTTTTAACATTAAGCTAAGCTTTTCTGAGGGAGGATGTCTTGAGAAACAACCACCTTAGAAAAAGAATGTTGAAGCAGTTATTTTTAGCCGAGCAAGAACGTATGAGACTAATGGAGTACCATGGTGGTGGGTGTCACAAATTATGATGTAGTCGTATTGGGATCTGGACCTGCAGGAGAAGGTGCTGCAATCAATGCACGAAAACTGGGGAAACGGGTTGCCTTAATAGAGCAGCAGCATCAACTGGGTGGTAACTGTACACACTGGGGGACAATCCCCTCTAAAGCATTACGCCATGCAGTAAAAGAAATTATCAGTTTTAATACAAAACCCATGTTTCGCGAGATCGGTGAGCCTCGCTGGTTTAGTTTTCATAATGTCCTGAAAAATGCGGAAAAAGTAATTGCAAAGCAGGTTAAATCAAGAACGCAATATTTAGCCCGCAATCGTATTGATATTTTTTTTGGGCGGGCAAGCTTTGTTAATGAACATACTATTGAAGTGCTGGATCGCAATGGAACAATTCAGCATCTGGAGACTAAGCAAGTAATTATTGCTACAGGATCTCGCCCTTACCGTCCTGCCGATATTGATTTTAGCCATCCTCGTATTTATGACAGTGATACCATCCTTAGCTTAAAACATACGCCACGTCGTATTGTCATTTATGGGGCTGGGGTTATTGGCTGTGAATATGCCTCCATTTTCAGTGGATTGGGGGTAAAGGTCGATTTAATCAATACTCGCGATAAACTGTTGTCTTTTCTTGATGAAGAAATCTCTGATGCATTAAGTTACCACCTCCGTCATATTGGGGTGGTGACTTGGAATAATGAAGAGTACGAGAAGGTGGAAGGCGTCGATGATGGTGTCATCATCTATCTTCGCTCTGGTAAGCGTTTTAAAGCAGATGCCTTACTTTGGGCAAATGGACGTACGGGTAATACACAAGGGATGGGCCTGGAAAATATTGGGTTAATGCCAAATAGTCGAGGTCAGCTAGATGTTAACGAGCATTATCAAACCGTGTTGGAGCATATTTATGCGGCAGGTGATGTGATTGGTTGGCCTAGTTTGGCGAGTGCTGCATTTGATCAAGGGCGTTCTGCAGCAGGTAATGCGGCAAGTAATGAGCAGTGGCGGTTTGTAAACGATGTCCCAACAGGTATTTATACAATTCCTGAAATAAGTTCTATTGGCATGACGGAGCAAGAGCTGACCTCTGCAAAAATACCTTATGAGATTGGTCAGGCATATTTTGAAGCGATGGCTAGAGCACAAATCAGTAATGAAACAGTGGGCATGTTAAAAATCCTGTTTCACCGTGAAACGCTAGAAATTTTGGGTATTCACTGTTTTGGTGATCAGGCATCAGAAATCGTGCATATAGGTCAGGCTATTATGAGTCAAAAAGGTGAAGCCAATAGTTTGCGTTATTTTGTGAACACCACATTCAACTATCCCACCATGGCAGAGGCCTATCGTGTGGCTGCACTCGATGGTTTAAACCGTTTATTTTAACTTTATTTATAATGGCTTAACCTGCTCGTTGCTGTGTTGATGTTTCTAAGTGGAGATAGCGAGTAGGCCAGTCGGTAATAATGCTATCCACTTGGCAGTCACACATGTGTTGTATATCTTTAGCTTCATTTACTGTCCAGGTTGAGACTTCAAGCTGCTTCGCCTTGGCAGCAGCTACCAGTGAAGGATTACAGCGTTTGTGATTAAGTACCAGTAATTGACAGTTCAATGCTTGGGCGATGCGAACGGGTTGTGGATGGTGTTCAACTACAACACCAAGACGATAGGATCGCTTAGTATTCTGTAAATAATCTAAGCAGTGCCAAACCCCCGAAGTAATGACAACATCGCTTCGGGGCGCATGATGTATCAGCCATTGATGGGCTGCCTCCGCGACAGCATAAGCCTCCGCTCGATTATCGGCTTTCAGTTCCAGCTGTAAATGTTCAATTTCGGGACAAGCTTCAATCAATGTATTTAATGATGGAATACGTGCTGGTTGATTCCATTCACTAAGCGCATAACGCGCATCAAGCATTCTCAATTGGTTATACGTCTGAGTAGCTACTTTTCCTTGTCCATTTGTCGTTCGGTTTACGGTGCTATCGTGGATCACCATTAATTGATGATCCTGACTTAACCTCAAATCAAGTTCAAAGTGTCGAACGCCATGGGCAATTGCATGCTGGAAACCGGCAAGGGTATTTTCGGGTGCTTCATTTCGAGCACCACGATGTCCTATGATCAACATTACAAATAGAGGTTATGGCTTACGATGGACGACACTATGTAACACCTGTCGACGATCAAAGTACACCGTAAAGCTGTCATAATCCCAGCGGGTAATAACAGGCTGGCCTACTGATTGTGTTGCTTTAGGTTCACCGTATTGGCTACGAACCTGCTGTTCGGATAAACCATGACGGGGCAGATCGCCTACCTGAGTCTGTTGCTTCTGGTCCGCGATATTAACGGTTTCACCCCAGCAGCTAAGGCTCAAAAAGAGTGTAAGACTGGTAATAACTAACGACTTCATGATGAGTACTCCTAGTCAGATTGATCAAGCCTCGCCCGGCGTTGCTGGGCCTGAAATTGAATAACATGTTTCGCTAACAGTTGTCTATCACTGTCACTGATGCATTCAAATGTGATGTGGTTTGTATAAGCTTTATTTTCTTCTTCACAAGATACAATGCGGCCAGATAATAGCATTCCTGCATAAGAAGGAAATAAAACAAGTTTTATGGCAATATACCCTCCCTTTGGTAAAGGTGCTGATGAGCTGAAGGCAATACCACCTTCACTTAAGTTGACTGATTGACGTGGTAGTGACGCAATATCTTCGCTACAGGCCGCAAGGATGCGACTGAGCAATTGAATTCGGCGGTCAATATTCTTTAAGTAATTGGCTACTTGACGATCCTGCTCATGAATGGAGCGTAAGATATGTTGTGACTCTGCTTCAATAGTCTGCATTTCAGTAATGAGCTGAAACTGCTCAGAGGTATTACTGAAGGGATAGGCTGTTGTATCTGGCGCAATGAGTTCAGACATGAGCTGGTATTCGATGGCAACAACGTCATCGATGCGGAAATAATTGCGGTGGTCTTGTACATCATCAGCCATAACTAACCAAACCGTTATTTTTCGTTTTTTGCATTCAAGAATATCTGTTTTAGAGTGTAGCAGCCATTTATTGAGGGCTAAGGCAAAACTGCATGTTTAAACCATTACCACTGTTTATTGGGCTGCGATATACCGCAGCAAAGCGGCGCAATCACTTCATTTCATTTACCTCGTTAATTTCACTTGTTGGCTTGGTATTAGGGGTGATGGTCCTGATCATTGTGTTATCAGTTATGAATGGCTTTGATCAGGAGTTAAAGCAGCGCATTTTAGGAATGGTTCCTCACGCCAAAATTACCAAGGTGTATGGCACGATTACAGACTGGGAAAGCTTAATTAAGCAAATGGAACGTTCACCTCGGGTTATTAGTGCAGCTCCTTTCAATAATACACAGGGTATGCTGACCTCTAATGGACGTGTACAACCGGTTGCTATCTATGGTGTCGCTCCAGAGTTTGAGCGTCGGGTATCAATCGTTAATGAGCATATGCGAGCGGGTAAACTGGCAGATTTAAAGCCCGGCGATTTTGATATTGTGCTGGGGGATATTGTGGCTCGCAGATTGGGAGCACAAGTCGGGGATAAGGTTACATTGGTATTACCTGATGCTTCCGTCAATCCTGCCGGGGTTTTTCCTCGCATGAAACGATTTAATGTCGTGGGTGTTTTTGAGGTTGGAGCGGAGCTGGATAGTTCTCTGTCGATTATTCATTATCAGGATGCCGCAAAGCTATTACGTATCAAGGATGGTGTGCAGGGGATTCGCTTGAAAATGGTGGACTTATTTACTGCCCGAGAGGATGTCGGCAAGCTCGCAAACACGCTACATGACCGTTATTACTATAGTGATTGGACGCGTACCCATGGCAGTTTATTTCAAGCGATTCAAATGGAAAAAACCATGATTGGCTTATTGCTTACCCTTATTGTGGCCGTAGCAGCGTTTAATATTGTCTCAACGCTGGTCATGGTGGTGACAGATAAACAGTCTGACATTGCGATTTTGCGTACGTTTGGTGCCAGTACTAAAACCATCATGGGGATTTTTATTGTACAGGGGTCTGTTATAGGCGTTTCAGGTACGCTACTTGGGGTCATCCTGGGAGTGCTTGTGGGTGCTAATGTGCCAGAAATTGTGGACTGGATAGAGAAAACCTTTGAGATACAATTCTTAAGTGGCGATGTGTACTTTATAGACTACCTCCCATCCCAGTTACAGTGGGGTGATGTTGGCATTATTACAGCCGCTGCCTTGTCATTAAGCTTTTTAGCTACACTCTATCCTGCTTATCGAGCATCCCGTACTCAACCTGCCGAGGCACTGCGTTATGAATAATCAGCATGTATTAGTGTGTCAAAAGTTGGTCAAACGATATCAGGAAGGTCCTGCTGAGGTTGAAGTACTAAAGAGTGTGGATTTGCAGCTTAGTGCAGGTGAGCGAATCGCAATTGTAGGGAGTTCTGGTTCGGGTAAAACCACTTTATTGAACTTGTTGGGTGGGTTAGATACGCCAACAGAAGGTGAGGTGCTGTTAGATGGCCAGCAGATCAGTGCAATGGGTGAAAATGAGCGTGGACAATTGCGTAACAGCAAGCTGGGTTTTGTCTATCAATTCCACCATTTGTTATCAGAGTTCACTGCGCTTGAAAATGTTGCTATGCCCTTGTTAATGCGCTCTACGGTTAAACTTAACACCGTCAAAAAGGAGGCAACAGAGCTGCTTGCCCGAGTTGGGTTGAGCCACAGACTTGATCATAAACCAGGAGAACTGTCAGGCGGAGAACGTCAGCGAGTGGCGATTGCTAGGGCACTGGTGACAAAACCCTGTTGTGTCATGCTGGATGAACCTACAGGAAATTTAGATCAGCATACGGCACATACTATTCATGAGCTAATGCAGGAACTAAGTCAAACCACAAAGACAGCCTTTTTGGTGGTGACGCATGATTTGGCTTTAGCGAATCAAATGGATAGAGTTTTGAGGCTGGTTGAAGGTGAACTGAAACCTGCATAATGCCAGCTTTTGAGCGGCAATTGGCACTGAGTAAGTAAAGAAGCAAACCTTTCATTGAGGTTGCTTCTTGCACTCGTTGCAGTTAGTCGTTATCTGAAGGAGCTTGGTATTGGCTGGGGTCAATGGCTTTTCCCAGGGATCGTTTGTCGATGCGGCGGTTGCTGCCTACCACTTCATAACGAAATACCACCATATCGCCAATCTGAACCTCAAGGGATTGTTCAGCAGATAAATAGTTGTAGTTTTCCCCGTCAACAGTCAGGGTGTGGATATAGTATTCAGGCATACCCAACCACTCTTTATGAGGGCCGTCAGTGTTAATGGCTTCCAAAATGCCTTTACCCTGACTTTTCTTCTTACCTTTACGGAAACCTTGGTAACCTTTTCTCATAACACTCAACTACATCAAATTGTTGGTTTAAAGACGCTAATGGTTTTGCTGTCGCGTTTTGCGTAGCTTTCGACTGTGCCAACTACGGGTAACATGCCAACGCCAGTAGAGGCGAATAGTTAAGTAGCTCACAGCACCTAAAAATAGTCCTGTAATAATAGAGCCAAAATAAAGTGGTTGCCAAATACGCCCAAGTTCATGCTCAAACCATTCTACAGTCATGGTGAATTCTATATCACTTACTGGTGTGCCCAAAAGGTAACAGCCAATTTTATAGGTGAAGTAAAAAATGGCAGGCATAGTGATAGGGTTGGTAATCCAGACCAATACAACAGAAATTGGCAGGTTACAACGCACTAGCATTGCTAAGACGCCAGCGATCAGCATTTGCATCGGAATGGGTAACAGCGCACAGAAAATACCCACAAAAAAAGCGCCAGCAACAGATCGTCGATTTAAATGCCATAGGTTTGGATCATGAATTCGATCTCCAAGATAACGAAGAGAACGATTGTCTTTAATTTTGTCGGGGCTAGGTAAAAATCGACGGATAAATTTCTTTGGCATGAAAGGGCTCAACTAACCAAATACTGTCAAAAGCTGGGGTATTATGCCTGTAAAGTTTGCGCTATACCAATATGTTACATAAAGTTCTAGTGGCTTTTATCGCTGGTTGCGTTGGTATTGGGTGTGTCCCAATACTACCGAGTACTCTAAGCATAGGCATTTTTGCTGTTGTGGTCGGCCTATTGTGTATATTTTTGCGTCACCAATTAATACTATGTCTAATCATTCTGGCAGGGTTGTTTGGAATACTACGCGGCTATAGTTTTGGTTATGCCGGTTTGGCACAGCAATTACCAAAAAGTGCTGAACAAAAAGCGCTGCAACTTGAAGGTGAAATTGTTGAAGTTCGACAGCGTGATCATCACCGCCAGCAGCTATTGGTTAAAGTACGTTTATTAACCACGCCTCAACAGAAAATTACACCTGCTCCTGAGTTTATTTTACTGAGTGATTATCAAGGTTCAGCGGACTATCAGCCTACTGAAATATGGCATTGGATAGTAAAGCTAAAACGTCCACATGGTTTTGCAAGCCCCGGTGCGTGGGACTATGAGGGTTATTTATTTAAAAAACAGGTTGGTGCAGTAGGGTATATTCGTCAGGTGCAACAACAATTGGAGCCTGCCAAGCATAGTGTAAACTGGTTTCGCTGGTTCTGGCCTCAATCATGGCGTGATTATATGCCACCTGACGTTCATGATGTGCTCAGTGCTTTACTCCTGGGTGATAAACAGTACTTAAAGGCGAATACCTGGCAAGCATTTCGTACGACAGGAACTGCTCATTTATTAGTTGTATCTGGGTTACATATTGGCCTGATGGCTACATTGGGGTGGCTGTTAGTTCATGCTGTTGGACGTCTAGTGAGTTGGCCATGGGCATTTATCTCACGTCCACGTTGTGCTGCGATCGTTGCTCTGAGCTTTGCTTGCAGTTATGCGTTGTTAGCAGGCTTTTCACTGCCAACCCAGCGCGCGTTAATCATGGTCACAGTTGCATTATCTGGTGTATTAGCGGGGGTAAGGTTTAAACCAGTCACGCTTTGGTTATCAGCACTGGCTGGTGTCATTGCCTGGGATCCTTTAGCTTGGATAAGCAGTGGTTTTTGGTTCTCGTTTATAGCTACAGGGATTTTGCTTTGGCGTTTTGCTAATAGACCAGGTAAACCTTCGTGGATGTTTAAGCATATTTGGCCGCAATGTGTTGTGATATTGGCTGTATGGCCTTTACTGTATAGCCAAGGGCAGAGTGTGAGTTGGTTAAGTCCTATAATCAATATGCTCGCCATTCCCTACCTTGGTTTTATTTTGTTGCCTATGGCCTTGCTGAGTAGTTTGTTAGCCCTTTTATCGTTTCCTCCTGAATGGGCTGTTATGCCTGTATCAATAGCTACACAAGGTTTGTTGGCAGGAATCCACGGGAGTGCTTCACTGATAACGCCAAAGTTAACAATGCAGTTGCAAGGGTTGCCCTTGTTTATGGCTTGCGTTAGTGGGTTATGGTTGTTATTACCCTCAGGCTTTCCGGGTCGCTGGTTAGGTTGGTGTTGGTGGCTGCCTATTTTTTGGGTACAACCTGCTCATATTCCAAATGGTAGGCTTCATATTGCTGTTTTAGATGTTGGACAAGGGTTAGCGGTTGTAATAAAAACAGAGCGTCATTTACTGATTTATGATACTGGAAAGGCATTTTCACCTAGTTTTTCCGCAGCAAATGCTGTTTTAACTCCATACTTACAGCACAAAGGTTGGTTAGTGGTTGATACCTTACTCATTAGTCATGGTGACCAGGACCACAGTGGTGGCGTGCAAGATATCCTTTCACAGTTTTCCGTTGCACACATTATATCGGGAACCCCAGAACAGCTTCGAATTAATTCTCCAAAGGTAACAACTTGCTTGCCAGGGCAAAACTGGCAATGGGATAACGTCAAGTTCCGTATGTTAGCGGGTGGAGACGCACATAAGAACAATAATAATAAGGCTTCATGTGTTCTGCATGTGTCCGCTGAAGGGTTAAGTGTGCTACTCCCTGGTGATATCGGCTATGTTGAGGAGCAGCACTTGGTTGAGCAGTATGCCAGTCAATTACAGGCTGATGTGCTGATCGCACCACATCATGGCAGTAAATATTCATCTTCTATGCTATTTCTTAAACATATACAACCGACTTTTGTCGTATTTTCTGCGGGTTATCTTAATCCATTCAAACATCCTGCACCTGCAGTATTGAAAAGAATTAACCTGCTATCCAGTAAGGAGCTTCAAACCAGTCGGGATGGCACTATAGAGATAAGTTATGACCCTCAATCGGATTTAATTTCTACTTCACTTTATCGACGTGATGTACGGCATTATTGGTCTGAAAAAGTGAACTGGTAGGTATTCGGTCAAGGGATACTTTGTGTTAGAGTGTGCGCAATGTAAATGAAGGGGAGAAGTCGTGTTCGAGATCATCAAAGCCGGTGGATGGCTAATGTGGCCAATCCTGATTTGTTCGGTGATGGCATTGGCAATTAGTATTGAGCGTATTTGGACGTTACGTGCTACCAAAATTGCCCCTAAGCATACTCTAGCCTTAGTCTGGAAGTGGATCAAAAATAAGCAGTTAGATTCTAAGAAGCTTAAAGAGTTAAAAAGTAACTCTCCTCTTGGAGAAATTTTGGCCGCAGGTTTAGCCAATTCCAAGCATGGTCGAGAGATCATGAAAGAAAGTATTTCTGAAGCGGCTGCTCGAGTTATCCATGAATTAGAACGTTACCTTAATACGCTGGGAACGATTGCTGCAATTGCACCGTTGCTAGGGTTATTAGGTACAGTGTTAGGTATGATTGAAGTTTTTAACCAAATTGGGGCAGCCAGTGCAATAGGTAATGTTGATAGTTTAGCAGGTGGTATTTCCAAAGCGCTGATTACTACTGCAGCAGGCTTAACCGTTGCAATTCCTTCGCTGATGTTCCATCGGTTTTTTGTTCGCCGCGTAGATGAGTTAGTGGTGACAATGGAACAAGAGGCAACAAAGTTAGTTGAAGTGGTTCATGGTGATCGTGAAGTGGACTATAGCGAGGTAGGCAAGCAGTGAAATTCCAGCGTCAGTCCAGGGAAGATGTTACCGTCAACTTGACGCCTTTGATAGACGTGGTTTTTTTATTGCTGATTTTCTTTATGGTCACGACTACGTTTACTAAAGAGTCTCACCTGGAAATCGATCTACCTGAAGCCTCAGGCAATCAAGTGGCTGAGCAACCTAAGCAAATTGAAATATTGATCAGCAAGCAGGGGAATTATGCTGTTAACTCCCAGGCGCTTGTCAATAATTCTATAGCCACAATTAAAAATGCTTTGCAAAAGGTATCTAATGGTGACACCAGTTTACCACTAGTCATTACTGCTGATGCTAATACCCCTTATCAAGCTGTAGTAACCGCAATGGATGCAGCAGGGCAAATGGGTTTTGTTCATTTACGCGTAACCACAAAGCAAAAAGTAGAAGAGTCATCTCCATAATTAAAAGGGCTTTATAAAAGCCCTTTTAATTTTGCGCCGAGTTTTTTAATGTCAATAAAACAGTATATAACTCAAGCCTGGTATCAGGGAAGTAAGTGGCTCTATCCTTTATACCCATTGAGTTATCTATTTAAGTGTATTGCCCATCAACGTCGAAAACGCTTTTTATCCTTACCCCCTCCCGCTTTGTCTAAACCAGTTATTATTGTTGGTAATATTACTGTGGGTGGTACAGGGAAAACCCCTGTGGTTGCTGCTATTGTTCAGAAATTACAGCAGCAGGGATTACAGGTAGGTATTATTAGTCGGGGATATGGTGGTCATGCTGCTCAGTATCCCTTAGATGTTAATGAGCAAACCAGTGCTTTGATATGTGGTGATGAACCACTTATGTTAAGGCAAATGACAAAGGTGCCTGTGATTGTTGATCCCCATCGGTATCAAGCGGCACAGTACCTGATAGAACAATATGCAGTTGATATGATCATTGCTGATGATGGTTTACAGCACTATCGTCTACCACGAGATATTGAGGTGGTGGTCATTGATGGACAGCGTGGTATGGGTAATGGGCATTGTTTACCTATGGGGCCTCTTAGAGAACCTGTTGAAAGGTTACGCTCAGTCGATTTTGTGATTTGTAATGGTTCTTATCTACCTGAAAAAAAATTACCTGTTCCTGTCCATGAAATGCAGCTGCATCCTGTCAGGCTTTATAATTTGAAGACAGGTGAGGTCTGTAATGTCAGTCAGTGGTGGGGGAAAACCGTTGAAGCTGTTGCAGGAATTGGTAATCCACATCGATTTTTTAACACCTTAGCTGACCTTGGAATTAAGCCTAAAGAGCATGTGTTTGCTGATCATCATCAGTATAAAGTAGAGGATTTAATATTTGATAGTGATCATCCTATTATAATGACCACAAAAGATGCCGTAAAATGCCATACATTTGCCAGTGAGCGTTTTTGGTGTCTTGCAGTTGAAGCTGAACTACCTGAGGTATTTTGGGCATCATTGTTAGCGAAAACTGCAGCTGTTGTTTAATCGGTTGTCTTGCTCTTAGTATGGGTTACAGCAAGAACATATAAACAAATGTAACTTTTTGGGTTAGCAAGAAAATAGCGAACTGATAAGGAGTGAGCAGAATGGATAAAAAACTGTTTGAAATATTGGCCTGTCCACTTTGTAAGGGGGCATTATATTATGCCCGTGAGCAACAGGAACTGGTATGTAGACAGGATGGACTTGCATTTCCCATCCGTGACGATATTCCTGTAATGCTTGAGTCTGAAGCCAGAACACTCTCAACTGAAGAGCGGCTTCAAAAAAAATAATAGAAAATTGGTTTAATTAACTCCACTAGATTTGATGACACATATGAACTCAACGGACTACACCGTTATTATTCCCGCACGTTATGCGTCAAGCCGTTTGCCAGCAAAGCCATTGGCTGATATTGCGGGAAAACCAATGATTCAGCGTGTTTATGAGCAAGCTTGTGCTAGTAATGCTCAGCGGGTGGTTATTGCAACAGATCATCCTGATATTGTCACTGCTGCCCAAAAGTTTGATGCTGAAGTCTGTTTAACAGATGCTGACCACCCTTCAGGTACTGATCGACTGCAGCAGGCTGCAAGTGCACTAGGTCTGGATGATGATGCTGTTGTGGTGAACGTTCAGGGTGATGAGCCACTTATTCCTCCAGCACTGATTGATCAGGTAGCACATAACTTACGCAATGATCGTGATGCGGTGATGGCGACACTTTGCCAGCCAATTAATGAGCTGGAAATGATGCAAAACCCGAATGTGGTAAAAGTTGTGACAGATGCGAAGCAGCATGCAATGTATTTTTCAAGAGCGCCCATACCCTGGCCAAGAGATGAGTTTTCAGCTCAGCAACAAGCACTGCCTCCTGGTTTACCTGTATCACATCATATTGGTATATATGCTTATCGAGTCAGCTTGCTAAATGACTTTGTTTCCTGGGGAAGCTGCCTGTTAGAGCGTACTGAGGCATTGGAGCAATTACGTGTGCTGTGGCATGGAAAGAAAATTCATGTTGCACAAGCGTTGGTAACACCTCCTCGAGGTGTTGATACGCAAGATGATTTACAGCGAGTTTGTCAGCTGTTAGGGGAATAGAATTGATTAAGGTAATGTTTGTGTGCCTGGGTAATATCTGTCGATCACCAACAGCTCATGGTGTTTTTCAGTCTATGGTAGAGAGTAATAGCTTGGCAGATACAATAGAGGTCGCTTCGGCGGGGACCTCTGCTTACCATATTGGAGAACAGCCGGATGCGCGCAGTCAGCAGGTTGCTGCTGCCAGAGGCTATGACTTATCAATGATTCGGGCCCAGCAGTTTAACCTGGAAGATTTTTTTTCAACAGACTTTGTTCTTGCTATGGATAAGAGTAATTTAGCCTGCTTACGTGAGTTGTGTCCTCAGGGATATGAGCAAAACTTACAGTTATTTTTAAATTATTCTGGTGTGAATCAGCTGGAAGTACCTGACCCTTACTATGGTGGTCCAGATGGCTTCAGTGACGTACTTGACCTTGTTGAGCAAGGGGCAAGAGGACTGCTTCAGCATATTTGTCAGCAGTACAGGATTCCATTGTGATAGGTCAGCTAACATTACAACCTGCTTCCCTTAAGCCATGGCATACCCTGGGTTTTGAAGTCAAAGCCCAAGGTATCATTGATGTTTTTAGTGAAGAGGATATTCATCAAGTTCTCTCTTTTGCCAGACAGCATGACTTACCTGTTCTTCCTTTGGGGGAGGGTAGTAATACTATTTTTGCTAAAGATTTTGCTGGAATTGTCATGCGTGTTTGTTTGCAAGGGCGGCGCATGGAGTATGGTGCTGATGGACAGTTGATGGTTTATGGGGCTGCAGGTGAAAATTGGCATGGTTTTGTGCGTTGGGCATTAGACCAAGGAGCTTATGGTTTAGAAAATCTATCTTTAATTCCTGGCACTGTTGGTGCTAGCCCTATTCAAAATATTGGAGCTTATGGGGTAGAAGTTAAAGATCTGATTGACTGGGTGCGTTACATTGATATTGCTTCGGGCAAAGTCGTCCAGTTAAAGGCGAGTGATTGTGTGTTTGGTTATCGCGATAGTATTTTTAAGCAGCAGCTAAGAGATCAAATAGTGATTACCGAAGTTGCTTTTTGTTTGTCATCGCATTTTAAGCCGAATCTGTCTTATATGGGGCTACATGATAGTCAAGCAGAGACAGCGTTGCAGTTAAGTGACTATATTGTCAAAGTCCGAGAAGCTAAACTGCCAGATCCTCAGAATTTAGGTAATGTGGGTAGTTTTTTTAAAAATCCAATTATTTCTGAAGATCACTATCAGGCGTTAAAGGAAAATTTTCCCAACTTAGTTGCTTATTCGGTAGGGGAAGGGGATTGGAAGCTTGCAGCAGGCTGGCTAATTGACCAGTGTGGTTTTAAAGGAATACGCAAAGGTAATGTGGGTGTGTATAAACAGCAAGCCTTGGTTTTAGTTCATTTTGGGGAAGGCTATGTTGAAGATTTGCTGTCTTTAGCATGGGATATTCAGCAACAAGTATGGCTGCGTTTTTCAGTAAGAATGGAAATAGAACCTAGGATATACCCACAATAACCTGCCAAAAGGCCATTAAATTTTAAAACGGCTAGTTTTTAAATAATAAGCTTGAAAGTCAACAGCAGAGCTAAATGCTCTGCTGTTGGTGGTTTACTAAGAGTTATTAAGTATCACGAGATGCTTCTTCAACAGGTTCTGAGGCCTTACCTTCAGAAGGTTGCTTAGGCTGCTGCTTATCCGTTTGATAATCAACTACTGGTTCCAAGTTCATTACCGCAGAAGCGCTTTTGGGTGGCTCTGTTGGTGTATGCAAAACTTCAGCTAAATCTGCAGCTAAATGTGTAGGTTTTGCTCTTGGTGTAGTCGATTCGTTTTTCGACTGAGCAGGGGCTTCTTTCTCTTGTGCGCTTGCTGCAACTTCAGTATTAGCTCGCTGCTGTTTACGCTTGAGACGAGGGTCGTTTAGAGCTCTGCCACGACGACGCTTTGGCTTACTGGCTTGAGCTGCTGGTTCCTCTGGCTGAGTAGTAGCTGATTTTGCGCTGGGTTCTTCTGCTGTACTAGCTTTTGTCTCTGCTGTTTTTGTATCAAAGACAGATATGACAGGCTCCTCTGCAGCTACAGGCTTGGTTGGTTGTGGAGCTTCCTCTTTGCCGCTTTCTACAGAAGAACTAATAGGCGTTTTAGCCTCTTCTTTATTTGCCGCTACTTCGGTTTTTTGCTCAATAGCCTGTGAAGACTGAGTCATATCAGGAGAAGCTTGCTGTTGCTGCAGTTCTTTCTGAGCTGACTCAGTAGATGGCTTATTATAGGAAGAGGAGGCTTCCTGATTAGCACTTTGTTGAGTTACTTTAGGATATGAGTCCTGCTTTGCTTCCTGACTTGGCGCTGGTTCATAAGCAGGGGTAGCTGTTTTTTCCGCATAAGTATTTCGCTGCGCTGCCTCTGAATATGACGGTTGAGTAGTACTTTCCTGCTCTCTTTGGCTTTCGTCTCTCTGCCGTTGAGAAGGGCGATTACTTTTACGCCTTTGAGGCTGGCTACTGCCATTACTTCTAGGCCGACGCTTAGGGTTTGCACTTTCAGTATAAGGCTCGGCTGCGGCCTCTCTTGGCTCATTATGAGTAGATGTTTCAGTCACCTGTGTTTCAGGCCGATCTCGACGCTTAGGGCCCCGCTGTTGTGATTTACCTCGAGATCTCTCACCACGAGTATCACCAGAAAAGTCTTTGTTGCCTGACTTTGAACGATCTTGATTTTCTTGCTGTTGACGAGGGGGGCGACGGCTGCTTGTGCGAGACTCGCTACGTTTTCCTTGAGGACTACGTGTCCGTCCATCTTCTTTTTGACGACTCGCCACAGGTTTTTCTGCAGGAGCAGACTCTCCAGCAAATAAACCACTGATAGAGCTCATTAGCGACTTGAAAAGACCTGGTTTACTAGGCACAGGGGCTGGCTGAACAGGCGCAATATTCTTGACGGCAGCCTGTTGACGAGTGGCTCGCCCTGCGCTGAGTTCAATGCTCTCTGTTTCAATCTGGGGTTCTTGCTCATAATTGAGTTCGTTTTCACTTTGACCGACTTGATCTTCTCGTAAGCGCTGAACTTCAAAGTGAGGTGTTTCAAGGTTTGGGTTAGGTATGATGATAACCTGAATAGAATTGCGAGACTCAATATCAGCAATAGCTGCCCGCTTTTCATTTAACAAGAAGGTTGCTACAACCACTGGTACTTGGGCTCGTATTTCTGCAGTTCGCTCTTTTAAGGCTTCTTCTTCCAAAACGCGAAGGATTGCCAGAGATAAAGAGCCCACATCACGAATAATCCCTTGCCCATTACAGCGGGGACAAACAACACCACTGGTTTCCCCTAGGGAAGGGCGTAATCGCTGACGGGACATTTCCATTAAGCCAAAGCGTGAAATACGACCTACCTGAACACGGGCTCGGTCCATTTGTAGGGAGTCTCGCATCCGAGACTCAACTTCACGTTGATTACGAAGTGGCCCCATATCAATGAAGTCAATAACGACTAAGCCACCAATATCACGTAGTCGAAGTTGGCGGGCAATTTCATCTGCTGCTTCAAGGTTTGTCTGTAAAGCGGTTTCTTCTATATCGCCACCGCGCGTTGCGCGAGCAGAGTTAATATCAATAGAAACCAACGCTTCAGTAGGATCGATTACAATAGAACCACCAGAGGGTAGTTTGACCTCACGCTGAAAGGCTGTTTCTATTTGGCTTTCAATCTGAAAACGATTAAACAGTGGAATAGAGTCCTGATAAAGTTTGATGCGATTACGGTATTGAGGGATGACCTGCTCAACGAAGCGTAATGCATCGCTATAAACGGCTTCATCATCTACTAAAACCTCGCCAATATCATGGCGCAAGTAGTCACGAATGGCGCGGATAATGACATTACTTTCTTGATAGATAAGAAATGGCGCTGGTTTTTTCTGTGCTGCGTCTTTAATAGAGTTCCAGAGGTGGAGAAGGTAGTCTAAGTCCCACTGTAATTCATCGCGGGTACGACCTAAACCTGCCGTGCGAACAATAACGCCCATTTCCGAAGGAATATTAAGCTGGCTCATTGCTTCACGTAACTCAGCTCGCTCCTCGCCTTCAATACGACGAGATATTCCACCAGCACGTGGGTTATTTGGCATTAGAACGAGGTAACGCCCTGCTAAGCTGACAAGTGTTGTAAGGGCTGCACCTTTATTGCCGCGTTCTTCCTTATCGACTTGGATAATGACTTCCTGACCTTCAGATACGACATCACGAATATTGATGCGTCCCTGAATTTCATGAGGCTGCTTAGCAAAGTACTCTCGAGAGATTTCTTTTAGAGGTAGAAAACCATGGCGCTCAGCTCCAAAGTCTACAAATGCTGCTTCCAGGCTTGGCTCAATACGGGTAATACGTCCTTTGTAAATATTGGCTTTTTTTTGCTCCCTTGCACCTGACTCAATATCTAAATCGTATAAACGCTGTCCATCAACCAGCGCAACACGCAACTCTTCTCGTTGAGTTGCATTAATTAACATTCTCTTCATATGGTTTGTAGTACCAATTAGTTGCAACGCCATGAGCACTACATTGGCACCACCTATCATTGTTTTATTGTGAAGGTGCTATTTTAGGCCGCGCTCAGAAAATTAATCTTTCTCAATGCTGAAGCGAGGTTAGCAAATTTGTTCGGTCTAACGTCCCATTTTGCAGATGCTCTGTGCGGCTTTGTTGTATGTTGAAAACCGCTGCAATTACCTGGCAAAAGGCCAATCTCCCACGTTGGTATGTGATTTATATGATTACATATGTGTTTGCGTTAGGATGATTGGACGTCGCCACCTTTCACATATAAAGGCTGATATGTGGGCACATGTAAACTCAAGGCCCAGTGTTAAACTTAACGTATCAACTGTATTCAAAGATACGCCATTAATTGTATGTCTTGATGACTAGTTCAAATGGCATGAACAAACTCTGTGTATTGCCATAAATACGGTCAAGACAAAAAAAATTGCTGCTTAGCGCCGTTAAATGTTTGACTTTTGGCGCATTATTCCGATTATAGCAGGTCGCGAACTATATCAGTAATTTGTAAGTGCTTCAATCTGCTTAAAAACTATTACACTATTATTATGAGTAATGATTCAACTCTCCATGCAGTAACTGCTGCAGACTTTAGTCAAGTTCAGCACCTGGTCGTCACGGATGAGTACGCCGGTCAGCGAATTGATAATATGTTAAAAGTCCTCTTGAAAGGAGTTCCTTTAACGCACATCTATCGACTATTACGTAAAGGTGAAATTCGTGTAAACAAATCGCGCATTAAAGCGCACTATAAATTAGCCTCAGGTGATAAGCTTCGTCTTCCACCCATCCGTGTTTCTGATGCAAAGGATAAGCAACCCAAGGCAAGGCCACAGCAATTACAGCAAGTTGCAGATGCCATTATTTATGAGGATAGTGGGTTGCTTGTTATCAATAAACCTTCTGGCCTTGCTGTGCATGGAGGGAGTGGTATTAAACTTGGAGTTATTGAAGTATTAAGGCAATTGCGACCACAGTGTAAAGTGCTTGAGCTTGTGCACCGGTTGGATAGAGATACTTCAGGCTGCTTACTGGTTGCGAAAAAGAAGAGTGTATTGCGGCATTTGCACCAACAACTTAGAGATGATCAGGTACATAAGGTGTACCATGCTTTGGTTGCTGGTCGCTGGCCTTCACGTAAGAAAATCATCAATGTGCCTTTACAGAAAAATACCCTGCAATCTGGGGAGCGAATGGTGAAAGTGGATAGTTCAGGTAAACCATCTACTACAGAATTTAGGGTGTTAACGAGGTATAAAAATACAACGTTGGTGGAGGCAAAACCAATTACTGGGCGTACTCACCAAATTCGGGTTCACTCACAATATGCTGGACATCCAATCATTGGGGATGAAAAGTATGGTTTGGCTGAAACTAATGGTGATATGCGATCTTTGGGGATAAAACGCCTTTTCCTTCATGCGGCGGCTATCACCTTTGTCTTGCCCGAAACAGGTAAGCCCTTTACCATATCTGCCCCATTACCTGATGATTTACAGAAAGGTTTAAGCCAGTTGCAATGAAGTCCTCGTATCAAGCTATTATTTTTGACTGGGATGGCACGTTGTTGGATTCAACGTTGGCCATTGCTGAAAGCCTGAAAGCGGCTGCCACAGATTTGCAGCTGCCAGTACTCTCCAGAAAGGAGTATCAGGATATCATTGGATTAGGTTTATCTGAGGCGTTACAGACCTTATATCCTAGTCTTTCTGGTGGGCAGTGGCAGGTTGATATGCGAGAGCAGTATACCTATCACTTTCGTCAGTGGGAGCAGAAACAGCTTGCGTGTTTTGAGGGGGTGACTCAAGGGTTGCCACAGTTGAAGCAAGCAGGCTTCGATTTGGCGGTTGCCACTGGGAAAAGCCGTCAAGGGTTGAATCGTGCTCTGGCAGCAAAAAACTGGAATGAGCTGTTTGCTGTGACACGATGTGCAGATGAAACCCTTTCTAAACCACATCCTCAAATGCTGTTGGAAATTCTTGAAGTACTTCAGCTCCAGCCTCATCAGGCGCTTATGGTTGGTGATACTGAATTTGATATGGCGATGGCATCAGACATAGGTATGGATTGTGTAGCAGTCAGTTATGGTGCTCATCACCTAGACCGTCTACAAAAGTACCAACCCGTCCTGTGTGTCGACCATTTTAATGAGCTGGTTAAGTGGTTACATAAAAGCCTAACGGTTTAACGATGCAATATAGGGTTTTGAAATGACAGACAGTACTAACAGGCCAGCGTCCGAAAATAAGCCGTGGCGAGAAGAAGAGGATTTGCCTGGGTCTGATGACACTTCTGCTGTAGCTGAATCTGGACACAAAACATCGACTATGAAAGAGACAGAATTGGGACAAAGTAGCAATAATGCTAGTAACTCTGGGGCTGGCAATAAAGAGTGGCAACTAATTGAAGGCTTAGTAGGCGGTATTTTAGTCGAAAAACGTCGTACTCGACGTTGGGGTATCTTCTTTAAGTTGCTGACGTTTATCTATCTTTTTGTATTACTTTATTTGTTTACCCTGGGCGGTATTGGTAAAGATGCGATGGTTAAGTCGGGTGATCATACAGCCCTGGTTGAAATTAGTGGGGTCATTGCCACTGATGAAGCTGCTAATGCAGACTCTATTGTGACAGGACTTCGAGCTGCATTTAAAGATAAACATACGAAAGCGGTTATCTTGCGTATTAATAGTCCTGGTGGTTCCCCTGTGCAGGCTGGTTATGTTTATGATGAAATTAAACGTCAGCGTGGCTTACACCCTGATATTAAAGTCTATGCTGTCATTATGGATTTAGGGGCTTCAGGCGCTTATTACATTGCTGCTGCGGCAGATGAAATATATGCAGATAAAGCCAGCTTGGTTGGCTCCATTGGTGTTGTCGCTTCTGGTTTTGGTTTTGTTGAGGCAATGGATAAAGTCGGTGTCAGTCGTCGGGTATATACGGCTGGCGAGCATAAAGGTTTCTTGGATCCTTTCTTGCCTCAAAATGATTCAGAAACAAAGTTCTGGCAGACTGTACTCAATACAACACATCAGCAGTTTATTGACAGTGTTAAGAAGGGACGGGGTGATAGGCTTAAGGATGATCCTAAACTTTTTAGTGGGTTGGTTTGGTCTGGTGAGCAAGCGCTTTCTTTGGGGTTGGTTGATGGGCTTGGTAGTACTAGTTATGTTGCCAGAGAAATAGTCAAAGAAGAAAATATTGTTGATTTTACGCCACAAGAAAATCCCTTGGAGCGATTTGTTGAAGGCCTAGGAACAAGTATGGGAAATGCCATTAGTAATAAACTTGGCTTATCTCAAGAAATGACATTACGCTAAAATTTACTGCTTTTTGCTTGCAATGCCCGTTGATAGATACTGGTTTTGCAAGCATGTTCCTGTGTTCTATGGCTTGTAAGTCTTTCCCATATATAAGAACTGCTTAAGTTTTAGTTTGTTGCAATAATGGATTAATTCCAAATTCCTTAAGAAGTCTAACTAACTGAATCAACGGCAGTCCAACCAAGGTATTTGGATCTTGACTGTTGATGTACTCAAATAATGCAATGCCAAGCCCTTCACACTTGAAACTTCCTGCACAGTCTAATGGCTGCTCCCTTTCAATATAGTCGTGTATTTCTTGATCTGTCAGCTCACGAAACTTCACAATCACAGGTTCTACAATCGTTTTATGTCGTTGTTGGCTACTATCAAGAACGCATAAGCCAGTGAAAAAAGTCACTTGACGATATTGGCACTGTTTGAGTTGATTGAAAGCCGTTGCTTTGTTGAGCGGTTTTGTAAGAATCAGATCATCAAGCGCTGCGACTTGGTCTGAACCGATAATCAAAGCCTCAGTGTATTGCGTAGAGAGTGCATAGGCTTTAGCGGTTGCTAATCGGTAGGCGAGTTGACTAGCACTTTCCCCTTTTTCTGGGTGCTCATCAACCTCAGGAGAGCATGCCGTAAAGGGAATATTTAAACGTTGTAGGAGTTGCTGTCGATAGCGGGAGGATGACGCAAGAATAATAGGAGGTGAAATTGGAGTAGCATTCATAGGTTAATGGGGGCTATTAATAGAAAAATAGTCATGAGCAATTTAACTAAAAAAATTACTCTGTGCATGTTGGTTTCGTTTATGCTGCATAATAACAGTATTTTTAAAGTTAGATTAAAGGAGAGTAGTTTATTTCAGTATATAGGTTAAAGCATATAAGAATTTATCCCATTAAAATCTTTTGACAGATACCATCCATATCCCTATCATTGCGCGCTTATGTTAACTGGGCAATTACCATTAAGTATTAATCCTCGCAAACTGGCGCATGCTGAAACACGCATTGCAGGCAGTATTTTAGTCACTGACCTGCCTAGGTTTGCTGAGGCGATATTAGATCCGAGCGGTGAGGTAGCACTTGATCTGCAGTTTTTGGTGGATGAAGAGGGCTTCTATGTCGTTCAGGGCACATTGTCTGTAGAGGTAAAGTTGACGTGTCAACGTTGCTTGCAAGTTATGCGATTACCTTTATCAGTGACGTGTAATTTAGCTATTGTTTGGCATGAGGAAGCGGCAAAAGCGGTTCCTGCACATTATGACCCTGTTATTGTTGCAGAAGCTAATGTAGCGCTAACAGACTTGGTAGAAGACGAACTCATATTGGCACTACCAATAGTTGCAAGACATGAGCTAACAGAATGTCACTTTGAGGGCAACGTTGAAGCATCTGATCAAGATGGTGATGATAACGCTGAAGCAAATACACCATCTAGAGAAAACCCTTTTCAGGTGTTGGCATCGTTAAAAACTGATACCTAACTTAATTAATCAGGAGCTAAAGCATGGCTGTTCAACAGAACCGTAAAACTCGTTCTAAGCGTGGTATGCGTCGTGCGCATGATGGGCTTTCTACTGCGGCATTAAGTCTTGATGCTGCTACTGGTGAGACACATCGCCGCCACCACGTTTCTCCAGATGGTTTCTACCGTGGTCGTAAAGTTGTATCTAACAACGACGATGAGTAATTCTTGGCAACAATTGCCTTTGATGTGATGGGTGGGGATTATGGTCCCCATGCCTCACTGACAGCAGCTCTCCAATGTCTTTTAATTCATCCTCATCTTAAATTACTGCTGGTGGGTGATGCTGCAGTTATTGGCGAGCTGTTGAGAGGTCAGTCTACTCAGGTGCAACATCGATTGCAGGTGGTTCATGCGCCTGAAGTGATCACAATGACAGATAAGCCTGTCCAAGCGATACGTATGAAGAAAAAAGCATCTATGCGTGTTGCTTTAGAGCTAGTGGCAGAAGGGCAGGCTCAAGCCTGCGTAAGTGCGGGTAATACTGGTGCTTTAATGGCACTGGGTAAAGTCATCGTGCGTACGTTACCAGGTATTGATCGGCCAGCGATTATTACTCGTTTGCCTATAGAGCAGAGTATGACATATTTGCTCGATATTGGCGCCAATGTTGGATGTAGTGCGGATCAGCTCTACCAGTTTGCCGTTATGGGTAGTTGTTTAGTCCGCTTATTGCATGATATATCTGAGCCAACCGTAAGTTTATTAAACGTTGGTGTTGAAGAAACAAAAGGTAATGAGCCAGTTAGGTTAGCAGCACAGTTACTACAGAGTAATGATGACATTAATTACTGTGGTTTTGTTGAAGGCGATGATATTTACAAAAATAAAGTAAATATTGTTGTTTGTGATGGCTTTGTTGGCAATGTTGCATTGAAAGTAAGTGAAGGTTTAGCGGCTTATATAAAAAATACAGTGATAAATGCCTTTCAACAGGTCTGGTGGGGCAGGCTGCTTGCTTTGCTAGCACAGCCGGTATTGAAAACAATACAACAGAAATTAGATCCTCGTTATTATAATGGTGCGAGTTTGTTGGGACTACAGGATGTGGTTGTGAAAAGTCACGGTGCTGCGGATGCTCTGGCATTACAACAGGCTATTGGTTTGGCTGTTAATGAGGTAGAAAAAAATATTCCTGACCTTTTGTCTAAAGAACTGGAAAAACTATTAGTCTCATGAAATATGTAATCCAGTTTTTTTAATCGCAATGTGGATAATATTGGGTTTTAGTGCAGAAAGATTGAATTAAAAAGGCTATCAGTTTACATTTTTTTGGTAATTATTCGGTGTACTATTTAAGGCTAAATATTGCAAGATAATAGCCTTGTAATTTTCCAGCAACATATTTTTACTATGAGTCTCATTTACCATCGCCTATAATTGGCGCGCACTTATAAACTGAGAAGAATTTCATTGTTATGAGTAAAATTGCGTTTGTTTTTCCGGGGCAAGGTTCACAACAAGTTGGTATGCTTCAACAGTTGGCTGATCAATACCCTGAGATCAATGAAACCCTGACAGAAGCTTCTGATGCGATTAGTTTAGATTTGCGCAGACTCATTTTTGAAGGGCCTGCTGATGTGTTGAATCAGACAGAAAACACACAGCCAGCCTTATTAGCTTCCAGTGTGGCTATCTGGCGTGTATGGCAAGCGTTAGGTGGTGCTAAGCCTATATTTATGGCGGGTCATAGCTTGGGAGAGTACTCAGCACTTGTATGTGCTAATAGTATCAGTTTAGTGGATGCTGTTTGCTTAGTTAAACGTCGTGGCCAATTGATGCAAGCTGCTGTCTCTGAAGGGCAGGGCGCGATGGCCGCTGTTTTAGGCCTTGATGATGATGTGGTGCAGCAGGCGTGTGATCAGGTTGCAGATGCCGGTCTTGTTTCTCCTGTTAATTTCAATTCACCTGGCCAGGTTGTTATTGCAGGACAAGCTGCAGCAGTGGATAAAGCAATTAGTGAGGCTGAAGCCTTAGGCGCCAAGAAGGTGGTTAAATTATCTGTCAGTGTTCCTTCTCATTGCGCATTAATGAAACCTGCAGCAGAGCAATTGGCAGAAATATTATCAACTATAGAGATTGCTTTACCTGAAATTGCAGTTGTACAGAATGTTTCAGGACAAGTTGCAGAAACAGCAGATATTATCAGAACTCAGTTGATTGAGCAGCTTTACAGCCCAGTTCAGTGGGTGGCTACAGTCAATACGATGCTTGTTGCTGAAGTTGACACGATAATCGAGTGTGGACCTGGCAAAGTATTATCAGGTTTAAATAAGCGAATTCAACGTAAATTACAGGTGTCGTCTTTAGAAACACCTGACTTGATGAGTAAAGTTCTCTCGTCAACAAGCGTCGCTGTATAAGTGTTTAAAAAAAGGTGAAAAACACATGCAAGGTAAAGTCGCCCTAGTTACTGGAGCTACGCGGGGTATAGGTAAAGCCATTGCGGAACAGTTAGGGCTTGCAGGTGCAACTGTTATTGGTACTGGAACATCAAGTGATAGTGCTGATCAAATTTCTGCTGCATTAGCTGAAAAAAATATTACTGGCCGTGGCTATGCAATGGATGTGACTGATGCGGAACAAGTTGATGCTGTTATTAAGCAAATAACAGATGAATTTGGTGCACCGCTGATTGTTGTCAATAATGCGGGGATTACTCGTGATAATTTAATGCTTCGTTTGAAGCTTGAAGATTGGCAGCAAGTTTTGGATACCAATTTAACTGCTGCGTTTCGAATTTCTAAGGCGTGTTTAAAGGCAATGACCAAAGCACGTTGGGGACGAATTATTAATGTTAGTTCTGTCGTAGGCTCAATGGGCAATGCAGGACAAAGCAACTATGCTGCATCTAAAGCAGGTATTGAAGGCTTCACCCGTGCATTAGCCCGTGAAATTGGCGCTCGTGGAATTACAGTTAATGCTGTCGCCCCAGGTTTCATTGATACCGACATGACGCGAGAATTACCAGAAGCTCACCGTGCAAAATTGCTTGAGCAAATCCCCTTAAATCGCTTGGGTAATCCTAATGAGATTGCCTCAGTGGTCGCTTTTCTGGCTGGGGATGCAGCGGCATACATTACGGGTGAGACAGTGCATGTCAATGGTGGTATGTACATGGGTTAACCCTGTGTTGGCTTTAGTTGTAGATACCAAATAAAGCTAACATATTTGGACTTTTGCGGTTATTTAAGGTTGCAGGTTGATTGTTAAACTTGCACTTTTTACAGTCGGTTTTATAAACTTACACAGCAGCAAGGCTGCATCTGTTTACATAGGAGCAAAACTAGGTATGAGTACCATTGAAGAGCGCGTAAAAAAAATTGTTTGTGAACAGCTTAGTGTTAAAGAAGAAGAAGTAACTAACAATGCTTCATTCGTTGAAGATCTTGGCGCAGACTCACTGGACACTGTTGAGTTGGTAATGGCCCTTGAGGAAGAGTTTGAAACTGAAATTCCTGATGAGGAAGCAGAAAAAATTACTACTGTACAAGAAGCGATTGATTACATTATCGCTAATCAGTAATTTTTTCTAGTTTTCGATCAAATAAAAGCCGCTTCTGCATTGTGTAGAGCGGCTTTTATATTATTTAGTAATGCTTGCGCGTATAAATAATGATCTGTTTTATTCTACTTAAGAATACGACATTTGCCATATACATACGATACTAGAAGTATACAGCTGTTCTAAAGGCATTGTTATATTATAGAGAGGAGAGCTTAGGTGTCTCGTAGAAGAGTGGTGGTCACCGGTCTTGGTTTAATCAGTCCACTCGGCAATGATGTCGAAAGTTGCTGGCAAAATATATTAGCAGGTAAAAGCGGCATTTCTCCAATTGAACATCTTGATGTTCCATCCTTGAATACCCGCTTTGCTGGCATAGTTAAAAACTTAGATATTGAAGCTTACATGTCAGCAAAAGAGGCTCGAAAAGTCGATGTTTTTATTCAGTATGGTATCGCAGCAGCCTCACAAGCGATTTATGACGCTAAGTTTTCTGTGTTACCTGAAAATGCACACCGTATAGGGGTTGCAATAGGTTCAGGCATTGGTGGTTTGTCCACAATTGAGCGAAATGCACAAGTTCTAGTTGAGTCTGGTGCACGACGAATATCCCCTTTCTTTGTCCCTGGCTCAATTGTAAATATGGTGAGTGGCCAGGTTTCAATGCGTTTTGGTTTAAAAGGACCAAACTATGCTTTGGCAACGGCGTGTACCACAGGAACCCACTGTTTGGGCATGGCAGCCCGGAATATAATGTATGGTGAAGCCGATATTATGGTTGCCGGTGGTGCAGAGAAGGCGTCTTGTGGGTTAGGGATGGCTGCTTTTGGTGCTGCACGTGCACTTTCTACCCAAAATGATTGCCCTCAACAGGCCAGCCGTCCTTGGGATAAAGACCGTGATGGTTTTGTGTTAAGTGATGGTGCAGGTGTTTTAGTCTTGGAAGAACTGGAGCATGCAAAGCGTAGAGGGGCAAAAATTTATGCAGAGTTGACTGGCTTTGGCATGAGTGGAGACGCGTACCATGTTACAGCCCCAACAGAGGAAGGTGAAGGTGCCGCCTATTCTATGAAGAATGCTCTTCAGGATGCGAAACTTAATCCAGCTGACATTAACTACATTAATGCTCATGGAACATCAACTCCCGTGGGGGATGTAGCAGAGACCCGTGCTGTTAAAAGTGTTTTTGCTGATCATGCCTATAAACTTGCCATTAGTTCAACAAAATCAATGACAGGCCATTTATTGGGTGCAGCGGGTGCTGTTGAGGCTTTGTTTACCGTATTGTCTCTAAATCAGCAGATAGCACCACCAACAATAAACTTGGATAATCCTGATGATGAGTGCGATTTAGATTATGTGCCTCATCATGCTAAGCTCTTACTCATTCGTCATGCGATGTCAAACTCCTTTGGGTTTGGCGGTACAAATGGTACGTTGATTTTTTCTTGCTATGAGCAGGGTTAGTTGGTAACGCTAGTGTAAGAGGGAGTCATGGCAAAGCAGCTGGGGTGTTGGTTGAATGGTGAGCCTTGTCAATATATAGCTGTTGGTGATCGTGGCCTTAGTTACGGTGATGGACTTTTTGAAACGATGAAGGTTGTTAATCAACAGCCTTCGCTTTGGCACTTGCATAAAACCCGTCTGGCCAATGGTTTGGCACGGTTGGATATCTCTTGTAACCTGGCCGACATTGAGTGCTGGATTTTTGAAGCCTGCCAACAACACCCTGCTGAATTAGGGGTAGCTAAGTTAATTGTTACCCGTGGAGGAGGTGGGCGTGGTTATAGTCCACTGGGGAGTGGCCCAGCTACAGTACTTATTGAGCTTTACCCCTATCCTGATTATCCTGCCGCTAATTGTTCAGCAGGTATACATCTTTTCCCCTGTACAACTCGTCTTGCTCATCAGCCGTTATTGGCAGGTATTAAACACTTAAACCGGCTGGAGCAGGTGCTTGCTCGACAGGAGTGGCAGACTGCAGAGTATGGGGAAGGACTTGTGCTGGATCAGTCTGGTCATGTGGTTGAAGCAACCATGAGCAATGTGTTTCTGGTGTGTGATAATCAATTGATAACTCCAGATCTGAGTCTTTGTGGGGTTGAGGGAACCTGTCGCGCTTTTATTATTGAGCAGGCTGAAAAACGAGGGATGCCTGTTGAAGTGCTAAACGTCACATTAGCGATGTTATTCACGGCAACTGAAGTGTTTGTGTGTAATAGTGTGCTGGGGATCTGGCCTGTTCGAGCTTATCAAGCTCATTGTTGGCCAGAACAAAAATGCTGGCCTATCGGGCACATGACTCAATATTGGCAACAGACCTTAATAGAAGTACTGGGATGAAAAGATTTTTTTTGTGGTCAACTTTATTAGTCACATTGGTAGTAGTGTGTGTAGCAGTTGGCGGTTATTTGTATTTGCAAGGCTATGGCCAAAAAAAGCTACTTAATAATGAACAGTCTCTTAATGTTACTATTAACTCTGGGACTTCTGTCAGGCAGCTGGGTCAGCAACTTGTTAGCCAAGGGGTTGTGAAAGAGCCTTGGTCTTTTGAAGTGTACGTTCGGTATCGTGGTAAAGCTTTACAACTTAAGGCGGGTGAATACGAAGTGCCTGCTCATAGTACAGTAGATGAGCTGATAGCCTTATTGGTACGTGGTAAAACACGCCAGTATGCGATTACCTTTGTCGAAGGATGGACAGTTCGCCAAGTACTTGAGGTGCTTGCTCAAGCACCAAAAGTTGAGCACACCATTACCCCGGACCAATGGCAAGATTTACCTGAGTTGTTGGGGTTTAAAAGTACATACAGTCATCCAGAGGGGCTAATTTTTCCTGATACGTATGCTTATACCGCAGGAACAAAAGATATTGCATTGCTAAAACGAGCCTATGAAAAGATGGAGCGCACATTGGCAGATGAGTGGCCAAAACGTGCTCAGAACTTACCTTACCAAAATGTTTATGAAGCATTAATTATGGCTTCTATCGTTGAGAAGGAAACGGGTGTACCAGAAGAGCGACCAGCAATTGCAGGTGTTTTTGTTCGGCGACTACAAAAAAATATGCGCTTACAGACAGACCCAACAGTTATTTATGGTTTAGGTGAGCACTACGAAGGCAATTTAACACGCAAGCACTTACAGCAAGATACATTGTATAACACGTATCGTATATTGGGGCTTCCCCCAACACCTATTGCTCTTCCTGGAAAATTAGCTATCCAGGCTGCACTGCATCCAGCACCAGGAAATAGCTTGTACTTTGTGGCGAAAGGGGATGGCAGTCATCACTTTTCATCATCGTTAAGAGAGCATAATCGTGCCGTGCGTAAGTATCAGCTTCGTCGCCGGCAGGATTACCGTTCAAACCCTCAAGCTAATTAGTGATACCACAGCATATTTTTTTGATGTTATTTGAATCGCAAATGCCATCAACGTTGAAAGTAACTCAAACTAGAAAAATTTTATGACTGAGCAGCACAAGCAAATAGGTTCGTTTATCACTCTAGAAGGTGGTGAAGGTGTAGGAAAATCGACTAACTTGGCTTTTATTATTGACGATATAAAAAAGCGTGGTCTTTCTGTGGTTAAAACTCGTGAGCCTGGTGGGACTCCAATTGCAGAGCAAGTTAGAGAGTTACTGCTTCACCATGCTGATGAAGCATTGGATCCAAATGCAGAGTTATTGTTAGTGTTTGCGGCCAGAGCACAACACCTGGCTCAGGTGATAAAACCCTCGCTAAATGCAGGCAAGGTTGTCGTTAGCGACCGCTTTACGGATGCCAGCTTTGCGTACCAGGGAGCAGGTAGAGGTTTGTCAACGACGGTACTTGAGACTTTAGAAGCGCTTGTTCAGCAGGCACTTCAGCCAGATTTGACACTGCTATTAGATTTACCTGTTGAGGTAGGCATGACGAGAGTGGCTAAAAGAGGACAAAGTGATCGTTTTGAGCAGCAGCAGCACGATTTTTTTGAGCGTGTGCGAGTGGGCTATTTAGCTCGTGCAAAAGCATATCCAGAGCGGTTTCGTATTATTGATGCTGGACAGCCTTTAGCTGATGTTCAGCAACAAATCAGACAGGTGCTTGATGAGTTTTTCGGTAAGTAATGAACTATCTCTACCCTGGCAGGGACCATTATGGAAGCACTGGTACCAACAGCATCAACAGGGGCGAATGGCGCATGCCTATTTACTGGAAGGTCACAAAGGGCTAGGTAAGTTTCAGTTTGCACAACGTATTGCTTCTGTATTGCTTTGCTCAAATGCCGTCAATGGCACAGCTTGTGGAGTTTGCAAAATCTGTCAATTACTGAAAGCGAATACGCATCCGGATCTTTTGGTGGTTTCTCCAGAACAGGAAGGCAAGCCCATTAGGGTTGATCAAGTTAGAGACTTGCTTGGGTTTGCCAGTAAAACGGCACAGCAGGGTGGTTATCGGGTTATTATTATTCGTCCTGCAGATGCAATGAATATCAATGCATCAAATGCACTTCTGAAGTGTTTAGAAGAGCCAGGTAATAATACGGTAATATTACTTATTACTGATACCAGTAGTGGATTACTCCCAACGATAAAAAGTCGGTGCCAACGATTACAATTTACCCTTCCTGATCTACAAACGGGTATGAGCTGGCTAATGGCGCAAGAGACATCTCTTTCGCAGGAATCTGCAACTTTACTGCTAAATCTAGCCAGCCAAGCACCATTGCTGGCCTGTGATTATTATCATAAGGATGCTTTGGCTATTCGCCAGCAGGTTTTGGAGGGAGTGAAAGCAATTACGAAGCGACAGGTCTCTCCTGTCACTCTGGCTAAACAGTGGCAACCCATTGAATTATCACTCGTTTTAACTTGGCTATTAGACTGGTTAAGCGATATGATAAAAATCTCGCAACTTGGTTGTGATAGTTGTTGCAAAAATAAAGACGTAACGCCAATGTTGACCTATATTGCTAATAAGGCAGGTATTCAAGCACTCTATCAATATTATGACTGGCTGCTGATCCAGCACCAGCACCTGTTAAGCCAAGGCAATTTAAATCTTCCGTTATTGATAGAAGGAGTTCTCATACGTTGGCGCGGTCTGACTCAACGCTGAAAAGCAAGGCAGTAACATGAATAAACCTCCTCGACTTGGCCCTCGTAACGGTATTTTGTCACTTACCATTAAGGATAAGGCTGTTTTATACGCAGCTTACATGCCTTTTGTTGCTAATGGTGGACTTTTTATTCCTACCAATAAGCAATATAAATTGGGTGATGAAGTCTTTATGCTGCTCAACCTGATGGATGAACCAGAAAAAATCCCAGTAGCTGGCAAAGTAATCTGGATTACACCACGACGTGCTCAAGGTAATCGTGCTGCGGGAATTGGTGTACAGTTTAATGGTCAGGATGATATGGCGCGCAGTAAAATTGAAACCTATCTAGCAGGTGCGCTGCAATCTGATCGACCTACTCATACCCTCTAGTTCATACCAATACCTCGCAGTTTCACTTTTTTCTTCAGATCATTCTGGCTGGGTGTCTATTACGCTCAGCCTTGGGAGCGATGTTTT
Source organism: Zooshikella harenae (assembly GCF_018837975.1). Lineage (GTDB taxonomy): Bacteria > Pseudomonadota > Gammaproteobacteria > Pseudomonadales > Zooshikellaceae > Zooshikella > Zooshikella harenae. The sequence goes on along the minus strand of NZ_JAGSOY010000021.1, from coordinate 29,261 downwards.
TATAATGTTAGTGGATTCTCATTGTCACCTTGATCGTTTAAAACTGGATGCTTATGACAATAACCTATCTGCTGCAATGCAAGCAGCAGAAGAGGAGGGAGTCAGTCATTTTCTGGCGATTGCCATTAGTATGGAAAACAGCCCTCAGGTAGTTTCAATTGCAGAGCAGTATCCCAATGTGTTTGCCACTGTAGGAGTACATCCTTTAGAGCAAGATGGCAAAGAACCTGATATGGATGCGTTAGTTGTGCTGGCGGATCATCCTAAGGTGGTAGCTATTGGGGAGATGGGGTTGGATTACTACTATGCCAAGGAGAACATTCAGCAACAACAGCAGCGGTTTGCAACTCAGTTACAGGTTGCACAGCAGGTGAATAAACCAGTAGTCATTCATACTCGGGAAGCGAAAGCGGATACCTTGGCATTACTTCGCAGCCATACTATTGAAAAGTTTGGTGGGGTTTTACATTGCTTTACCGAAGACTGGGATATGGCACGCCAAGCGCTGGACTTAGGTATGTATATTTCAATTTCTGGGATTGTCACCTTCCGGCAAGCAGACAATGTCCGTGACGTTGCCAAGAAAATTCCATTGGATCGTTTACTGGTGGAAACAGATGCACCTTATTTAGCTCCTGCTCCATTTCGTGGCAAGACCAACGAACCGAAATATGTTTCAGCGGTTGCCTCCTTTTTGGCTGAATTAAGAGGGGAGTCATTAACGACACTGGCTGAGCAAACCAGTGCCAATTTTTTCCGCTTATTTAAAGAGGCAAAAGCTTAAATGAAGCAAGCCGACTTGGGGTTAGTCACAAAGTAGCTCTTCCCTTTGTTTGAAATATTGAAGTGCTTCAGGGTTAGCCAGTGCATCAGTGTTTTTTACTGGCCGATCATGAATGGTTTCCCGAACGGCTATTTCGACGATTTTGCCGCTACGGGTTCGGGGAATATCGCTAACTTGCAAGATTTTCGCTGGGACATGGCGTGGCGTTGTATTCTGACGAATTGTTAGCTTAATGGCATTCACCAGGTCATCACTCAGCGACAGCTCCGGCTTTAGTTTCACAAACAGTACAATACGACTATCTCCTTGCCAGCTTTGGCAGACTGCAATACATTCTAAGACCTCTGGAATAGTCTCAACTTGCCGGTAAATTTCCGCTGTGCCGATTCGAACACCTCCAGGGTTCAGAACGGCGTCAGCCCGGCCATGAATAATAACCCCTCCATGTGCTGTAATTTCACCAAAGTCACCATGGCTCCAGTATCCAGGATGCTGGCTAAAATAAGCCACATGATACTTTTGCTGGTCAGGATCATTCCAAAAACCTATTGGCATGGAAGGAAAGCTCTTACGGCAGACCAACTCACCTTTTTCATTCACCTTGGCTTGGTCACCGTTTCGCATGAAGACTACGTCCATGCCAAGCCCAATACACTGTAATTCACCACGATAGACAGGAAGGATTGGGCAGCTGAGGGCGAAGCAAGAAATGATATCCGTACCTCCTGAGATTGAGGATAGACAGATGTCCTTCTTAATATCGCGATAGACATAATCAAAGCTGTCATCAGCCAGGGGGGAGCCAGTGGACAATAAGGTACGCAGGGCTGAGAGACGGTGACGCTGTGCAGGAATTACTTCCTGTTTTTGCAATGCAGATAAATACTTGGCACTGGTGCCAAACACACTGACATCTTCAGTTTCAACAATATCAAAAAGAATAGAGGGGGTTGGATGAAATGGGGAACCATCGTAAAGAACCAGGGTTAATCCTAAGGCGAGTGCACTCACTTGCCAGTTCCACATCATCCAACCACAGGTGGTGAAATATAAAAAGACATCATCATCTTTTAGGTCAGTATGCAGGCCTAGCTCTTTCAAGTGTTGGAGTAGTGTGCCCCCTATGCTATGAATAATGCATTTAGGTTTGCCTGTGGTGCCTGAAGAGTAAAGAATGTAAAGCGGGGCATTAAAGGGGACGGGGGTGAAGGTAAGTGTAGGCGTGGGTAAAGCGGTATCCAGCCAGTCTTGCCAATGGCTGATATTAGGCAAAGTAGGAGGCTTGGCTCCTGGGTTGGCGAAGTTGATAACAACAGTTTGCACTAAGCAATCCAGGTTTTGGACAAGGTGAGAGACTTTGTCCTGAATATCAATGTGTTTGCCATTATAGAAATAGCCATCCGCGGTAAACAGTACCTTGGGTGTAATTTGATCAAACCGGTCTAAAGCACCTTGCCAACCAAAATCGGGTGAGCAACTGCTCCAGACTGCACCTAAACTGGCTGTTGCTAGCATGGCAATAATGGCTTCAGGACAGTTTGGTAAGTAGCCTACAATTCTGTCTCCCTGAGTAATGCCATGCTGCTTAAGCTTTGTGGCCACCTTTGCTACCTGTTGGTAGAGCTCGTGATAGCTGATCACCGAACGCTGGCCCTGTTCACCACGAAAAATAATCGCAGGTTTATGATCACGACGTGAGAGTAAGTGTTCTGCATAGTTTAATGTGGCGCCTTTAAACCACTCAGCCCCTGGCATGTTATGGTCATTTTCCAATATGGCCTTAGGTGGTTGATGCCAGCGTATGTCATAAAACTTACTGAGCAATGACCAAAACTTTGGGCGGTGTTTTATTGACCACTCATGGAGATGGGGATAGTCCACTAATGTTGTCGTATAGTGATGGTTTACCCTGGTCATAAAAGCGGTCATATTACTGGCCGCTACACGGGCCTGGCTTGGTTTCCACAGCAGTTTACTCATAATCATCCCAATGTCGTACATTTGATTTTTATTGTTACGCTAGCGGGTCATATCATGATTTTTTTAGCTGAGAATAGAGTGCACGTGCAACCTTGCTCTGATTGGGGCGATTAAGTTGTTGGCAAATCCAGTGACTGACCGTTATGAGTGATGAAAGGTCAATATTGGATTGAATCCCTAATCCATTTAGCAGATACACTACATCCTCAGTGGCTACATTGCCGCTGGCTCCCTGGGCATAGGGACACCCTCCCAGCCCGGCGATAGCACTATCTACAATGGCAATCCCTTCCTCAAGCATGGCGTAGATGTTGGCCAGTGCTTGCCCATAAGTATCATGAAAATGCACAGCGAGCTGAGAAAGAGGCACATAGTGTGCGACAGCAGCTAACATCCGTTTACAGGCTAATGGGTTGCCCGCGCCAATCGTATCACCCAGTGAGATTTCATCACACCCCATTTCGTTTAACTGTTGGGCAACCCAGGCGACTTGTTGGGGCGTAATATCACCAGTGTAAGGACATCCCACAGTACAGGAGATATAACCTCTGACCCGCAGCTTTTGGGCTTTTGCTTTATCAATCAGTGGGATAAAACGTTCCAGGCTTTCGGCAATTGAGCAGTTAATATTATGCTTGCTAAATGCTTCACTGGCGGCTGCAAATACAGCGATTTCATTGGGTTGACAGTTCAGTGCTCGCTCAAATCCGCGAAGATTCGGTGTTAACACACTGTAGATCACCTCGGGTGAGCGTTGCAGTTGCTGCATGACCTGTTCAGTATCAGCCATTTGAGGAACCCATTTGGGCGAAACAAAACTACCCGTTTCAATATGTCTGATACCTGTTGAAACAAGCTGCTCAATAAGCTGGCATTTTAGTGATATGGGTAATGAGTTTGGCTCGTTTTGTAAGCCATCCCGAGGACCAACTTCCACAATACGAACATGACTAGGTAAGCTCATGCTGTTACCTCACTGTCTGAAGACTCAACATCTTCCCTTTCAAAATCCAGTAGCTCAAAGCCGGCAGTCACTAATGCGCCAGGTTGGCAGTGAAAGCGTGTGACTTTCCCAGCAGCGGGCGCTCTGATGGTGTGTTCCATTTTCATGGCTTCTAAGATCAGTAAGGGGGTGTTTTTGGTTACTGCATCCCCCGTTTTTACCAATAGTGCAACAACGCTGCCAGGCATAGGAGCTGTTAGCTCCGAGCCAGTTTCATCTTCTGCTGATTGGTGATGACGCTGTTGTTGAAAGTGAAACCATTCGCCAGCACATTGCACCTTAATCGAGGCATCACCTAATGTCCCCAGCTGATAGTGAGTAATGAGAGAATGTCGATGTTGGTCAGTAGTCTGTAATGTAATGACATTACCTTTTCGCCAGAAGTGGTATGCCTGAGATTCTTCGGCTAAGGCAACTTCCAGCGTTTGAGCATCAATTTCACGCATCGCTATGGTAAAAGCCTGCTGCCCGTGATGCAGGGTTAACGTCAGCAAGTTTGGTTGATTTAAGCGCCAGGCATGGTTACTACGCCATGGAGAATAAGGGTCTGTTGTTTGGTAGTGAACAGGGGAGCGTGGCGCATCGAGCCAGGCGATAGCAGCTCCTATAAGGGCGATATTCCGGTGCTGGTCAGACGGCTGTTGAATGCTTGAAACTACACGCTCAACATACTGGGTATCTGTTTGGCCATGACATACTTCAGGTTGCTGTAATAGACGATATAAGAACCCTTGGTTGGTGGTTATACCCCATAACTGCAGTTTACTGAGTGCCTGTTGCAGGCGTTGTATTGCGGCTGGACGTGTGGCTCCCCAACTAATAATTTTGGCTAAGAGTGGGTCATAATGAATGCTAATTTCATCACCTTGCTGAATACCAGTATCAATGCGCAAATGGCTTATTTCGGGCCAGGCTAAGTGGGTAATGGTTCCTGTTGCGGGCAAGAAGCCTTGTTGAGGGTTTTCCGCATATAAGCGCAGTTCTATGGCATGACCGTTAATAGCCAATTGCTGTTGACGACAGGGGAGATGCTCACCCTGAGCGATGAGTAGTTGCCATTCCACCAAATCTTGCTTTGTTATCATTTCCGTCACAGGATGCTCAACCTGTAGGCGAGTATTCATCTCCATGAAGTAGAACTGCTCATCTTTACAGACTAAGAACTCAACAGTTCCTGCGCCGATATAGCCAATGGCTTTGGCGGCGCGAAGTGCTGCTTCACCCATTCGCTCACGTAATTTTGCGGATAAGCCTGGAGCGGGGGCTTCTTCAACGATTTTTTGGTGACGACGTTGCAGGGAACAGTCTCGCTCGAACAGAGACACGCCATGCCCTTGTTGATCCATGAAAATCTGGACTTCAATGTGTCGTGGTTGGGCAAGGTATTTTTCCAGGAGTAAGGTATCGTCGCCAAAGCTCTTTTGGGCTTCGCGTTGTGCTGCGGCCATTTCAGTGGCGAGTTCACTGGATTGATGAACGATACGCATGCCTTTACCACCACCACCAGCAGCAGCTTTAAGTAGTACCGGATAGCCAATTTCTTGAGCACTTTGCTGAAAGGCCGCGAGTGATTGATCCTGCCCATGATAGCCTGGTAGCAAAGGCACGTCGGCCTTTTGTAAGTGTTGTTTAGCAGCCTGCTTGCTGCCCATGATACTGATGGCTTGCGCAGGGGGACCGACAAAAGTGATGCCTGCTTGTTGGCAAGCTGCAGCAAAATCAGCATTTTCGGATAAAAAGCCATAACCTGGGTGAATAGCTTCAGCTTCAGCCTGTTTGGCAATTGCTATAATTTTCTTACTGTTCAGGTAGCTTTCTGAAGCAGGAGCAGGACCCAGAGCATAAGCTTCATCCGCTAATTGAACATGAAGGGCATGTTGGTCTGCTGATGAGTAAACTGCAACGCAGCGTATACCCATTGCTTGGGCTGTATGGATAATGCGACAGGCTATTTCACCGCGGTTGGCTATCAAGAGTGTACGCATTATTCAGACCTCGCCGTGTTTGAGTCGTTTTCAGGTTGGCCTTGAGCTACTTTTGCATGTTCGTTGAGGTGCCACTCAGGAGGTCGTTTGGTGAGAAAGGCTTGCATACCTTCTTGCCCTTCAGCAGAGGTGCGAATGTCTGCGATTAACTGTTGGGTATAGCGCACCAATTCAGGTGAAATGGGGTGGTAAGCCACATTGGCAATTAACTGTTTCGCTGCCTGTAAAGCATGAGGTCCGTTATTCAGTAAGCGTTGAATAAAACGCTCAGTGGTGGTGGCAAGCTCATCAGCTTCACAGACTAAGTGAACGAGTCCTAGTTGTTCTGCGATAACAGCATCAAAGCTTTCTGCGGTGAGAAAATAGCGTCGTGCTGCTCGAGGGCCAATCGCCTGAATCACATAAGGACTTATAACTGCGGGCACTAGCCCCAGCTTAACTTCACTTAGGCAAAAAGAAGCCTTGGGCGTTGCCACAGCAATATCACAGCAGGCCACTAAACCAACAGCACCACCATAGGCAGCGCCATGAACCTGGCCGATAACTGGGTGAGGGAAGTCATTAACGGTTTGTAGCAGGGTAGCAAGTTGGCCCGCATCTGCCATATTATCTTGATGGGTAGCAGAGGCCATACGTTGCATCCAGGTCAGGTCTGCACCTGCACTAAAGTGTTTTCCTTCACCATTAATGATTAATAATCTGATTTGGGGGTGTGCAGCCAGCGCCTGTAGTTGCGTAATGAGCTCAGCAATCATGGTGTCATCAAAGGCGTTGTGGACTTGAGACCGGCTTAAAGTAAGGGTGGCAACGCCATCTTTACGGCAAGTGACTTGTAAATAGGCAGATGAATAGAGCGCTTCCATGACAACTCCTTACATTCGAAAGATGCCAAACTGGCTGTTAGAAATAGGGGCATTAAGACAGGTAGATAAACTCAGTCCGAGTACTGTCCTGGTTTGGGCTGGGTCGATGATGCCATCATCCCATAGGCGGGCACTGGCGTAATAGGCGCAGGCCTGGTGTTCATACTCGGCGACTAGTTCAGTTCGGTAGCTATCACGCTCAGCTTGAGGCCAGCTCTGCTGACGTTTACTAAGGGCAGCCTCTTTTATTTGAACTAAGACGTCAGCCGCTTGTTCTCCCCCCATCACTGAGATGCGGGCATTGGGCCATAACCACAGAAAGCGAGGATCATAAGCACGGCCACACATGCCATAGTTGCCTGCACCATAACTACCACCAATGATCACAGTAAGCTTGGGTACGTTTGCGCAGGCCACAGCATTAACTAGCTTAGCCCCATGTTTGGCGATACCTTCGCTTTCATACTGGCGGCCAACCATAAAGCCCGTAATGTTCTGTAAAAACAGCAGTGGAATGCCGCGTTGGCAGCAAAGTTGAATAAAATGGGCACCCTTCTGAGCTGACTCAGAAAACAGCACGCCATTGTTGGCCAGAATGCCAATGGGATATCCCCATAGCCGAGCAAAGCCACAGACTAATGTTGTTCCGAATAAGCGCTTGAATTCATCAAAAACTGAGCCATCGACTAAGCGGGTAATGATTTCTCGGACATCAAAGGGTTTACGGCTGTCATCAGGAATGATGCCGTATAGCTCTTCAGCAGGATACAAGGGAGGCTCAACAGGCATAATATCCAGCGTTGCCTTGGTAGGCCGATTGAGTTGAGCAACACACTGGCGAGCCAGTTGTAATGCATGCTCGTCATTTTCGGCGTAGTAGTCTGTTACCCCTGAAAGTTTACAGTGGGTATCTGCGCCACCTAGCGCCTCAGCCGTGACGGTTTCACCCGTGGCGGCTTTAACCAAAGGTGGTCCAGCCAAGAAAATAGTACCCTGTTGTTTCACTATAATGCTTTCGTCAGCCATTGCAGGCACATACGCACCACCTGCTGTACAGGACCCCATCACCACAGCGATTTGTGGAATACCCTGGGCTGACATTCGCGCTTGGTTAAAGAAAATACGACCAAAGTGGTCTCGGTCAGGAAATACTTCAGCTTGGCGTGGCAGGTTGGCACCACCAGAGTCAACTAAGTAAATACAAGGTAGGTGGTTTTGTGCGGCAATCTCTTGAGCGCGTAGATGCTTTTTGACGGTTAAGGGGTAGTAGCTTCCCCCTTTAACAGTTGCATCGTTGGCAATAATCATACACTCAATACCGGCTACCTGACCGATACCAGCAATAATTCCCGCTGCAGGCACTGCCTCGTCGTAGACTTCCCAAGCTGCAAACTGGCCAATTTCTAAGAAGGGGCTACGGCTATCCAGTAAGTGATTGATGCGCTCACGAGCAGGTAGTTTGCCTCGTGCTTGGTGGCGGGCCATAGCCTTTGGCCCACCACCTTCAGTGATGGACGCCAGACGGGTTTTTAAGGTCAGCGTGAGTTGTTGATGGTAGTCACTATAGCGTCGGTACGTATCACTTTGGGTATCAAGCTGGCTGGTAATAACAGACATAACTTTGGATATCCTTACTGTGAAATTCCATATCACCTGACCAAATTAGTCGTCAGCCAATCAGTCAGGTATGTACTTCTTTTCTTATTCTTCTTTTGCTGAATGAAGTGGTGTCTTACTTCAAGCACTTACTTAGAATGTTCAAACAGCTCACGGCCAATCAACATGCGACGAATTTCAGAGGTACCAGCGCCAATCTCATAAAGTTTGGCATCTCTAAGCAGTCGGCCAGTGGGGTAATCATTGATATAACCATTACCACCCAGGATTTGTATGGCATCAAGCGCCATTTGAGTTGCTTTTTCTGCGCAATAAAGAATGACGCCTGCCGCATCAGTTCGGGTTGTTTCGCCACGGTCACAGGCTTGGGCCACGGTATAAAGGTAGGCACGGCAGGCATTTAGCGTGGTATACATATCAGCTACTTTGCCTTGGATGAGCTGAAACTCGCCAATAGCTTGCCCAAACTGATGACGTTGGTGAGTGTAAGGTATCACCACATCAAGGCAAGCTTGCATGATACCCACTGGGCCTGCGGCCAGAACCACACGCTCATAGTCCAGGCCACTCATAAGGACTTTGACGCCTTCATTTTCTTTGCCAAGGATATTGGTGGCAGGCACCATACAATCCTGAAAAACCAGCTCACAGGTGTTGGAGCCACGCATACCTAACTTATCCAGCTTCTGTGCCTGACTAAAGCCTGCAAAACCTCGTTCGACGATAAATGCAGTAATGCCTCGAGGGCCTTTATCCTTAGCGGTTTTGGCATAGACCACATAGGTTTGGGCATCAGGGCCATTGGTAATCCACATTTTGTTACCATTGAGTCGGAAATGATCACCTTCGCGCTTAGCGGTCAACTTCATGCTGACAACATCTGAACCTGCATTCGGTTCGCTCATAGCTAGAGCCCCGACATAATCACCACTGATCAGTTTGGGGAGGTAGCGCTGTCGCTGCTCTGGTGTGCCGTTACGACGAATTTGGTTAACACAAAGATTGGAGTGTGCACCATAACTTAAGCCTACTGATGCTGAGCCACGGCTAATTTCCTCCATCGCAATAGCATGGGCCAGATAGCCCATACCGCTTCCCCCTAAACTTTCCTCAACAGTAATACCCAGTAAACCGAGATCACCTAACTTGGTCCATAACCCTTTAGGAAAGGCATTGTCGCGGTCAATACTATCCGCTAAGGGGGTGATTTCTTTTTGGGTAAATTGATACACCTGAGAGCGAAGCAGATCCATCGTTTCACCAAGTGCAAAGTTCAGGGTGGGATAACAGGTATGCATAGTAAGGTCCTTTATCTTATTTATTATGATGCGTAGATGAAGGGGTGATGATGCCTTGCTGTTTGGCTAGAGCTGCCAGACAACGTGCTTTAGCTGCAGAGAGCTCCTCCTGCATGACTTTGATATCGTCAAGCTGGTGGGCGAGTTGTATCTGACGTTGGTCGATTGCCACTAGAAAATGCTGAAGCTGTTTACGGTTGTCTGTTGCTGGGTCATACATATTGATGAGCTCCAAGCATTCATCGAGGGAGAATCCTAATCGCTTACCTCGAAGGATAAGCTTTAACGTGACTCTATCCTTATTGCTGTAAATGCGTCGATTTCCATCTCGCTGAGGGTTAAGTAGCCCTTTATCTTCATAAAATCGAATGGTCCGTGGGGTAACACAGTACGCCTTGGCTAACTCAGAAATACTGTAAGTCTCTGACTCTAAATGATTCATTGTTTTTATGGTTGTGATTTATGGGCGTTTGCAACAGTTTGTTCAGTTGACGCTGATTGAGCGAGAATCGAAACCTTCGGTAACTACGTATAACCTTTACGTAAACGTAAACCTTAGATATGAGCATTGGCAAGTTCAGCAGGATTTATGACAAGAACATAAAGTGTCAACTATCTGTGACAGCTAAGTGAGTGAGGGGTAGTAAGAAAGGTTGAATAAGGGCTACAGCATTGTGTTATTAGCACTGAGTTCTTTACAAATCTTAATGATACAGTCACGCATCCAATGGCTCGCAGCATCGAGTTCAGTGCTTTCATGCCAATAAAGGTGGGCTTCCATGGTAGGAATATCACTAAAGGGTAAGTTGACGCAGTGTAGATCAGGATAAGCTCGGGCAAATCGCTCAGGCACGGTCATCGCTAAGTTACTTCGTCTGACTACCAAGGGGGCCATTAAATAATGCTGGGCGCTTAAGGCAATTTGACGGTTAATACCCTGACGACCCAGCGCGATATCAACCTCATCTACGCGGCTGTCAAAACGACTGGATATTTGTACATGTTTTAAAGAAAGATATTCTTCATTGGTGATAGAGGCTTTAGCCAGGGGGTGATCATGGCGCATTACACAGACATAGTTATCTTCAAATAAAGATACATGTTTAACTTGAGGGTCTGTATTAAGAGGAGCATCAATAACAAAGTCGAGGCGTCCAGAAGCAAGCTCTTTGGTGGCTTCACGACGTTGTACAGGCATGCTGGTGATATTAACACGAGGTGCCATATCATCTAGCTTGCCAAATAGGCGGGGAAGAATGACTGCTTCAACTAAATCGCCCATGCTGACACGGTATTGACGCTCTGAATCTAAAGCCACAAATTGATCGGTCTGCTGTACACTGCGGCGGATAAGCTGAAGCGCCTGACGTACAGCACCTATAACATTTTGAGCAACAGGCGTGGGAACCATGCCATGCGCTGTTCTAATGAAAAGCTGGTCATTGAAAATTTCTCGTAACCGAGATAGTGCATTACTGACGGCTGGTTGAGTGATACCAATAATATGCCCAGCGCGGGTTAGGTTTGCTTCTGTGTATATCGCATCAAAGACAACAAATAGGTTGAGATCGATTTTACTTAAATTCATGACCGGCCTCTTGCATAACAACTGCTTTACTTCTGTGCAAGCCCGATGCTGTAAGACAAACGACGTCATCTAACCGCAACATTCCTTATACAAAAAGTAGATGGTTGCGGTATTTTTGCCAACTTTCGTATGATGTTCCTTGTATAAAGGGTCTATAAATATTGTTTATTAAGTGTACATACTACAACTGTAATCACTTATTAAAAATGAAAACAGCTGTTGTTTAAACGTCAAAAGTTTAAATGTTAAAATCAGCGATAACAGGGCAGTGGTCTGAAGGCTTTGACATAGCCCGTGTATCATAGTCAATCTGGCATTGAGTGAGTTGTGAGAGCAATGGTGAGGTTGCCAATATTAAATCAATGCGTAATCCTCGCTTAGGTTCTCGCTCAAAGCCTTTGCTACGATAATCAAACCAGCTAAATCGATCGTCTGTGTTAGGGTGAAGATGGCGATAGCAATCATTGAGTCCCCAGCTTATTACCTGTTGTAACCATTCACGCTCTTCAGGAAGAAAGCAGCACTTGCCAGTGCGCAGCCATCGTTTGGCGTTATCTGCACCAATTCCAATATCCAGATCCAGTGGCGCTACATTCATATCACCCACTACTACAAGAAAATCTTGAGGTTGGTGCTGTTGCTGGAGCATATGCTGTAAAGCTTGGTAAAAGGCGCGCTTATTAGGGAATTTGCTGGGGTGTTCCCGACTTTCCCCCTGTGGAAAGTAGCCGTTAATTAAGCGTAAAGAGTGGCCTGCGGGGGTGTTGAAACTGGCAGAAATAAGTCGTCGCTCATCATTAGGTGTATCACTAGACATGCTTGTTAGCAGGGACTCATTAAAGCCATACTGTACATCTTGGGCAGTTAACTTGCTGATCAGTGCAACACCATAATGGCCTTTTTGACCAAAATAAACGACCTGATAACCTTGCGCTTCAATTTCGCTAACCGGAAATAATTCATCAGCCACCTTAATTTCTTGTAATGCAAGCACATCTGGCTGATAAGTGGCGAGCAGTGAGTTTATCTGATGCAGTCGGGCACGTATGCCATTACAGTTAAATGAGATAATTCGCACTTTTAGACCATCCTAACATTGGTTGGATAATATAATAGATCGACAGCTGTTTTATTAAAAGGCAGGATTTGTAGGGAATAAGGCATATATCCTACACGCTGATCATGCAGTTGTAGCTTTTTAGCGAAATGATAATAAGTTAGTGTCTAACCCTCAACCTATACTAAATAGATAAATAACAACAATACCACCAGCACTTATATACCTCGTGAGTACAGAGGAAGGCTCATAATTAGCGTGCTGGTAAACAATAATAATCAGGGAAGTAGGGTTTGGTGAGGTGAGTATGTTAACAGCAAGTCAACACGCTGATGAGTTAGTAATTTTAGAGGTTGGAGCAGAGACAGAGCGTGAAGCTCGTTCTTTATTATTTCATTCATATAGTCAGGAACCAGCTTACCAGTATTTACTTAATGCAGAAAAAACTGGCTATGAACAGCGGGTGAGGGCAGTTATCCGCGAAACGGTCAATCTTCATTTTGCTGAACAGCAGCCTGTATTAGCACTGTATAAGGCGAATAGAGTGATAGGTTTTGCTTTTATCTTAACACCATCAATGACGGCAGATCTTTACAACCATTTCCGGTGGCGTTGGCGAATGATCTTAACCGCAGGTTTTTCGGCCACAGAGCGCTTTTTGGACTATCGCCAGCAAGTTGAAGCAATACTCCCTAAACAGCCATTGCATCGATTAGCCTTTATTGCGATACACCCACAGCAACAGCATCAAGGTTATGGCTTGGAGTTTATGAATAGTATTCATAGCTACTGTGCTAAGGATAAAAACTCTGTGGGTGTTGTGCTAGATACTGGAAACCCTAGGTATATAGCATTTTTTGAAAGGATAGGTTATCAGAGCCTTGGCTCTGTTCATGTTGGTGACATAATTGAAAATGTGTTTTTTCGACCGATTTCCTCACATAAAACAGCCTGACAGTGAGTTAACGTCAACTGTAGGCTGTTTGGTTAGGGGGTTGAGTTAATGTTGGGCGAGACCGGAAAGTAATCCTTCCAACTGCAAGTTGAGCAGTTGATCTACCGGCGACCAGGGGATTTGCTTGATCGTCAGCACATTATTGACGATACCTTGCACACTACACATTAACATGTGTCCAACCAACTCATGGTTATCTTCAGTGAACATATTTTGCTGACAGCAAGCTTCTACTGCTTTAAACAGTCGCTGAAAGAACCGTGATTCCAAGACAATCCTACTGGCATCTTGGTCCTGGTCAGGTGTGGAGTTCAAGTCTTCAATTGAAAAGATCACCCGAAAACGGTCTGGGTGCTCCAGCCAATAGCTGACATACGCTTGAAGGGAAGCCTTAATTATCTCCTTAGGAGACAGGTTGGATGGGATATGTTCGTCAGCATAATCTGCAAGCTGTGCGAAAATATCTATCCAAATAAAGTGAAGAAGAGAGCGCTTATTTTCAAAGTAGTAATAAAGCGTTCTTGGTGTGCATCCCACTTTAGCTGCAATTTTTCTGACAGAGACTTGCTCGAATCCGTCGTTCAAAAACAATTCCTTTGCTACATCAATAATCCGATTACGTATAGCAGCCTGCTCTTCAGGGGACTTTGGGGGCCGACCCTGTTTTCGCTTCGCGATATTATTTGCATTATCCACTGCTAAAAACACCTCTTATTGATAGCAGTTAAGCCAGAAAGCCGATCATTATTATCGTTTTGGATTAAATTGGGGAAGCGAGTAGGAATATAACAGAAAACCGTGTGAGTATGAGCTACTTCTTAGTAACAATAAGAACAATAAATTTACGGAATCGTAAAGATTAGTTACTTTTTATAATATGTGATGTATTTATTTGGCAAAGCGTCAGTACTAGTGTAGACGAATTGCGATACAGCAATAGAGTTACTATTAAAAGTGTTTTAGAGCAGAATAAATAGTGTAGATTATACTTAAAATAAGTCACTCAAGTGCTTGAAACTAATAATAAAAGCCAAGCACTTGTTGCCTCTTTTGTGATCCAAGAGTTATTTCAGCAATTCCTCCAAGTCAGCTTGATGGCTCTTGCCAGTGCTAACAAGATAATCTTCCATAGAAGGGAAATGTTTGATAATACGGTTAAGGCGTAACATCGCCATGAGGCCCATAGGTTGTCCATCTGCACCAATTAGAATGAGCTTTTTACCTTTTTCCTTTGATTTTTTATAGAAGTGGACCAGTGTTCCTATACCGGTTGAATCTAAGAAGAGTACCGCACTTAGGTCGACTAACATATCTCCTTCAGCACGATCAATTAATTTGTCAAAGATAGGGCGGATTTTAGCAGCGGTTTTAGCATCGAAGTCACGATTGAGCGCAATGACAATACTGTCATGGCATTTATAAAGCTTAAATTCCATACCGATTGATCCCTTTCTCGCGGCACTTTACTTTGAGTTTAGTATAGCTGGTGACATCATCCCTGTGTGGGGAACAACAAAAAAATACGGCAGATAATATATGTTTATACGCTACAGCTGCTAGGGTGCGATCATAGCGGCAATAATAATGATGCACAACATTTCAATTTGGTGAAAATCCTAGTATTTTGCAGTAGCGTATTATAGCGCGTACAACACATGTTACATGTTGAGTGTGATTACATAACAGCTGATGATGCTGGAAAATAGTCATATGCATTTAATAAAAAGGCTTAGTAAATAAGTAGAAGAGAGTGCTATGAAAATAAAAAGTCCATCTGCTTGGTCTACCATCTTTTGTTTAAGTGTATTAAGCATACTGCTTTCAGGTTGTGCTTCTTGGAACGGTAATAGTCAGTACACACTAGATAAAACCTATAAAATAACCTTATTACATACCAATGATCATCATGGTCGTTTTTGGCCAAATAACCATGGTGAATATGGTATGGCTGCACGAAAAACATTGATTGATCAAATTCGTCAGGAAGTAAAAGCTGACGGAGGGCATGTCTTACTGTTATCCGGTGGTGATATTAATACAGGCGTGCCAGAGTCTGATTTGCAGGATGCTGAGCCTGATTTTAAAGGTATGAATCATATTGGTTATGATGCCATGGCGCTGGGTAATCATGAGTTTGATAACCCATTAACAGTACTTCGTAAGCAAGAAGAATGGGCTAACTTCCCATTGCTATCTGCCAATATTTATGACAAACAGGGCAATCGCCTGTTCGATGCCTACCATATGTTTAACCTCAATGGCGTTAAAGTGGCAGTAATGGGGCTGACAACGGAAGATACGGCTAAGTTGGGTAACCCAGAATATATTTCTGCTTTTGACTTTAGAAACCCTGTAGAGGTAGCAGGAAAATTAGTCCCCACATTAAGAAAACAAGCGGATATTGTTATTGCCGCAACGCACATGGGGCATTATCCCAATGCTAAGCACAGTATTAATGCACCTGGTGACGTCACGTTGGCAAGAAAAGTCAATGGTATTGATATCATTGTCGGTGGTCACTCTCAAGATCCTTTATTTGAGCCAGATGTGCAAAATGGCACAGCGATCTTACAGGCTTATGAATGGGGTAAATATGTGGGCCGTGCTGACCTTGAATTTAAAAACGGCCAGTTAAAACTCGTCAAATATCGTTTGATTCCCATTAATTTGAAACAAAAAGATGAGCAAGGCAAGCGCGTGTTCATCGAGCAAGAAATTAAGCCAAATGAACAATTAAAAGCATTTTTAACACCGTACCAGGAAAAAGGTCAGGCTCAGTTAGGCCAGGCTATTGCGCAAACCAATGGTAAGCTGGAAGGTGATCGCCATGTGGTTCGGTTTAAGCCAACTAACCTTGGTGTGCTGATTGCGCGTTCTCAGAAAGAAAAAACACAAGCTGATTTGGCTGTAATGAACTCTGGGGGGGTGCGTGACAGTATTGAAGGAGGTACAGTCACTTATAAAGATGTGCTAATTGTACAACCCTTTGGCAACATGGTGGCTTATGTAGACTTAACAGGTAAAGAGTTATTGGATTACTTGCGAGTTATTGCTAGTAAACCAGTAGACTCTGGTGCTTTTGCTCAGTTTGATGGTGTTAAGCTACTAATCAAGAAAGGTAAATTGATTTCTGCAACAGTTAAAGGAAAAACCATTGATGCCAGCAAAACCTATCGTTTAGCGATTAACAGCTACATAGCCGCTGGTGGTGATGGTTATCCAAAAATGGATGGGCATCCAAACTATGTAAACACAGGCTTTGTGGATGCTGAGGTATTGAAGGCCTATTTGGAAAGCCGTTCACCTATTAATGTGGCAGACTTTGCGCCAGGTGATGCGGTTGTTCGCCAGTAATTGAAAAATAGAAGTGAAGACATTGAAAAGCGCTCAAAATGAGCGCTTTTTTCTTAATAGAAAAGTTAGACCATCCCAACATTGCTTTAATGATAAGCACTATAAACATCGTAACGAAACAGTTTTCAACAAATAATCTAATTAAAACAATGAAGTAGAGTTGTCGAGAAGTGTGTTAACTCAAAATAACACCTAATTTAACATAATATACATTATGCGAAGTTAGGTGTTGGGTGAGGTATATACAAGTTAGTATTACCTTAGGTTCGCTAAGTAATGAGCGCCTTTCGGATGAACTGTGTCCAACTCAAATAAATGGCGGTTAACACCGTACTTTGCTAAAGCGTTATCAACCAGTTTAATAAGAAAATCATGGCTGCCATGTGCTGCTTCGGCGCAGCCATAAATACGAGCAAAATCAGAAAGGACTTTAATAGGCTTAAAGGAAAGTATTAATAGCTCGCTCTCTAGTTCATCCCAGGAAAAATGCGCTAAGTCCTGATTCTTCAATGATACAATCACAGCGTAGTTTGGTTCTTGCACGATGTTTGCCTCCCTACTAAAAATAAAAATCCTTTGAAACAACATCTAAGAATAGAACACTTGAAGAACGTCATGCGATGTATTCTGGTTGTAATAGTTCACCAATGGCTTCAGCGAGTGCACTATCTTTTGCCATCAACTGTTTTAGTTTTTCACCAGGTAACCAGAGCATATTCACTAAACTCATCGCTTGATAATCACCTGGACTGACGCCACTAAGTAAAGACAAGGATCCAATTAGTTCACCAGGCCCAAGGGTTTTTCTGAATTTTTTACCTAAATGATATTCGTAAGCTTCAATTGAACCTTTGGCGATGATTCCTAAGCCGTAAAATGGTTTGCCTTGATGAATAACCCATTCCCCACTGCTGAAAAGCGTGTTTTCAATGATTTTGATGAGCTGCTGCTGTGTTTCTTCTGATAAGTTTTTACACCAGCTTAGCTGGCCAAGTAACTCTTCTGGTGAAGCAGGTTTGGCGAATGTGGCAACGCGCTGGAGTCGTGCCATACGTTGCTCGATAGATTGCACTAAGCGCTTGGCTTCAGGCTTATCTAAGACTGCCTGATTGAGTAATTGCTTGACCACTGTGCGTTCACGATTAAGCAATGTCCGAATTGCTGAATGGGTTTCGAGGGTGTGTACTAGATCTGGGAAGGTATTACGTAGTTGCTCAATATACTCTTGAGTTTTTTGTTTGTTTTGGACGATGAGTTGTTTAACGGCGACGGCTTCTTCTTCATTGGGTGCTAATGAGGGTATGTAGCTTTCTAAGTGATCTTGAGCCTGAATAAAACCACGTGCTATTTCGTAGCCAAGGGTTATCCTTGAAAAGCTTAATGATACAGCGATTTTTTTGATACCTCTTATATTACGTAAGAGGTGTAACAAGTGTGGGGTTTGCCAGTATCGGTATAAGGTTTCCCGAGGGGCAATTTTAGGCTCACCATCCAGGGCGTGTTCAACAGCTTCCACCAGCTTGTTTGTAGACTGTTTACCTAATGTTCCCTGCTCAAACTGCAACCAGTAATGTTGGCGTTCGGTCTCCAGTAAGCGACGGCGGAAAGCAATTGTAAGTTCTGGCGAGGATATTTGGCTTGGTTCATTGTCTTTTACTTCTATTGGTCTGAGCAGCCCCGTATTATGTTTGACCTCATCCCAGTCAGCACCCTTTAAAAAACTATTGCCCATCAGCTTTGGCAGTAACTGTAGTAAGTCTTCAGTGATTAATCGTTTAGCTTTCTCTACAGTGGCTTGTTTAGCTGCAGGAAGTTGGTTGAGATGCAAACGAGCGAGTACCCAGCTCATGGTAGAGCCATTAATAACAATACTTAGGACGACAATACCTGCACATAAAAACAGTACCTGGTCCCCTACTTCTTTTGGTAATAGATTTTCCTGCGCAACGATCAGTGCTAGCGCTAATGATACAGCACCGCGTAAGCCTCCCCAGGTTAGTACGATAGCTTTTTCGCGTGTGATACCACCACTGAACTGTTTTAGTAAGGGGGTGAGGATAAATACTGAGAAGGTTCGAATAACCTGAATACCAAAATATAGAATACCCAGTGTGACCCATGATTCTGGGTTATCCCATTGGACCCGGCTGGCAATGAGCACTCCGACAAGTAAAAAAATCAGGGTGTTGGCCATATGAGCCATCATCCCCCAGAAGTTATGTAAGAACTCCCCTACTTCTGGTGATATTCGTGTGCGCCCTATTCCGGCAAACATGAGTGCTAGGGCAACAACAGCCACAATGCCAGAGACATGAAGGCTTTCGGCGATATAATACACTAAATAGGCTGTGGCAATTGATAATGTAATCTCAATAAGCGGATCATTAAAGACTTTGCCAATCCAGATCATCACTAAGCCACCTGCTACCACACCTACCAGTAATCCAGCCACAACGACCCAGGTAAAATTTGTTGTCAGGTTTAATAAACTGATTGGCTGGCTGGTTTGAGTACTGATGACCCAGCCATAAAACAGTGTAAATAGCACAATCGCTGTGCCATCATTTAACAGTGACTCACCTTCCAGTAAGGTTTCCAGTCGTTTACGGGAACTGACTTCTTTTAACAGAGCAACGACGGCAACGGGGTCTGTAGCACTGATCAGTGCGCCAAACATCAAACAGAGTGCCCAGCTCCAGTCCCAGGGAAACATCCACTTTGCCAAACTGGCGGTCAGGGTAGTGGCAATAATTAGTCCAGGTACAGCTAATAGTGCAATTTGGGCAAATATACGGCGAAATAAGTGGACTTCTAATGAAAATGCACTTTCAAATATCAGTGTGGGCAAAAATAAAAATAAGACAAGATGGGGATCAACACCTGCTACCAGGGCCAGCGTATTATCGAGGAGTGGTGTATATTGCTCAATAATGCCACTACGCTGTAAATAACCAAGGCATAAACCAATGGTCAATAAACAAACGGTATAAGGCAGTTGGATACTTTTTACAAGGCTTCTAACACCTGCACCGATTATTAGCGCAAGACTGACAAATATTAAAATCAGAACACCAGCTTCAGCTTCGCTATGCATGTTTCTGGTCCCTGGGGGGATAGCGTAAGTGCTAGAGCAATGAGATGTATATCATCAGACGCCTACAGGATATCAGGTGGTTTGAACTTGAGGTACTTTTTCCAGGCGCCGCCAGCCATCTGCAGTCAGACGAACATGGGTAATGATGCGATCATCTGTCATATCAAGCTCAACCAAGTTGTCATCTTCGAGTAGAAATAAGTATTTGGTTAATTGTTCACCTTCTTCCAGGCTGTAATGGTCGGAATTGGCAATTTCACTACGTAGAAAGTCATACTCAACAAAGGGTGCGGGCTGGTCATGAATCAGCTTGAGTAAGCGGTTGATATAATGAAGATCCATTATGCACCTCGTGATGTTTACCTGCTTCATGCCAGGTCTATTTACTCGACCTGGCATAGGCGATTATTGCATTATTTTTTCAAGTATAAATTATCATAGCAGTAATTTGTCGCTTCGATGTATCCTTCTACACTACCGCAATCAAATCTTCTTCCCTTAAATTTGTAACCTAGCACACATCCATTCTTGGCTTGAGATAATAGTGCATCCGTAATTTGTACCTCACCATTTTTACCTGGGGGTGTGTTACGGATAATCTCAAAAATATCGGGCGTTAATATATAACGGCCAATAATGGCTAAATTACTCGGAGCACTCTCAGGTTTTGGCTTTTCAACCATGTTGGTGATACGAAACAGATCTTCACGAATAATATCACCAGCAATGACACCATACTTATGGGTCTGATCCTTTGGTACTTCTTGTATAGCCACTATGCTGCAACGGAATTGGTTATACAGTCTAACCATTTGGGATAAGACACCATCATCGGGGTGGATGCATAGGTCATCTGCCAGTACCACTGCAAAGGCTTCATCACCAATAATGGCTCGGCCAGTCAAAATAGCATGCCCTAGCCCTTTCATTTCACGTTGACGTGTGTAGGAAAAGGTGCAGCTTTCAATGAGGTGGCGGATGTCTTTGAGGGTTTCTTCTTTACTGGTGCCCTTTATTTGATGCTCAAGCTCGTAGTTGATGTCGAAGTGATCGGCCAGCGCGCGTTTGCCCCGCCCTGTCACAATACATATTTCATTGAGTCCAGCCTCAAGTGCTTCTTCAACACCATATTCAATAAGGGGCTTATTGACGATGGGCATCATTTCCTTAGGCATTGACTTGGTTGCAGGCAAAAACCGAGTTCCATACCCAGCCGCGGGAAATAAACATTTTTTAATCATTCGTAAAAAATACCTTAACTTTGTCAGTTAGTTAACGAATAAACACTTTGCTTTATGCGCATGCATGTTTTTTTACTGATTACTGCGGCCATAAACATCATCAAACCTGACAATATCATCCTCTCCTAAATAACTGCCTGACTGCACTTCTATAAGTTCTAGCGGTATTTTGCCTGGGTTTTCAAGACGATGTTTGTCGCCAAGTGGAATATAAGTTGACTCATTTTCTGAAACAAGAAACGTTTTTTCACCACAGGTTACCTTAGCGGTGCCTTTGACGACGATCCAGTGTTCAGCACGATGAAAGTGCTTTTGTAAAGACAGACTAGCACCTGGCTTAACAGTTATCCGCTTCACTTGAAAACGATCTTCCTCATCAATGCCTTCATAGCATCCCCAAGGGCGGTAAACTTGTTTATGAAGTTGATATTCAGTGCGCTCTTGAGCTGCGAGCTGATTTACCAATTGTTTTACGGATTGAACCTGATCTTTATTGGCAACAAGTACGGCATCTTTGGTTTCCACAATGACTAGATTAGATACGCCAACGGTGGTGACAAGTCGATGCTCAGCGCGAATGTAACAGTCATGAGTACTTTCCACAAGCACGTCACCACGTTGAACATTGCCATTAGTATCTGGGGGGGTGAGATCGGCCAGGGCTGTCCAGGAACCTACATCACTCCAACCTAAGTCTGCGGGAATAACGACACTTGACTGGGTATGCTCCATCACCGCGTAATCAATAGAGTCTGCTGGGCTAGCCGCAAAGGCTGCTTGGTCTAAACGGACAAAGTCTAGATCTACGACAGCCTGCTCAAAGGCTTGTTGGGTTGCCTGGTGAATTTGGGGGGCAAATTGTTTTAGCTCTTGTAAATAGCGATCTGCTCTAAACATGAACATACCACTGTTCCAGAAGTGGTGGCCTGATTGGGTATATTGCTTGGCAGTCTCAGCATTTGGTTTTTCTACGAACTGGGAGATATGACGAACCCCAGCACTAAGTTCTTCATCTGCATCGATATAGCCATAACCTGTTTCAGGGTAATCTGGGACAATACCAAATGTAACCAGCTTACCCGCTTGAGCTTGTTTGTTGCCTTGAGCTATTACTTGATGGAAGTTGGTTAAGTTGGCAATGGTGTGATCTGCAGGTAGCACCAGCAGGATGGCTTCCGCATCAATGGCCATAGCTTGCCAAGCAGCAATAGCAATAGCTGGCGCGGTATTGCGGCCAACGGGTTCCAATAGAATACGGGTGGCTGGCTTATTGATGGTATGCAACTGTTCAGCAACCATAAAGCGATGAGCTTCATTGCATACGACAATAGGGGCTTGTAAGTCTGGTGTACTGGGTAGTCTTAGGACAGTGTCCTGCAGGAGACTGGTATCCTGATTAACCAAGTTTAAAAGTTGCTTAGGGTAAAGCTCCCGAGATAACGGCCAAAGTCTTGATCCTGTTCCGCCAGATAAAATTACGGGAATCAGCATGAATATTCCTTACTCGTAGTTGCTTGCAGGTCTGTCTGATGAATAAAAATTGATCATCATAGTTTCATTAAATTTGAGGCTAGTATACACTCGATTCCGAAGTTTTTTCTTCTTGACTTTTTGATTATTAAAACAAATCAATAAGTTATAGAAATAGGCTGCCATATGGCAACAAGTGTTTACTAACTATGTATACACTGATCCTTGGAGCTTTTAGTTTTGCAAGCATTAAAAACTTCGGAATCGAGTATACAGGGTGATTTGTGCGTTCTTTTTTAAATAACACTGATTTTGGCATTTTTCTTTAGTCTGAAAGCAACACTTTAATGATGATTACTATTGGTGGATGAATCTTATAATTCTTAATGAGGATCAAAAATAACAAAAACTGACGTATATTTTAAGAAATCATGCTGACATTTTAAGTGAATACATAAAAACTTACCTAGGCTTATGACCCAGCTCAACAGGCTTAAGAGCTGGGTATGCGCATTTTAAAGCTTTAATGTTAGGACTGTTGTTTGTTTGAGTGGCTTGGAGCAGAGGGTTGCGTTTGATGTTTGGGAGTAGCCTCTGCTGGTCGCTGTTTAGGCTTTGCCAGCCATTCATGGCCTTTTAACAGCATTTTCCAATACATAAAGGGCAATCCATGGGTTTTCAACTGCCAGTAGCTACGTCTTGCAATCGTTGGGTTGAGTGGTAGCGTAGGTAGCAGTTTTCCATCATAACCGAACTCTGCAAGAATCACTTTTCCGTGCTCAACAGTGAGTGGACAGGCACCATAGCCATCATAGCAGGCTGTGAGTGAGTGACCTTTTAAAAATGCCAGTAAATTTTCTGCAACCACAGGTGCTTGTTTGCGGATTGCGGCGGCTGTTTTTGCGTTACTGGTTGAAGCAACGTCTCCTAAGCTGAAGATATCATCAAACTGGTTATGTCTTAGTGTGTAAGGATCAACATCGACCCAGCCAGCTGCATTGCTTAGTGGGCTGCTACGAATAAATGCAGGTGCCTGTTGGGGAGGTACAGCGTGGAGGAAATCAAATGGTTTACCAATGGTTTCCATTTGGCCATCTGCTGAGGTTTGAGAAAAATAAGCTGTTTGAGTATTTACATCCACTTCTATTAGATTGGAATTATAGAGCAGATTTACTCCGTAGCGCTCAATATAGCGTTGTAGTGCTGGTACAAATGTGGATACGCCAAATAAGGCAGCTCCTGCTATATGAAACTCAACGTCGATTTGTGCTAAGTGCTGTTGTTGTCGCCAGTAATCACATGACAAATAAACCGCCTTCTGTGGTGCGCCTGCACATTTGATAGGCATCGTGGGTTGAGTAAAAATCGCTTTGCCTTTACTCAAACTTTTCACTTGTTGCCAGGTATAAGGTGCAAAATCTAAGTGATAATTGGAGGTAATCCCCTGTTGTCCAAGTGCTTCTGGTAAGCCTTTGATGGCTTGCCAGTTCAGACTGAGTCCAGGACAGACGACAAGTGTTTGATAGTTTAACTGCTCTTTATTACTGAGGCTGACAAGACGCTGGTAAGGATCAATGGTTGTGGCTTCTGCTTTAATCCAGGTTACTTGTTTAGGTAATGAATCTGCAGTTTTATGGATGGTTTGCGCTTGAGTAAACACCCCTGCTCCAACTAATGTCCACCCAGGCTGGTAATAATGATGCTCACTGGGTTCAACAATGACAATACGCAGCTGTTTTGTCCTTTTTAGTAAGCTGCTAGCGCAGGCTGTTCCCGCAGCCCCACCACCAATAATAACCACATCATAACGTGATGATGGAGATATTTTTTTATGGTTAGCGGTTTCAACTGAGGGTTGGGAAAGGCTATGTTTCGTTTCTGGCATTAGTTACTGTCCTTAGTGGTGTTAGTGTTTGGTAGTACGCCGTAGCAATGACTCCTTTATTGCTCGGCTCTATTAATACGTTGTCGGTATGACCTTATATACCGATTTTGTTGTATCCTTTGAAGATTGATCTAAATGCCGAATACACAGGCAAAATATCCTGATGCTGCTACACAGCACTTTTCGATTGTGTGCTTATCTATGTTGCATGATCAGTTTGTTTGGATGCTTATTGTTTGTCCAGCGGGATGTGCTGCTCTTGCAGTCTATTTCTTTCAACTGCAGCACCACTATCAAGCATTTGTATAAGTGTATGACATAAGTCTTGCCAATATAATACTTATATGTATAATACGCCTCGTCGCTGAGGGGAAACGGCCCAGCAAAGCAGCAAACATCACTGCTGAACAATGCCTAAACAGGAAAATCGTTTAGGTGGAATTGATTCATGATGATGGTTTGGTTTAACTGGTTTGCTATAGCTGATTAACAAGATTGACAAAATCGTCCTTTCAGTAGATTATTTCTAAGTATAATGCCCGGGTGGCGAAATTGGTAGACGCAAGGGACTTAAAATCCCTCGGAGGTTAACTCCGTGCCGGTTCAAGTCCGGCCCCGGGCACCACTTGTTTTATTTCAATGATTTTACCCTTCCTTTGCTTGATAAAGTAAAGTTTTACTTATTCTTTCGTATTTCTAAGATACTGATTAAGTTGTTTTGTTTTTGGCAATGTCTCTGTTTTTTTAAAACATTCTTTATGAAATTGTAAATACTTTTTTAAAGTGAGTCATTAGGCAAAAAATAAATCATATAAAGGTTTATTTGATAAAGCTGTAACCCTGCTCGGGTTTTTATATGATTTATTAACTCACCTACAGTCACTTTTTTAGTTTACTACAACGACTGATGCCAAAGGAAAATGCCCACACCCACCGCAATAACCGCTAACACGGCTAATATTATTTTAACCCAGCTGTAAGGGCGTTCACCTTGTACTTCACCAGTGCGGGCATTGACTAAAAAGCGGTAGACTTTTTCATGATAACGATACGCACTGATCCATACGGGCAATAAAATGTGCTTAAAGGATATATCCTTGTAGTGTGTGTTGACGGAATGAATGCGTTGATCATCTCCACCAATATCCCTTTTTATTGTTTCGCGTATTTCATCATCCATAATGTCTTTAGCCAATGTAAATCCCTGTCTTAAATTGACTTGATAGCTTTCAGCTTTGAAACCACTCAGATAATCATCCTTATAAGGCACTAAATTTTTTAAATCCCAGGGTTCAAGTGCCTCAGTGTATTTTCTAGGTAAAGTACGACTGGCTAAAACCAATACATCATTAAATAAATTAAAAACGCTACCCGTTGTTGAATACCAACGAGTACGTCGCTCTCGTTCGGTATAGGTTTCTTGCTTTCCTTCAGCATTAGTGCGAGTTTTGGTTACTGTAACATAATAATATTTACCTCGTTCTCCTGTGTAATCACTGGATGCTTTTGTATCAAACGTCCAATGTGGTACAAAAATACCATTTAATGCTGCATTGAGTCGTGCTTTCTTTTTTAACGCATTAGGGGCAAACCATAAGCTATTCAACCACTCTTTATAGCTTTTTTTAGCAGTATTTCGTTTGACGTTAAAAGGCAATAAAGAGCGAGGCTTGATGAGTTTTTTTGAGTGTGCGGTTGATACTATTTCACTGCCACAAAACGCACATTCCTGTGATGTAACATTGGCTTCAGAAGTAGACTCAGCACCACAAGCATTACATTTAATGTAAAGCTTTTCTTCTGTCGCATCCCCCGCTTCTGCTTTATTTAAATATTCATAATAATCAAGCTCTTCAATTGTTTCCTTGCTGGTTTTGATGTCATTTTTAAAATTACAGTACTGACACACTAATGCTTGAGTTCCAGGTTTAAATGTTAATTTGGCTCCACACTGTTGGCACTTAAAGTTACTACTGATCTGAGGTGCAGATTGATTTGTATCTGTATTTTCTTGTTTGGGAGGAATGGGTGGAGGACTGCTGGCCATAGGTACGACTCACTGTTACTTGTGTTGATAATCGAAACCAGCGTCCATGCTGGATGAAAAGTATTATTGTGGTGGTAAGGGTGGTGGCGTAGCAGTAAATAGTTGACTTAATGTCTCAACGTCTGATGCTTTTTCCCAATTACTCATCCCTTCACACCAAACTAAACTTTCCCTGGTGACTGAGCCATTATTGACTAATAGCTGTAGCTGACTTATTGGCATAGGACCCTGCTGTTGACCGTTAATGGCGACATAAAAGGGTTTCTCTTGTGGTAATGGTGGTGGCACTGCAGCTGAAGTCTGGCTATGTGTTTGAGACTGTTGATTGTGCTGCATGTTTTGCCCCATCTGATTTGCCATCGCGAAGCCCATGCCCATTCCTCCACCAGCCAAGCCTCCTTCATTTTCGGCGGCTTTTTCGATAGCGGTTGCTGTTTGGAACTGGGTGTACTGTTGCAAGTTGCCCATAATGCCCATACTTGTACGTTTATCCAGTATTTCTTCGACAGCAGTGGGTAATGATATGTTCTCTACCAGCATTTTGGTGATTTCCATACCATAGGCCAAAAAGTCATCATGAATTTTTTGGCAGATAAACTCGCCTAATTCATCATAATTAGCGGCCATATCCAATATAGGGATTTTTGTCTCGCCAAGAATATCAGCAAAACGGGAAACAATAAGGTTTCTTAATTGGCTGGTAATTTCATTGGTGGTGAAGTGTCCATCAGTGCCTACAATTTCTTTAATAAAGCTTGTGACATTTGTTATGCGAATAGCATATGTACCAAAGGCACGAATTCGCATAGGGCCAAACTCAGGATCACGGAGGGTAATTGGGTTTTTGGTTCCCCATTTTAAATCCGTAAAACGGCGGGTATTGATGAAATAAATTTCAGCTTTAAAGGGGCTGTGAAAGCCATGCTTCCAGCCTTGTAAGGTTGATAAGATAGGTAAATTATCTGTTTCTAAGCTGTAGTCTCCCGGTTCAAATATATCAGCAATTTTGCCCTTATTGATAAATACTGCGATCTGAGACTCTCGGACAATGAGCCTGGCGCCCATTTTGATTTCGTTATTATATCGTTCAAAGCGGTAAACCATGGTATCGCGGCTATCATCAGTCCATTCAATGATGTCGATAAATTCGCCACGAATTTTATTAAAAAGGTCCATTGCTACATCCTTCTCTACTAATCCTACTTCAAAGCAAAAAGAGGCACATTACTAATAATAGCATTACATAAGATGTAGCCAATGTGCTAAAAATTAATCACCTTTTAGCTTGCTAATAAGTCACGGTATTGCCCTTTTATCAATTCAACCGTGTCACTGGTAGTACTTTGAAATAGCAGGCACAGCTGGTGATTAAAACGAGTGAGCTTGAGCGTGCCATTTTCGCCTAGCTGAGCATTAGTGATTAATGATGAATTACTCCAACCTACTTCCAGTTGAGTGCCATAGCCATTTGACGTAGTTTGTTGCTGAGCTGGGTTATAGGACACTCTATACTGTGCCGTTAATATACCGGCTAACGAAAAAGTCTCAGTCATTAACTGCTGTTGTGAAATGCCAGGATGAACAAGATGAAGAACGCCATCAAGCTCGGCACAGGCTAAAGGTGTTTTGCCCTTGATATGTATTGCCGAGGGTTCGTTTTCTCCTGGGGTAACTGGGTTGGGTGTATGGGCATAATGACACAATGGAAAAGCATTTTTTGACCACTGAAACTGAACAGCATCATCACAGGGACCTGCATATTTACTCTCTGCTACAGTAACAACATTCCAGGGGGCTAAATTGCATGTTGTGCAGACTTGGGTTTGGCTTTTTGACGTTGGATATAATAGGTAGAGGCTAGCCCCCAGATTACCAAGTTGTATTGAATTTTCGACTTGATGCCCTATTGCTTGAGGTGGATGCCACTGGCCATTTTGATACAACTGCCATTGAACGTGATGCTGTTCATCTTTAAAAGCCAAGGCTGCAAACTCTTGGCTATCAATGATAATAGAGTGCGTCAGACTCGTTAAATCTTGGACAAAAGTTGGATCAGTATTTGTGGTTTTAGCTTCTTGCCAGCCAGTGTTTAGCTGATAATTAAAGTGTAATAAATGATGATCAGTAGTTTCTATAAATAGACATAATTGATGATGCATTGCCAGTAGATGCACTGAAGTAACCTGGGCTTCTGTAATCAAGTCGCCTTCACTCCAACAGGTGCCATCATAAATATGACACATCACATTGTAGTTTTTAACAGAAACACAAAATAGTCGACTTGCAAATGATGTTGCGGTAAATGTTTTAACATTGATTAAAGGTGTTTTTTGCTTTTTACCCCAGGAAAATTGTTTTCCCCATAAAAATTGAAACCAGTTTGCGTACTGATCATTTTTACCCAGATGATTAAGATTAAAGTTTTTTTCGATGGTTTTTAACAAACTATAGTGATTATACCCTTCGTGCTGTTGACCTGGTTGAATCATATCACCAAGTAGTACCGTATAGATTTGGTTGGGTCCATCGTAAGTATACTTTTGGTGTTGGTCATAATCTGCCTCAAAATCGGCTTCATCAAAGGTGATAACAACCAGGGTTTTTTTCGGTAATAAACTATTGGGTCCAGGAAAACGTAAGTCACTAAAAAAACTTTCTAACCAGGTTGCCAATTGATTAACGAGAATAGGTGCGCGTTCATGTGGAGCTTTTTTAGTACCCAAGAGATAGTGACCATCACTCCACATGTTCGGCGTAAACCAGGCATATTCTGGTAAGGTGCCATGACAAATGGCTTTCCAAAAATCGGTTTCATTGCCAATTTTTTGCCAATGTTGTTTGTTTTGAACAATTCGGGTAAATGATGAAAAAGGATTATGTTTTTCTAAATAAGGGTACTCATCTTTGGGCTGTAAATTGGGGTGCCAGGGATTGTTTTCTGGGTTAAAACTTTCCATGTAAGCACGCCAGTCTACTTGCTCCGAAGATTCTTCAATTAAATCGACGATGGTTTTTTGGGTTAGTAATTTGGGGGGAGGTC
>NZ_JAGSOY010000209.1 GCF_018837975.1 Zooshikella harenae | reverse complement strand
TCATTTCAGCCACTGCCTAATGACGTTAAAGAGCGCTTTCAGCAGGAAGTTGATTCGTTGTATGCCTTATTTGTGGATACCGTAGCGAGAAATCGTCAGTTAACTACTGACACAATTCGTAAAACAGAAGCCGCTATTTACGGCTTTGTTGCAGTACTCAATCATCAGGTCTTTTGAGATTGTTTAGACAGATTGATGGCTTTGAGGCATCCCTAGTGCTGTAAAACGATTTAATACGCCACAGGCAATCATCACTTCTATTTCCTGATTGCTCATTTCTCGAGCATGCAGCTGATTGCCAAATGTCCGCTTGTAGCGTTGCATAGCTGTCTCGGATCCACTTCGCTTGCCATATTGGTGATGCTGTTGCCAGGTCTGTTGCCCTTTAGCCGTTATTTCAATCATATGAGCACAGCGTTTGGGATGATGGTTTTCGTTGTAATACAGATAATCCTTGGGGGGAATGACAATATCCGCCTCAGGAAAGTGGGCCTCAATCCTCTTATACACATGATTTTCATCATAGGCCCTATCTGCAGAAACCATGGAGACCTCTTCTTCAATTTGGTCACAGAGGGCTTCTGTCGCTGCATCATCCATGGTGTTTTTATCGGTGAGCACCGTCGAATAAATCACATGGTCATCGCCCACACCTAAATGCAACTTACGCCAGCTCCGTTTACTCGACACCTTATGTTTTTCCTGGTGCCATTCATCTCGACCGTAACGCTTCAGCCCAGTGGAGTCGAAAGCAATGGCAACGGTACTCTCATCCCATTGAGCCCCTTTTTTATAACGGGGTGAGGGGATGTTGAGACCCGCTAAGCGTTTAGATAACAGTGAATAATGCGGGCATTTCAGGGGTAACCCCATGGTTTCAAAGAGCGAATCAATAAATCCTTCTAACTGCCTTAAGGGGGTCTTAAAAATCACGCGTAGTTCGTGACAGGTCAGAATGGCTTGATCGGTATAATGCTGACTTGAGCCTGTGCCATCGTAAACGCGATTGGAGTGGGTCCACCAGGTCTCAATATCATCACTGAGCCACAAATCGATTCGACCGCGGTTTCTCAGGGCTTGGTTATACTCAGACCAATTGCTCAGCTTATATCGTTGCTTAGGTATGTGATGACGTTTGGATTCGTTGAGTTTATACGGAATAGGGACGATCACTGAACCAGGAAAAGCTAGCTACTTTAGCAGATTGTGAGCGCCTGATATTGATTGATTAATGAGCGATTCAACAAAGCCGCTAGCTATTGGAGCCTCTAGTTGAGGCTCACGATTCATCCTTGGTACCAAATTATACTTGAAAATGTTAATGGTTGCTTACGGACAAAGTATTTTCAGCGGGACTATGGTGTTTTCTATAGCAAATTAGAATAAATATTGATCAGTTTATCTTTGTTGGTGTGATATCTGTCACATATGATTTGCTGGTAACTGGATAAAATCCGCGCTTTGGTATTGGAAACCAAATTGCCGCTTATTGGAATAGCATCTATGGATTTCTAGGATAAATCACTAGAAAAGAGTACCTTGAAGACAAACCCAGACTTGAAATATGCAGGGTTGTTAGTGAGAAGAGATGGACTAAGTATGCACAGTAATCAACAGACAAAGCTCCTTCAGGATGCTATCAACGCCTACGAGTTAAATGTCATGGATGAGGCTATTAGTAAATTTTTATTGTTAGCTGATTCAGATGACATGCCTGAGGTTTTTCAGTACTTATATTTTATTTATAAGAATGGTGATGGTGTATCTATCGATGTTGATAAGGCTGATGCTTTTAGAAATCGCTATATAGATACTGTTAGACGCTTAGCCCTGGTTGGTAATAAAGAATGGAAGCTCAAGTTAGCTTATATGTATTTCTATGGAGATGGCGTTTCTCAGGATGATAAACAAGCTATGGAATTATTTAAGGAATTGGCTTCCGCAGGACATATAGAAGCTCAATTTATATTATGGAAAATATTAAAAGCAAGTTCATCGAAGCCTAG
>NZ_JAGSOY010000208.1 GCF_018837975.1 Zooshikella harenae | reverse complement strand
TTCTTCAATCGCAAACACTTTAACTAGCTCAGTCAGCCTTTCCACCATCCACGCTTTGCGGTGATCAAAATTTTGACCTATCACCCGATCATCACCACACAAAAAAGCACGGCGGACACAGCGACAAATACAGTGATAATACGGCGTATCCTGCACACTCACTAACTCACTTCGTGGCCGTGTCATCCTTAAACCTCTTACCCACAACTGATCAAATATTGAGCACCATCATAACCACACACTGCCGGCTGTTTTTTGATCAAAATCAAAAAGCGAGTGTCCTCTTTCTATTCTAAGGTCAGGTTACCGACCTTGTCATAAGCAAAGCGGGTTTGCGCCCGGTCACCGGCACTATCGGGGGGTAAGGTTTCTAGAATCCGCCGATTCACTGCATCATAAGCATAGCGCCAGCCATTACCCAAGTGGCGGGGTTGTACCGGTGGTTGCTGGCAGCGTCGGAGGGGGGAGACTACTACTCAGGCAGCTTTTTGATCTAAATCAAAAAGCGAGTGTCCTCTTTCTTATTAGCCAATACGATTACGGGTGGTGAGGCTGATTTAGGCTAGTTGCTGTAAGCTCAAGGCCAGCTGCATCAGACTGTTTTTTGACCAACATCAAAAAGCGAGTGTCCTCTTTCCCCCTTTATTTACCCGCCGCTTTTTACTAAAAGGTAAAGCTGGTATGGATATGTCAAAATATCTATGACGATAGCTAATGGGAAATATAGTACTCTTGACTTATCACCTTTTACTATTTTTCCTTCAAAGTCAACCAAAAATCCTAACCTATTATTAATGCTTTCTCTGAATACGACTATAATATCTTTACTCTTTTTTACTCTACTCATATCGGGTTCAGTTACAGTTACCTCATAAACTGTTACCTTATTGTCTGCTGAGAGAGTATTTGCATCTTTGAGAGCATTACTATTCAAGCCATAAGTTAACGAAACTAAAATAACTTTTATTTCATTTCCCTTCTTATTACATTCACTTAATATTCCATTCCTTTCAACCTTAATATATCCATTACTACCACCTTCTTTATTAGCAGAAAAAACAAAGTCTCTCATAAATACATTTATGCTAAAAATCTGATTATTATAATCACTCACACAAATAGTTAGTTTATCTTTTTCCAAGCCAGCATAGACCACTTTTTTTATTTTCTCCCGGACAATTTTATCATTAAACTCTTCCAAATTAGCATAAAAATAATACCCCATCATTATTGAATATTGAAACCCTGCTAACACATAACACACGCAAAAAACTTTAACCAGAGAAATCACACCAATCAACTTCATTTGTCTTCTATTCCAAGCTTTATTACTTCAGAAGCAACTTTTTCTACTGCAGGATCAAGTTTTTCAAATATTTGCTTAGCATCTTTCCTCTTCTTCCAGTAATCTAGAATAAAATTATCTTCTGTAGGCTGGGTTTGTAACAAGTCTATTATATCACTGACTTCCCCTCCTTTACCTTTACTAAAAAAACCATGAAGTGGAAAACTATTCTCCTCAGGTTTTAATATTTGTTTTTTCACTTCATCAGTAGTAATTCCTTTTCTTTTTGCATATTCATCAATTGCTTTCATTCTTAAATTTTTAATTGTATTCTCATTCGTTAACTCATCATCAACTGTTCCAACTATTGGATAACGAATATCTTGAAAGCTACCATTATATGTATACTCTCTTATTATGTTAGCTTTAGGCACTTTTGCACTTTCTACAAAAGACCATAAATCACTTTGTAAACCACCAAGTTCTTCGGCGGTAATATCTACGCCTCTCTTCTTAGCTAATATAGTTGCCAAGCTTTCAACATAACCTTCATACTTTTCTCTTCTTAAATGTATAGTGTCTGGGTCAGTACCGTGCTTGGCATGCCCAAGCCCCTGCTCATAAGTAAATTTCTCATCTCCCATTTGTCGATGAGAAAAGCTATCTCCTAAAGGGTGTATTGCTACTCCAATCGTAGCAAAATCATCGCTATCTGCTTGGTCAATCACACTAATAG
>NZ_JAGSOY010000207.1 GCF_018837975.1 Zooshikella harenae | reverse complement strand
AAGGTATTTAACCCACCATTTAACCCAATGGGGTCAACTCTGATGTAGCGTCCGGTGTTTGAATCGTAATATCGAAAATAGTTGTATAAGAGCCCACTCTCAGCATCGTATAACTGGCCTGAAAAGCCCAGCGCAATAAAGGTTTTCGGCCATTGCCATCAATATTTATTCGCGTCTTTTATAAACCCAAACACCCCGATCATTTATAGGATCACACGCATCAACTCTTAAACAATTAGCATTGATAGAGTAGTCTTCGTCATAGTCAGCAATTACCTCCGTCTCAACACAAGAGGCTGATTCTCTATCTTCTTCATTAATAACACCATCAAAATAGAATCTAATCTCAATATCTTTGTTATTAATAGAAAATACTACAGCGCGAAGGAAAGAAGAAACCTCACCTAACAAAGCGCGTTGTATTGATAATTTAACTAAATTAATGTTTTCATCCATAATTACTAAGGCCTTGCTGGAACAATATGAATTCCATCCTTTGAGTAGTGAATAATGCCTTTTGTAGTCGGTGAGTGGTTACCGGCTTGGTCAATATAAGTACCTATATTTTCACCAAAATCAACTCGCTCTTTGGAACCTGGCTGTCCTACAGGGGTTTTACCTACTTGTTGTCCTGTTCCTGCTTTTTTTGCAAGCTTTTTAGGATCACTTGTCATTGTACTTCTGCCTGGTGTATACGAGTTATGACCTGGAAAATGTTTTTCTTGAGCCCCCCATTTTACACTAGGTGTTTTCTTTATAACGCCGCTTTTTACAAACCCTTTTATACCTCTATAAGCAGATCTAATACCATAACCGCCAGTAGCAAGATCGAAAACAGGGGTAACATCAACTAATCCAGGTTCATGGTACCAAGAGTTGAAGTGTTGGACATTGCCCCAGTATTCCTCGTCTCTTTCTCCACAGTAACCAGTAAACTCGTCATATTCACCAGCAACACCATTCCAGTAATTTGCACTTGCAATTTCATATTGTCGTTGCTGATAAGCATTATAGTCTTGTCGGTTGTAGCCTCCGCCAAAGCGCTCTAAACCTAAAGGATCTACAAAACCCGTAGGGTTACCTTCTACATACCCATAAGTATTTAACCCACCATGTAACCCAATAGGATCACTTTCGATGTAGCGTCCAGTACTTGGATCGTAATCGCGAAAATAGTTGTAAACTAGGACGGCTTTGTGCGTCCGAGCCTAGCATCAGAGCACTTCGATGCAATTTTCTGTTAAAGAGCGGCCACCTCGATGCACTTTGACGGCTTCGAGGCGTCAGAAGAAAGGGACACCCTATATTTGACTTTGATCAAAAAGTGGATGTCCCCTTTTATAACCTATGTGTCCAAGTAGGGCGTGTTGTGATGGCTGTCAAAATGCTTTAGGCGATGATTTGAATAAAGTTCCGGAAATCTATCAGTCTAAAGATAAATACAGGCATAGAGAAAAGTAAATTTTATATTTATTGGAAAGTATATGTATCCTTATCTTAAAGAGGTAAATCAGTTAAATTGGGTATTAAAATCTTGCCTTGTTGCAAGTGCAGTGAAAAGATTGCAAGAGATATTTGAATATAATTATGGTGAAGCTGATTCAGTTATATCTAAAGCTAATAAGTCTTTGCTAGATAATTGTATTAAAAATGAGCTTGCAAATAAGGAGGAGTTAATGTCCGCTAAGAGGAATTTGTCTGCTGTTATCCCTGATACAGATACAAAAGGTAGTGAATATACACCATCAATGCTAACAGGTGTGGCAACATTACATGCAATAGATAGCCTATTGTTTAAATGTGATGATGATGTGATAAAGTCTTTAGAATTTGCATTAGAGGCTGTTGACAGTTTTTGTGAGTATAATGGCTTGGCTCTTCAAGAAGAGTTAGCTTGGCATAAAAAAAATATTGATTATTTGGCTTCTCTCGATGCTCCATTAAATGCTTCGA
Source organism: Zooshikella harenae (assembly GCF_018837975.1). GTDB lineage: Bacteria > Pseudomonadota > Gammaproteobacteria > Pseudomonadales > Zooshikellaceae > Zooshikella > Zooshikella harenae. The sequence continues at coordinate 105 of NZ_JAGSOY010000207.1, read as the reverse complement.
AAATAACTGGTGTTTTTGATAAAGATAAACCAATGTGGCTAAAAAATTGGCTGGAAGAGTGATGTGTGGCTCAATCGATGGGGTCGGAGTCAATCAAGGGGTCAG
>NZ_JAGSOY010000206.1 GCF_018837975.1 Zooshikella harenae | reverse complement strand
GTTCTGTGCATTAGCAGGCTAAGTGTGTCCAAAATAAGTTTGTTTTTACGCTAAATAATTTTTGCGACAGAACCACTCAGATTCGAAGCCTGAAGTTGACTGTCAAACACTCAGCAGAAAAAGCGCTAAACTTAAATTCTTCCGCCAACGTGTTAACAGTTAACTTGGAAAATTGAAATAGGCAGTCAAAAACAATTTAATAAAAAAGCTGTTTCCTTGAAAAAGGAAGGAGGACACGATGATTGACTTCAAGTCTTCTTTTGCATTCTTGCAAAAGATCGGTAAAGCGCTAATGCTCCCAGTATCAGTGCTACCTGTTGCAGGTATTTTACTCGGTGTGGGTGCAGCAAACTTTAGCTGGCTGCCTGAAATTCTATCCCATGTAATGGAGCAAGCGGGTAGCGCGATTTTTGGTAATTTACCACTTATCTTTGCCATTGGTGTTGCACTAGGCTTAACCCAAAATGATGGGGTAGCCTCTTTAGCCTCAGTCGTTGGGTATGCAGTGCTTCTAGGTACAATGGGTGTTATCTCTAGCGCTAATGGCGCTGAAACTAAGCTTATTATGGGTATCAAGTCGATTGATACAGGTGTGTTTGGTGGTATTGCTATTGGTGGTATTGCTGGGTTTCTATTTAATCGATTTTATCGCATCCAACTCCCTCAATACCTTGGCTTTTTCGCAGGAAAACGTTTCGTACCAATCATCACTGCTTTTGCAGCCATTGCACTGGGTACCATCTTAAGTTTTATTTGGCCTCCTATCGGTGCAGGCATCAAAGGCTTCTCACATTGGGCTGCTAATGAAAGCCCTGGGTTAGCCTTCACAATCTACGGCATTATCGAGCGCACGTTGATACCCTTCGGTTTACACCATATCTGGAACGTTCCTTTCTTTTTTGAAGTTGGTGAGTTTGTTAGCAGTACTGGTGAAACTGTTCGTGGTGAAATCCATCGCTACATCGCCTATGACCCAACAGCAGGCAACTTAGCAGGTGGCTACTTATTCAAAATGTGGGGCTTACCTGCAGCAGCTATTGCTATCTGGCACACAGCTAAACCTGAAAACCGCGCTAAAATCGGTGGTATCATGCTGTCCGCTGCATTAACTTCGTTCCTGACAGGGATTACTGAACCTATCGAATTTGCTTTTCTTTTCGTAGCACCTGTCTTGTACGGAATTCATGCTTTATTAGCTGGAGCTGCTTTTTATACCTGTATTGCTTTGGGTATTAAGCACGGTACTACCTTCTCACACGGATTGATTGACTACATTGTTCTTTTCAATCAGTCTTCAAATGCACTGTGGTTCTTAATTATTGGTCCTATTTGGGCTGCCGTATACTACGTTATCTTCCGCATAGTAATTGTTAAGTTTGACCTGAAAACCCCTGGCCGTGAAGATGAGATCTCAGAACAGACACTAGATGAAGCTCATGCTGATGGTGCATTCGCTTTCTCTAAACAACTCGTCATTGCTTTTGGTGGCAGACAAAACATCACGAGTCTTGATGCCTGTATTACTCGTCTTCGCATCTCCGTTAATGAAATTGATAAAGTAGACCAAGCTAAGCTTAAAGCCCTCGGTGCTGCTGGCTGTGTCGTTGTTGGCAATGGCGTACAGGCAATTTTTGGACCTCATTCTGAAAACTTTAAAACCGATATGGAAGAGTACCTAAAGAACTCGACAGGAGAAGACGAAGTTGTCGCCCCTGCTGCCTCAGCGACTGTAGCGGAAGAAGAATCCAGCAGCTCAACGGGTGCTGACCCGAGTATTCCAGAGAAAGTGAAGCGCTTCATTCTGGCTTTGGGGGGAGCCTCAAATATCAACAATGTAGAATGTTGTGCTACGACACGCTTGCGCATAGAGGTTAAAGACAGTGGTGCGGTGGATACAGGCGCGCTTGAAAAAGCCGGTGCCCATGGTGTTGCCCAACTAGGCAATAATAAACTGCACTTGTTGGTTGGCTTAAATGCAGAAGCATTTGCTGAAGAAATGAATAATCAACTTAAGTAACGATTTGGAACATTGTGTTCCCTCGGCAGGCGTGCGGAACACTACACAAC
>NZ_JAGSOY010000205.1 GCF_018837975.1 Zooshikella harenae | reverse complement strand
GAAGCTCCGTAGGCTTTTGCTATGGTTGCTACATAATCAGCAGTGAATTCTTTGAAAAGTTTTTGTCTTCGATTAACATAGTCCGGAGCATGTCCTTCCAACTCCGTATGAGCATGACCAGCACCAATGGTGTATGTAACTCTTCTATTAAATTCATCGATGTATGTATGTGCGTACAGATCGCCAAACTTATGTGTTGCTAACCCTACAGTCTCGAAATCGCCTTGCTTAATAGCTTCAATTATTACTCTTCTAGTTGCTTCTCGCTCTACAATCAATTGCTTTTCTTTAGCTTTAGACAACTCGTTATTATAAATTCTCATGGCCCTATCGTATTTATCTTTACTAGAAGGAGTCATACGTCCTCTGCTGTTAATGTTTTTCTTCGGTTTTTCCATAGATATTTCTGGAAGATTCATTAAGCCATGTCCAGTTTCCTGATATTTGATTTGGCTCTATATGGACTAGCGGGGGCATTTGAACAGGTTTTTACGGTTTCACAAACGAGGGTTTATGAAACATCTTATTTAGTCTGAAATAAGAGCTATTTTCTGTTCCAGAATCCGTCAACTAATCTATGTCCCTCAAATGATCAAGTGAGGTTTGTACAGAAATTTGCGCTTTGGTATCAAGCAGATAAGTCAAAACCGTAAGTTTCTGCACAAATGCCCCCGCTGGTCCTAATTGCAACATAATGGTTCTGTCTCAAAATTAAGTGTCCGATGGCATTAGACCAGAACATAAAGCAGCTATCTAGCCAATTTGCTAGATGGCAGGTATCTTATTGCTTACAATAAAGCTCATTGGTGTCAAAATGACGTTTAATATTAGTTAGTTTTTCAGTTTTCGGTAGTATTTAAGGGTTTGTTTTGGTAGAAGTAGATAATCAATTTGAGCGTATTATTGAAGTGTGTCGTCATTCCTTTGGTAGACCTCCTCGAGAAATGTCAATGTTTGACATCTGGTGGAGAAAGATGCCTAAGCCCTCGTGGGTAAAGTCATCAAATGATCAGCGTTTTAGTGAAATATTTGATAATCAAGCGGCGTTATTAAAAAGAGGGAATATTGTCTGGGGGGCAGTAGTCCAAGCCAATAAACATCTTTTTGTATCCGGACGCACTGATTGTCCTGCAGCAATTCTTTATAGTTTAGACTTATCAGTAGATGGAAATCCGAGTATTCTTAAAAATGCTGCGAGTAGTCTCTTCTCCGTCAAGGGTAAAAAAGTTGATGATGAGGAGATTCAGATTTTTGCAGATAAGCTAGAAGATGAAATGGTAACAGATTTAAAGCTTGTTGTGCCAAAAAGCCTCACTGGAGGTATAGAATGTCTGTATACTTGCATAATGGTGCATAGAAAGCATCTTCCAGATCGAAAGCTGTCACGAGGATTGTTTCCTATTTTGGTCAATCCAATGGAAACTGAGGCTACTATGATTCTTCCATCAATGTATTGGTCAAAACCATTTGCAATGGCCTGGGGAAAGGGAAAATAGAGCTGACAAGGCTATGTTGCATTGTTGCTGCATAGCTGAACTCTCAAACGCTCGATGTAGTTTGCGGTGATAGACAAATATATTTATGGAAGTTATATGCAGTTTACTAAAGAAACAGAAACAGCAGAAATCAGTAAATACATTTCAGATAGGATCACTGATTACAAAAATAAAAACAAAATAAAATTTATTGAGTTGGGTTACCAATTTGACCAGGGAGGAATGGTTTGCGTTTTTTTCGATACAAGGGAGAATGCAAGTCCTGATGGTTTATGGACAATGAACTTAGATGGTAATTGTTTGCCGCGTCCCCATTGGCCTAGTGTTTTCGAAAACTATGATGAAAATGAATGTGCAATAATGATTGGTAATCTTATTAAAACAACTCTACTTAAATTAAGAGATGAAGGTGCATTTGGATCATTAAATAAATATGATGATTGTGAGCTTGGTATTGAAGAAATTAATGGTCTATTTGGATGGCCAAATTATGAAGATCGAGGGAAAGAAAATCTTGCTTAGTAAGGAGCAGTTGTCAGTCTACTTCTGGGTTAAGCACCTGCTGCCCAGACATTT
>NZ_JAGSOY010000204.1 GCF_018837975.1 Zooshikella harenae | reverse complement strand
AACCAACGGATTCCCATACGCATACAAATACTTATGCAAACTCGGCGCGAGGGTTAAATCCCCCTCCCAGGCATCCATGCTCAGGAATCGGCCGACATCCGGATCATTTTTTTGCATCATAACCACATGCAACAGACTATTTTTTGATCAGCATCAAATCTAGGGTGTCCCCTTCTTTTCTATAATCTACCCTCCCAAGTACCAAATCATGAACTTATAGAACCCACCCCATTTTGCCGAGATTTCACCTCTCAAAAAACTATCTCTTGTTTTTAATTCAAAATCCCATACTTTACCGGTAATCTTGTCGTACAAATAACAGCCTTCCCCCTCAACAGTGGTGAAACAAATGTAATTTTCAGGCAATCCCCATACTTCATGAACAAATTCTGTACCATCTTTTATTTGTTCAGAGGGTTCTGCAATATCACATAATTCTTCATCCGATACATCACTTAGAAAAAGTGTAATAGTATAGGTAAGAAAAAACTCGGCAAACTCACTTTCAACAGGAACATCCAATTTCATAAGAGCTTGATTCACAGAGTCAATATTAGACCTATGAACATTACCGGCTTGTTTTTCCACAAGCGCTGACAATTTCTCTGGTATCATTGCATTGCCTCTCTAGCACGATCCATCCAATATTGTGGAACTTCTTTTTTGAACAAAGCCCTATCCACAGGAAAATCAGGATGAGGTTGACTTCCATATGGATGCACAGCCTCCCTGCCTTGACCTGATTTAGTCTTTAAGTGCGTTTTACGAATTAACTCATAAAGAGGGCCATTTGCATTTTGTCTCGAATGATGAAGCTGTATTTGTTCTAATTCACCATCTTTTCTAATAAAAGGAGATCGCCCGGCTTTAGCCAAATCCAAATTTGTGACGCCAGGCTTTACTTCCAACCCCCAATCAATCTCTTGTTGATAAACCTTATAGGTGTTTCCTGTACCTTTACCTGAAGCCTTCCAACTTGTTTCAGTTTTGAAAAACTGCGGGCTTTTACCAAGCTTTGTAGCGCTACTGTTTGGAACTTTCTCTCTAGTTAACCCTCCTCCTTTACTCGTTTGTGGAGGTGCTGCTCCTGCTCTCACATCTAATACATCAGAAGAGTGCTCCTCAACAAATCGTCTCCTGCCTTCAAAAGTATTTGGGTCATAAACGGGAGATAATTTTAAGGAATAGATACTTTCAAGTATCCTATAACGTTCCATCAACTCTGTGTACGCAGGAGTTGTACACATGCAGTCGTGAGCTTCTATTAATATTGCTCGGTCTCTCTTAAGTTGAGCATCCATTGCAACGGGATCATATTCTTCATTCTTAAGCTGCTCTAGTTGCGATAATGCTGCCTTATCTGCTTCCCACTTTTTCCTATAGGAAAAGAAAAAAGGACACCCACTTTTTAACAAATATCAAATTACAGAAAAATGACTTACCCACAAGAAAAATATAATTATCAATTAATGTACGTACAGGCTATTTTTTTATGGTTATAGGATGATCGAGCTAAAAAAACAAAGATTTAATGCCTATTTTTTAACGACAGCCCTTCCTTACAAAGCATATAAATTGCGTAGATATAACGTTTACAGCTATCAAACTAATTATATTGAACACTCCTTCCTGAAAATAGTTGCTTAGCAAGTTTAATACCTTTAATAAATTTACGCTGCCATTGCGTCACTGCTTGCTGAATACTATTTTCCGTTCCAACAACATCAATAAAACGTTTTTCTTTACGGCTTACATATGCAAGCAATTCATCTTTATTGATATTTAGACGCTCAAGAATAGGTGGTTGTTGCTCACTAATGGCACTACGCTTATCATCACGGATAACACGGCCTAACCAATCAACTAACTGCAAATAGTCTTTTAAACTGAAGGGAATTGTCGTTTTCTTTCCTTGTTTTTCATTATTAGAAAAACGCAATAGAGGTACGACAGGTAGGGTTTGTTTAGGCAGTTTTGTTTTTCGTACAAAGGACTGATTTCGTGGCTTTCTTTTCTGTTGACGCTTGGCCCAAGCCACCATCCGTGCTTGGATTGACGTAAAATCTGATGCCTCTGGCGTTTCTGCCATACCGGCG
>NZ_JAGSOY010000203.1 GCF_018837975.1 Zooshikella harenae | reverse complement strand
CAACTTTTAATTGTATATTGTGGCTTTTCTACAGCTTTTACTTGATTAAACTCAAACCTTGCAGAAACCCCACACAGGCTATCTGCTAATACTACATCCTCGTGACACTCCATAAAAACTGCATACTCAATAGCTTTTGAATGCTCTGTTAAGATTCGATCTAGCGCCCAATGATATTGATAATCGTACTTTTCAAATGTTGTAGAGCCGGATTTTTCTCTTTGCTCTTCAGCAAGAGGATTGGGAACCTCTATCTGTTCTGAGTCATCATCCATGATTAACTACAAGTCTCCATGTATAGCTTATGTAAGCTAACTTAAATTCCTGAAGGGATTGTAGTTTCTCATTTAAAGTAATTCAATACATCTGTTCTAATTTGGCTAGATAGCATTATAACTTTAATGCTTCTTGCACTGGCTCCCCCTCCAGCCCAACCCCATCCTCCCGCAGTATATTCAAAGCCTGCCGTCTACATACGCCATACTTGATGGCTAACCAATCAGCTCGAGAACAACCACCACCAGACTTTAAAGATTCATAATCCCGGCGCATCATTTCATTCCGGATCTGCTTGAAGAGTTGTTTTGAGGGCAGCTCAATGTGTTCCCCTTGGTAATAATCACTGAGTTTTTGAGCCAGCTCCAGGCCCAAAAGTGCGACGAGGGCATGGCCATCTGTCATCTGATGTGGAATATATAAACGAGCACCACCTAAGTGTTGTCCTAGTTTGATAGCGGCATCATGACCTATCACTTCAGCTAATTCATGTAAAACACTCATGGTCTATCCCCCTATGACCGATTTACACCATTAAGCAGTCTGCTGTCTTTCGTATAACAATTGACGAATGACTCCGATAGCCCGTCCACTTTTGATCAGTTCACCATGACAACGATACACCAGCCAACCTAACGCCATAGCTTCATGGTATTTTTCCAAATCATTAGTAAATCCTTTACCCCGTGTATGTCGTCCATTAACCCAAGCACCACCTTTGACTTCAACGGCAAATTTGCTTTCTTGCCAGGCAAAATCGAACCGCCAACGTCTTTTGGGATGAATACGAAATTCTTTTTGAGGTGGTGTCAAGCCAAATCCCTTGATATGGAGTTCCAAAATAGCTTCCAGTTGACTCATCTCAGATTGTTTTCCACTTAAAAAAAATAAATACAAAATTCAGTTTAAAAAAGTACAACAATTTAATATATTGTTAACCGATGTTTAAATTGACCTTTAAACCTCTATTTTGCACATTGCCTCAGTCATCACGGTCCCTTCCTTTTTTGGGGCAATGTTTTTTTCTTGCTTTTATCATTTCCTCCTTTAAATTAAGTCTATTTCCACTTTCGCTGCTTTTGCTTGCTATTTATGTATTTACACACTAAAGCCAACTTTAGTGCTACTTCGTTACAATCAATAACAAATAACAATATAATATACACCTACTGCTTTATAATTATAACGCTTTAATTGAAAATATCTTTTTTGTACTTGAAATATTAATCTTCCATATTGAGTGTTAAGAATTGTAATTTTTGATTTACTTTCAAAAGGCCGCGCATTATATTCACACCACATTCGAAATTGACCTACTAAGCAATCTGCTTTTGAATCAAGACTTAAATGTTAAGCTGTTTTCAACGCATTACCTCTGTCGCTTTGTTTTTCTTAACCCTATTTGGAGGTAATGCTATTTTTTTAAAGTCGAGAGTAGTTATCATGCAGCACCCTTCATTTTAGTGAGCGTCCAAGCAGTTGGTAAATAGTGTCCAAGGCTGCACGCGGATTATCCAGTTGATCAAACCCACTTTGTTGTAAATATTTTTTCTGTACCTTATCGTGAAAATCCATATTTTTTTCAGCCAAGGTTTTAGGCGATTGATCGGTGAGTGCTTTTGGCAAATCCGTTAAACTTTCACCGGCTAACACTTGTTGACAGGCTAGTGCATAGTTGCGTTTAAACAACGGAAAAACATCCTGCTCACGTCGGGACTTAAAATAGATAGGAATTTCAAAGTACTGGGATGTTAAATAACAGTCAACTCAATAACGTCTTATCCATCTAAAAATAAAATAATTATTTTCACCGTGTTTAACGTGCTCATTAACTATTCAC
>NZ_JAGSOY010000202.1 GCF_018837975.1 Zooshikella harenae | reverse complement strand
TTTACAACTACTTCCGCGATTACGATCCAACTACTGGACGATACATCGAAAGTGATCCGATTGGGCTGAAAGGTGGGTTGAATACCTTTGCGTATGTTGAGGGAAACCCTGTTAGCCGAATTGATTCCAAGGGTTTAAATTATCAACTAACATCGTCATATCATGCTGGACAAGTCCAAGCATTAATAAACTACTTCAAAAATTTCCTGAAGCTCTCAACTGGAGCTGCAGCTGCATCAGGAACAGTTTTAGCTGCTCCAGTAGTTGCTGAAGTAGCAATATGTTATTCACCTGAAGTTGCTGGTACTTTACTACCAGTAATTGCAAACCCTAGAAACCAGCAGCTTGCTATTGAGTTTAGTGAAGGATTTTTTATTCCGGGGCCTCCACCTATGTCACCAGCAGGGACAGCAGGGTATCTAACAAGTGAAGCAATTAGTGAATAATTCAATTTAATGAATTCGGATAAATATATAATGGCAAATAGAATTTTATTCACAATAATTGGATTAAGCTCTTTTATTCTAGGAGTAAAGTTTATTCGAGGCGGTTATTTCAGTAATAAGTTTGGTATATTCGTTGACGCAGGCGAATACAACCAACTCATTGGTATATTTTTCATTATGTTTTCCTTATATATTTTTTATATAACCATCAAAAAACACTAAAAAGAAAACTTATAATAAAAAGACAATTCTCTTGATCAAGCTCGCCCCTGCGGGCTTTTCATTTCCCCAACCTAACTGACACCTCATACCCCTCCCCACTTACCCGATGCCTAGCGGTTTTAATCAGCCATTTTCCATCCAGCCCAACCCTTACCCCTGAAATATTCACTGGTCGTTCAGCCACTAACCAAGGATCACCTGGTAGTGTAATTTCCAAACTAGCTTTGGATCGTTCTGCCCCTTTAATGGCAGCATGAGTCGCCGCTTGAGCCGCTTCCCGTGTGGGGTATTGAATACTTAAAGTACGAGCAGGCTCACCCTGCCCTACTGTTATAGATTCTGTTTGTCCTGTACTGCTATTGTGGTATTTAGCTATGACACGCTTATAACCAGAACGTTCGGGCAAACTACCTCGATAACTGGTGATGTCTTTAGCCGACAAGTGAATGGTTTCCAGAGGTTTACCACTAGCCATCTTTCCCTGATTACGCTCCACAAATAACAGATGTTCACCCACAGGCTTGGCTATCGCATCATATTGGTTAGCGATACGACTTAAAAAGTGCAGGTCACTTTCTTCGGTCTGATCAATATGCTGAATGATTAAGTTGGTAAATTTATCGGCTACTTTCGGATTTAAGCCATGGCGTTGGGCAATGCTTCCCACAATATCGGTGAGTTTAACTTTGTGCCAGCTTTGGCTACGCGGGGCACGGATAGGCCCTTTTAAATCCGCACCACGGGCTTTGATTTGCAGCTGGTTGGGTGGGCCTGAGAGCAATACCTCATCCACCGTATAATTCCCCATAGGCACTAAGCCAGTTTCTACATAACCCAAAGCACAAGATAATTTCACGCCTTTTTTGGGGATGGCTAACAAGCCATCATCGACCAGGGTGAGGGTTAAACTGTCGGACTTCCAGCCCGCTTCGTCAGTGAGTTCCAGGCTAATGAGTAACGGATTAATGGTAGGCGTTAAATTGGTATCACCCAAGTGAATACTAAAGGTGGGTTGCATGTTAATTCCAAAGCCTATCGGTAGGATTTGAGGGAGGAGGAATATCAGGTAATTCGAGGGTTAATCCGGCAGGAAGCACCGGACCCAGCTCAGCCAAGTCCGGGTTTGCGGCTAATACATTAAGGACGTAGTAACCGACCTCACGGGGTTTATCATAATAGCACCAGCATATCGCATCAAGACTGTCGTTTTGTTTGGTCCGATACTGCATCGTATTCACCGTAGTAACTCATGGATAAGCTAAAGTCGATTTTGCGGGGTTGGCCTTGTTGATCCAAGTAACTGTTAGTCTGCTCCACGCTGGTAATACACCAGTAGTCGAGTAAATCACCGGTACCGGCTACTAGCAATAATGGCTTACCTTGCTTTCCGAGTGCAGCCATTTTCTCAACAGTGTCGACGGCACCATACTGACCTGGAAATACACTGCCTGACAGGTTAATGGTTTG
>NZ_JAGSOY010000201.1 GCF_018837975.1 Zooshikella harenae | reverse complement strand
CGTTGATCATAACTCATAGTGACTACAAAATAACCAGAGTGTCAGCAGGAGAGGGAAAGGGTATCACGACGGATCAAACTTTGCGACAGAACCAAAGTAGCGTACAATACGAGCAATAGTTATTGCTTACAAACACTGAGTCATTGATGAAACACCAGAGCAAATGAAACTTACACTTATTTCAGGAGTATACTCTATCTATTTTTAATGCAAACGATGTCAATATAAAAATTTTTAATGTTAGTTGATTTATCTTCTTTAGTATTTTCCCTGAGCATGAGCAATTGTGAAAAAAGAAAACAGCACATAACCAAATCAACCTGCCTGGGCGTATGAATAACTGAAAACAGTATGTTTTAAGAAGATACCTCAAATAGCAGAAACCTTAGGTCTAACGTTACTTTGAAATGCAAAAAATATTCGGGATATAGTTATTACTAATAAAACTATATCTTTAAATTAAATAAAAATACAAAGGGTAGTACATGTCAGCAAACTTTCGTAAGTTATATCTACCAGCCTATGCAGGATTATTCAGTAGCCTTGTATCATTGAGTAGTTTTGCCGTCGAAACAACTTCAACAAATGTAATCGAGTATCCTAGTAGCTGCGATGAAAAAGTAGGAACAGCATCATGGAGCTGTTGGAAACATTTTGCAATGAGAGGTTTTTTATTAAGTCATGGCTTAACTGAACGACTTACTTATCGTCCTTATTGGAAACAGAAAAGAAGAACCATTCCGGTTTTAACGGTTGAGTTTATAGGTGATCAAGAAATTAAAATTCCAGATAGCCCATATGCTCATCATGTCAATACTTTCTGCAAACCTGATGGCACTCAAGAAGTAGAACAAGGATACGCATTACAACATGGCATGTCTTATAAATTAAATGAAATTGCAAGTAGCATCTCTGAAGGAGGAGCCTGCTTAGTTGAATTTACCTCAAAGGTTGAAAAAGATCGCTACCTTCAAATCAAAGTTAAACCTACAGAAGTTAAACCTACAGAAGTTAAACCTACAGAAGTTAAACCTTCAGAAGAGGGTGTAATAAAGGTACCTCGTTATAAGCCTAAACTATATACGCCGGAGCTAGTATCATTTTATACACCAAGTGTAAACACTCTTGATGAGTTATCGCAGTTAAGCGAAACAGAGTTACGTCAGGAGTGTTATGCATATGAGTACAAATATATTCACTCTTACAACCGCCGTCATGATAAAATATGTACATGGGTAAAAATCAAAATGCAGATTTTAGACCAAGATTGGAAGCGTGAAATTAAAGAAATGATGGAGAGAAAAGAAGCTGAAGAAAAAATCTGTAATCAAGCTAAGTTCAATCCAGATATTAAAATTCAACCACCACTTTTCTGTAATGACAACAATGACCTTACTCTACAAGTCAAAAATTTACAGTCTCTGCCTACATTAGATTATTCTTTTGTTGGTGATAATAGTCTCTATAACGACGGTACTGAAACTGATCCCCGCATACATATAATTTGTACTGGATTAACTGATAACTATGGTAATACTAGGGCAACGCATGAAATGTCAAATGCTTATCTAGATAAATATAAAAGGATAAATTTATCATCTATATTTAATAAAAAAATCCATACTACTATCCAAAATCATAAAGCAGGAGTATTTATAGATATGGATGAGATGGCCGATATGCTTAATGTGCAAGGCATAAATGAATGTTTTATTGAAAAGCTCGATGGCTATCATAAAGATGCTGGCACAATAACTCCTCACCTTTGGATTACAAATAAAACAACCCAATAGATCTTAGGGCTACCTACCTTTAATGGGGTCTTCCAGTGGCTCCATTAAACTTCAAACCCCACTAACTTTTGTATAAAAGTTAGTCAGTTTACTCCAAGTAAATCAGTCACTTAGGGGTTTTGCTACACAGCAAGAAGAAGTGGTTAAGTACATTTGTACAAATTAAGTTACCGTCCAATTGACTATCTCTAATGATAAGTCCCTGGCCTGCGTTGGCCACCCTTCCTGGTTCTGTCGCAAAAATTATTTAGCGTAAAAACAAACTTATTTTGGACACACTTAGCCTGCTAATGCACAGAACTGTTCAAAAAGTGCCTTGCCTTTTGCCATTGAGTTATCCGACTGACTTTTTCTTAGCTGA
>NZ_JAGSOY010000200.1 GCF_018837975.1 Zooshikella harenae | reverse complement strand
CATGATAAAACCTGAATATGTCATCCACTCTTTCAATTTAGGGGAAAAACTGACGGTTAATAAAGTGACTTTAAGAGATTATAACTATACAAAACCAAACCTTGATTTAGAGCAGCAAACACAACTATCTACCGAAGCCCAACGAGAATTGTACTACCATAGTGGTCTTTATCAAACCTTATCCACTGGAACACACCAGGCTAATGTAAAACTCCTTCAGGCACAAAGCCAAATAACACTAGGCCACGGTGAGAGTAATTGTATTTATCTGTTACCTGGCGGACTCTTTACGCTACAAGAACATACCAACCCTCAATTAAATCAGCAATATCTCATTACAAAAGCCCGTCATCATGGTAAACAACCGCAATCACTCGAGGAAGGCGCCAGTGACGAGCCGACTACTTATAACTGTCATTTTAACTGTACTCGCTTTGAAGATCTTGAATACAAGTCCATCGCCTCTCCCAAGGTCATCAAAAAAAATCGCTGTTATAGTGTTGAGTCTGCAATAGTCGCTGGACCAAAAGGTGAAGAAATCTACACCGATCAATATGGCCGAATTAAAGTTCAATTTCACTGGGACCGTGATGGTCATTATTCAGAACACGCTTCTTGTTGGGTTCGAGTGGTACAACCTTGGACAGGCTCAGGTTGGGGAGCCTTGCAACTACCACGGATAGGTCAGGAGGTTTTAGTTAGCTTTATTAATAGTGATCCTGATCGCCCAATCATTAAAGGAGGATTTTACAATGGACTGAATATGCCACCTTATCAATTACCAGAGCATAAAACCAAAACTACGATTAAAACCTGCAGCACACCCAATGCCGAGGGATTTAACGAATGGCGCTATGAAGATAAAAAAGGTCAGGAGCAAATTTTTGTTCATGTCGAACGCAATATTGATGTCCATGTCAATCATAATAAAACGACATATATAGGTAATCAGCAACATGAAATTGTTGACCAATCACACCATAGTCATATTCACCAAAACTTTACACAGCACATACATGGACAACTGAATACTAAGGTGGAACAACAGCAATACGTTACTGTACACGGCAATCTGCATGAAAAGTCCAAGCAAAAAACGTTTACGGACAGTACTCAAGAAATCCATTTACAATCCAGTAGTAAATTGATCATTGATGCAGGTATGGAATTAATCGCCAAAGGTAATAACAGTTTTTTTAAGTTAAATCCTGGCGGAGTCACCATGAATGGCCCAAGTATACGTATTAATGCAGGAGGAACACCAGGTATTGGTACACCAGCACAATCGGTTGCATTAAAAAGTATGGCATGGGATGTTGATGCACAAATTGTTAATGTTAAAAAAGCAACTGCTGTTGCTGATATACAATGTGATTTGTGTAAGAAAAATAATACATAATAGCAGTAAATGCTTGCTGTATTTCAATGTATGTCAGTGGCAAAAAAGGCTGGTTAACGCTCATCGACTATTTGCTGCAAGGATGCGGCAACCAATGAGTATGCATCAACATTTTCTAAGTAATTGCATACAAGCCTTGTTCATTTTTATTGTAATCAGCACTACCATTCCGAGTTATTCTTCAAATTTAAACATCACACTCAATGGTAGAGATATCGAAATCAATAACAAAGCTGTTTTTCTCGATACCAGTATAGATAACTGGTTCAACTTACTAGGCAAGCCAGATAGAACCACCAAATTTATTGTAAAAGATTTACCCAAGGAATATTTGAGAGTTGCTTATACCTGGGATAAATTAGGATTAGCCATTGAGTCACGATTAAAAACCAACAAAGCACATTCTTTACTGATCATGCTTGATATAAAAAACTATTCTGACCATATTGGCCCATTTTATAAAGAGCAAACTTCACCTGATGATGTGCCTATAAGCAAAGTTAGTGTTGTAACAGACTTATATTTAGCCTCAACCAGAAGAAAACATACGTATCAGTTTATTTTTTTTCCAAAAAATGATTTCAAAGGAAAACTTATAGTTGAAGAAAAAAAAGTCGACAAAACAACACTTACACAAGAATTCTTTAACATCCCTAAAAACTATAGCGAAAGATCATTCTCCAAAATACAACCTATTAATAGCATATCTGATTTTCCTAAAGAGTTTCTAGGTGGTGCAATCGAATATGCCATGATGGGTACAGAGTTTGGT
>NZ_JAGSOY010000020.1 GCF_018837975.1 Zooshikella harenae | reverse complement strand
AAGTTGAATGTAATACTAAAACCATTTAGGAAGTTCACTGAAATACAAAAAGTTAGTAATGGTTATAACGTAATATATCAAAATATGGAAACCCATGAGTTAGTACTTGCTGAAGCTGATGCAGTTATTTTTGCAACTGGATTTGAAAATAAATTTCCAAGTGTGTTAAGTGAGATTTCAGACTTATTACATTTAGGTGATGATGAGCAACCATTAAAAGTGGGCAGTAATTTTGAAGTCTCGTGGGAGTATGGCCATTTAAACACTATTTATGTTCAAAATATGTCTCGATTCTCGCACGGGCCTTGGGAGTCCAACATAAGTTTAGCTGCCTGGCGTTCAGGAAAAATTGTTAATCATTTAACGCAGGGTAATTCGTATCCAATGCTAAACGTCAATGATAGTCCTTTTGTGTCTTGGAGAGATTCTGTCCGGAATGACTATCATGCGTTAACAAACGATCAGCTAAACTATGTTGAAACGATGAGTGCCTGATTTACAAATCGTAAGCTGGATTAAATGTTAAATGGATAATAAACATATTGCCATCATAGGTTGTGGTGCTATGGGGAAATCTATCGCATCACTGTTATCAATTGAAAAAGAAGTAGCTAAATTACTACTTTGTGATCTTTCTGATGATGCATTACATGCAATTGAACAAAGCATAAAAAACATTTCAGATATTGAAGTGATTATGTGTAATAATATTTTACACAATAGACATCTATTAGCTGATGTTGATGCCATAGTGCTTAGTTTAGCCTGGCCATTGGCATGGAGGTATATTCAAGATCTTGCAGGACTGAAAAAACCTATTGTTTCTATCACTCGACCTAATTACTCAGTTTTTGACTCTCTACAAGATTTCTCACAATGCCCTTTATCTTTACCAATAGGTCTTGAACCAGGGCTAACTGAAATAGTTATAGATCTCAGTCTAAAAAAGTTCGGTAAATTGGATGATTTATTATTATATTGTGGTGGTTTTGTGGATCCTCCACCTGGACATTTTCCGTACCGTTGTGCTTTTGGCGACTCAGTTCCGATTAAAGCAGATGAAGCTTTTTATATTGAAAACAATAACGTAAGACAATCACCAAAATATGATCATGTAGAAGAAATATTTATCAACGAGTTAGGTTTTTTAGAGGCGTATCGTGATGGCCTTATGCCATGGATTGCGGATAAATACAAAGATTTAGTTACAAATTTAGAGCAAAAAACCCTTAGACACCGTGGCTTTTGTTCTCAAGTGCGTAACTTGAAACAGCTAGGCTTTCTTTCAGACCAATCGATTAAGGTAGATGATCATAATGTTGATATTTTAGCGTTTACTCGACGTGTATTAGCTCAACGAAAAGTCAGCCTTTCCGAAGTAGAACGTGATATTACACTATTAAAGGCCCTGGCAAAAAAGGGAGAGGATAAAAGTAGTCTTACCATAACTTCTAGTTATTGTTCCAAATATAATCTTACGTCTATGGGTATGATGACGGCTTCTGTTTTGACCCATTATTTACTGGCGTTTATTGATCATATTGGAATAGACAATAAGTATTACCATCCTCATGAGTATTACCACGATGATAGCGCTAAACAATCATTATTTAACTATATGCGATCTTTGGGGGTACACATTGAAGGTGACTTAATAACCTGATTTATTTGAAATAGTAAGGAATTGACAATTATGATTAGGATTTGTCTACGCGCTGAAACAAAAAAATTTGAAAAGCGCTCACCTTTATCGCCAGAATCAGCTAAAACACTCATTGATCGGGGATTTCATATATACGTTGAAGAGTCTAAAGAAAGGTGTTTTGATATTGATTGTTTTAGGAGTGTTGGATGTAGCATCATACCTAGTGATGCTTGGATAGATTTGCCGAGTGATTTTTATATTTTAGGCTTAAAAGAACTACCAGAAACGTTATCTAAATTAAAACATAAGCATATCTATTTTGGTCATGCTTTCAAAGAGCAAGTTGGCTGGAAAAAGTTGCTCGAAAAATATAAACGTGGTGGTGGATCACTTATTGATATGGAGTTTTTGACATCAAGTGAGGGGAGAAGAGTTGCTGCATTTGGCTACTGGGCAGGTTATTGTGGTGCTGCGTTAGCAGTCATGAATTGGTGTAAGCAACAGCTCAATGATCGTGGTTTTTTATCTTTCATTTATTCATTTAAAAACCGTGATACTTTATCTGAAGAGCTTAATAAACAGTATGCATTGGCCCGAAAAAGAACGGCATCCATACCTAGCGTAGTCGTAATAGGCTATAAAGGACGTTGTGGAACTGGTGCAACAGACCTTTTGAGTCAGTTAGGTATTACACCGGTTTTATGGGATATTGAAGACACTAAAGGTAAGGGACCTTTAATAGAAACATTAGGGCAAAATATATTGATTAACTGTTCCTTAGTTATGCCTGATACCGAACCGTTTCTCCTGCCAGAACACGTTAATACTTTAGATAGAAAATTAAGTGTTATATGCGATGTAAGCTGTGATCCAACGAGTCCGTATAACCCTTTACCTATATATTCAAAAACTACTACGTTTAACAATCCAATACAGAGTTTAAGTAAAAATGATAACCTGTTGGATTTGATCGCTATCGATCATTTGCCATCGCTATTACCACTGGAATCTAGCTTAGATTTCTCTGATCAACTGCTAGGCACCCTGTTACAACTTGGGCAAAATGATTGCTATGAATTGAATGCTGCTATCTCAAAATTTCATGCTGTATTAGCAATGCTGGAGTAATTGATATGTCAACGATACATTGGTTAGGTACAGGTTTGTCATCTATTCCTGGTTTAAAATCACTAATAAAAAATAATCATAATGTCATTGTCTGGAATCGCTCTAGACAAAAAGCTATTAAACTACTGGAAGGCATTTCAGGAAATTATACTGTAAAAACCTTAGTTTTATCAGATTTACAGGAAATCATTAACGTTAATGATATTGTTGTCTCCATGTTGCCTAGCGTGATGCATATTGAAGTCGCTAAACTTTGCTTAAACTACAAGGCACACTTTGTATCAAGCTCTTACCTCAGTAAAGAAATGCTGGCACTTAATGAACAGGTTGAAAGGTTAGGATTATGTTTTGTTAATGAGATCGGTTTAGATCCTGGTTTAGACCACGTTTTTGGAAAATTACTGGTTTCTGAATTCAAACAAGAAGGCTTAGAATCACCAGATAATTCATATTTTTTTAAATCGTATTGTGGTGGGTTTCCAAAAAATAAAAATGATTTTTGCTATCAATTTAGTTGGTCTCCATTAGGGGTATTGAAAGCATTAAAAGCAACCGCTAAATATGTACAGTATGGTATACTGAGAGAATCAAAACAACCATATAAAGAGATTCATTCTTATTCTCCAGTATCAAAAATTACCAATGAAACGTTCGAAGCTTATGGTAACCGGAATTCACTTGACTATATAAAGGATTATAATATCCCTGATGACTGGCAACTACAAGAATTTATCCGTGGTACGCTTAGATTATCAGGCTGGTCTAAGGCATGGAAAAATGTTTTTTCTATAGTAGAAAATTCAATGAGTACAGGTAATGACTTTGCGCTTGAAAAACTAAGCGAGGAACTAAAAGAGAAGTACACTTACAGTCAAGATGAATATGATAGAGTTGTGCTAAGTGTTGAACTCAAAGTGGTAAGGCAAACTAAGAAAATCTGGCATAAAAGTTACTTCATTGATGCAACAGGAACTGCAGATGCGTCCGCAATGTCCAGGCTTGTTTCGTTACCAGTCAGTTTTGCTGTAGAGTCTGTGTTGTTTGGTGAGATTAGCCCGGGTGTCTCGGGTGCACCAAACACATTGGCCCATAACTTGATCAGAAGGTTAGAGCAAACAGGAGAAAAAGTGGAGTATATTGATGCTTTGGCATAGAAGACAATGTTCGTCACCAGACCCTATACGGAACTCTAGGGGGAGTATAATACAGCAATAGATGTACTATGTACGTCTACGCGGCAGGGCTGAGTCAGTAATAAATGAAGAATGATCAATAGTAAACAACGGTTAGATGACAGACAGTGTTACCAATTCATTCGACAGGCTCGCTGGCATAAAGGGCACCAGGACTTAGAGGAGAAAGCGCGTGACTTACAAAGGTATCTCATTGAAGAACGTACGTTAAATGAGCGTTTTTCAATAAATGACTGGACATCAAAACAAGTAGCATGATTAGATTATTAGGAAAGTTTTCGCCTGTTCTCTTTTTAGTGATGTGGAGTAGTGGGGCAATTTTTGTAAAGCTGGGATTAACTAGCGCATCTGTATGGTCTTTTTTAGCGGTACGAGCAACAGGAGCACTGCTTCTGTTGCTCGTCATCATTGGTATCTTTTTTCGTTCAGTATTCACAGAATTAAGACATTTAACTAAGAAAGACCTTTCTAGCTTATTCTTTACAGGGCTTTTGTTACAAGGAGCGTATCAAAGCTGTTTCTTCCTGGCGATTTATAATGGTTTGTCTCCTGGCGTGTTGGCATTAGTGCTAGGTTTGCAGCCGATGTTGACCCCCATTGTGGGGAGGGAGCAAATAGGATTATCCAGATATATTTTTCTGTTGATAGGGCTTTTAGGGCTGACAATTGCTATTGTCGGGGCACAAGATACAAGCCATATCACCGTATGGGGTATCGTGTTTGGTTTATTATCGGTACTTGCAATTACTATCGGCTCTGTACATCAAAAGAAAAGTAACCAACCGCCACTCATTTCTGCATTTTTACAATACTGTGCAGCATCTGTTTTGTTTGTAACGATTATTTTACTTGTGGGCTGGAATGCAAACATTGACACTAATTTTATCATAGCCTCTTCATGGATGATTGTTATAGTTTCTGTAGGTGCCGTGCTACTGTTATTATTTATGTTGCAGAAGGAGGCTGCTAGCAAGGTAAGCGTTTTATTTTATTTTGTACCCATTTTAACCATGTTGTTTGATTACCTTGTTTTTGATACACAATTATCATGGGTTATCGTGATAGGGACTACCATTGTACTTGCTTCAATTTATCTTTATAGGTTACCTGATACTAGACCACACTTACTCAGTGTAGAGCCTAAAGGGCACCGCTAAAAATGCACTTTTTTCGTGATAGCGATGTCATATTAAGCGCTTTTAATTGTTAGGGCTGTCACAACTCCCCATATCCAGTTGAAAAAGAAGACAAATGCAGGGGTTAGCAGACCCAATTCTATCCCTCCTATTCCTTTATCTGCTTTTACAGGAAAAACAATCAAAAGCTGAACGGCTGTGGGTAGTAGGCTTAAAATAGAACCTTTCAGTAAAATATTTTTTTGTAAAAAGGGTAAAAAAAAGAAAATTCCCCATATTCCTCCCCAAACAACCCTTGGATATAGCCACGCTGGAGTTAAGTGGGGTGTAATAGATACCCCAAGAGAGGTTGTGATACCCAATTGTCCACATAACCACAAAGTTAAACTATTAGCCAAAGCCCCTAGACAACCAGCCGCAAAGAAAACCAATAATTTATTCATAATATTATTTTTACCCTATTTTTCGAAGTTCTGATATTACTTTTAGGTTGGTAAAAGGTGAAACAGCGTTTTTTTAAACTGTTAATTTAATATCCTCGTCTTGTAATAAAAAAAGCGTTAGGCAAGCGGCTAACATTGGCCAGGCAGCAAAGAACAGTAAGTGGACTCCATCAAAAGGTGTTAAGTATTGTTTCAAGGAAGATAAAGTTGAGATAGTGTGAAATAACAATACAGCACCGTAACTATATTTTTTTTGCAGACCAAGTAAAAACATGAAAAGAATAAGCATTTCTACAGCGCCGAGTGTATACATAAGAAAAGGCTCAAAGCTTGGTAAAAAGTAAAACTTTTTGTAGACGTGTGCAGCATGAACAGGGTTTATAAATTTATCAAGTGTCCACATAAACATGACCAGAAAAACCGTAAAGCGAAGACCGACAAGTGATAGTTGAAGCTTTTCTTTCATATCCATTTGAGCTTTATTCTCCTATGTAATGTTTTACCTTGAGTGGTTTTCTAATATATACAGCTTAATTAGTATGTATTAATCTGACGCTGCCTTCAGGTGTTTATTGAGTTTGGTCAAGAAATACCGAAGTAAAAAAATAACGTTTACTCGGGAATACCCATTTATAGGTACTAAGGTCGGAGCTTGTTAAATCTTTATTGATGCTTTTTAAGTGTGCTTTCCTTAGTTAATTGGCATGGCGTTTCGATATAGGTATAGTTTCTTCTTGCGGGGAAGTCTACAACTATATAGGTACAGGCATTGCTTTTTGACATGGTAATGAAATATTTAGTGATAACTCGTGTTCTCATTGATAGAGGCGCAGTATGCTAGGTATATGTTTATAGGCTTCATTATGGATGTGCGATTTGCACCATAGCCATGACTCATTATACTTAGCGCTAGGGTGAGTAACTGTCAATGACCCACAGTGAAGGGTTTTTTAAGAGTGTACCCCTAAAATTTTTAATGCGTCAAAACTCCGAGCTTTTACACCTAAACCGCACTGGCATGGTGTACTGGCCGTGGTTTTTACCACTGGGTTATGTGAGAAATCAGATAGCCTCCCGAATTTGGAAAGGTGTTTTATGCTACAAGATTCATTTGGCCGTCGTTTTTACTATTTACGGCTTTCTGTAACAGATGTTTGCAATTTTCGTTGTAACTACTGTTTACCTGATGGTTTTCAATGTGACAAGTCTACTCCCGACTTTTTATCCTTAAAAGAAATAGGTGTATTTGCTAAGGCTTTTGCCGTCTTGGGTACGGAGAAAATACGCCTCACAGGAGGAGAACCTGCCTTGCGACGGGAGTTACCCGACATAATTGCACAATGTAAGCAAATAGAAGGAATCAAAAAAGTTGCTGTCACTACCAATGGTTACAACTTACCTTCTGTAATAAGCTCATGGCATGACGCAGGATTGGATGCATTGAATGTCAGTATCGACAGCTTAAATCCTGCCAACTTTAAGAAAATAACAGGCCATGATCGCTTGCATAAAGTGTTAGCAGGCATTGAACGTGCACAATCTTTGGGGATTCGCTCCATAAAGGTTAATGCTGTTCTATTAAAGAACGATAACGCCACAGAGATTGATCAGTTTATTGACTGGCTTAAAAATCAGCCTGTCACGCTACGGTTTATTGAGTTGATGCAAACAGGAGACAATGAAGTTTTTTTTAAAGAGCAGCATGTAAATGGTGCTTCAATTATTGCAAAATTGCTAAAACAAGGCTGGCAACCCATTATTAAAACCCATGATGCGGGTCCTGCTGAAGAGTTTTGGCATCCTGACTATCAGGGGCGTATAGGGGTGATCAGACCTTACAGTAAAGACTTTTGTAAAAGCTGTAATCGTTTACGCATTTCGGCGCTTGGTAAGCTGCACTTATGCCTGTTTGCCAATGAGGGGATTGATTTAAGGGAATATGCTCAAACAGGTGATGTGGAACAGCTCGCAATGGCTATTACTCGTCTTATTACGGGTAAAACCCCCAGTCATTTATTACATCAAGGACATTCTGGGATGATTCAACACCTTTCTATGCTTGGTGGATAAGGTTAGATGGATAATTGTCAGCTTACAGATTTTATTGATTACTTTTATTGGGTCTCAGTATGATTCAGGTACTTTTTTTTGGACAACTGCGTGAGCAGCTAGGTTGTGAAGAATTAACCATCGATTTAAATAAATTACCCGCTAAAACGATTGATGAATTAATTGAACTATTAAGTCAACGAGGAGAGCGTTGGCAACAATTATTGCAACAAAAAACCACGTTAGTTGCGTGTAATCATGAAATGGTGAAGCGAGAGGCAAGCATTAAAATGGGGGATGAAATCGCATTTTTTCCACCAGTGACTGGGGGGTAAACATTACCGTATAAATAGTGATTTTATGAGTCTACTTATACGGCAATCAAAACGTTTAGCGAACTCTGGCTCTCACTAATTGATAGCGTCGGTTCAAGTAGCTTACGGGTACACTCCAAATATGAACTAAACGGCTAAAAGGAAATACTAAAAATAATGTCATACCGAGCCACACATGTAGCTTATAAATCCAGTGAACACTCGCAATAGATAAAGCAGCATCGTTTGCCTGGAAGGTGACAATTGACTGTGCCCAGTTCATTAATTTAAGCATTTCCTGCCCATCCATATGGCCTGCCGACACAAAAATACTGAGCAAACCCAAGACTAGCTGAGCCAATAATAACCAAAGAATAGTAAAGTCCATGATGTTGGTATTGGCGCGAACACGAGCGTTTGTGAGGCGACGTCTAATAAGAATGATTAACCCAGCCAAGCAGACTAAACCAAAGATGCCACCTAGTAACATGGCAATTAATTGTTTGAAGCTGGTTGATATACCTAATACATGCCACACAGCTGTGGGTGTCAGTAATCCCACAAAATGTCCAAGCAAAATCATAATGATGCCAACATGAAATAAAATACTACCTCGTCGTAGCTGGCGACTTTCAAGTATTTGGCTGGAACTGGTTTTCCAAGTATATTGATCGCGGTCATAACGAATTAAGCTACCAAGAAAAAATATACTTAAAGCAATATAAGGATAAATGGCAAATAACAACGTATTGATATAATTCATGGCTGCTCTCCTTCCACAGTGTGTACTGTAGATGTAGTCGATATTGGCGACGTCTCCTGTTGCCAGTTAACAGCTAAATAGTGGTCTTTACGCTGAGCTTCAGTAGGGCGAAACTGAGTGTTAGCGCAATGGGGCGTTTGTTTATGATTAGCGACACTGGACAAGGCATCCTGGTGACCAAAACTTATCGCCTCTTCTTCCCAGACTTTGTCAATGGCCTCAGGTGTATCATCTTTGGCTTCGTCTGCGATCTGACGTTGTATTGCCGTTAAATCGACACTGACTTGCGCAAAAGTAAGTAAGGCTTTAAATAAAAGGTGATACTGGCTTTGGCGTTGTTGTAAACGAACTGCTAACACGCTGAGAATATGTGCAATATCATGCAACCATTCTGTAGCCTGTTGTTTGCCCTGGGTTGATACAAACTCAAGATAAAGTGGTAAAAAGTCGGGTAATTCTTGTTTATTGAGCTGTAGTCCGGCTTGATGATACTGGTCTAACAAATTCACCATGGCTTGACCACGATCACGGGATTCACCATAAGTATGTTCAAATAAGTGCAAGGAGAGTGAGCGGCTGCGATCGAACAGCCCTTCATACTCACTTTGCCAGTCCAGCAATGGGTAGGATGAATAGTGATCAAGAAAAGACAACACATCTTGCTTAGCTTTTTCATCTAAAGATAAGTCTTGTCGGATGAATTGATAAATTTCATCCATATTATTCATAATATCATGAGTGGGGTAATCCAGTAGTCGGGCGAGAATAATAAGGTTTTTCATCGCTTACTCCTTGATTACTACTGGAATTATATTGCGTGATGTCGTTGTTTTACCGCCAAACAGGTTGACATGGTTATCACCTGTACTACAACCATTACCAAAACTAAATCCGCAACCATTTTTTAGGTCATAAGCGTTTTCTGCATATTCTCGATGGCTAGTGGGAATAACAAATCGATCCTCATAATTGGCAATAGCCATATAGCGGTACATGCTTTCAACAGATGCTTCATCCAAACCGACTTGCTGTAGTACATCGTTATCATTGACTTGGTCGACATGTTTAGCTCGCATGTAGGCACGCATAGCGATCATTCTTTCTAAAGCACGTATAACGGGTTGCTCTTCTCCTGCGGTTAATAAATTGGCTAAGTATTTGATGGGAATACGCAATGATTTAAGGTCAGGAATTTCACCGGTTTTACCCACATAGCCTGCTTCTACAGCGGTTTGAATAGGACTAAGCGGGGGGACATACCATACCATCGGTAGTGTACGGTATTCGGGGTGTAGGGGTAAGGCAACTTGCCAGTCTATTGCCATTTTATAAACAGGGGATTGTTGAGCTGCTGTGATCCATGCTTCTGGAATACCTTCTTGGCGAGCGGCTTTTATCACCTCAGGGTCATTAGGATCTAAAAATAAATCACATTGCGCCTGATATAAGTCTTGCGTTTTTTCTGTACTGGCAGCTTGATGGATTTGGTCTGCGTCGTACAATAAAACACCGAGATAGCGAATTCGGCCAACGCAGGTTTCTGCACATACGGTAGGTTGCCCACTTTCGATGCGAGGATAGCAAAAAATACATTTCTCTGATTTTCCGCTTTTCCAGTTGTAGTAGATTTTTTTATAGGGGCAAGCCGACACACACATGCGCCAGCCACGGCATTTATCTTGATCAATCAGAACAATACCATCTTCTTCACGTTTATAAATGGCACCACTAGGGCAAGAGGCGACACAGGAAGGGTTCAGGCAATGTTCGCACAGGCGAGGTAAATACATCATAAATGTATTTTCAAATTGACCATACATGTCAGCCTGAATTTGTTCGAAATTTTTATCAGCACGTCGTTTGGAAAATTCCACACCTAAAATTTCTTCCCAGTTGGGACCGGATGTTATTTTTTCCATTCGTTGCCCACTGATTAATGAGCGAGGGCGTGCAGTAGGTGGGTGGTTGCCCGATTTGGCTTGGTGTAAATGTTGATAATCAAAATCAAATGGTTCGTAATAATCATCAATTTCAGGCAGGGCAGGATTAGCGAAAATGTTGGCCAGTATTTTTCGTTTACTGCCCATTTTGGGCGTAATGCTACCGTTGCTATGGCGTTGCCAGCCACCTTGCCATTTTTCCTGATTTTCCCATTGTTGGGGGTAGCCCACGCCTGGTTTGGTTTCGACATTGTTAAACCAGGCATATTCCATACCTTCGCGGGAGGTCCAGACATTTTTACAAGTCACTGAGCAAGTATGGCAGCCAATACATTTATCAAGATTGAGCACCATGCCAATTTGTGCACGTATTTTCATGGTTTAAACTCCCGTTACTCGTTATCTAGCCAGTCGACATGATGCATTTTTCTCACGACAACAAATTCATCGCGATTACAACCAACCGTACCGTAATAATTAAAACCATAGGCTTGTTGTGCATAACCACCAATCATATGGGTCGGTTTCATTACGGCACGGGTGACGGAGTTATGAATACCTCCTCTGGTTTTTGTTAATTCTGACCCGGGGGTATTGATGATTTTTTCCTGGGCGTGATACATCATTGCCATACCCTCAGGAACGCGTTGTGAGACGACTGCGCGTGCTGAAATGGCACCATTAATATTGAAAACTTCAATCCAGTCGTTATCCTCAATATTGGCCTTTTGGGCATCTGTTTCACTCATCCAGACGATGGGACCACCGCGGGATAATGTCAGCATGAGTAGATTGTCAGAGTAGGTACTGTGTATGCCCCATTTTTGGTGAGGCGTAATCCAGTTTAATAAAATTTCTGGGTGGCCATTTGTTTGTTGTTGATAGACGTCATCTATCGTTTTTAAATTAATAGGAGGTTTATATAAACACTGGGTTTCGCCAAAATCGCGCATCCATTCATGGTCTTGATAAAATTGTTGACGGCCGGTGAGGGTTCGCCAGGGAATAAACTCATGGACATTGGTATAGCCTGCATTGTAACTAACGTGTTCATCTTCTAAGCCTGACCAGGTGGGAGAAGAAATAATTTTACGGGGTTGAGCAACAACATCATGAAAGCGAATTTTTTCATCGGCTTTAGGGTTTGCTAAATGAGTATGATCGCGTCCAGTCACTTTACTTAACTCTGCCCATGCTTTGACGGCTACCTGACCATTGGTTTCGGGCGCAAGTGTTAAAATAACTTCAGCAGCATCAATCGCACTATTGATTTTAGGGCGTTGATGACGCGGGCTGTCCTCTGTATAGGTCTGATTTAACTTACTTAATAATTCAACCTCAGTTGTGGTATTCCAGGAAATGCCTTTGCCGCCATTGCCTAGCTTTTCCAATAAAGGCCCAAGTGAAGTGAAACGATTATAGGTATTAGGATAATCACGCTCTACAACAACCATATTCGGCGCGGTTTTTCCGGGAATTAATTCGCACTCTTTTTTCCACCAGTATTTTACGCCGAAGGGTTGTGCTAATTCAGCCGGTGTATCATGTAAAATGGGAACAGTGACTAAATCTTTTTCAACGCCTAAATGGCCTTCAACAACCTGACTGAACTGTTTGGCGATCCCTTTAAAAATATCCCAATCACTGCGTGCTTCCCAGGCAGGATCAACGGCTTTGGTCAGAGGATGAATAAAGGGGTGCATGTCAGAGGTATTTAAATCGTCTTTTTCATACCAGGTGGCGGTGGGCAGAACGATGTCAGAATATAAACAGGTAGTAGACATACGAAAGTCGAGGGTAACCAGTAAATCAAGTTTGCCCTCAGGAATTTCATCTCGCCAGGTAATATCCTCAGGCTTTTCGCCCCCCGTTTCCCCAAGGTCTTTATTCATTAGTCCATGGCGTGTACCCAATAAATGCCGGAGCATGTACTCATGCCCTTTGCCTGAGGAGCCTAATAAATTAGAACGCCAGATAAAAAGATTTCGAGGGTAATTTTGCGGATTATCCGGATCTTCACAGGCAAATTTTAATTGGCCTGAGGTTAATAGGTTGCGGGTGTAGTCTATGGGATCTTGTTGATGTGAAGTTGCATCACGTGTTAACTGAAGAGGGTTTATCCCCAGTTGAGGTGCTGAAGGTAGCCACCCCATACGTTCAGCACGGCTGTTATAGTCAATAATGGATCCTTGCCATTTTTCAGCGTTGGCTAAGGGCGAAATCACCTCCGACATGTGTAGTCTTTCATAGCGCCATTGATCTGAATGGTTGTAAAAAAAGGAAGTACCATTCATTTGACGAGGTGGTCGCTGCCAGTCTAAAGCAAATGCCAGTGGTAGCCAGCCCGTTTGTGGTCGAAGTTTTTCTTGACCAACATAATGTGCCCAACCGCCACCACTTTGCCCCACACATCCGCAAAGCATCAGCATATTAATGAGTCCACGGTAATTCATATCCATGTGATACCAGTGGTTTAATGCGGCACCAACGATGATCATTGACCGGCCTTGGGTTTTATCCGCTGTACGGGCAAATTCTCTTGCTACGCGAATAACATCAGCTCGGGGAACACCTGTAATTTTTTCTTGCCAGGCGGGGGTGTAAGGAATATCACTGTCATAATTACTGGCAGTATTAGCATCGTTGTAGCCATTATCGATACCATAATTGGCGACAGTTAAATCAAATACGGTAGCGACTTTAACCTGCTGGCCATTGGCAAGTGTAATGTTTTTTATGGGGACTTTTCTGGCGAGACGTTCTTCGTGTTGTGTATGCTGAAAGTAGCCGTGTTCATGTTGCTGGCTGCCAAAATAAGGAAATAAAACATCGGCAAGTTGGTCATGATTTGTTTTCAGGCTCAGTAATAAAGTGGTGTTTTGTCCTGTTTGGCTATTAACAGGTTCAATATTCCATTTACCTTGTTCCCCCCAGCGAAAACCAATAGAACCATTGGGAGCTACTAATTGCTGAGTATCCTGATCAATGCCTATGGTTTTCCACTCAGGGTTATTATTTTGACCTAAATGATCATCTAAATCAGATGCTCTTAAAAAACGACCTTGAATAAATGCCGATTTATCACTCTGCTGATATTCATCGAGAATAACCAACATCGGCATATCAGTATAACGTCGAATATAATCCGAAAAATAGGCACTGGGTTGCTGTAAGTGAAACTCTTTCAAAATAACATGTCCAAAGGCCATCGCCAGTGCAGCGTCAGTCCCTTGTCGAGGCGCTAACCAACTGTCGGCAAATTTTGAGCATTCGGAATAATCAGATGTAATGACACAGGTTTTTGTCCCTTTATAGCGAACTTCAGTAAGAAAGTGAGCGTCAGGGGTGCGCGTTTGTGGCACGTTAGAACCCCAGACAATAATGTAGTTGGCGTTATACCAATCAGCCGCTTCAGGCACATCGGTTTGTTCACCCCAAATTTGAGGGGAAGCTGGAGGTAAATCACAGTACCAGTCATAAAAACTAAGACAGTTGCCGCCAATAAGTGACAGATAGCGTGCACCAGCAGCATAAGACACCATTGACATGGCTGGAATGGGAGAGAAGCCTGTAATGCGATCAGGACCATATTGTTTGGCCGTATAGACATTGGCTGCTGCAATCAGAGTATTCACTTCCTCCCAACTGGCACGGACAAAGCCTCCCATGCCGCGTTGCTGCTTATAACTTTTTGCTGAACTAGGGTTTTCGACAATGCTTTGCCAGGCATTCACAGGATCATCGTGCTGGCTTAAGGCTTCACGCCAAAGCTGTAGCAACTGTTGGCGAATTTTAGGGTATTTTAGGCGGTTAGCACTGTACATATACCATGAGTAGCTGGCACCACGTGGACAGCCGCGAGGTTCATGATTAGGTAAGTCGGGGCGTGTTCTTGGGTAATCAGTTTGCTGAGTTTCCCATGTGACAAGACCATCTTTAACGTAGATTTTCCAACTACAAGATCCTGTACAGTTGACACCATGTGTTGAACGAACAATTTTATCGTGTTGCCAACGGCGGCGGTAACCATCTTCCCATTGACGATTTGCTGTGGTGGTTTCACCATGTCCATTAGAAAATGTTGATTTTTTTTGTTTGAAAAACAGTAACCTGTCAAGAAAATGGCTCACTGTGAACTCCTCAACGGCAGGTTGAAATGCTTAAATTAATGTCGCTAGTAACAGTTTTTTCTATGCTCAAGAAATAAGTGAGCGATAGGCGCTGTCTTCTTAGTTGCGTTATAAAAATATTTATTTGATAAAACTAATTACTTTCATCTTTAATTGTTGTGCTTTTTTTTGTTAGGGCGGTTACTAGTAAGTGTAAGGAGCAGAGCATGTAACAAATTGATATACATCAAAAGTTTTTCTTGGCAGATAAACAGTATAGGGGTATTTATACTCATTAAGAGGTAGAAAAAGATAGAGAAATAGTGAGTTTTTTAAGCAATATACCGTGTTTTATCATAATAAAATGGGAGAAGCGAAGCATTGTGGTTTTTTGGTGGTATGCCCATCGTAGTAGAGTGTATATTCAATAACGATTAAGTAGAGAACAGTAAAATGCTACAGCACTTTCAAAAATCGATCACTTTTCGTATGGGTGCCATGATGACCATGTTGGTATTGCTGGCTTTGCTTACAATACTTGCATCTTACTTAATTTCAGAAAGTACTGATCATGATGCTGAAGCTGTCAACATAGCAGGATCATTACGTATGCAAAGCTATAGGTTGTTGAATGTGGTAGTGGGTAATGCAATAGGTATGCAAGTGAAACAACCTGTTAATCAGTACATGGATGATTTTAATCAAAGTTTGACGGCTCCAGCTTTATTACAAGCACTTGATGATAAAAATTCATTGCTAAGTAAACAATATACTGTCGTTAAACAGCAATGGTTTGATGATATTAAGAGGCAACTTGAAAAAGAAAATTATAAGACCCCTCTACAGCTTGATAAATTACAGAATAAAGTTGAAGCATTTGTAGAAGAGATTGATCAGTTAGTTAAGTTGTACCAGCTTTTGGCAGAAAGGAAAATTGATACACTACGATTTATTCAAATAGTTGCATTGTTTTCCATAGTATCATTAGCTTATTTTTCAGTGAAAATTTTAAATAAGCATGTTACACGGCCTTTGCAGCAATTAACATATTGTGCGCGTAAGATAGGTGAGGGTGATTTTTCGCAGAATATTGATTTGAGCCACGATGATGAATTGGGCTTATTAGCGAAAACCATCAATACAATGTGCGTTGATATTTCACAAATGTATAGCCATCTGGAACAACGAGTTACTGATAAAACGGAAGCATTGAATAGAAGTAATCAAACACTGAATTTTCTTTACCAGGTTGCCTGTGATATTAATGAAAAAAGTAAAAGTTATTTTTCATTTGAGTGCTGGCTAGAAAGTTTGTCTGATATTATCAATGTTGATGCGATAGATATATGTTTGAAAGCCTCAGATGCGCAGATACCTTATGAGCATTTTAGCACCCATTCCTCTACTAGCACTTGTAGTCCAGTCGATTGCGAGCAATGTATGTCTTCTGAGGGGTACTTTGTAACGCCCGCAGATTGCCCTAAAATTCACTACCCATTAATAAAAGATAATAATCATTATGGTGTGTTAGTGTTTACCTTAAAAGACCACTGTGAACTGGAGGCATGGCAGCATCAAGTGGTAAAGTCATTTGCAAGTCAAGTTGCTGTAGCACTTAGTCTGAGGGGGCAAATGCATCAGGAAAGGCGAATGGCATTAATGAATGAGCGAACGGTTATTGCTAGAGAGCTACATGACTCTATTGCACAAGCACTGTCTTATTTAAAGATTCAGGTGACACGATTAAAACGAGCTTTACCTGAAGAGCATCAACCACCTCATATTGTGGATATTGTCACTGAATTAAGAGAAGGCATTACATCAGCTTACCAACAACTGAGAGAATTATTAACGACATTTCGTCTACAAATTCCAGAGCAGGGGCTATCGGCAGCTTTAGAACAAACAGTTAAACAAGCCTCTGAACAGCAGCCTAATTTTGATATTAAGCTAGACTATCAAATCCACCATTTACCATTAACCCCTAATGAAGAAATCCATTTATTACAGCTTATACGAGAAGCTGTACAGAATGCGGTACATCACTCACAAGGTAATTGTATACAAATATCATTGGCTTTAAATGATCCTCAACATATTAATATTTCGATCATAGATAATGGAATAGGTATTAAGGATTATCCAGACAAACTCAATCATTATGGTTTAGCGATCATGCGTGAACGAAGTCGACACCTGAAGGGAATGCTAGAAATTAAGCGCTTAAAAGAGGGGGGGACAGGGGTTTTCTTTGAGTTTATACCTGACTGTTTACAAGAAAAAAAATAGATTTTTCGTGTTTTTAAATAATTGTCAGCAAAGGGGGCGCTTTACTGACAATATATTCTTTACTATATGCCCTTCGCTGTGGGTATTATAATTTTTTATTACTCCTAAAAATGAATCACGATTGGTATAGATCAAGGGTTGTAAAATTCGCCGTTTTTGCGTAGGTAAAACCAATAATTGATAATGACACAAACAGCATAGAATATTGCAAACCCAATGAGGGCAACTTCTGGTGTGGTTGCGGTAATTTGTTCGCCAATAACTTGTGGTATATAGAATGCCCCATAAGCGGCTACCGCAGACGTCCATCCTAACACTGGTCCTGCTTGCTCTTTAGGGAAAACCATGGCAATGGTACGAAATGTTGAACCATTTCCTATGCCTGTTGCAGTGAACAAAACAAGAAATAAAATGAAGAAGGGAACAAAGAAGTTTTCAGGTGTCGCAGAATTATAAGCTGCCTGCATGTAATAGGCGACCCCTAGCGCGCTGATGACCATAATAATAGAACAGAACTGAGTTACTATTGCGCCACCAACCTTATCTGCTATCCAGCCCCCTACGGGACGAATGAGCGCACCGATAAAAGGTCCCATCCAGGCATACATGAGTGCACTTGGACCATTAGGATTTGCGGCATCATGGGTCATCTGACCATCAACCATGATATGGCTGTAACCAAATATGACTTTGATAGCTAAAGGGAAAGCCGCAGCGTAGCCAATGAAGCTGCCAAAGGTCATGGTGTAAATAATACTCATAACCCAGGTATGTTTATTATTAAATATTTTATACTGACGGGATAAGCTTGTTTTAATTTGCCCAGGCAAGTTTTTTAACGCAAAAACAGTAGCCGTGATCACGCCAATGAGTACAATTTCTTTTGGGACACCCCAGCCAGAGCCGTTAGCCGATTCTGGTAGCATTAACCATAACCCTAATCCTGCTGTAAGAAAACCGATGATAAACATAAAGGTTATTTTGGTGAATGCACTTGATGTACTGCCTATATCTGGAGACACTTCGGGAGTACACAAATTATTCATACCAAACCAGCCTAGAAAAGCGAGAGGGATCAGTAGGAGCAGCCAAACGTAACCAGCATTTTGTATCCATGTCTCCGAGCCTGCAGAAATTTTTCCTATCAGAGTACCCGAGCCATTGATTAATACCATAGGCTCACCTCCAAGTGCACCAAATGCACCAAAGGTCATGAATAAGGGTACGACAATCTGCATTGTTGTGACGCCAAAGTTACCTAGTCCTGCATTAAGGCCAAGTGCAAGGCCTTGCTTCTTTTTAGGAAAGAAAAAGCTAATATTTGACATTGAAGAGGCAAAGTTACCACCTCCGATACCTGATAAGAGTGCTAAAAGCTGGAATATCCAGAGGGGGGTATTTTTATCCTGTAAGGCCATTCCAGTTCCCAAAGCAGGAATAACTAACAAAACAGTTGTGAAGAAAATAGTATTTCGTCCACCACATAAACGAATAAAAAAACTGCTAGGAATACGTAATGTTGCGCCTGTTAAACCGGCGATAGCCATCAGAGTGAAAAGTTCAGCTTTAGCAATAGGAAAGCCTAAATTTAACATCTGAACAGTAATAACACCCCAATATAACCAAACAGCAAATCCACATAGTAATGATGGAATCGAAATCCACAGGTTTCTCGTTGCAATATTTTTGGCTGAGTTTTCCCATTGTTGGGTATCTTCAGGGTTCCAATGTGATATATCAGTCATAGCAATCTCCCCCATTAATGAGGCATAACGAAATGTAAACTGACTATGAGTGGATGGTGAGTATGGGACAATGCCTAGAAAGGGGTAGACCGCTTTTCTAATGATCAATGAAGAGAATACATTTTTTTATATTAGTAATAAATTAAGAAGGCCGTATTACCGTTTGTAGAATGCAATGTGTTAATTTGATAACATGCAAAACAAAGTTAAAAATACTTACTAAGGGGTATAAAAACTATTCACATAAGGGATAAGACCCCTTATCTACTATAATAGTTATTAGTCATAATGCTGATGTAGATCAAAAGTTAGTCATAACCTAAATGAAATGCTTTATGACAAATTTGGACAATAAATATTATATCCATAAAAAAATGTCTAGAGATTAACGTAATGCCTTCTGAAGTTGCTACTATTTTAATGGTTGATGATCATCCTTTGTTTAGGAAAGGATTAAAACAGTTACTCGAACTAGAGGATAGTCTGAAAATTATAGCTGAGTGCAGTAAGGGACAGGATGCTCTTGAGATTGTAAAAAATAATGAACCAGATTTAATTTTATTAGACCTGAATATGCAGGGCTTAGACGGCTTAGAAACGCTTAGGATGATGAGGGCGCAGGGGGTTGCTGCTCGTATCATTATGCTAACTGTTTCTGATAACGATGCAGACGTCATTCAGTGTATTCGAGCGGGGGCTGATGGTTACTTATTAAAGGATATGGAGCCTGAAGATATCCTTGATAAAATAAAGCAAGTCGTTTTGGGCAGGATGGTGATTAGTGAGCGCTTAGCAGAAGTGTTGGCAACTGCACTGCGCAAGCCAGATCGTTCTGATGATAACCTGTTGGCAACACTCACTAGTCGAGAGTATGAAATACTCATGCGCATTGCCCAAGGGTATAGTAACAAAATTATTGCACGAGAGTTGGGTATTTCTGATGGAACGGTAAAAGTCCATGTAAAACATCTTTTAAAGAAGTTGAATATGCGCTCACGTGTTGAAGCTGCGGTATGGATGGTTAACAAACAAAAAAATTAAAAAATTGATATAACTAATAGTGAAGAGTATACAAATTGTCTGAATATTGTTGGGTAAGGTGATTTATATGAGTTGTTGTAATCAGCCAGGACTGATACCTGTAGATGAGGCAGTCAATATGCTCTTAGCTGCTGTAGACACCCTTACAGATTATGAGTCAGTGTCATTGTTAAATGCGATCAATCAGTACTTAGCTCAACCGATATATGCTCAAATGGATAGCCCTGCGTGGAATAATTCGGCTATGGATGGTTATGCTATTAATTTCAAATGCTTTCACCAAGATCAGCCATTTACGTTAGTAGGTAAAGCTTTTGCAGGCCATCCTTACCAAGGTACTGTTGAGCCTGGGCAATGTGTGCGAATTATGACTGGAGCACCTATACCTAATGGAACGGATACCGTTGTAATGCAGGAAAAGGCCCAAGAAGTAAGTCCTGGAAAAGTCATTTTTTCAGGAACGGTTACACAAGGTGATCATATTAGAATACAGGGAGAGGATATTAAACAAGGAAAATTATTATTCCCAGTAAAACATAAATGTGCTGCAACTGATATTGGCTTCATGGCTGCTCAGGGTATTTCAACCGTTAGCGTTTACCGAAGGTTAAAGATTGGATTAATTTCTACGGGGGATGAGCTTAAGCCTTTAGAGGCAACACTTAAAATGGGTGATATTTATGATAGTAATCGTTACATGCTACTTGTTTTATTAGCAAAAATCGGCTGTGATGTACATGATTTTGGTATTGTTGCAGATGATCCTCAATTATTAAGAGATACTTTAATTGAAGCGAGGGACCTGTGTGATGTTATTATAACATCTGGAGGGGTTTCTGTCGGAGAAGCCGATTATATTAAAGATATTATTAGTGAATTGGGTGAGTTACACCTTTGGAAGGTGGCAATAAAACCTGGAAAACCTTTCGCATATGGTAAGTTGTCACAGACGTTATTTTTGGGATTACCTGGTAATCCAGTATCAGCTTTGGTTACATTTTATAAATTAGCATTACCAGCCATTACTAAAATGCAAGGTGGAGATTATCAGCCACCAATGCACTTATTAGCAAATATCACTCATGATTTACGTAAACGACCAGGGCGTGCCGAGTATATCCGTGCTCATTATACAACCAATAGCGTGGGAGCGTTAATGGTAACATCTACAGGTTTGCAAGGTAGTGGAATTATGTCTTCATTAACTGACGCTAACTGTTTTATAGTACTTGATGAGGGGCAAGGAAATGTGAGCTCTGGTGAGAAAGTGAAGGTTGAATTTTTTCAACCTCCCTTATTGTAAAAGCGTTTATTCTTGATATAAATAAAAATTTGTCATTCTTACTAAAAAAGTGTTTTTAGCATTATTATGACGAATTAACTTTTTACTTCAATGGTAATTCGAACACTTTTTACTGGTTTAATGCCGCCTGGGGGATAAAGTTGAAAGAGCACTTGGCCTTCTCCAGGCTTAACGGCTTCAAATTGCCAAACGACACTTCCAGGCACACCTACCGCTAATACACTTGGATGTAAGACAATGCGTTTGACAAGCTTATAAATACCCGAATTGTCGACTACACACTTCCACGAATAGCCTGTTGATCCACCATTGTTATCAACAATGAACCATGCTTGCTCGCCACCAACACTAAGGCTATTAATAAAGTTTTCTTTTAGTAGTATACCCGATCCTTCTTTCATAATGTGGTATCCCTGCTTTTATCAGATAGTTGTTGTTTAAAGTGTAGCAGAAGATTATGGGAGGATTTAAAGAGTATTATATGTTATTAACATTTATAGATACGATGTTACAACATACGTTTTCTTATAGTATACCTAAAGTGAATCATTTTTAAATATAAGTATGTTTATGAGTTTTCTTTTTTATCATCGTTTGAAAGCGCTCAGTAATGGTATTGCTGATTGACCTTATATCAAATTGGCTCAGTTCCGTGACTGCAGTAGGATCGAACCTATGTAAGTGCAAATAAGGTGAGTTTGCTTTAAACTCTTTTAGATCACCATTGAGTAAAATAGGTAAAAATGGAGTATTAAAACGGCGTAGGTACAATCTGTTTAGAAAAATAGATGCACTATCAAGTTCAATATGTTGTATTTTTTTAGTTTTTGCTTGTGTTAGACAAATAATTAATCCTTTTTTTTGAAAAACTTCACCGGGGAATAATAAAATCCCTGTGGATTTGATAGCTTCCTCGTTTACGCGGTTAAAAGTATCATGGAATGCAAAAGGATTGGGTAGAACAATTAAGTTACTATTATGATCTTTAGGTAGAATAACCTCAAAGTTGCTGTATATTTTTTCAACTGTAGGACTATACACACAAAAAGAAGACGATACAGACTGAAAAAAACGAATAGCTTTAGTTTTATTTGTTATCGATGATATATCCCAGAATAAATCTGGATTTTCTTGGGAGTTATTTAATGATGATGAGTCATTCATTGTCTGAATTTTTTACAAATACCTAATGCTACTAATAAAATTTTTTGAATGATTTTTATACATAATTGCAAGTTGTGAGTGTATAACTAATTGCTTATCTCATCTATAAGACAATAAACATCACTGATGATAGATCGTGGAACTGCCTTTTAGTTTCTAGTCAACACAATGCCTTGATGTCTCAATTAATATTTAAAAATTCTAGTTACTCTGTATTGTATAGTTTACTAATATTGCATGCAGTCCTCGCGTATACTAATATTGTACTTTTGTGCTATTTATTTTGCTGAGCTGTAACATTGTACATTAATTAATAGATTTAACTAGGTTTTTTTGTGGAGCTTGTGTCCCAAATGGATGTGCGTGCAAATTTTAGGTATGAGGATAGGGTAAACACTAAGGATTGCATGCATAAAGACGATTCGTGAAGGGAAGTAACGTAGTTTTTAAAAGGTGTGTTTCACAGCGACTTAATTGTTACAGAATGGGAGTGTAGGCTATAATAAAAAGAACAGCGTTACCAATAAAGTAACAAGCTAATTAAGGAAAAAGATATAAATTATAACAGAATTATAAATACCTCAAGTTGTAGCATTATTTGTCATCTGTAACGTTTATCTTAAGGGGTCTTCTAAAAATGTACTTTTTTAGAAGTGATCTTAATAGCAAAGGTGAAGATATTTAAGTGTTGGTTCTAAGATTATATTTAAGCTTATGGTTCAAACGGAAGCAATTGCTACTTTTAAAAAGCCTCCTCTTTCTCTAAATGAAGACGAGCGTATTAATGACTTAAAGTTACTTAATATTTTAGATACGTCTTCAGAAGAGCGTTTTGATCGCATTACAGAGTTGATGGCGGATGTGCTTGACGTTCCTATAGCATTGGTCTCACTGGTTGACTCTCATCGGCAATGGTTTAAGTCAACATGTGGACTCCAGGCTTCTGAAACATCACGTGATATTTCATTTTGTGGACATGCTATTCTAGAATCAGAAATTCTTGTTATTGAAGATGCTTATAAAGATAATCGCTTTGCCAATAACCCTCTTGTAGTGGGGGAGCCCTACATCCGCTTTTATGCGGGTGTTGTTTTACGAGGACCTATGGGACATCCTGTTGGTACATGCTGTATTATTGATAGAAAACCAAGAGTACTAACAGGGCGCCAGCGAAACCATTTATTAATTTTTTCTGATCTGGTAGAAAGTGAGCTGTTACATAATTACAATGTTTTTCAATTAAAAGAACAAACTATTTCAAACGCATTTTATGATCCTGTAACAGGACTTTCTAACCAACGGTTATTGATCGATAGGTTTCAACAAACAATAATCAACAATGATTCTTTCTCTAATATTGTTATTTGTATTATAAATATATGTCGATTTTCACATTTAATAAACGCTTGGGGAAGAAAAATCGGCGATCAGGTTTTACAGGATGTAGCTGTTCGCCTTAAAAGTGAATTAAAGAAAGAATATACCGTTGCTTATTTGGAAGGAGATAAATTTGCTGTCTTAGGGTTCACACGTAGAGCTAAAGAAGCTAATAATACAACAAATATTAAGTATGTACTTCCTTCAAAATTATGCTCAATTTTTCAAAAAAGCTTTTGTGTAAATGGCATTGATTTGTACTTAAAAGTAAGAGTTGGTGTGTCAGAGTATCCAGGTGATGGTAAAGATGCATTGACTTTACTTGAAAATGCAAGAATGTGCTCTAAATCAAGTAATAAGGATAGTGCCCTTTGTGTTGTTTATTTTTCGGATGAGTCATCTCAGCTTATAAGTCGCCAGTTTATTTTAGAACAACATTTACAGAAAGGGATTGAAAATAATAACTTTTATTTAGTATATCAACCGATTGTTTGTATAAACTCAGGAGAGATTATTGGCTTCGAAACATTGCTACGTTTTTGTGATTCTGTGCTGGGTGATGTTTCTCCATCAGAATTTATTCCTGTGGCAGAGCAAACAGGGTTGATTTCGCTCATTGGAGAGTGGGTGCTGAAAACAGTTTGCAAACATATTTGTCAGTGGAAAAAGGTTTCCAGTACTTTCTGTAAGCCTATTACGGTCAATCTTTCTGGAGTACAGTTGGTTGATAAGGGGCTTGTTACTGTTTTGTTGGGGATACTTGAAGAGTATGATGTGGGGTGTGATGCTGTCCAGTTTGAAGTGACCGAAAGTTGTATTTTAAAAGATTTTGATGCAGCCCTTATGAATATGAATTTACTTTCAAATTTAGGGTTTAAATTTTTAATTGATGATTTTGGTACGGGTTACTCTTCATTGAGTTATTTACAAAGGATGCCTATCTATAAGGTTAAACTGGATCGTAGCTTTATCATCAATATTGACAAGGAAAATGCTGACTGCATGCTGGTACACAATATAATAAACTTAAGTCATGATATAGGACTGGCTGTAGTGGCTGAAGGCGTTGAAAATAATGAACAACTTAGTATTTTAAAAGATTTAGGGTGTGACCAGGTGCAGTGCTTTTTAATCAGTAAGCCATTACCTTATCATATCGTATCCAAGCGAGTGAAGGATTCTGACTTCTGTTATAAAACTCAGTGCTTATAAGTTATTTATGCTTAGAATTGTTATCAATTTTATAGTTTTACAGCGCTAACTACTTTGGGTAATTATTCTGCCACTTTCATTTTTTTTTCTCTTTCATCCCATATTTTCTTGGTTTCAAGAATGTTAGGAAGAATGTTAAAAAACACTTCTACTAAGTGGGCGTCAAGATGGCTGTCGGCCATTTCTTCCATTGTTTTTAGCGTACGTTCTAAAGGCCAGGGTTCTTTATAAGGACGACGCATTGTTAAGGCATCAAAAACATCAGCAATGGCAACAATTCGAGCTGTTTCTGGAATCCGTTCGTTAGCGAGCCCATTCGGATAACCACTTCCATCCCAACGTTCATGATGGTTTAACGCAATTTCTGCGGCAAGTCGGAATACTGGTGCCTGACTTTGATTAAGAATATTAAAGCCAATTTGAGAGTGCTTTTTCATAATCAACCACTCGTCACTCGTGAGCTTACCTGGTTTTTGTAAAATCGCATCAGGAATACCAATTTTTCCTGTATCATGCATTGGCGCTGCTAGTTCTAGTAGCTTGGCATCTTCTTCACTCCAGCCAACTTCTTCTGCTATAAGCCGGGTATAAGCAGCCATCCGCCAAATATGAACTCCGGTATCTGTATCATTAAAATGGCCTGCTTCCCCTAACATATGAATGGCTGACCGGTGACTTGCCTCCAATGCAGATACCTGTATCAAGGATAAGTGAGTACGTACTCTTGCTCGCAAAATTGGCGGTGATATTGGCTTAGATATATAGTCAACGCCACCTACATCAAAGCCTGTTTGTTCATCAATTTCCTGATTTAATGATGTGACAAAAATAATAGGAATATCCACGCTACTGGGAGAGCTTTTTAAGTATTGGGCTACCTCAAACCCATTCATCCCAGGCATTTCAACATCTAGAAGAATGAGGGAGGGCTGATGTTTATTTACGGCTTCAATGCCTTCTGTTCCATTGCGTGCAAAAACAAGCCTATAGCTGCCCTGCAGAATTTCGCGGACGAGTGCAAGATTACAAGGTTCATCATCAATGCATAGAATGGGTTTTCTGTTCATGTTTTACCGTCCTTGATTCCAGCAAGGTGCGAATCAGTATTTCGGCTCCACGGAAGTCGAACATTTCAATGCAGGTTACCAGTTTTGACTGAAATTCTTTGGGTAATTTCCCTTCAAGTTTATGCAAAAGTGGTTCAATAATCTCAGGGTCATCTGTATTTAATGCTTGTAGAAGTTGATCACAGTACGTTTTAATTTCTTTAGACTTTACTGGTGGAGGGACAGCCTGTTGTTGACCACTCACATCTTGAATTTGAGAGGAAAGATAGTTTTGAATAATGGAAAGGGTTTTTTGCATTGTCGCCTGTAAGGCTTGAGCTAAACTTTCATTGTTTTGTTGGTTACTTTTATGTTGAGAGTCTTGTAGTGCTTGCTCTAACGCATCAGCTTCATTGGCGGCACGGAATAATGAGAGTGTACCCGCAGCACCTTTTAACTTATGAACAATGGCCTTGGCTTGTTCCGTATCACCTTGATGGAGAGCATTGTTTACTTGTATAGCATCGTCACTATGACTATGTATGAAAACGTTTAACTGCTTATGGTATGACGCAACTTTTCGCCATCTGCGTTTACCATCTTCAATATCAACTAATGGCTTTTCAGTGATCGCATTGGGCTCTGCTGAATGTTCAAGGTGAGCCTCTTGATCTGTATGGGGCGTTTGAATATCTGGTGGTTGATTTGAGCTGTTGTCTTCTTGTGTTTTGTTACTGCTTGAGGAGGAGGCAAGTTTTTTACCACACAGCCGTAGTGTAGCATTAACGAGTTCAGTGATATCAAAAGGCTTGGATACGAACTCATTGATACCTGCTTTAAAGGCTTCATCTTGTTGTATTTTAAATGCACCTGCTGTCAATGCAATAACAGGTAAGTGGTGAAGTGAAGGTGTTGAACGAATTTTTCGGGTTGCTTCGTAACCGTCCATAACAGGCATTTGCATATCCATCAAAACAACATCAAATGATGTGTTTTCAGTTTCCAGAACTTTTAATGCATGTAGTCCATTTTCGGCAACATCAACAATTGCGCCTTCTCCTGTCAGTATATCTTCAGCTACATCACGGTTTATTTCACTGTCATCAACAACAAGAATACGTATTCCTTTCAAGCGTTGTGTGGGAGGTAGATTTTTCTGTGTTTTTGTTGGTGATCGACGATTTTTGGCATCTAAAACAGCATTATACAGGCAGGAACTGGTGACGGGTTTAGTCAGTATACCATCAACCAGATAATGTTCTGGTTGCTCAAATAGCTGTTGGCGGTCATAGGCCGTAACCATAATAATGATGGGCGACTTCCAGCCTGGAAATTTTTCTTTAATTTCGGCTGCGGCTGCAAGACCATCTACTCCGGGCATTCGCCAGTCGAGCAATAAAATATCATAGGACGGTTGATGGATATTATTGACAGCTTCAATGGCTTTAATACCTGAATCAACTGTAACTGCATTCCACCCTAAACTTGCGGCAGTATCGGAAAGTAACAGCCGAGCTGTATTATTGTCATCAGCAATTAAAATACGTTGATGTAACATTTCTGGCACTGAACTATAGGAAGGATCACTACAGCCAAAAGACAATGTAAAGAAAAATTCACTGCCTTTACCTAATGTACTATTTAAATGTAACTGACCTCCCATCAACTTAACTAAATGTCGGCTGATCGTTAGTCCTAGCCCTGATCCTCCAAAGTTCCTTGTGGTAGAGGCATCTACTTGACTAAATGACTCAAAAATTTGCTTTTGCTTGTGTTTAGGAATACCAATACCTGTGTCTTTGACTGAAAAACGAAGATGTATAGTGTTATTGGGTTGATCACTGTTGACTCGAGTGATACCCAAGACAACCTCACCTTTTTCGGTAAACTTGATTGCATTACTGACTAAATTAATAAGTACTTGTCCAAGACGTAATGGATCACCTTTTAAAAAGTCGGCACCATCTGGAGCAGGTGCAACGACGACTTCAACGGACTTCTGA
Source organism: Zooshikella harenae (assembly GCF_018837975.1). Taxonomy (GTDB): domain Bacteria; phylum Pseudomonadota; class Gammaproteobacteria; order Pseudomonadales; family Zooshikellaceae; genus Zooshikella; species Zooshikella harenae. The sequence continues at coordinate 52,310 of NZ_JAGSOY010000020.1, read as the reverse complement.
CCAACAGCTGACGACATAATATTGGCTAAGTTGTCGAGTACTTCAGATAGTTGAAAAGGTATGTTTTCAATTTCAAGTCGGCTAGCTTCTATTTTAGAGAAATCTAAAATATCATTGATAATACCCAGTAACGCTCGTCCTGAACTATGTATTTTTCGTACCATTGCAATAGCTGATGGCGATAAATTTTCTTGTTTTTCTAATAGGTAGGCTAATCCAAGAATAGCATTCATGGGCGTTCTAATTTCGTGACTCATATTGGATAAAAAGTCAGATTTGGCTTGATTGGCTTGTTCTGCCGTACTCATAGCGGCTTGAAGTTCATCGGCGCGTTTAGCCATTTCTTCTGCATAGGTATGCTCAGTCTTTCGCTGTAATTCCAGCGCGTTGGCGGCCTCCTTCAAGGCAGTTGCTTCTTTTTGCTGTAGGCGAGTAAGCCTCAATGTTCCCATAAATAAAATGACGAGTAGCAGCATGGTCATAGCAATTGTCTGTGAGGCTTTTACTTCAAGCTGAGGTAAATATTGGTTATTAGGTGTGAAATGAATTAAGTACCAGGAATACTTGAGTTTATGAAGTTGAAGTGGAGTAGGTTCGTATTGATCTTGACTATTTTGTTGACTGACTTTAATGGTATGAAGGGGATACACAGTGTGATATACCCAATACCCTTCAGATGTTTCAAATGCACCACTTTCCTTGGTCGATATATCAGCCCAAGCTTCAGGATAACGATGAGCGACACTTAACTCTGGCTTTTCGAACATAAACCCCCACTCATCTTTATGGGTAGGTCCAAGTAACCAGTGCCCTTTTTTATTGGTTAACCAAAGATGATTTCGATTAACAATACGGAGCTGTTCCAGCATATCTGTACTGTTAAAGTTAAGAACAATAATGCCACGTCTTTCACCTCCTTCGTTAATTAATGGGGTGGCTATGCGAATGGTTGGTTTTCGTGGTAATTCGACTTTTCCTTGTTCAACATTAAGGTCAAGCGTAGAAATATAAATTTCATCTTTTTTAAGCTTATGCGTTTCAGTGAAATAATAGCGACTAGCTTTATTTTGTAATTGTTGCGTTGATACTGCGAATGATTTACCACTATTGTAGTTAATACGTGCTTGTTCCATACCCGTTTCATCAATCCAACGGATTTGGTCATAAACTTGTTTCACGTAAGAAAAACTGATCCATTGTTGCTTAATATTTTTAAGTGACAACGGTGTTTTATTATTAAGTAATTTACTTAGCTCTTTTTCTTTGGCTAAGAATAATAAATCACCGGTGATCAAATCAAAATTTCGAGAAATAGTCGCTCGACCTGCATCAACACTTGCCTGGCTGGTAAGTCTAAGTTGGCCATATATTTGTTCTGCTTGAACTTGATAGAAAAAATAAGCAATTCCTAAAAGCAGAAAGGATACAGGTAAAAATAAAATCAAAAAATGCTTGACAAAAAAATGGCGTGTTTGGGACATGTATTCACTACCAAATTGTTATTTAATATACCCTTTATTTGTTATGGGTATAGATTAATACACTTGATCGTTTTTTACCTGAAAGTGAACTTCGTAGATGAATATATTTTGGAAAAAGGTTTATTGAATACTATTATAGTGTAATTTTAGTCGTCATTCTTCAAAACTAATAATACAGAAGAATTACCCTGACCCAAGGAAAAACTATGAGGTTAGTGTGGGTGTTTTACTTGAGCTGGTATTAGCGCTGTCTGTAAGATATTCGTTTACAGTGCTGATTGTCTGGTTTAGTGTGGAACATAATGTCTGTACTTTTTTATGATCAACGCGTTTACTGGGTTCCACTTCTTTTCGAAAAGTAATTTCTAATGCGCGCGCGTCTTGAGCAACACGTGTTAGTGATAAGTTATTGGCAACATTTTGTAATGTATGAGTAATTATTTTTGCAGATTCAATGTTGTTATGTCTTAAAGCATCACAAATTTTTTGTACATCCTTGTTGTGATCTGTTGTGAAGTTTGTTAATTGGACATAAAATTTGTCAAGTTCATTCCACTTTTCTGTTGCATCATCTATGTCAAGTAAAGGTATATGGTTTGACTCGCTGGTTTTTTGAGTGCTGTATTCTTCAATAAAGGGGATGTCATTTTTACTTAATTTAGTAAGACTGCGCGTAACATAGACTAATTCATTATGATTAAATGGCTTTGGAATACATTGATTAATACCTGCCATAAATTCTTTTGAATGCTGGTGTTTCATGTCTTCTGCAGAAATAGCAACGATTGGTATTGAGGCGATAGTGGGGTCAGTTCTTATTTGTTGTATAGCCTCATAACCATCAATGATCGGCATTTGTAAATCCATAAAAACAATATCATACTGGTCTGGGTGTGTTCGCAAGATTGATAATGCATCTGCACCATTTTCAGCAAGTGCAACATGAGCACCTTCTTCAACGAGTATATTTCGCGCTATTGTACGGTTGATTTCACTATCATCAGCGACAAGAGCCTGAATCCCCTTTAATCTCTGTGTTGGTATTTTTTCAGATTTATACTGGGCAGAACGTCGCATTTGTGACTCGAGTGCTACATTGTATAAAGTGGAGGCGGTGATAGGTTTTGTCAAAACATAATCAATAAATGAAGATTGAGTGTTGTCATACAGAGATTTTCGCTTATAAGCGCTGGTCATTAAGATGGTCTGGAAAGACATATGAGAAAATGTTTCATTCACTTTTGTCGCAAAAGTCACTCCATCCATATCAGGCATTTGCCAGTCGATTAATAAAAGATCAAATGGTTTGTCATTACATTGACTTACTAACTTTAAAGCTTCTTCACATGAAGAGGTTGAGTAAGCAGTCCAACCAAGACTCTCAACACTTTCAGAGATTAACGTGCGAGCAGACGCATTGTCATCAATCACTAAGACATGTTGGTGAAATGCTGGGTCAACCTGATTGAGGGCTGGATTACTTGACTCAAAAGGAATAACGAAAAAAAACTCGCTGCCTTTACCTACTTCACTTTTTACGCCAATTTCTCCACCCATCATTTCGATCAAGTGCCGGCTAATCGTTAAGCCTAAACCAGTACCTCCGTATATGCGTGTTTGAGAGGAATTGGCTTGTGTAAATGAGTTAAATATTTGTTGCTGTTTTTCTTGGGGGATACCTATTCCAGTATCAATCACAGAAAAACGTAATAGAATAGGTGCCATAACCGGTTCGTTATTCACGGGAGAAACATTTACAATGATTTCTCCTTTTTCGGTAAATTTAATGGCATTACTAACAAGGTTAGTCAGGATTTGTCCAAGGCGGAGTGGGTCTCCTATTAGGTGTTCAGCATGGGACGGTGGTGGTGCAATGGCCACTTCGATTGGTTTTTGGCCCACGGTTGTAGCCATAATGCTGGCAAGGTTATCAAGTACTTCAGACAGTTGAAAGGGAATGCTTTCTATTTCCAGTTTGTTAGCTTCAATCTTTGAAAAATCGAGAATATCATTGATTACACCCATTAAAGACTGACCTGCACTGTAAATGCGTTGTACCATACTTTGAGCGGAAGAAGATAAATCTTCTTGTTTTTCTAATAAGTAAGTAAGACCTAGAATTGCGTTTAAGGGGGTACGTATTTCGTGTCCCATATTTGAAAGAAAATTGGTTTTTGATTGATTCGCTCGTTCTGCGCTGTCTTTAGCGACTTGTAATTCGTAAGCGTGTTTGGCGATCTCTATTACATGCGCTTGTTCTGCTTTTCGTTTGGCATTATTGGAATGCGCTACTTGATATAATGCATGTGTTTTTGTTCGTTGTACTAACGAATAACGCCATGTGATGGCTAATAAAACCAAAAATAGTAAAAGCGTTGAAGTAATAAATTGAATCCGGGTTTCTTTTAACAAAGGCCAGTACTCACTCGCTGGAATAAAGTGAATCAGCTTCCAGGTGTTATGAGGGAGAGAATTGGGTTGTTGCGAAGCCTTTTGGTTATGATGAAGTGCTGAGCTTTGAGTTGATAATGGATTAACCGTTAAGAATGTCCAAAAACCAGACTCGGTCTCAAGGCTGCCACTTTCGTGACTAACAATATAGGTCCAGGCTTTTGGAAAACGGTTTACCATCGTCAGATCTGTACGATCAAACATAAAGCCCCATTCATCAGGTTTGCTAGGACCTAATAACCAATAACCATCCTCATTTGTAAGCCAGATATGGTTGTTGCTTATTGAGCGCAGTAAGGTAAGCATATCTCCGCTCGCATAGTTAAGTATAACGATACCTCGTCGGTTGTTATTACTATCAAAAACAGGTGTGCTTACCCGCAGCGTTGGCTTGTGTGGTTCTTCAATACGGTGATGCTCAATATTTAAATCAAGCGCGGAAAGAAAAGTGTCATCACGCGATAATTTGTTTGTCTCAGAAAAATAATAACGATCAGCTTTATTTTGTAGCTGTTTTATAGGAATAAAGGTTGGTTGACCATCGTTGTTACTATTGACGCGAATACGCTCCAAACCATGCTCGTCGATCCAGCGGACTTGATCGTATATGGTTTTAGTGCGAATAAAATTGATCCACTCGTTGTGGATGTTATGTAAGGTTTCTGGTTTGGGGGCGTTAATATATTCGTTAAGTTCTGACTCATGAGAGAGAAAAATGACATCGCTTGTGATCAAGTCAAGACTTCTTAAAACAGTGGTATTGCCTGCTCTAACTACTTCTTGGCCAGTAAGCATCAGCCTATTATAAATACGCTCATTCTCAAGTTCATAACCTAAATAGGTAAGAGCTGAAATTAAAATAGCAACGGGCAAAAAAATTCTAGCCAGATACTTTACAAAAAAATGCCTTCTTGATTTCATCATAAATGAGTTTGCGCAGGATATCCTTGTATCACAGTAGTATAGATATATTTTATTAAAAATGGTGTCTACTTTTTCAAGTATACCCAATACGAAGAGTTTAAAGGGGCGGCCGTCAAGCGATGAAACTCCAGGAGTTTATATTAATATGTGACTGGGGTGGCAGTTAAATGCTCCTGCATAAACTGCATTCACACTATCCTTGGTGTTCAAAAACGCTGACAACAAACCCTAAAAATGATTCGTGAGGGTATAGATACCATTGTTTGTCTTATTATGAAATTTAAGTGACTAGTTGTTTATGGTTTTTATCGATGTTCTTGTTGTGATTTTTAAGGGAATCATGCGTATTAGTCTCATTAGGGATATTGTGTGCCCATCATTGATATTATTTTTTAATTGATAGGCTAATAAGAAGACTTCAAGTAGTGTTGTCAGGCAAACAATGATTGCAAACCAAGCAGGGCTTGCATTTAAATACATCATGAAAAGAGCACCTGCAATTAGCATTAGGTTGGCAATAAGTGCTGATCGCCCAATGACCGCTGTTGAGCTTTGTACCATATGTAAACCTTGACAGAAGTTTTGCAGAGACATCAATAATGGTAGCAGGCTACAGACAAGTAAAATATCCTGAATGCCTAAAAGTAACTTATCCTGTTTACCTGCATAATAGTGAAGGAATTCATGACCCCAAGGCGTAGTGGCTAGCAGAAATAAAAGTAAACTAAAGCTACAGCCAATGCTTATCGAAAATAGGCAAAGTGTTGTTTTGTGTGTGTGGTTTATGTTACGTATGACAAGTTGTTGCAACATTCTTACACCATTACTGATACTGATGACTAATGCCCAACCTGCTGCCCAAATAGCAACATTTAAAGTGCTTGTCATCGCGATTAATAGAGGCAGTAATAAACGGGCTCCCCACAGTGAAATCATTGATTGTGCTAACGGCCAGTAATAGCGACTCATTGCCATTAAATTGTCAGGTAAAGGTGAAGCACTACAGTCCTCCTGCAGTGTAATTTTGTTAATTTTATTTCGGATAAATAACAGTTCACTCACAGCGCCAGTTAATAAAGCGGCTGCGGCAATCCATGCACCTTGGTGGGTGAAGAAGGCCATCGTAAAAGCGGTAATGGTTAATAGTAAACATCGCAGTAATGAACCCTTGGCAATAATATGAGTAAACCCTGCGCGTATAATTTGGCCTTGCCAGTATCGACGTAGACTGATAACCAATGGCCAAGGACAGAGTAATAAAACGAGTAGTGAAGCTGATTGCCAAAGGGATGTATCAACTTGGAAAAACATGGAAAGCGCTGGAAAGCAACCAATGAGTAGCATCCCTATCATCAGACCGATACTCAGGATCAGAGTAAATTGAAACAAAAGCTTGCGTGCTCTTGCTTGATAAGCCATGGCATTCGCAGTGGGTAAAATAGGAATAATAGGGCTCTCAAAAAAAACAGCAATGCTTTTGCCTAATGCAAATGCAGCAAGATAGTGTGTACTATCAGGTAAACTCGCCAATACAAATATAATAATAGGGTCACCCAGAGCCATGACGATATCACTGGTGGCCATTGGTATAAATTGTTTTAGTAAATTACGGGATGAGCCATTAACCTTGCTCATAAATAACTCCTTAATATACCCTTAATTTAAGGGCGTTTTTGCTTTTGGGGCAATCGCCCTAAAAAATATTCACAACAAACCCTAAAAATGATTCATGAAGGGTTATAACTCCCTTCACATAAACAAAAGCGTGTGAAGGGAGCTTTTGGCTTAGTGGAGATCTAAACAACAGTGTTTAGATATCTTGATGCATAAGCATTATTTATTCATTCTGATGTTGACCTGAAAAGCTAATCGCTGGTACGTGTTGGTTAATACTAATGTGTGAAGTAGGTGAGTAAATAGGTTGTAGTTGTTGCTGAATAGCAGCATTAAGTTCGTGCTGCTCTAGAAGGGGAAGGTTATTTTTTTGTAACCATTGTGGATTGAAAACAGTATCTAAATAACGGTCTCCCCGATCAGGATTAATAAGTACTATAGATACGTTGTGCGACTGTTGTTGTAAGTATGCAAGACCCGCACTCACAATGGCCCCTGTTGATGCACCTAATAATAATCCCTCCATTCGTGCTAAATAATGACACATTGAAAAAGCAATTTGGTCTGTGACATTATAACCATAGTCTAAAAAATCATAACTAAATTCAGGAGGCACAAATGATAAGCCTAGACCTGTCATTTTATAGGGATGACGGGGCATACCGAGTACACCTGAACCAGCGACATCAACACAAATAATATCAGTATGAGGTGAGTGTTGACGAAAATGGCGGGCTATGCCTGCCAACTGCCCAGCAGTACTGACACCTAATACAATTGCATCAGGCATTGGATTAAATGCAGCCGTAATTTCCTGTGCGGTGTATACTTGATGTGCAGCAGGATTATTAGGATTAAGGTGCTGGCAAGGATAAAATGAGTTACTGATTTTTTGAGATAATTCTTTGGCTTTGGCCATACGTGCCTTTTGCATTGAACCAGCAGCATCTGCTTGGTTTAAGGGAACTTCCACCAGTTGTGCGCCATAAGCGTTTAGCATTTTTAACACGGGCGGTGGCGTTTTGGCATCAATAACAATGATGACATGATAACCCTTTGCCGCGCCAATACTGGCGAGTGCTAAACCAAAATTCCCTGAGCTTGATTCAATAATAGTGCCTCCTGGTTTAAGTAAGCCTTCTTTTTCTGCTTGATTAATCAGATAGGCGGCATTTTTGTCTTTGATACTACCGGAAGGATTACACGATTCAAGTTTCATAAAAACGCGATGTTTTTTGCAAAGTGAATGAATTCGGTTAAGTTGAACAAAAGGTACATGACCTATTGCGTGATCAACAGATTTGGCAATAAAACTATTGGATATCACTGTTGAAGCGTCTGATGCTAAAGATAACATTTTATTCCCTTTAATATTATCTAGACCCATAGAACAGGGTGTATGTAAAAATTATGGTTGAGTATAGCCTTCAAGAATCATCTTTAGAGTTTATTGTCGTGCTTTTTTGAAAGGGACAATAACCCTTATTACTCTCCAGGTGTGGCTAAAAAAGGAGTCACATGTTCTACTGGTTTAAAGAGAAAACAAGTTGATTTCTTTGGCAATAATGAGCCATTTAATGCTGTGTTATACATGGCAGAAACGCTAGGAGGTTTTATTTTTATACGGAGCTGGTTAGTTGGATTCATGTTATTGTGTGGAACATTATTTTCTATTAAGTCTTCACTAGTGATACCATCAAGGCCTTTATATGTTTTTAATGCGTTTAGAATATGCATATATTGAAGACATGAATCGCTAAACTGTTTGCCATTCTCATAGTTGTTTATCCTAAAACTAGCATGCAGACCATTAAACAGGATATGGTAGTCTTCGTGTGTTTGGGCACAGCTGACTAAACCTGATTTTTTTAGGTGATGAAGGAATGCAAACCAACAGAGTTGTTGGTTCATGGAAGCAACCAAATCGAAACTTTTAACCACCGCTTGGGTAGTATGTGTAATAAACACGGGAAGTGATGGAGATACACCCTGGTCGTGAAATAATTGTTTCTGGGCTGCAAAACGGTGATGCCCATCTGCAATCATAAAGTGTTCAATACTATTAAGGCAAGACATGAGCTGTCTGGTATATTCAGTGTTGTTAATTTTTATAAAGGAGTGTGTTAAACCATTAATAGAAACAGAATAAGTAGGAGAGTATTGCTTAAACCATGCAGACAAACGATTAAATAGAAAGAGTTTACTTTGTGTTACCAAGTAACATGGTGAATTAATGGGTTCATATATCATGGTTCGCTCAATTTCTTTTACATGATACTCGTCTATTTTTTCATGTGGAACAATTTTGGATCTCACATGAGAATGTGACTGATTGTAATAACAGCTAATACCAATACTGGAATGATAATTATTTTTAATGTGGCCTGAGATACGATAAAGCAGTAGGTGCGACATCGTAAAATTGTTATGAAGCACTGTTTTTGCGCTGATATTTCTTTGTTGATATGCTTGATGAAGTAACATGATTTTTCCTCTTAAAATATACCCTTTGCAAATAGCTAACCTATTTGTGTGTGGGTATTTTTTTTAAGCAAAACAATCTCACCCATGTGATTAGATACATAGGGAAAATGTGTTTCTCTAATATGTTGTTTAAGTGTTATTCTCGTGGCAATTATTAATGTTGTTAGATTTTTTTAGTTGGTCTCAAAAAGCTATATGGCTGCTTGAAAAATCTAAAATAGCTTTATTAGAAAATACATAATGCTTTTTAATTCATCATAAAGCTGCAATTTAGTTTTCTAGAGTTGCTAAGGGTGATGAATTACTGATAGCAGTCTGTTTTTTTAGACACCACTGTTTATCTGTTGACATTGCCAACGAGCTTAAACATGGAAGATGATAGGTGGACGAAAGGGTAAGGCGTAATAGCCTGTTATTATGAAAGAGGGTTGAGATACACAATAAAGATTTGTATTACAGATAACCGTAATATCTTTATATTTGGTTAAGGGAGAACAATTTCCATAACAGCCATGACAGTCGTCACTGCTCGTTTCATGCTCCTCAATAATATGGTCAATTTGTGAGTGCGCACTATGAATATGGCTTTCAGTAGAAATTAACTGCAAGCTATTGGTAAAAGAGCTTGTATTCTCTATATGGAGCTTACTTACTAAAAAGTGTAGCGCAAGAAGCACTAGAGAAAGTAACAGTAATTGAATTGTTAGCTTCATAGCAACGCCTGTAATCCATTACACATGATTGCTTTATCCAAAAAACCGTTGTTAGCCTTTGTTGAATGCAGATTCTACAGCCATAAAACGATAAGTAGTATATTCATTATGACGTCTATGACATAGCAAACAGTTTGTAGTTCAACTTTTTTAATTAATTTCTGAAAAGAAATTTTGACTGCATTTTTACTGTGTAAATACCACGTAGATATGTTTACCTTGTATACTAAACCACTAAAATTATTTTTTCTACACATTTTAACGGTGAAATCAGGTTTAGGATAAATTTAATAAGCTTTAAGAATATGCGCAAAACAAGGCCTAAGTAACTTTTGGTGTAGAAACATCCTTTTTTGGGTTTTAAAGCTACAAGAAAAGAAACATTTTACCTCTTGAGAAAGAGGTAAAATCCTACAAAAACATATAAATTATAATGTGCTGGGTAAAAGGCATACAATAAATAGGTTTATTTATTTTTTTGATGTGTTTCGACGACATGGCAGATAAGCTCGCCATCGGATAACCGGGCGGTTATTTGGTCGCCAGGAATAACCTCTTGTGTTGTACGTATAATTTGCTGGTCTTTTTTAATAATGGCATAGCCTCGCTCAAGTGTGGCAAGAGGGCTAAGAGTTTGAAGACGTTGTACAAGGTTAACTAATTTTTGTTGGTAGTTTGGCAGTAAATGCTGAATCGTTTTGCTTAAACTTTGTTGTTGGTGAGTTAAACGTTGCTGTAATAAACGGATGTGTTGCTGCGGAGATTGTTGGAGGATTCGAGCCTGTTGGGTGTGTAATTGGGTTTGTTTTTGGAGAAAGTTATGTCGTATAGCCTGTTGCAGACGTAATTCTATGTCATCCAGTCGTTGTTGCTGGTCTTGTATACGCTGTCCTGGATGGCGCATACGTTTTTGAAGCCACTGTAAACGTTCCTGATGACGTTGTAGCTGTGTTGCAATAATGTCATGAAATATTTGTTGATAGCCTTGGAAGTTGGCCATTAATTCTGCTTGATCTAAGCTTAACAATTCGGCAGCAGCTGATGGTGTTGCTGCCCGTAAATCGGCAACCAGGTCTGCAATGGTTATGTCGATTTCATGACCAACAGCGCTTATGACAGGCAGTTTGCTATCTTGAATGACATAAGCAAGCTGCTCATCATTAAATGCCCATAAATCCTCTAGAGAGCCCCCACCACGAGTAAGAAGAACGGCTTGCCAGTCGCCAATACCACTATTGGCAAGTTTTAGCGCATGAATTAATTGTGCAGGTGCTTCTTTACCCTGAACAGCACTAGGAATAATCGTGACCTCAAGTGCTGGAAAACGGCGTTTGAGCACGGTGAGTACATCACGAATGGCTGCACCTGTTGGAGAAGTAATAATAGCAATATGTTGTAGCCCTGAAGGGATAGGGCGTTTGTTTTCGGTTGCAAATAATCCTGCTGCGGCTAGCTTTAATTTTAACTGTTCAAATGCTCGTCTTAAGGCGCCATCCCCAGACTCTTCCATAAAATCGACAACTAGCTGGTAATCGCCACGCCCTTCATAAAGGCCCACTTTCCCGCGTACCAACACTTGAGTCCCGTCTTCAGGAATAAAACCCAGCAACCGGTTTCTGCCTCTAAACATGGCGCAGCGGATTTGGGCCTGGCTATCCTTCAGCGTGAAGTACCAATGACCAGAACTGGGAATCGCCAGGTTGGAAATCTCACCTTCAACCCAGACTTGTGCAAAACTGACTTCAAGTAAGCGCCTGACCCTTTGGTTAAGCGCCGAAACAGATAAAATATCGCGTGTTTCAGTCTCTTGGGTTGCAGCTATACTCAAAACGGCAGATCCTTATTTGAAAATATGAATGTGTTAAATAGGGACACAATGTTGATTGATTAATCAGTGTTTTTTTACTGCATCTTTAAGTTGCTGTAAGAGCGAATGATTTTACAGCAGGACACAATAAAAATCATGATGAGTCCTCGTTTTGTGTTGTGAGGTTTTATAGCGGACGTTATAATAAATGAATTTTATCTTCCCACCAGCAATTCGGTAATTTAGGTATGTTGCGCATAGCTCAAGAAGCTCTCACCTTCGATGATGTTCTATTACTTCCTGGTTATTCTGAAGTTCTGCCCAAAGATGTTTCACTATCGACTAAGCTCACTCGGGAAATCGCGCTCAATATTCCACTACTGTCTTCTGCCATGGATACGGTTACTGAATCACGTTTAGCCATAGCGATGGCACAAGAAGGTGGCTTGGGTATTATTCATAAAAATATGACTATTGAGCAACAGGCTAGCGAAGTACGTGCGGTTAAAAAATACGAAAGTGGCATTGTAAAAGACCCCATTACCATTAATTCAGATGCTACGGTTGAGTCTTTATTACGCATTACTCGCCAAAATAATATTTCTGGTGTGCCTGTTATGGAAAATGGTGAGCTGGTGGGTATTGTAACCAGTCGTGATGTACGCTTTGAAACAAATGCACAGAAAAAAATTGCAGAGGTTATGACACCTAAAAGCAAGCTGGTGACAGTGCAAGAAGGTGCTACCCCCGAGCAAGTTAGGGGACTTTTGCATCAGCATCGGATTGAAAAAGTTTTAGTGGTTGATGAGCAGTTTAAGCTGGTCGGCATGATGACGGTTAAAGATATTCAAAAAGCACAAGATTATCCCCATGCGTGTAAGGATCAGCAGGGGCAGTTACGGGTTGGCGCTGCTGTTGGTACTGGTGCTGAAACGGAAGAGCGAGTTGCTGCTCTGGTTGCTGCGGGTGTTGATGTAGTTGTGGTTGATACGGCTCATGGACACTCGAAAGGCGTCATTGAGCGTGTTCGCTGGGTAAAACAGAACTTTCCATATGTGCAAGTGATTGGCGGTAATATTGCCACTGCGGCAGCAGCCACTGCGTTGGCTGATGCTGGAGCTGATGCGGTAAAAGTGGGAATTGGGCCTGGCTCTATTTGTACAACCCGTATTGTGACAGGTATCGGTGTACCACAAATTACCGCGATTGCCGAAGTGGTTGCAGCCTTAAAAGGAACAGGGGTTCCAGTGATTGCTGATGGAGGCATTCGCTTTTCTGGCGATTTGGCTAAAGCCATTGTTGCAGGTGCCCATGTTGTGATGATGGGAAGTATGTTTGCAGGTACAGAAGAAGCGCCTGGTGAAGTAGAACTTTTCCAAGGGCGGAGCTATAAAGCTTATCGTGGTATGGGATCACTTGGCGCCATGGCACAAACATCAGGTTCCAGTGACCGTTATTTTCAGGACGCAGAGTCTGGCATAGAGAAGCTGGTGCCAGAGGGTATTGAAGGACGAGTACCTTATAAAGGGCCAATTTCAGCCATTATTCACCAGTTAATGGGAGGCTTACGTGCCTCTATGGGTTATACCGGCAGCCCAGATATTGAAACCATGCGTACTCAGCCAGAATTCGTCAGGGTGACGGCGGCAGGCATGAAAGAAAGTCATGTTCATGATGTGAGTATCACTAAAGAAGCGCCCAACTACCGAGTGGGCTAAAACATACACAAACACGGGGCTGAATTTCAGCCCCGTTTGCTATTTACCTTTTAAAGCTGAAAAGTGTAAGCCAGATTGGCTTCCATATAGAAGATGGAGAGTCATGGTAAGTACACAACTTGATGTGAAAAAAGCACATAGCAAAAAAAACAGTATTTTATTTAGTTACAGTAGAGAACACCTATGTCAATGGATATCCACGCTCAACGTATTCTTATTTTGGATTTTGGCTCTCAGTACACGCAACTCATCGCACGACGAGTTCGGGAAATTGGAGTGTATTGTGAGATTTATCCTTATGATGTTGATGCGTCTGAAATTCAGGCATTTGCACCTAAAGCCATTATTCTAGCCGGTGGTCCTGAGTCAGTTACGGGTGATGACACACCTCGTGCGCCACAAATCGTTTTTGAGCTTGGCGTGCCGCTGTTGGGTATTTGTTATGGGATGCAAACCATGGCAGAGCAGTTTGGTGGTCAGGTAAGCACTTCGGATCATCGAGAGTTTGGTTATGCTGAGGTGAATTTAGCAGACAGCTGTCGGCTATTCGAAGGTATTGAAGACCATGTTAAAGAAGACGGCACATTATCACTGGATGTCTGGATGAGTCATGGTGATAAAGTGGCTGTTCTACCTGAAGGTTTTACTGTGGTTGCCACTACAGATAGTTGCCCCATCGCAGCCATGGCTAATGATGAGAAAGCTTACTATGGCGTGCAGTTTCACCCAGAAGTGACCCACACTAAGCAGGGTAAGCGTATTCTTGAGCGATTTGTGCGTAGTATTGCTGACTGTGATGCGCTTTGGACATCATCAAATATTGTTGACGATGCAATTGCGCGTATCCGTGAACAAGTGGGTAGCAATAAAGTGTTGTTAGGGCTTTCTGGGGGGGTGGATTCCTCCGTTGTAGCTGCATTATTGCACAAAGCCATTGGTGATCAGTTAACCTGTGTGTTTGTTGATAATGGCTTATTGCGCTTGCACGAAGGTGATCAGGTGATGGCGATGTTTGCTGAAAACATGGGGATAAAAGTGATTCGTGCTAATGCGGAGCAACTATTTTTATCCAAGCTGGTTGGCGTGGCTGACCCTGAGCAAAAACGGAAAATTATTGGTAATACATTTATTGAAATATTTGACCAGGAAGCGACCAAGCTAACAAATGTTAAATTTCTTGCGCAAGGCACTATTTACCCTGATGTTATTGAATCTGCCGGTGCTAAAACAGGCAAAGCCCATGTGATTAAGTCGCACCACAATGTGGGTGGATTACCTGAAGATATGCAGTTTGAGCTGGTAGAGCCACTGCGCGAACTCTTTAAAGATGAGGTTCGCCAGCTTGGATTGGAGTTAGGCTTACCTTATGACATGGTTTATCGTCATCCATTTCCTGGGCCTGGTCTTGGAGTAAGAATACTTGGGGAAGTGAAAAAAGAATATGCAGATACACTGCGTAAAGCAGATGCTATTTTTATTGAAGAGCTACATAGAGCTGATTTATACCACAAAGTCAGTCAAGCATTTGCTGTATTTTTACCTGTAAAATCAGTCGGAGTTGTGGGTGATGGACGGCGTTATGAGTATGTTATTGCATTGCGTGCAGTTGAAACCATTGACTTTATGACAGCCCGTTGGGCACATTTACCATATGAATTTTTGGAGCGGGTTTCTAATCGGATTATCAATGAAATCAGTGGTATTTCACGAGTGACGTACGATATATCCAGTAAGCCACCTGCGACGATTGAGTGGGAGTAATTGCTGTTTCCCAAGTACCATTATCGTTAATGATGCTTGGTTTCAAGTAATAAGTGCACTTATTTGTCTCTAGTCAATAAATACTCCATATAAAGTGTACATAGTCAGGCCAGCCATAATGCTGGCCTGTCGTGTTTTTGTCACTCCATTTTTATGGAGCGAGACGAATCTTTCTTGAGTACAAATCAACTATGATGAGTGTCATCTAGTAAGTGTTCAACATTGTTATACTTACTGTGTTTTGTAAACTTTTCTTAACAACAAACTTCGCTCTTGCCTATTTTGTATTGCCTTTGGCTTTTATGAATTACGGACAGCGTTCTTGAGAAGTCACTGAGGAAGCGTAAGTATTTTATGTTGCTTTAACATGTTTGTTATAGAAAAAGTTAATCATTTCTATTTATATAATTAGTTTTCTTGTTCGTTTGTTGTTGATTAAACTGAACTGAAATTAACTTCACCTCTAACAATAACTTTGCAAGAAAACAGCTTTAAGGAGATGACCATGGCTGATGTTCATACACCTAACTTAGGTATCACAGATGACGCTCGGGGTCAGATTGCTGACGGCTTAAGTAAACTATTAGCGGACAGTTACACCTTATATCTTTTAACCCATAACTTTCACTGGAATGTGACGGGTCCGAGTTTTCGTGATCTGCATTTGTTATTTGAAGAACAATACACTGAACTTGCAAATGCTGTAGATGAAATTGCGGAACGGATTCGAACACTTGGTTTCCCTGCACCAGGAACATTTAAAGCATTTGCAAAGTTGTCCAGTATAGAGCAGCCTGATAATGTTCCTTCAGCTCAGGACATGTTACGTATTTTGGCTGAAGCCAATGAGTCAGTTGTGCGTGTTGCTCGAAGTGTTTTACCTACTGCTCAGGATGTTAACGATGAGTCCTCAGCAGGGTTGATTTCTGATAGAATGCGCTTGCACGAGAAAAATGTGTGGATGCTACGTAGCATGTTATAAATAGCACTTTGCTTTTGAGATACCCTGAGTGATGTATACTACATGACTCGTAAAGGGGAAAAAAATAATGCCCACTCTTATGTGGGCATTATTTTATACTAACCTGTTAACGTAGATGGTATGAATCAACGGTCAGAGTTGTTTTGAACGTTTAACTTTGTATAAGTTGTCAGGAGTGAATGATGCAGTCATTGACTCAATGGGCAGTATGTCTTGCAGTTAGTCTAGTATTGAGTGGCTGTCAGCTATTACAAACCAAGCCTGTTGAATTTACTGAAACAGATGTTGTAGATGGTGATTATCGGACAACCTTTACTAAATCCGGATGGGCTCCTTTAAGTAATGGACTCTATCGCCATAAAAAAGGGGCTGAAAATGGTGAGGATTTACTGGTTCGTCTTTCAAGCCAGCGTGTACTAGCCGATGTTAATAATGACGGACACTTGGATATTGTTGCGATATTAATCTCTGATCCTGGTGGCTCTGGTTATTATCGGGAACTATCTGTGGTACTGGGGGGAGAAGAAAGAAAAGCGCTTCCTGCCGTTAACTTAGGTGATCGTACCAAGGTGCAGAGCCTGGTGGTGGAAAATCAACAGATTCTGTTGTCTGTGCTGCAACATGATGAAGAAGATCGTATCTGTTGTCCTTCTCAGAGTAAACAGTTGACTTATACCATCATCAATGATGAGTTACAGGCAGTAACTGAATGATCTGTTCATTTTGAGCGTCTTGAGTATAATGCCTCTAGTTTAATTCGGGTGTACTTACCAGGAACGCTTGATTTAGCCATTAACAAGAATTTGATCAATGCAGTTTTAAGCGGTTTGCGAATATTTTCCATAAGGTTCAATTACCACTTTACTATTGGGTGGAAACTGACGGTTATGGTTAACAGATATCTGATTTGCTGGTTTTTACCAGTAATACAGTGAAACGCGAAGCTTCAGTCTGTTGCTCAGATGGTTTCAGTATCTTGACATCTGTGCCACGCGAACAGCTTTTGGCTGCTGAGGGTAGAGATAACCCTAGCAACAAAGGTTAGTAAACTCATGGAATCAACATATATTAACAGTGCCTGGTCGCTACTTGTTCCAGTCGTTGCCATTGGTTTAGCCGTTATTACACGGCATGTACTATTTTCTTTGGGGGCGGGCATAGTTGTTGGCGCATTGCTGCTGACCAATATTGACCCTCTGGCGGCCATTATACATATTGCTGAAGCATTTAAAGGAGTATTTTGGGAAGATGGCGTGCCTAATGCTTGGGTATTTTGGAAAGAGGGAGCTCCAAACACCTGGAATATTTATATTCTTCTGTTTTTAGTAGTGCTTGGTATTATCACCAGTTTTATCAGCATGATGGGGGGCAGTAATGCCTTTGCTGAGTGGGCCAGGAAGCGTGTCAAGTCGCAACAAAGTTCGTTGTTAATGACCTTTTTCCTTGGAATTTTTATCTTTATTGATGATTACTTTAACAGCTTAGCGGTTGGTAACATATGTCGACCTATTACTGATCGCCAGAATATTTCTCGTGCAAAATTGGCGTATTTAATTGACTCGACGGCGGCCCCTGTCTGCGTCTTAACCCCTATTTCCAGCTGGGGCGCTTATATTATTGCATTGATTGGTGGTTTATTGGTTGCGCATGAAGTGACTGGCTATACTGCACTTTCAGCCTTTATCACCATTGTTCCCATGAATTTTTATCCATTGTTTGCGTTGTTGATGGTATTAGCGGTTATTTTGCTGAAATTGGAAATTGGTCCAATGCGTAAGCATACTCATAATGCACATAATGGACAGCTTTTTAGCGTTGATCGAGGAACACCGCCGGGTTCAATAGAAATGCAAACAGACCGGCAAGGTAAAGTTATAGATTTAGTATTGCCTGTTGTTGTACTAATTTTAGCTACAATTTACTTTATGATTTCAACAGGTGCTGATGCGCTGGCTAAAGATGGTAAGCCTTTTAGCATTTTAGGTGCTTTTGAGCTGACTGATGTTGCAAAATCACTGGTATATGGTGGTTTAGGTGGCTTTGCGACTTCCCTCGTTTTATCCGCATTTAGAAAGCTTTCTGCAGGAGACTATGCTAAAGGGTTGATGAATGGCCTTAAAGCAATGTTACCAGCGATTTATATTTTGGTTTTTGCTTGGATGTTGACTAGCATTATTGGTGAACTGGAAACAGGTAAATACCTTGCGAGCTTGGTTAAAGATGTACTTAATCTTGCGTATCTACCAATCATTTTATTTATTGTTTCTGGCATTATGGCCTTTGCTACAGGCACTAGCTGGGGCACGTTTGGTATTATGTTACCTATTGCGGGTGATATGGCTGGTGCTACTGAGATTGCAATGATGCTACCCATGTTTGCGGCTGTATTAGCGGGTTCAGTGTTTGGTGATCATTGCTCACCTATTTCGGACACGACTATCCTTTCTTCAACAGGTGCTTCCTGTCATCATATTGATCATGTAGTGACTCAGTTACCTTATGCCTTAATTACTGCATTTATTGCTGCTGTTGGCTTTTTGGTTTTAGGCTTTACTGAGTCAACTCTGATGGCCTTATCGGCATCGGCTGTCACTTTTATTATTGCTATTGGGATCATGAAAATAATCTCCAGTAAGCAATAACACAAACAATTTTTTGATTGTTCAGTGATAAAAAAAGCAGGCATTCAGCCTGCTTTTTTTATGGCATCCAAAATTTTTAGTGGGTCTATATTAAGCATTTTACTAAAGTATTTACTGATCACCCTATGCTAAAGATTGAGCAGTATCTTGCAGTGAAAGCTGGTAATAACCCCTAATAGATAACAAGCTACATGTGTTGCAGAAAATTATGTATTGGTATGTTTTTTTTTAGAATGGCACTGATAGCTTTGTTGTAGTTGAGCTCGGATAGAATACAGCACACACATTATGCTGACTTATGAATGGTTTTGCTAAAAGCCGCTTGATGAAGGCTAGCCTAATACCCCTGATAGCCCTCACAATAAATGCGTTAACGGGCGAAGCAAAACAGTTGAGGTAAAAGGCTTTGATGCCATCCATGTTATGTCTTAGTTGTGATGATTAACGAGCGTTAAAAATTCTTGGCGGGTAGCCTGAGATTTACGCATATCACCAAGCATAACGGATGTGCTCATAACAGAGTTTTGCTTTTCAACACCACGCATCATCATACACATATGTTTGGCTTCAATAATAACGCCAACACCCCGAGCACCTGTAACGCTTTCAACAGCCTTGGCAATTTGTGATGTAAGATTTTCCTGAATCTGTAAGCGACGGGCAAACATATCAACTACCCGAGCGATTTTGGATAGGCCAATCACTTTTCCTGCAGGTAAGTAGGCTACGTGGCATTTACCAATAAAGGGTAGTAGGTGATGTTCGCACAAAGAATAAAGCTCAATATTTTTAACCAAGACCATTTCTTCATTGTCAGACTCAAATATTGCACCGTTAACAATGCTTTCTAATTCTTGATGATATCCCTGGGTGAGAAATTGCATTGCTTTGGCGGCGCGTTTTGGAGTATCAAGCAGTCCTTCACGATTAGGGTCTTCTCCTAATGAAGCGATAATTGTGCGATAGTTTTCTGCAAGAACAGTTTGAACTTTTTCGTTGCTCATAATGTAATCTCAACTATTTAATATGTCGGCCACCGTCAAGGCCGATAGTGCGCCCAGTAATGTAGCTGGAATTTAATAAAAAGCATAATGTTTCAAAAATGACTTCTGGCCCTGGCTCGATCTTCAGAAGCGATTTGTTCAGTGAGTGTTGCTGGTAGTCTGGTGTGTCACCTTCATTGAACATAATCAGTGCAGGCGCAACTGCATTCACTTTAATGTCGGGTGCATAGTTCTTGGCAAACGACCGAGTCATATTATCCATACCTGCCTTGCTTGCACTATATGCAATATGGGAATAGCTACCTTTTTCAACGACACAGTCAGTGATGTGAATAATATCTGTGGCCTCAGGCTTGTTGGCCAAAAGTAAGTTATGACAACGGCGGTTAATAAGATAGGGCGTCACCATGTGAATTTGTGTCATGCGTTGCATGAGATCTGCAGGCTCAATGCCTTCGGCTTCGGTATGCCAGCTTGATGCATTATGGATAATTGCCCGAAGTTTACCAAAGCGCTGATTAAGCGTGCGAGTAAATGCTTCTACGCCATCAGGATGGCTAAAGTCAGCAGCAATACAAGTGACACCTGCTTTATCGAGTTGTTTGAGTGTGTCTCTTGGTGTGCGGTAGGAGACAACTATAGGTTGACCTAATTCAGCAAACCTCAGCGCACAATGAAGGCCAATTCGTTGTGCTCCTCCTGTAATGACTATGGGGGATTTAGACACTTTCAGCATAACTAGGGCAGATACCTCAGTGAGTTCATGTTCTTTCTTCTTATACAAAAAAACAGTATGTACAATTCTTGCTTGGTTAGTTTTGTGCTTATAACAGTATGACCATTCATCCATAACACTGTTAACCGGCGCAGGAATATACCGTAGCACAAATTACCCTGCACGAACGACTTTAGGGCTTATTGCCAATCTCTGGCAAAAGATCGATATTCTATCGTAAAGTGGGATGAAATATGACTTATAAAAGAAAAGGTTATTATCAAAGTTTGTCGTGAGAGGGAACGTATTTTTGGGCACTCCACCAGTTAGTGATCTTAGATTCATAACTATTATGTCTAGCTATAAATCATTTAAGGCATATTTAGTATTAGAAATGAGTTGACAGTATTTAAGAATATTCATTATTGTGCTAGGCAAACGATTGCGCAATCGTTTGCCTAGAATAGAGTGTGTATTAACTTCAGCATGAGTCAAAGTGACATGGGTGGCTTGTAAAAGGACACAAATAAAGAGCTTGTTTTTCTGAAACAGAGTTTATAAGAACAGGTGATGTTTACATTTAGCTATCCATTCAGGCTTTATTGTAAAAGCTAATGTTAGGTGTTTAGTCATCATTTCTTTTGCTGTGGTTAAAAAATAAAAAAACTTTATGCCAAGAGACGTAAGCTATGAAACGAGGTCGACTGCTTAACTCGGAGTTATCCTATTGTGTAGCTAAATTAGGCCATAATGATATGTTGGCCATTGCAGACAGTGGATTACCTATACCTAATACAACGCCGCGTATTGACTTGGCACTTTGCCCTGGTACGCCATCATTTATTGAAACTTGTACTACTGTGTTTGGTGAAGTACAAGTAGAATCATTAATTTTGGCAGAAGAATTCGTGGTTAAAAGTCCAGCGCTGTATGAGTCCTTTATTCAACTCGTCAAGCAACAAGAAGAAGCGCAAGGACATCCTATTAAAATTTCTTATATTTCTCATGAATTATTTAAAGCCAATACTCATGGTGCTACAGCTGTAGTACGTACTGGTGAATTCACACCCTATGCTAATGTTATAATTAAAGCAGGTGTCGTATTTTAGTGAGGGTAGAATGCCAGAAACAATACTACAATTGCAGTCAATAAGTAAGTCATTTCCTGGGGTTCGAGCACTCCATGAAGTTAGCCTTAATGTTTATCAAGGGCGAGTTATGGCTTTGGTAGGCGAAAATGGTGCTGGTAAATCTACCCTGATGAAAGTATTAACAGGTATTTATCAGGCTGATGCAGGTAACATTTGTTACTTGGGAAAAAACTGTGTATTTTCCTCGCCAAAAGCATCTCAAGATGCAGGCATTAGTATTATTCATCAAGAGTTAAATTTACTTCCTGAACTGTCTGTGGCGGAAAATATTTTTTTAGGACGTGAATTTATATGTTGGCCAGGAAGAATTGACTGGTCAAAAATGAAGCAGGAAGCGCATTATCTATTGCAGCGACTTGGGTTATCACTTGATCCTGGTACTCCTGTTGGCAGCCTAAATATTGGTACGCAGCAAATGGTCGAAATTGCCAAAGCTTTGGCTGTTAATGCCAAGGTCATTATTATGGATGAGCCGACTGATGCGTTAACCGATACTGAGTCTCAGAGCCTATTTCGTATTATTCGCGAATTACGTGCGACAGGATGCGGCATTGTTTATATTTCGCACCGTTTGGCAGAAATTTTTACTGTATGTGATGATATTACTGTATTAAGAGATGGAGAGCTTATTAAAGAAGTGCCTGTAAAGGATACCCATGAGGATGAAATAATTGAGTGGATGGTTGGCCGGAAACTCACTGAGCAATATCCAAGGGAACCTCAACAGAGTGGTCAAAAAACACTGATGGCTGTTAATGGCTTAAGTGGTCCTGGGGTTCAAAATGCTTCATTTGAGTTATTTGAAGGTGAAATCCTTGGTATTGCAGGGTTAATGGGAGCTGGACGCACTGAATTAATGAAGATTATTTATGGTGCTAATCCACTCACGAAAGGAAGCATTACCCTTAATGGTCAGAAATTAAATTGTACGAATCCACAGCAAGCACTTAAGGCTGGAATTGCCTATATTTCTGAAGACCGAAAAGGTGAGGGGCTTGTTACAGAGCTTTCAGTCGGTGAAAATATGGTGCTTAGTTCACTGAAAACCTTTTCTCGGCAAATGGGTGTGATTAATAAAACAAAAGAACAAGAAGCCATTGCGCAGTTTATCCAACGGCTTAGAGTAAAAACACCTTCTGCATACCAATTAATTAAGTATTTATCGGGTGGCAACCAACAAAAAGTAGCCATTGCCAAGGGATTATTAACTAATCCAAAGGTGTTAATTCTGGATGAGCCTACACGAGGCATCGATGTAGGAGCTAAGAAAGAAATATATCTTTTGATTAATGAGTTAAAACGCAGTGGAATGGGAATTATTCTTGTGTCGTCTGATATGCCTGAGATTTTGGGAATGAGTGACCGAATTTTAGTCATGTATTCTGGGCGTTTAGTGGGTGAGTTTGAAGGCCAAAGCGCAAATCAGGAACATATCATGCGTTACGCAGTAGGTAAGACCACTGAAGAGGAGTATGTATGAATAGCCCTGTACAGTCGACTAAAAAAAGCTCAGCTGAGCACTGGGTTCAGTGGTTTTCTGTTGAGAATTTAATTCGTCATAAGTCGTTTTTAGCATTACTTATTTTAGTAGCGATAGTTTCGCTGTTTAATCCTCAATTTCTTGCGGTTGATAATTTACTCAATATTTTACGACAAACATCAATCAATGCCATTATTGCGGTCGGCATGACATTGGTTATTTTGACGGCGGGGATTGATCTAAGTGTTGGGTCGGTATTGGCATTGTCGGGTGCTATTTGTGCCAGCTTAATAGGTTATGAGGTCCCAGTGATCGGAGCGGTACTCATCACCTTGCTGATGGGCAGTTTTATGGGAGCTTGTAGTGGGATTGTTATCGCTAAAGGTAAAGTACAGCCCTTTATAGCAACACTCGTGGCAATGACATTATTTCGTGGTGTGACCATGGTATTTACTGATGGTCGGCCGATTTCAACAGGGCTTCATCATACAGCAGATCAGTTTTCTTGGTTAGGAACTGGTTATGTGCTTGGTATTCCTGTGCCGGTGTATTTAATGGTGATAGTGTTTGCGGGTGGTTATTTTATTTTAAATCATACCCGCTTAGGACGTTACATTTATGCGCTAGGAGGCAATGAGAGTGCAACCCGACTTTCTGGTATCAATGTTGATAATATTAAGCTGATTGTATACAGCTTATGCGGTATGCTAGCGGCGCTAGCAGGGATAATTGCAACAGCACGATTAGCATCAGCACAACCAACAGCAGGTGCTGGCTATGAGCTGGATGCGATTGCAGCCGTTGTTTTGGGCGGTACAAGTTTAGCTGGCGGTAAAGGACGAATTGTAGGTACATTAATTGGTGCATTGATTATTGGTATTTTAAATAATGCGCTTAATTTATTAGATGTATCGTCTTACTATCAGATGATTGCTAAAGCAACTGTAATTCTGTTAGCAGTATTGGTTGATACACGTAGTAAATAAAATGGACAGTAGGAGGAAATAATGAAAAAAATAATAATGTTAATGACGGGTATTTTGTTAACGGTAGGGTTAATGGGGTGCGATAAAAAAGAGGAAAAAGCTACTGTTGAACAAACAAAAGAAAAGCCAAAGTTGGCGTTGGTTATTTCCACATTGAATAATCCCTTTTTTGTAACGTTAAAAGATGGTGCAGAGCAGAAAGCGAATGCATTAGGCTATGAGTTACTGGTTTTAGACTCACAAAATGATCCTGCCAAAGAACTGGCAAATGTAGAAGATCTTACGGTAAAAAAAGTTGCAGCTATTTTGATTAACCCTACAGATTCTTCTGCCGTTGTTAATGCTATTCGTGTGGCGAACCAAGCTAAAATCCCTGTTATCACGCTAGACCGTGGTGCCAATGGTGGGGAGGTTTCATCGCACGTTGCATCTGATAATGTTGCGGGTGGTGAGCTGGCAGGTAACTATATTGCTGAAAAACTGGGTGCTGGAGCCAAAGTCATTCAATTACAGGGTATTCCTGGAACTTCGGCAGCAAGAGATCGTGGTGAAGGTTTTAATAAAGCTGCTGAAGCGAAACATTTAGCTGTTCTTGCTAGCCAACCTGCAGACTTTGATAGAACAAAAGGCTTGAATGTCATGGAAAATTTATTGGAAGCCAATAAAGATGTACAAGCTGTTTTTGCTCAAAATGATGAAATGGCGCTAGGAGCGATTAAAGCCATTGAAGCTGCGCAACGTGATGTCTTGGTTGTTGGGTTTGATGGGACTGATGAAGGCGTGAATGCGGTTAAGTCAGGTTCTCTTGCGGGTACTGTAGCACAACAGCCTGCTTTAATTGGTGAAAAAGGAATTGAAATTGCCGCAAAAGTACTGAAAGGTGAAACGGTTGATCCTTCTATTTCAGTACCATTAAAACTGATTACATTGTAAAACGACAACGTTAAAAGCCTGGAAATACCGGGCTTTTAACAGTCAAAGTGTATATTTAGACCTGCCCAAATGCGCTGATTTAGGAGTAAGTAATGGCTAATACCTTATGGGTGTTAGGTAGTGTTAATGCTGACCATATGTTACAAGTGCCTTATTTCCCAAAACCAGGAGAAACCCTTGCGGGTGATCATTACCAGTTAACGGGGGGGGGTAAAGGGGCCAATCAAGCCGTCGCTGCAGCCCGTTTAAAAGGTAATGTTGCGTTTGTTGCCTGTGTGGGGGATGATGCGGTTGGTCATCAGTTTTGTCATGATTTTCAAACTGATGGTATAGATACCAATCGGGTAACAGCAATTAAAGATGTGCCTACAGGAACTGCATTAATTTTAGTTAATAGCCAAGGCGAAAATTGTATTGCACTCCATCCTGGTGCGAACAGTGAATTAACACCTTCTCGTATTATGCCTTGGCTTACAGAGTTAGAATCCGTTCATACATTATTAATGCAACTAGAAACGCCAATAGAAACGGTTACCTTAGCGGCTAAGGCTGCACAGAAACAGGGGGTTAATGTCATTCTGAATCCTGCGCCAGCGCAACCGTTAAATGATGAGCTTTTGTCGGCAGTGGATATTATTACACCGAATGAGACAGAAGCCTCTCTCTTAACAGGTGTAAAGGTTAATGACATTGATTCTGCAAAAATGGCGGCTGATATGCTCCATAAAAAAGGGATATCAAAGGTTTTAATTACGATGGGTAAAGCGGGCGTATTATTCAGTCATGCAGGAGAGCAGCATTATTATCCTGGGTTTGATGTTAAAACTGTAGATACAACGGCCGCTGGCGATACATTTAATGGTGCTTTAGCCGTTGCCTTGACAGAAGATCTATCGATGGCAGAGGCTATTTATTTGGCTCAAGCAGCCGCAGCGATTAGTGTGACACGTCTTGGTGCACAAAGTGCAATACCCGAAAGAGCAGAGGTTGAGCTGTACTGTAAACAGCAAAAGGCTTGATAAAGGCTATTCATGTTATGGCAACGATAAAAGATGTGGCAAAACTGGCTGGTGTTTCTACAACAACAGTCTCTCATGTGTTGAATAATACACGGTTTGTTGCAAAAGAAACGCAGGAACGAGTGTATGACGCCGTTAAGTCATTAAACTATGCGCCCAGTGCCGTTGCTCGAAGTTTAAAGGTTAATCAAACACGCACATTGGGTTTGCTTGTCACCTCAAGCTCAAATCCTTTTTTTGCGGAAGTGGTACAGGGGGTAGAAGCGGCATGTTTCAAAGAAGGTTATTCGCTTTTACTTTGTACCATTGAAGGGGATCGTCAAAAACTTCGCCATTACTTGGAAACATTAGTTGCAAAGCGTATTGATGGTTTGCTATTAATGTGCACAGAATATGATCCTTTATTATTTTCACTATTGGAGTCCTATGAGTCATTGCCACAAGTGATTATGGACTGGGGGCCCAGTAATGAGTTTATGGATAAAATTCAGGATAATTCTGCGCAAGGTGGGTACCTTGCAACACGTTATTTAATTGAGCAGGGACATACCGCTATTGGTTGTTTGACGGGACCTATGGAAAAATTACCCAGCCAGCAACGGCTTACTGGATTTCAACAGGCTATGGAGGAAGCAAAGCTTACTATAAATTCTGAGTGGATTATCGCTGGAGATTTTGAAGCAGTGAGTGGAGAACAGGCATTTAAAGCGATTTGGTCGTTAACCGAACGCCCAACTGCGATGTTTGTGTGTAATGATGTTATGGCAATGGGAATGATTAGTGCTGCTTATAAAGGAGGGGTAAAGGTTCCTGAAGCATTATCAGTCATTGGATATGATGATATTCCTATGGCGAAATATTTTATTCCGCCACTTACAAGTATTTCTCAGCCAAAGCGTGAATTAGGAAAAATGGCCGTTACCACACTTGTTGATAAAATTAAACGTAAACGAAAAAAAGGAAGAACATTACTTTTAGAAACAAAGCTGTCAGTTCGATGTTCTGTTAGCCGAAGAGGGTAAATAATTTTTATAGTGAATTAATACTTTTGCTACATCATTTTGATTGGCAATTATATTCATTGCAGAAAGTAATTTTTTATTCAGTGTTGGTTTTATCTTACTTAAAGCACAGTGCAATGGGTATATGTTATCTATAAGGGAGGTCAATTGTAACCCATTAGCTTTACCTTGACTTTTTAAATAAAAAAAAGAGTAGTCATTATCAATAATAACATTAACACGATTCAATTTTATTAGTTTATAAAGCTCTAGCGTTGAGAGTCTTGAAATGCGAGTCGCTTCACCATCGTCAAAGAGCGACATCAATGTATCACTATAGATATAACCTAGATGGCTTCCAATGTTAAAGCCCTTGAGTTGCTCATAGTGGGTAATGTTTTCATCTTGCTGACGAATAATAAAAAACTCACGTTGTCTTAATAATGGTGGTCCCCAAGTGAAATGATCAGGAGATATTAACCAGCTGGGGTTGTATAAACACAACATCTGAATGTATCCAGAGACTAAAAATTCTTCAACTCTATTAACGGGGAGTGAGTGAAAGACAGGTTCAAGCTTGGCTGTTGACACAATAAGAGAGGCTATATCGAAGATTAATCCCCCAATCAATTTTTCGTCTTTTTCTTCATCAAAAGGTAGTCCATGAGAGGTGTAGCCAATGTCTACCGTTCTAGCAATTGCGATATGGCTACATAACAATATTAATAAAAATTTTAAGATATGTTTCATACATAGTGCTGCCTTTGGGATACATACTTACTATAGTGTGTTGTAGGTTCCACCTTCCTTAGTGCTTTTTCTTTATGTTAAGAGTAGTACGAAACTTGATGTTTAGGCATTTAATAAGGCGATCACGAAGTTAAAACAACCTTTAACGCTAACAGTAATAAAATACATCCCATTATTCGATCTAACCAAATAGCATTTTTATTAAGCTTATTTAATACTGTAGGTTTAGAAAGCAATACAGCAATTGTTGAGTACCATAGCCTGTCAAACAAGAAGGGGATAATGATAAGTAATGACTTTGTCATGTTATTGGATGCATAAGACGAGACAAACTGGCTAAATAAAGCAATAAACCAAAAGCAATTTTAGGATTAATAAAATAATTTTTTACGATTGAGTTGTGTATACAGTGGAGTATTTAAAATTTACTCTCTCTTACCGTTATAGTTTTAAGAGAGAGTATCTGTATCTACAATGTAGATTAAGCAGCCAATGGTTGGTCTTTATGCACTTTTTTAGGAAGCCACTTTTCCAGTACGCTTGGTAGGGTGGTGTTGTTTTCTGATTGGGCCGTCCACAATATGTAGCCATCAGGCCTTATCAATAGGGCACATGGTAATTGGTGTGGCGGTTGAATTTGACCTGTTAACACTACAAGCTGTTCATTACCAGTATTGATATAATTTTTAATAAAATGACTATTCGTGGTTTGATCAATTAATATAAATTGCTGTCTTCTTAACGTCTCATAAATACGATGTGTGTGACCAAACTCATCAATTAACATGATATCTGGTACTCTTTTTCCTACTAGCTTATGTGATCCTTGTTTTGGAAATGGGTAGCGTAATGTTACACCTGAAAGTTGTTTGATAACTAATAATTGAATAAATGGAACACTCATTAGTAGTACACTTAAATGACGAAGTATTCGAGCTGGAAGACTACGGGATATTTCGTATTTAAATATTTTATCTGTGTTTTTGAGTATTTTACTATTTATTGCGCGTCGTTCTTGTTCATAGCTTTGTAATAACTCAGTTGGTGCTTGGCCTTTTAGTACAGCAATTAATTTCCAACCTAGATTGATTGCATCCTGAATGGCTATTTGCAGACCTTGTCCGCCTGAGGGTATATGAGTATGGGCAGCATCACCCGCCAAAAATACACGACCGACCTGGTACTTATCTGCCTGGCGTTGTTCACTGCGAAAGCGTGACATCCAGGTGGGTTGGTGAATGCCCAAGTCCCTGCCAAGAATACCTTGTACACTATCATTAAGTTCATCGAGCGTGAGTGGATTTTCTACCGGGATATGCATATAGTGATGGTCAAGTACAATAAGGCGGAAAGATCCATCATCAAATGGAAAAACAGCAACCATACCTCGTTTAGTGGTACGAGCATAAACTTTAGGTTCTGGAGGATAAGTTAAATGAACATCAGCAATACTTAATGTGCAGTCATAGCGAAACCCTGGAAACTCAATATTTAGTAACTGACGAATGGTGCTTTTCACTCCATCACAACCAATCACATAGTCTGCTTGTAAATGGTTGATACCTTTAGCCGTTTTTACAGTAGTTATAACGTGTTGAGAAGTTTGTTTTATATCGATTACTTCCATGCCTCGAGTAATTTTTACACCCGCTTTTAATGCCATCGCTTCAAAATGAGCTTCAGCTTTACACTGTGGAATGATTAGCATGAATGGAAATCGGCTTTGTAAACGACTAAAGTCAAGGCTATGTTTGCCATCACCCAGTGGTGCATGTACCCAAGGCGTCCCATTATTAATGAGTATATCCGCACGTCCCCTCATATCAAGTAATTCAAGGGTGTGTGGTAAAATGCCAAATGCTCGAGATAAATTACTGGGTTTAGCTCTTCGTTCGATAATATGTGTTTGAATACCTGCGTTGGCAAGTTCGGTAGCGAGTGTTAATCCAGCTGGACCTGCGCCCACTATGATAACGTTTGCTGTTTTTGACATTGCTGGCTCCATACAAAAATACTTTAAATATACTCATCAAGAATCATTTTAGGTATAAAAAAGTGCCATAGTAGTAGAAGTATTAGGTATATAATATTTTTATTTTATTGACTTTAATATAATAAAATGATCGTCGGTTATCTCTTCTTGAATTGGCGTTAGTCCTGATTTCTTGAGTAGTACTTTAATGTCTGGTAGTGCTTTTAAATTGGGTAAACGTTGAATAATATAGAGGAAGAACTTAACAAAAAAATTTGGAGGGCAGTGCTCTGCAAGAATGAAAATACCACTGTGGCAAAGAACTCGATTTATTTCTTTTAATACCGAAAGCTGGTTACGCAAGTGACCAAATGATGTTGTACAGATTACAAGATCAATGGTGTTATTGGCGAGTGGAATTGTTTCTGCTTTTTTAGTAATAAATTTAGCATGTGGCAATTTTTTACTGGCTTGTTCAATCATTGCTTGGGCTGGATCAAGACCAATAACTTGAGATTCAGGCCAAAAATTTGATAGTTGTTGTAACAAAGTACCTGTTCCACAGCCTATATCCAATATTTTGGCGGGGGCAGTTGAGTAACTATTAGTTGCCCAATTAAACACCTTAGTTTGCGCTGTTACGCAATCTTGACCATATTTTTGATCATATAACGGGGCTATGCGATTAAAAATGTCAATATAACCAGGGTCTCGTTTTATATATTTATGCATTTTTTTCAAATGACTCCAAAATATTTCCCTTTATTTTAGGTGCTTTTAAAAAACGACTAGGTTTTTCCAGCCTTACAGTTAAACCTTGTTTGGCGACTAATGAAATTCGCATAGAACGATCGACCTTGCTACCTGTAATAAGTGAGGGCCTAAAACGCTGTAAGAGTAAAATCAAAATAAGTTTTACTTCAAGTAAGGCGAAATGGCGCCCCATACAGTTATGTTCTCCTGCACCAAATGCAATATACTCAAAAGGAGAGGGTTTAAGTGATGCCCAGCGTTGGGGGTTAAAACGTAAAGGCTGATTGAATACTTCTGGTATGCGGTGCGAAACATACGCACTGAAAAAAATAGTTGTATCTTTATTGATAGGATAGCCATTTAGCTCGGCATCTTCATTAGCATAACGAATACCAAAAGCTGCAGGAGGAAATAAACGTAAGCTTTCTTTTATTACCCAGTCAAGATAGTTTAATCTTGATAAATCTTCTATGGTAGGCGGTTTACTATTAAGGATTGTTTGTAGCTCTGTGAGTAATTGGGCATATTCTTCTGGATGTTGGTCTAATAAAAATAACGTCCATAAAATTGCAGAGGCACTGCTCTCATGACATAGTACAGTGTATGCTTCACCAATAAGTTCATCTTCACTGAAGCCAATCCCTTGATCATCTCGAGCTGCAATAAGTGCTGATAATATATCATAGTCTTGCGTTGAAGCCTTACATTTTTGGTGGATCATATTTCTAATGATTGCTTCAATAGATGCAGCACATTGCAACATTTTACGGTAGGTGCTTCCTGGAATATCAACAGGAAAAAGTAGTGTAGTGGAGGAACCCGCTGTTTTTAATAAAAGTGCTATGTAATGCTCAAGCTTTTTCGACAGTGGATTTTGTTCAAGCCCAAACATAGTCTTGAGTGAAATTCGGGTGATTAAGCAAGTAATATCCTGATCAATACGACGAACTTCGTTTAAACTCCAAGTATCCAGAGTTTCCTGAGTGATCGAAGTAATACTATTGAGATATTGATCAATGCTGTTTTTTTTGAAAGCAGGCTGCATTAGTCGACGGTGTTGGCGGTGTTTTTCACCATTTATTCTCAGTAATCCCAGACTGAGCCGTTCCATGGGCGACCCAGCCGGAAATTGACTTTCCCTAAATGCATCTGCAATAAACTGTTTTGACTGGGTAAATAACGCTTGGTGAAACGTTGGGCCAAAGATAGCAATATATTTTGGATCAGTATTATCCCAGCTGCTTATTTGTCCATAGGCTTTATATGTTTTCATAAAAAAACCAATAGGATCGTTTAGCATGCGAAGCCCTTGCCAACGCCAACCAATCAGTGGTGTATGCCGATAACCTGGTATTAAATGAAGGTTAGATGTAGTTGCAGTAGTCTGATGAGAGTGACTAGTTTGTTCAACGTTAGTGGTTGCTTTAAGGGAGGTTGGTAAGTGAGACATAGAGTTATACGCCATACTTTATATGATTAAGTAGTGGGCTAGTAAATAAACAGTGAGTAAGACATGAGTGGACTATTGTAGATTTACCTATCGTTTGTAATTTGTTTATTAAACTTAAATATTGAGTCACGATGGATATTTTCTGACAAAGTCCACAAATAGTATTTGTTAGTTGTTACGTACACTAACACTTTAAGGCAAGTGTTAAACCATCAGCAAAAGGTAAAAAGCTTAACTCAACTCGATTGTCATGATGAAGTTTTTTATTAATTTGACGTAGTGATGTGGTTTCTTCATCCTCTATTGATGGATCTGCAACAGCGCCAGACCAGAGCGTGTTATCTAAAATAAGCAGACCACCTTTTTTGATTAACTGCAATGCAGACTCATAGTAACTGTCATAGTTTTCTTTATCTGCATCTATAAAGGCAATATCAAATGTACCTGCTAATCCTTCATCGAGTAAGCTGGTTAAGCTTGATTTAGCATCACCAATCATGGTTTTTATTTTATGATCAATTCCTGCTTCATGCCAATAGCGGCGGCCTATATTTACCCATTCTTCATTGATATCACAACCAATCAGTAAGCCATCTTCGGGTAATGCTTGGGCTACACAAAGTGTGCTGTATCCGGTAAAAACACCTATTTCGAGCGCTTTCTGAGCATGTGTGATCTTTGTCAGTAGCGCCATAAATTGTCCTTGTTCTGGCATGATCTGCATGTTGCACTCAGGCATTTCTCCCGTTTCATCACGGAGTGCTTTAAGAATGCTACTTTCTCTTAGCGAGTTATCACGGATATAGTTAAGAATCGTTTGATTGGTTTCAACGTGATGTATCATGTGGTTAATCCTTTACAGTATAGTTGTTGATACTAATTTTAAGAAATAGTCGATTTAGTATGAATTGTATTTAGCCGAGACTTTTTAAAATTGGTTAATGTATCTGCTGCTGATATTTGGTTTCTGGATTGCATTAATAAGCTTGGAGATTCATCTCCAACAAATTGTGTGCAAACAAATTTATGAGCATCGTAACTTTCTGACATGGCCTCATAAAATGAGTCTCTGCTTTCATGTAGCTCTGAGGGTAATTGATTGAATATTTTTTTCGTATTGATAAGTTGTTTGACGAGTTGTTCATGATCTCGCCAATGTAGGCCACTCATATCTTCAGGAGCAATGGGTGGAGTGAGTGTTGGACGCACAGACTTTTCATACTCACTGTAAGTATAATCACCAGTAAAGCGGAAGCTAGACTCAACTCCCCACATAATAGATGTAGCTATACTTAAATAATAGCGTGCTGCTGCAGTATTGCCAGCGTTTACTTCATTGCGAAAACTATTTATGGCTATGATAAGTCCTTGACAAAAAACCATAAATACATAGTGACCTTTGGTCCAACGCTGAAGTGCATCACGCTGAGTATTTTCCATTACTGGGGGGGGGATTAAAGGTGGATTATGAGTATGTGATTGCTCTTGCTTGAACAGTTTCAAAAGGGCATATAGTGCATAAATAAGACGTCCCCATTGTGTTTGATCTAAAGTTGTTCCTCCTTGCATCGCTTCTTTAAAAATAAAATTAAAGGCTTCAAGCGCACTACTTAGCATTAGTAATGAAAGGTTATCTGTTGAGCGAATAATATTAAAGGCATGGTCATTATCTTCATTACCTTTTGTTCCTATATATACGCAATCTGCTTTAGAAAAACCAGTGTGTGATGTATTTAGCGTATTAAGGTATTTTTGTAGCGTTTGATGAAATTTTTTAGCTGGTAGTGTAAGGGGGAAATCTAATAAGTTATTAGCGGTCTCTAAAACAATGGGTAAAATATCTAGTGATTTAGCATGCTCAGGTATTAACTCTGGGACAGCCAAATAAAAATTAGTTGATTGAGGCATTGTAAAATCCATAATTCCATATTTACCCTTTGGGTATATTGGTTTTATCTAACACCTATAGATGAATTACTCTATCTTTAGTGATGAATGTGTGGTGTTATTATTTGTTGTGAGCTTTTTATACTATATATTTTGTTATTTATATACAATAATCATTCGTTTGAATTTATGTTGTTGTTCATTTTTGGCGCTACAGAAAGTTTAAGGATATAGTCCTCAAGTTTTTTTAAAAATTTTCGATCAATATTGCGTCTTATACCATGATCATAAGGCATATTACTTTCAGCTACACGTAAATATAGATCACTATTTAGCAAACGCTGGTAGCCTTTAGTATATGTATCAATAAGGTAACCTGAACCCATTGTTTGATTTATACTGCTTGTTAAAACATTGCTGTTTTCTGCTGCGTTAAGTTTATTAACATTAATGGGTAATTTATGGCGTAAGTTTAGTTTTTCATCACTGCTACAACTATATTTATAACTGTTATGACAAGAACCACAGTTGGTGTGCATATAGCCTGTCAGCCACTTTTCAGTTGAAGAGCCAGGTAGTTGGTAGTCCATTAATTGTACAAAAAACTTGGGGTTATTTGTTTTTATGCGGTTGTTAAGCCAGAGATCTACTAAATTAATTCCCCCAGTAATCATTTGAGGGTGGGCGCTGAGCTGAATGGTATCAAAGCCCAAAGCAAAGTCATAGTCATTGTGAGTACTATGACAGCTTTCACAGTCTGCTTTACTTGGGATTGTATGAAAACTATTGGGTACTTTCACGCGTTGATCTGCAGGGGTTATAAATGCATTGGTTTGTTCTTCGTTCCATTGATAGGTTTTGTATTCCCATCGATCACTGGCTGATGCACCACTCAAAGATATTTTATAAGCAATACGTGTTTCTAAATAACGGTCTTTATCACTAAATGATTTCCATAATACTGTACCGACAGGGAACTGCCAATTATTAATATTTGTGGTATCAATTTGAGTGCCTGGCGGAAGGTAAATATGACGTTTTTTACGTTCACCATCTGAAAATAGAGGATAGATAGGAATATGTAGGTCAACAGCTGGGTTTATTGCAGCTTGTTTAAGGTTAGTATTAGTTTGCGCTAGATACAAACCTGTGTCCGATAGACGTTTAGCGGCTTTCAAACGCTCGATTTGTACAGATATTTTTGGGGTGTCGTCAAACAAATATTTTTCATGGTCATTATATGGTGTTTCAGCATTTGCATGTAAACTTGTTAGAAAGTAAAAGCTTAGTATTTGTAAATATAGGATGCTAAGTTTATTTTTAGATTTATGGTCTTTATGAGGTAGTGTACTGTTCACTTTTAAAGTTCCATTCTATGTAATATGCCTAAAATGAAGTTGTATTTATTTTAGGTATAATAGCTACTCAAATAGTATATCTGTTTGTGGTAGCTGGTATATTAACTGTTGAACTTGATCTGGGGGGAGTATTGTTTCCCTGAGGTCTAGCCACTTTAACTGTTGCATTGAGGTAAGCGGTAAAACATTGTGAATGGCTGTACCTCTTAAACTTAAATGAGTTAAATATGTTTTATTAATGAGCGTATCGAGTGGAGGAACCGTAGAGAAACTGATATAAAGTGATGAAAGATTATTTAGACTAGAAATAAAATCCAGCGATCGATCTTGAATAAAACTGAGTTCAAGTTCTTTTAACTCAGTCAGCTGGGCAAGATGGCTATAGTCCTGAACATTGATTGTCCAATTAAGATGTAACGTTTTAAGATATTCAAGTCTACTAATCGTTTCAACTTCTTTAATAGGTGTTTCACCTAGGTTGAGTTTCTCTAGTGAAGTTAATGATCGAATAGCAGAGATATCTTCAAGGTGTTCACTGTAACGTGCATTTAAGTCATGAAGTGACTTGGAATTCTCTAAACCATTTAGAGAGGTTAGTTTTGATTCTTGTATATTCAGTTTTTCAAGCTTGCTCAGTCCAAAAAGTGGGATCAATGAACGAACAGGTGTTCCTCTTAAGTGAAGTTGTTTTAAACTATGAATATTTTTGAGTGGGGATAAATCTTGTATTTGAGTGCGACTTGCAAAAAGTGACTCTAGTGTTTGGTGTTGCTGTAAACCATTTAGTGATTGCAGAGGAGTATTATATAATGCCAGTACTTTTAACTTTGTTAATTTAGCGATATCTTGTAATGATTGAATATTAGTGTTGTCCAAATATAAAGTATCAAGGTTGCGAAACTGTGTGATACTTTGGATATGTTTTAACGGTGTTCCAGATAGATAAAGCACATGAATACTTTTGGGTGATTTAAAAGGAACGAACTCTGCAATATTAGTCCAGCTTAAATTTAGGCTACAAATGTTTCTTGTGTTAGCAATCCAATTGATTTCATGCTGGGAAACTGTTTGGTGGGATAAGTTGATACATAGAGGGCGATTTTTCGCCTGGGATAAGGTTTGATAGTTGCCAACGTGACTAACTGAATAGCAAACTTTCTCACAGTTTGAAGCTTCGGTAGATGCAATAAACAGCCAGGCAAACAAGGATAGATAAATGCTTAATTGTTTGTTAAATAAGAATTTATTAAGCTTCCTAGAGGTACTTTTATACACAAACATTTCCTCCTGTATCCCTATACTTGTTAGAGGTGCCCTTTTGATAGTTTTTAATGCCGTAATATAAGTAGTTTATCTTTTTATTATTGTTTTTATGGTGTATATACTTGATTTTACTATGTATCTTCAAAAACTTTGCGCTAGTGTTTAAAGCCAAAAGAAAAAATGTTCCGTTGTGTAACAGTAACATAGTCTCATGGTTTCGTATATTTTTTTGTGTTCACTTTATACGTGTAAAACTTAAGCATATGATGGTAGTGTATAGACATTAATTGCAATGAAAATAGATTCCACGCCCAGTTAAAGATATCCTTAGCTTTAGTTTGGTAATAATTTATTAGCACAATCCATATATTTAATAAGTGACTGTATAACCTTTAGTACGTTTAAAGTCAATACGACTAAAGTCTAATTCTTGGCTGAATATAATTTCTATAGACTGCAAGTATTGAATGCTGGGTGAAATGAATAATAATAAATAAGAACTTGTTAGTCGTATTTTGACGTTTAAATATTGTAATTTTAGCGAAGGTTAATAAATTAAGTTTGGTGCTGGATGTCAGTGTGGTATACGTGTTTTTTACTTATTTGGATGAGTGGATTTTAATTTTCCTGGAAAATAATTATAACTGAAGGGATTGACTTTGTACTGGTGAAGAGATTATTTTAGTTTTAATAAAATATATTAATGCCTGCCATATTGATTTGTATAAAAAATACTAAGACAGTAAATAGTTAGGATGTTGCTGTATGCTTGTTATCTAGAACATAAAACCTGCTCGTTGTCGTTTAGTGTTATATAGAAGTTTAGGATTATATAGAAAATAAAAAATGAATGAAGTGGATATCAAAAACCGGATGTTAAAATGAATTCACTGGTAGAAGTGCTTCGGAATCGAGCACATAATAACTCAACTGATGAAGCATATACGTTTATTGCTGATCAAGGTACATCAGATAAGCACATGAGCTATCAGATGTTGGATCAGTCAGCACTTTCTATTGCAGATGTTTTGCTCTCTGCAGGGTTAAAAGGTAAACGCATGCTATTGCTTTATTCACCCAGCAGTGAATATATTGAAGCATTTATAGGGTGTTTATATGCGAATGTGATAGCTGTCCCTGTTTATTCTACAAATGAAAGTAGACTCGATAAGCAATTAGAGCGTTTAAGTACAATTATTGAAGATTCTGAGGTTTCTGGGGTACTAACAACGTCAACATTAGGCGAACAAACTCGATTGCTTGTAGACAGTATTGTTTCAGCTAATAAGCTTAAGTGGGTAAATACTGATTTAATTGAAAGAGCAGCCAATAATAGCTTTAATTTGCCTGTTATATGTGGCAATGATATTGCCTTTCTACAATATACATCAGGCTCAACACAGTCACCTAAGGGGGTAGTGCTTACACATAACAATTTACTGCACAATCTATCCTGTATTTTCAACCATTTTGAAGTAGAAGCAAATACGCGTGTGGTAAGCTGGCTCCCCCCATATCATGATATGGGATTAATTGGTGCAATTTTAACGCCGCTCTTCGGTGGAGTGCCTGTGACACTAATGTCGCCTCGTTATTTTTTACAATCTCCACTTCGTTGGTTATCCATTATTTCACACTATACTAATGTTATTAGTGGCGGACCAAACTTTGCCTACGAGCTGTGCCTCAGGGCTCTTAAGCGCCGCAAACCTGACAACCCGTTGGACTTACGTGAATGGAAAATTGCTTTTTGTGGAGCTGAACCGATACGACCTGAAACGATATCTAGATTTTGTGATGCTTTTGCGCCATTTGGTTTTGACTCTCATGCTTTTTCTTCTTGTTATGGTTTGGCCGAAAATACTTTAATTGTTTGTGGGTCTGCGCGTGGTCGAGGCACAAGAATCTTATCTGTTGATAATCTGTCTTATCAGTCAAAAATTATCCAGCCTGTAGATCAAGGTGCTTTATCAAAATCGCTGGTCAGCTGTGGGCGTGTTGTTGCTGGGGTGCAGGTGGCGATAGTCGATCCAAATCAACATAAACGCTTATCAGAGCATATGATTGGTGAGATCTGGATTAAAGGGCAAAGTGTTGCAAAGGGCTATTGGCAGAATGATAAGAGCACAGAACTATTTAATGCACAACTGAACCATAAATTAGACTCAAAAACTGATTCGAAACAATCTGATATAGGTTGGTTACGTACGGGCGATTTAGGTTTTTTTGATCACAATGAGTTGTTTGTTACTGGCCGCTTAAAAGACTTGTTGGTGATTCGTGGTAAGAATTTTTATCCGCAGGATATTGAGTATGTTGTTGAAAATAGTCATCCGGCATTACGTCCAGCTTCAACAGCTGTATTTACAGTCGATAGTGATTTAGGTGAGCAGTTGGTTGTGGTGCAGGAATTGGCCAGAAAATTTCAAGGTCAACATTATGCACAACAACGTACAGATGTTGTGATGTCAATTCGCACTGCAGTTGCTGAAAAATTTGACTTGAGCATTCATCGATTGGTACTCATTCAAGCAGGCACGATTCCAAAAACTTCTAGTGGGAAAATACGTAGAAGTGCGTCTAAACAGCGCTTTTTGGATAATAAGTTGGTGACAGTGGTGAGTGAGAGCCAACCAGAAAAAATAATGAATAATGAGAGGATCAATGCTGAAAGAGCCATTAATAATGCACTTTCAATAG
The DNA here is from genome assembly GCF_018837975.1 of Zooshikella harenae. GTDB lineage: Bacteria > Pseudomonadota > Gammaproteobacteria > Pseudomonadales > Zooshikellaceae > Zooshikella > Zooshikella harenae. The sequence continues at coordinate 13,311 of NZ_JAGSOY010000020.1, read as the reverse complement.
AGTTGGGGGGGAATTATTCAATTTTATTAGGCAATGTTGCTAAACACTGTGGTATTAATATATCTTCAATTAAGCCGACAATGACATTATTCAATTTGGGGTTTGACTCGGTGTCGTTGCTTTGGCTACAGCATGGTTTGGAGGAAGATTTTCAGTGTGAAATTCCGTTGCCGTTGCTACTTAAAAAACAATCACTTAAGGCGTTGTGTTTAGAAATAGATAGCTTATTGTCTAATAAATTAATTGAAAAAAATGATGCCAATAAGGTTGATCAAGCTATTGTTCCCAATCATCATTTGTCGAATTTTTCGCTTTTCCAACCAACAGAAATGCAACGTTCATTTTGGTTTTTACATCAATTGGAACCAGAATCAACAGCTTATATTGTTGCTCGTGCCGTAAAAATAAAAGGTGCAATCAGTAAACAGGCATTACAACAAACTTTAAATGACTTATTGAGTGCACATACTGCACTTCGCAGCCGCTATGTCGTGGAGAATAATGAGCCTTTCTTTTCACACTTATGGCCAGCACAAGTTGATGTAATTAATGTTGATATTACGGGCTTGCCTGAAAAAAAAGTTCAGGCAATGGTTGCACAGAAAGCATATGAGCCTTTTGACTTAGAAAATGATTATTTAATAAGACCAGTACTGTTTTCTCGGTCAACGCAAGATGCTATTTTTTTATTGGCTTGTCATCATAGTATTATTGACTTTTGGTCGATGGCTTTATTTCTTCGTGACTTTTGTCAACAGTATAATCATTACAGCTCTACTAATACTCCGCTTGATGAGACTAAGTGTACGCTTTCTCTAAAAGGGAGTGATTTTTCAATATTTAGTCAACATTCCCACCAGTATTTTTTTCAAGAGCAGGACTGGCCATATTGGCAAACACAGTTGAAGGGAGAGTTGCCAAAACTTCGGTTGCCTGATTTTCAAGAGTCTACCTTGCCATCAAATAATGCACCTTTTCCGGCTAGAACAAGTGCAATGCGTTACAAATTTGAAGTGAACGCAGTACTTCATCAACGTTTAAATGATTATGCTGATCAGCAGGGTATAACACCTTATGTTGTATTGTTAACGGTATACAGTGTGTTACTACACCGTTATTCAGGTGATCACGAATTTATAATCGGCTCACCTGTTGTCAATCGCACTTTTCCAGGGGCCGCTGAAATAGTGGGCTGTTGTGTAAACACACTGCCATTAAGAATAAAAATAGATACTTCTTTTTCTACCACTGAATTAATGCGGAGTGTACAGTCAGTGGTGACAGGGGGACTCAAACACCAAGCTTTTCCTTTACCTAAAATGATAGAACGGCTTGCGATACAGCGTGACGGTGCTCATACCCCTTTATTTCAAACGCTATTTAATTATTTAAATAATTCCTCTTTACCTTCATTGTCAGCGTTGGCGATGGAGGAGTCTACAGCTGATAGTACACTGCTGCTCGGATCCGCAGAACTGACAGCTTATCCTTTACCACCTGCTGATCCTCAGTTTTTACTCAGCCTGACGGTGGCAGCAAAACCGGGTTCTCAAACCAAACAGTCTGATAACGCATTAGCACAAGCAGCTAATGGGTTATGGTGTGCCTTTGACTATGATCAGAGTCAACTTTCAACCTCAACAGTGCAACGCTATGCAGAACAATTTGTTGACTTACTCAGGGTCTGGCTTGATCACACGGGTGGTTTGGAAGATTTACCCAGGATGTCAACAGCTGCTTATTCTGAGTATGAATACCAGCGCTTGACGGAATGGAATAATACTAAAACCGTTGATGTTTTGGCTGAACATAATCTGCCAGCTTTATTTCAACGGCAGGTTAAAAAAACGTCTGACCGTATCGCATTAACGGTGGGACAAACACAGTTTACTTACATGCAGTTAAGCCGCCATGCTAATCAGGTTGCTGAATATTTACTGGCACTTGGTTTATCAGCAGAGAGTAAAGTTGGATTATTTACGGCTCGAGATCAGCACTTAATTTTCGCTTTATTAGGGGTGCTACAAGCAGGGTTGGTTTATGTGCCTGTTGATCCAAGCTACCCTGCATCACGTATATCGTACATTTTAGAGGCCGGTGAGGTTGATGTCGTACTCACATCTGCGAAGCTATTGCCCCAATTACCGGATGTTACATGCCCCGTGTTTGAAATCGAGGCGCTAACCTCTTCAAGCTTAGTGCCCGAATGTCCCACTACTCAAATTAAACCTGACCAGTTGTGTTATGTGTTGTTTACCTCTGGTTCAACGGGTCAGCCAAAGGGTGTCAGCATCAATCACCACAATGCAGCAAACTTGGTGCGTTGGGCAGGGCAAGAGTTTACAGAGGAGACACTGTCTGGTGTTCTAGCGTCAACTTCAGTGTGTTTTGATCTATCCATTTTCGAAATATTTGTACCGTTATGCCATGGGGGAAGGGTCATTCTGGTCGACAATGCCTTACAACTTCCTTCATTACCATCAAGCTTAAACGTTACTCTGATAAATACCGTACCCTCAGCCATTGCCAGCCTGTTGAGCCAACAAGCTATTCCACCGTCAGTAAAAGTCATTAATTTAGCTGGAGAACCACTACGTGCCTCTCTGGTGCGTAGGCTTTACCAGGAAACAGACGTCGCTCAGGTGATTAACCTTTATGGTCCTTCAGAAACTACCACCTATTCAGCCATGGCCAAACTCTCAGTGCAGGTCTGTGAGCCTGTAGCGATCGGCTTGCCAATTGCCAATACCACCCTTTATGTGTTGGATGAGTCATTAAACGAAGTGCCTGTAGGTATGGTGGGAGAGTTGTATATTGGCGGCTTAGGAGTGGCTCGAGGCTACTATGGACAACCAGGAGTGACGGCAGAACGCTTCATTCCTGACCCATTTCAATCTGAGTCTATAGGTAGTCGTTTATACCGGACAGGTGATTTGGTTCGTCGAGGTGATGATGGCTTGTTACGCTACATTGGACGCACTGACCATCAGGTGAAACTCAGAGGCTATCGCATAGAGCTTGGTGAAATTGAGTCGTTGCTTGGTCAGCACCCTAGTGTTAGCAATGCTGTAGTACTAGTGAGTGAGGGTAATGATGACCAACGTTACCTAGTGGCTTTTGTGGTTAATGCCACTCATCCAAATCAGCCTTTGGAGCAGGAAGATCAACGGTTGAGAGCGTTTCGTGCTTACCTTGGGCGTTATTTACCTGAATACATGATACCCACTCAGTTTTTAGTCGTAGATGAATTGCCACTCACGCCTAACGGTAAAGTAGATCGCCAGCAGTTGGTACAACAAATACCACTTCTTACTGATCACATGGTATCTCATAGAGACAAATCTGATTATCTGCCACCCACAACCCCGTTAGAGCAGAAGCTTCATGCTATTTGGCAAGCGCTTCTAAGTGGCCAGTCAGGAATATCTTCTGGTTTTTCCCAAGCAGCTTCTCAAGAGCACTCTTTAAGAATAGGCGTGCATGATGACTTCTTTCTTTTGGGGGGAAACTCATTGTTGGCTGTCAAGCTAGCCAGTCGAGTGCATGAGCAGTTGGGCATAAAGTTGAGTGTACAGGAACTGTTTTCGGCCCCCACTATTGCTCAACAGGCTAGGCTGCTTACCCGTACTAAACAGCAAGGGCAGCAAATAACAACATCGATAAAGGCCCAGCCGCGAGTCACTTACTCAAAACAGTGAAGCTGGGAATACGTATCAGTTGGTAAGGGAGTAACAAGGAATTATGGTAGACCAGCAAAGGACAACGCATCCTCCACAACAGGTAGCGTCAACGGAATTAGCAGAATGCTATGTTTTTCCTGCGTCGAGTGGTCAACAGCGGCTGTGGTTTTTAGGCACTCTGGATCCAGAGTGGTTAAATGCCTATCTCATGTTAGTAAAGCTGAGTATAGAAGGACCACTGAATCAGGTCATTTTACAGCGTGCATTGAATGAAATAGTGAAACGGCATGAAAGCCTGCGTACGCACCTGACAATCCTTGATGAGCAGCTTGTGCAAGTCATTGATCCTAACGGTACGGTTACAATATCTGTTTTGGATTGGCGCTTATTTGATGACAGTGAACAGCAACAACGTCAGGCTTACTTGGTTAGTGAGCTAAATCAAAATGCCTCACTAGAACAAAATCAGCAGTTGGTTCGCTTGGTGCTCGTTCGTCAAAGAGAGGAGCTAGCAACGTTGTATATCAGTGTTCATCATGCACTTGCGGATGGACAGTCTATGGAGCAGTTGGTGTCAGAGCTACTGGCCGCTTACCAGGCGATACTGCTTGACCAACCCTTGCCGTTACCTACATTGCCTTTGCAATTTGCTGACTATGTGAGTTGGCAGCAGACATGGTTGCAAACTCCTGAGGCCAAAGCGCAAGAGGATTACTGGATACGCTTACTGGACGGTGCCTCTCCTTACCTTGACTTACCAACAGATCAGCCTCGACCATTAATACGTTCTTGTGCAGGACGAACCTCCACCTTTACCATTCCTGAATCATTGCAAGCCCAGATTACTGCCTTTAATGCAAAGCATGGTTTTTCCAATTACATGACCCTGCTAGCAGCCTATATTATTTTGCTTCATCGCTTTTCGGGTCAGGATGACTTTTTAGTCGGTGTGCCAGTGGCCAATCGCGTCCAAGATGAGTTAAACCATGTTATTGGTTTTTTTGCTAATACCTTAGTGGTTCGTGCCTTACTGCAAGATGATTTATCAGTACTGGAGTTGCTCAATGCAATAAGGCAACAAACACTGATGGCAATGGATCATCAGCAGCTACCCTTTGATGCTTTGGTCAATGCGCTGCAGCCTGAGCGTAGTCTGAGTTATAACCCTGTTTTTCAGACAATGTTTGGATTATTTGCAGGAGCACCTGCGGCGTTTAGCTGCCATGACTTACAGATTAAACAGCAACCTGTTGCTTATCAGACATCAAAGTTTGACTTGTCACTATTTATGTTTGAGCAAGGCGAGCACTGGTCAGGCCTGATTGAATACAGTACTCAGCTATTTAGTGAAGACACGATTAGGCAATTTATTAATGTTTATAGTGCTGCTTTATACAGTCTTACAACAACGCCTTTATGTGCTGTAGCTGAGTTGCCTCTGGTATCAAACACTAAGGAGGCGCTGTCGTTTCTGGAAAGTGGCTCTCAACAAGAGCAATCAAATGAGGCTATCAGTTGTTTTTGGCCTGTGATAGCACAACAGAAAACTCTCCATCCCGATAAGGTGGCTCTGGTCTCAGGAAGTATATCGCTCACTTATAAGCAACTGGTTGATCAGGTGGAGCAATGGGCAGCTTGGTTTGATGCTCAGGGAGTGAGAGCTGGTCAGCGAGTTGCCATTTGCTTGCCTAGAACACCTACAATGGTTATTGCATTATTGGCTGTTTATAAGCTGGGTGCTGCTTATGTACCTATTGATCCAGACTATCCTTCAGCACGAGTAACGTTGACACTGGTTGATGCTGCACCACATTGGTTACTGGTTACATCTCAAGATTATGAGTCGCTGCAGGAAATTAATCTCAAGGTCAATAATATAGCCTTAGTGGATGCATACGATGATACTGGAGGCTCGCTTCCTACTCGGCTGGACACTGCGCCAAATATCTCACCCCAAACAGTAGATATTGATGAATTATCGACTTATTCAGATTCCACATCACTGGCTTATTTGCTGTATACCTCAGGCTCTACAGGTAAACCAAAAGGCGTCATGGTTACCCGTGAGGGGGTGAACAACTTTCTATCCTCATTTTATCGGCGCGCACTCGTCAAACCTGAAGACCGACTGCTAGCAGTAACGACGATCGCCTTTGATATCGCGGTTCTAGAGCTATTGTTACCTTTAATGAGTGGAGCACAGGTTGTACTAGTCGCAAGAGAGCAGGCCGGCGATGGCCAAGCACTCATTGATATTATTCAACAACATCATATTTCAGTGATGCAGGCCACACCTGCAACCTGGCAGCTGTTAGCGGATGCTGGTTGGCTCCCCCCTTCATCATTTACTGCACTTTGTGGGGGGGAAGCCTTAACCGATAAGTTAGCAAGTCAACTACTTAGTAACGGGGCTGAGGTGTGGAATCTATATGGGCCGACGGAAACAACCATTTGGTCGCTGTGCAAACAACTTCAACCCCAGCAAAAAGTGACCCTGGGTAAACCACTGGATAACACTACTTATCATGTACTGGATAATAGCCTGTTCCCGGTTGCACCAGGAATGTGTGGTGAATTATTTATAGGCGGACGGGGGCTTGCTCAAGGGTATTGGCAGCAGCCAGGCCTGACAGCACGCGCTTTTATTCCTAACCCATTTAACAGTGAATCAGGTGTCGTTACTGAGCAACGGTTATACCGCACAGGTGATCGAGTGCGGCGTCTGGCGAATGGTGAGCTTGAGTTTCTTGGACGAGTTGATGAACAGATTAAACTAAGAGGGTTCCGCATTGAGTTAGGAGAGATCAGGGCTATCTTGTTGGACCAGCCCTGGGTGGCAGAAGCGGTTGTTATGAGTAGTGGAGACAGTAATCATACAAAACGAATTGTTGCCTATATTGTGTGGTCAGCAACTGCGCAATTACTTAATCAAGACAATGAACTACTGCTACAGCTGTTATTTGTTGAACTACAGAAGAGGCTACCTGATTTTATGGTGCCTTCAGTCATCATCCCGCTGTCCTCGTTTCCTCTGACACCAAACGGCAAGATTGATAAACAGCAGCTCCCATCGCCTACAGAATTTTCTCAAACCTTTCAAACCAGTAAACGCTTACCTTCAACGGATACCCAAAGAGCATTGGCAGCAATCTGGCTTAGTTTGCTTAAGTGCCCGCAGGTATCTATTGATGACAACTTTTTTGTGGCTGGGGGGAACTCACTGTTAGCAGGCCAGATGATACAGGCCGTTCAGCAACGCTTTGACGTTGCTTTACCTATGCGTGAAGTTTTTCTGGAGCCGACTATTGCCCACCTCAGTCAGGCCATCGACCGATTAAAGCAGCAAGCAGCAGAAGCCACTGCCGTTGAAGACCCCTTTGCGCACTTAACAGAAGCTATGGTTGATAGTTTATTGAGTGACCCACTTCTTGCGGAGAATATGTCATGAGTTTGTTAGTGAGTTCTAAGGAGCAGGAGGCTGTTGCCCAGAAGCGCAAGGAGCTTCAGAAGATGCTTCAGTCTGGTAAAAGTAATCTTTCTGTTGAGCAGCTGCGCTTATGGACGCTTCTGCAGCTTGATAACTCCATGCCCATGCTGAATTTTTTTGCTTATCAATTAAAAGGAAATATTGACCTGGCAAGGCTTCAGCAAAGCTGGGCAGAGGTGGTCAGTCAACATGATGTACTGGGGTGTCATTTTAAGCCTTTTGCACATACGGCTCTGCGTATTCCCTGTCAGCAAAAAGATATCTCATTTAATGTTGAGACAAGACTGGGAGAGCATACAGTCAATGATATTTTGAAAGCGTGGTTGGACACTGCTGCTTCACAGTCTCACCATACCACAGGGGAAATCACCCAGGACCAACTCGCTGCATTAACATTGATCGAGTTAAGTGAAGGTCATTACCTGCTTTTACTTAAGCTATCACGCTTAGCTGGGGATTTAACGGCAGGTCAACTGATCATTAAAAAGCTGCTTGCTAATTACCAAGCATTAAATACAAGTTTGCCTCAGGCTTCGACTATAAAAATACAGGCAGAACCAAGTTCTTTTACTGAGTTTGCACTGTATGAGCGTAACTGGCTAAAGTCATCTGTAGCGAAAAAAGCCCTTAGTTTCTGGCAGTCTGCACTAGATGATGTTCCCCCGTTGAAACTACCAACAGATTTTCCACGACCTGCCATTAAAACTAACCATTGTGCCGCTGAGGTTGTTTGGTTAGAGGATAAAGTCTTGGACTGTCTTCAAAAGCAGTGTCAGAGCTTAACGGTTGACTTGCATGACATACTGCTGAGTACCGTTTTTTTACAGTTAAACCGCTATACAAATCAAACCAAATTTGCAATTGGTATTAAAGTCGATCGCCGGGAACAAGCGTTTCAACAGATTATTGGTCCTGTTGATAACTGGTTGCCCTTATGTACTGAGATTACTCAAGAGGTTCCTTTTTCAGCTTTTCTGAACTCGATTGTAGCTCAGTGCAGGGCGGTAAAGGCTCAGGGCTTTTTGCCTTTTGCCACACTGGTTGAACAGCTACAACCTGAGCGGGATCTGAGTAGAACACCTTTTTATCAGGTGATGTTTTTATTTGAAGATTTGCGTATAGACCAGCAAATGACTGCGAAAGGTGAACTGCAAGCAGAAGCTTTATCCTTACCGCAGCAAAATACGCATACGGATATGACGTTGACGGTCTCCCAAACTTCTGATGGTTTACAGTTAAGAGCTGATTACAACACTGACCTATTTAACGCTGAGACTATACAGCGACAACTTGCACATTGGGTTCAACTCATCTCCAGCATTGCTAAAGACCCTCAGCAAATGAGTTATTTGTTACCCTTCTTAACTCAGGCTGAGCACACTACATTGTTACAGAAGTGGAATGCCACTGAGCAACACTTCTTCCCCGATGCTGCATTACATCACCTTATTGAGCATCAGGCAGCGAATACCCCTACAGCACTGAGTGTGTTATGTGAGGGAGAAAAGCTGACTTATCAGGATTTAAATGAGCATGCCAATCAGCTGGCCAGTTATTTGTGTCAGGTATTAGCTAAACCGGAGGGGCTTGATGAAACGCGTATAGCCATTTGTCTGGAGCGCACTGTAGAAATGACAGTAGCGATGTTAGCGGTGTTGAAAGCAGGTGGGGTTTTTGTCCCGTTAGACCCTGCGTATCCGGAAGAACGACTATCGCATATGCTCTCAGATAGTGATGCTCAGTGTTTGTTAACAGCGCAAGGAGTATGGCAGACGCTGCAAAATAAAGTATCGCTAAAACCTTTGCTAGCAGGTCAGTCATTGCAAACGATTAAGATAGATCAGCAGTGGCCTGCAATTGCTGAGTGCTCTCGAGCTAATCTTCAGTTAACGATAAGGGCAGAGCATTTAGCCTATTTAATATATACGTCAGGTTCTACTGGCACACCTAAAGCGGTGATGGTCACACATCGAGGTGTTGTTAATAATTTGAGCTGGCGACAGTCTGTTTGGCCGCTCGCTGAGGGTGATCGGGTTTTACAGAATTTTTCATTTAGTTTTGATCCTGCTATCTGGGCTACATTTTTCCCGCTAATTGCAGGTGCTTGTACTGTTATTGCTCCAACCCGAATCAGTGCTGATCACTTGGCATTGATTGATTATATCCAGTCTTATGAAATTACATTGTTAGGTGGCGTGCCTTCGTTATTTTCATTATTGGCTGAGGAACCGAGTTTTGCGGCTTGCTCTCAGTTAAAGTATATATTGAGTGGTGGGGAAGCATTTCCACGCAAAGTCTTTAATAAGCTGGACAGTATGGTGCCAGCCAAAATCTTGAACTTGTATGGCCCTACAGAGACAACCATTGATGTAACCTGCTGTGAGCATCCTGAACCCACGCGGGATATTGTGCCATTAGGAAAACCTACGGCTAATGTTCAGGTTTATATTCTTGATGAATATTTTCAACCTGTGCCTGTAGGGGTTGCGGGGGAGATTTTTATTGGCGGTGCTGGCTTAGCTCGAGGCTACAATAAGCGACCAGGTATGACAGCACAGCGATTTTTGCCTGATCCTTTTTCAAAAATACCAGGTGCAAGAATCTACCGGACGGGTGATCGAGGCTGCTATTTAGTTGATGGCACAATTGAATACTTAGGTCGTGTTGATGATCAGGTTAAAGTCAGTGGTTACAGGATTGAGTTAGGGGAAGTCGAAGCAGCATTACGTTTACATCCCGCGGTTAACGATGCTGTGGTGGTAGTGCGCACAAGTGATTCAGGTATTGCGAGATTAGTCGCCTTTGTGGCCACGAAAGATATGGACTTAACAACCGAAGGCTTACAGCAATTTTTGGCTGATTTGTTACCTTCACACATGACCCCTTCAATAATTACACTGCTAGAACAGTTACCCCATACGCAAAATGGAAAGGTGGATAAAGCAGCGTTACCTGACACACAAATAGAACGTTCGGTGGCATTGGGTAAATTCATTGCCCCACGAACGGCATTAGAGCGAGTGATTGCGCAGGACTTTATCAGTGTACTCGGTCTTAATGAGATCAGTATTCATGATGATTTTTTTGCGTTGGGTGGCACTTCTATTATTTTGTCGCAATTGGCTGCACGTTTGTTAAAACGGTACGACATACCTGTTCCTATTCATCGATTTTTCAGTACACCCACAGTTGCGGGAGTGGTTGAGGTTATTGAATTTTATCAGCGTGAAGGGGTGCAGGCAGTTATTGCTGATCAACATGCCTCCCGCTTAATGCAGGATGCAACATTAGCGGACGATATTTCACCGAGTAATTTACCTGTTCGTGATTTTGAAAATCCGACAGCTGTATTATTAACCGGAGCAACGGGGTATTTGGGGGCATTTTTATTAGAACAACTTTTACTACGTACGCAGGCTGATATTTATTGCTTGGTAAGAGCTAAAAGTGAAAACCAGGCATTCACAAGAATTCGTCAGGTAATGGTGCAGTATCTCATTTGGGATGAACGTTACGAGCACCGTATTAAACCTTTGGTGGGTGATTTAGGTTTACCAAGACTTGGTCTCAATGAAGCTCAGTGGGAAACATTAGCTGAAACACTACAGGCTATTTACCACAATGGGGCTTTAGTTAATTTTGTTTACCCATACTCTGCGCTGCGTGCACCTAATGTGCAAGGTACACAGGAAGTGCTGCGCTTGGCATGTACTAAGCAGTTAAAGGCTGTACATTATGTCTCAACAATTGATGTACTTCTATCAACGCATAGTCCACGCCCATTTATTGAAAATAATGATCCTCTGCAAAATCCGGTATCAGTGCCTGAAGGTTATACTGGGAGTAAATGGGTTGCCGAAAAAGTGGTTGATATTGGTCGGCAACGTGGTATTCCAATTACTATTTTTAGACCCGGTTTGGTGATTAGCCATAGTGAAACTGGTGCAACTCAAACGAATGACTATTTATTGGTAGCTTTACGTGGATTTTTACCAATGAGTATTATTCCAGATTATCCTCGTATTTTTGATACAGTACCGGTTGACTATGTAGCTAAATCAATAGTGCATATATCCTTAAATAAAAATAATACGGATGGTTTTTATCATTTATTTAATCCGGCGCCCGTCTCCTTATTACGCTTTTGCGAATGGGTACGTTCATTTGGTTATACTTTTGATATTGTGCCATTTGAAGAAGGGCGAGAAAAAGCATTAACTGTCAGTGCTGACCATCCGCTATATTCATTGGTGCCTCTTATTCGTGATGCTGAGGCTAATCCACAAAAGGCGTTAGACCCCATGCATATGGATGAATTACAACCTGCACGTGAATGTCAAAGTACGATTAATGCATTAGCGGATAGTGATATTAATTGTCCTCCTATGAGCGAAAAGCTGGCTCATCAATGTTTACAGTATTTAGTCGATATTCAATTTCTTCCCACACCTGAAAAGGTAGTCTTGTGATGCTATGTGTTAGGTGTTGCATTGTTTAAAAGGTAATTAGTTGAAGAAACAGGGAGTTAAAAAAACATGTCTGGCTTTCTTTCAAATGATGATCGTGTTGAGTGTAAAGTTGTAGTGAATGAAGAGCTGCAGTACTCCATTTGGCCCAAAGAACAGCATTGTCCTCTAGGGTGGAAAGAGGAAGGATTTAAGGGTGTTCGTTCGGATTGCGTGGCTTATATTGATAAAGTTTGGGTTGATATGAGACCACGTTCTATTCGCACGGAATAAAAAAACTACTAAACCATAATTATTTTTTCGAAATAATAAAAACTGAAAAGGTTTACTATACCCGTTTAAAGGGCATAGAACTTTTGAGTAACGTGTAAATGAATAAGGAGATTAAACAATGGGTTTACAACAAAAAGACGTAATATCTACTGCTGAAAATGCCCACTCAATCGCTCATCAGCGTAAACCATTAACGATGGAAGATTTAACGCCTATTCTATTTGGAGCATCTGCATTTCAGTATTTGAATGCGGCATGTGATATAGGTTTATTAGATTTATTACACGAGAAACCCAATTTAAGCAAAGATGAGATTGCTAAAAAGTTGAATTTACAACCCCGTGCTATTGATATTCTATTATTGGGCACAAACTCACTGGGATTAACAGAAAAAAAAGAACAAGGATATGTTAATGCTGATGTCATTGAGCAACTGATTGCTGCTGGGCAGTGGCAAATATTTAAAGATGTCGTTGGTTTTGAGCAGCATGTGGTTTATGAGGGGCAGGTTGACTTCAGTGAGTCTTTAAAAACAAACAGTAATGTCGGTATCCGACGTATTCGTGGTTCGGGCAGAGATTTATACCACCGCTTGTCAGAGAATCCTCATATGGAGCAGGCATTTTATAATTATATGCACTCTTGGTCTGAGTTGAGTAACCCGCTTTTATGGCAACACGCAGATTTTAGTAATGTCAAGAAAGTAATCGATGTTGGCGGTGGGACTGGCGTGAATGCAATTGCATTGGCAAAAGCATTTCCTCATTTGGAAATTACAATCCTTGAAATTGCCGGAACAGTGCCTATCGCTAGACAACGTATTGCAAAAGCTGGTTTGGAAGATCGTATTCATGTTGTTCATTGCGATATGTTCCATGATCATTTTCCTCAGGGACATGATTGTGTTTTATTTTCTCATCAGTTAGTGATTTGGACACCTGAGCAAAATATTGAGCTACTGAAAAAAGCTCAGGATGTATTACCTGCTGGAGGCAAAGTTATCATCTTTAATTCTATCTCTAATGATAAAGGGGATGGTCCACTCATGGCAGCTTTAGATAGCGTTTATTTTGCGGCTATTCCTGCTGAAGGTGGAATGATTTACGCATGGCATCAGTATATGGAATGGTTAGATGCTGCCGGATTTAAAGATGCCAAAGCCATTGACTGTGAAGGCTGGACACCTCATGGCATTATTGAAGCAACTAAATAAACTGAGCGTAAAAATGAATACCAAAAGTTCAGCGTTAATTAATGGCTATTAAATAACTGATACTACTGTTTAATGCGTTTTGAAGGCAGAAAAGCCGTTAATACAAGAGATATTAACGGCTTTTCCTGTTACTTATTATTATATGTGTATGCTCCCATGGCATCACTATTTATGTTTATAGACAAAAGTTTA
>NZ_JAGSOY010000002.1 GCF_018837975.1 Zooshikella harenae | reverse complement strand
AAAGGAGGGGTTGCACATAACCAAAGTATGCCGTCATATAATATTGATTTAGAAAAACTGTAGCTTTTATGTATAAACAGTCAATTTGTTATGATTGTAGTTAGTAAAAACGTGTGTTTTATATCTCGTCTTTGGCCATTTGATTTAGCCGATCATGATCAAATAACGAGCAAAATTTTGATTTTTTGATTGTGGTAAAGCTGAATAGCTGGAAATTAAGTGACGATGACGACACATTTTTTTGTCAAAAAAAATTAACCCATTATAAGGAAGGGACCGTCATTGTCTGCAGCAATTATAACGATTTTATCCGCATTTATATATCACTATAAATTTTACAACAAGGACATTATGATCCAGCATAAGCCTTTCAATATCTTGCTAACCCAGTATAAACCTAAGGTAGTAATACCCCACTTGCAGTACAACACACTTGAACTTTCATTTTGGTAAACCCTTGTTCAAATCCTTGATATAGTTGCTGTGTATTAGGAATGGCTTTTGAGAGCTTAAGATGATAGCCGAAAGGTGTTATCGTGGGAGGTCCACCTTAGTTTTTCGAATGGTTTCCTTTATTAATGGTACTAACGGTGCTGCAACACTCAGTGAAGTAATACCACACTGCAACAACCGACGAATATGCTCTTTGCTACCAGCCAATTCACCACAGATTGACAATGGCATATCTGGTACATCACTGTGCACAATCTCCATCATACGGAATATCACCGCAGAATCATCATTGTAATAGGTTTCAACTGAAGCATTTTCTCTATCTGCCGCAAAAGCATACTGGGTTAAATCATTAGAGCCAAAACTCATGAAGTCAACATGAGGAGCAATAGTGCTTGCAGACAGTGCAGCAGCAGGTGTTTCAATCATGGCACCCAACTTAGGTAAAGGTGATATATTGTGCTCAATGCAAAATGTATTTAACATTTTTTTTACTAACAGTATGTCCTCAGGCAATGCCACCATTGGTACAAGAATCTGAACTTCATAATCTGACATCAAGCTGATAATCGCCTTTATTTGTGTATACAACAACTCCGGATATTCCCTTAAAAGCCGAATACCTCGTCTCCCCAATGCAGGGTTCGTTTCAGCCATAAAGCCAACAAACGGTAAAGGCTTATCAGCACCTACATCGAGTAATCGAACACAAACTGAATTTCCTTTCATACTACTCAGTGTATGACGCATTTCATCTAATAATTCATCTGAAGTTGGTGGCAATGTGCGCCCAATATAAAACTGCTCAATACGATATAAACCAATACCATCAGCACCGTTTTTCAAAGCTTTGCTGGTATCTTCATGACACCCAACATTAGCATTGACACTAATCAGCATACCATCAAGCGTAACAGCAGGGCATCCTGCAAGTTTTTGAGCTTTTTGAAGCAACAGAGCATTTTCATCGACAGTTTTTTGAAAGGAAATCATCATGGGACGGTTAGGATTTACGATTAACACACCTAAAGTTCCATCCACCAATGCCATATCGCCATTAGTCAACTTTTCCAAAATATTGGGTATTTCAGAAATACAAGGAACTCCCAGCTGACGTGCAAAAAGTGCAGCATGAGACCCTTTTGCACCATACTCAAGTAACACAGCTGCTGTAGAGCGGTTGTTAAGAAACACCGTATCAGATGGGAGCAGTCGTTGTGTAACTAATATACAATTTTCGGGGATTTGTTCTAAAGGGTGTGTTGTAATACCTGCTAACGCATTTCGTAATCGTATTGAAACATCATGGAGGTCATCACCTTTCTCTCTCGCAATCCGCGATTCCATTAATAAGAATCGCTTTTCCCAACGTAAAAAAACGCTTTTAACAGCACTACCTGCTGTCACAAGGTTATCAACAATTTCTCTTCTTAACTCTTCTTTCAGCAAGTGATCATCAAGTATTTGCTTATGCACTCCAAATACTTCAGCTAAGTGCTTATCAATTTCCTTTTCAACGCGAGTGGCTAATATTATTAAGTCATTGGAAATTTGAGCAGTTGCCTGATCAAGCCGAGTAAACTCCTCTTCAACATTGAGTTGAGCACCCTTCACGGGCACATCAATTGGACCCAACAGACTTCGTTGAAGGTGAACAATGCCTTGAGCATAGCCAGGAGAAATAGCTGCTCCCTGAATAGTCAAAGGCTGCTTTGGCATATTCTCTTGCTGATCAATATTGATTATGTCTTTCATAGCAACCTTGGTAATAATTGAGTCTTCATCTTTATTATTGCGCTACTCTTAGTTTGACAAGCTTTGTCTGTAAGTGACTCATTATGAATCCATGCTTATTTTTCACCTACTGTTCTGGCATAAGAAAAAAGAGTCATTTATCACTTATAAAAATAGAAAATTAATATCAATGAATTTGTAATATACCCCAGAAAAGCACTCTACAAAATGTACTTATCTTATTGATTAGTCAGCATTCATTAGACACTAAATATAGGAAGGCATATAGAAAGATTAGTGCAATATTGATTACTTAGAAAGTCAATATTAAAAAAGAAAATAAAAAGTTAAGAATATTATGGCATTACTCTTTTTATGGCCAGACAAAATCTATCCCTGAAATAGAATACTGTAAAAAAACAATATTAATATCGGCTTTACAAATTACAAATAAACATGATTTTATGTAACATATAGATAATTAATCTGTAATAATAAATGCTAGATTTCTAAATTGAGCCAGTTTATATTATTTTTGCATGTTTCTCTTATAGAAAATGACTTAACACTAAACTGACTCAGATGTTTAAGTTATAATCCGTTAGCTTTGGCAAATTCATTACATAACACACTCAATACGTCCTGATTCATATTGGTTTGTAAATATGAACAATCAAAAAAAAATACTTCATCAGCCAGAAAAAACCAACGAGTTCAACTCCACATCTCCAATACACAGTGCTGGTATACGTGTAGATAAAGAGCTGTTAAATGCCACTATTCCTTTTGCTCAAGAATCACGTCGTAAAAGCTGGCGCCTAGTGACAACTATATTCGCACTGCTGTTTATGTCACTCATTGCTGCAGGTTTTTCTCCCTGGCCATGGTTACAACTTGTTTTCTCGTTACTCAGCTCGATGTTTATGGTACGAGCATTTATTACTTTTCACGACTACATGCATGGTGCAATCCTTAGGGATTCTCAAGTAGCTAGCTGGTTTTTCTGGCTATATGGCTTGCTGATTCTAGTACCAACAAGATCCTGGCGAGAAAGCCATAACTACCACCACGGTCATGTAGGAAAACTAGATGTATTCGGTACTGGTACCTTTCCTATAATGACAACCAAAATGTGGCTTTCTATGTCAAAATGGCAGCGTTTTTATTACCGCTTACAACGTCATCCCCTCACTATTTTATTTGGCTATTTGACGATATTCGCCATAAGCATCTGCTTACTCCCCTTTCTTAAAAATCCCTCCAAACACTTAGACTCACTTCTATCTATAATATTGCACAGTACTTTAATCTGGTCTCTATGGTATTTTGCTGGTGCAAATATAGCTTTTTTTGTTGTACTCCTTCCCATGAGTATTAACTGTGCATTTGGTTCTTATCTTTTTTTTGCACAACACAGTTTTAAACGAATGGTTATCATCACCCCTGAAGCATGGACTTACTATCGCGCAGCCCTCGAATCTTCAAGCTATATGCATTTGAACAAAGTTATGCAATGGTTTACAGGTAATATCGGCTACCACCACATCCACCACCTCAATGTGCGCATCCCCTTCTACCGGTTACCTGAGGTGATGGCTGCAATACCTGAACTTCAGTCTCCCATTGTGACTACTTTAGCTCTAGGAGAAATTTACGATTGTTTTAAGTCTTCTTTGTGGGACGAAGACCAACAGCGAATGGTGTCTTATCGCGAAGCCACAAATTTGTATAAGTAGATAAACTATCTCCTAATGGGTGCAAAAAACTTACAACAGAACGTAGTTATCAGGGCAATCGCATATAAAAATAATTCATGATGAATATAGATTGCGCAAATACAGCGTAACCCCACATTTTGCTATTCCTCAATTATTATTAAATGAACAGCTGTGGTATTTCGATGTACGCCAGTGGTAGACAAAGGCTGGATAATGCACATAGAACTGTTTGCTGCAAGGAGGTGCTAATAACTATCTTGACATCCTGGGAAGAACTCACGGCGTGTTCGAAGGGCGTTATGCAGACGTTGGACAAAGGTTGGTTGTATAAAGGTAAAGGTAAAGCTATAGAATAATACCCTAATAATAAAACAGTTAATCAAAAACCATTTCAAATGTAACCGATAGAAAAGTTTTTTTGACTACGAAATTCTATATAAACCCATATATAACAGTTCGCTATTAACCACAAAAAATAAAATTCAAACCCATAATGAACAAACCACTATACTAAATACTATTATTTTGACGACTCATTCCATTACAATTCATAACAACAATTAATTTCTATTTAACTTAATCTTATCTATCATTACTAGATAAAACTTATATATTGAGAGATTAATCATGATTGAATTTTCATTTGAATCAGAAGGTGCCACATTTACCATTACTGGCGAAAATGAAGGAAAAATAAAAAAAAGAGTAAAGCTTGAAAAAAAGATTGGAAATTCGATAAAAATTATTTTTAATGATGTTTTTTTAAGCTTTTCCATTCAATTGCAACAAGGTAGGGATCATTGTACTCTCGCAATAACTGTTCGTGGCGGCGACAGCCTTCCTGAAGCGGCCCCCAGCTTTAAAATAACCAAAGAAACCGCACAAAAATTAGAAGATAAATTTAGATGTGATAACATAAATTTAACTAATAAAAGTTTATCTTGGAGCCCCTAGTCAACTACGCAAACTCTCAAGTTTTTATGTAAGCTTTGACTACTATAGAAACTGTTTAGATAATCACTTCAAGAACATGCTAAATAATAACACACAACTCCTTTACTATTAGACTATGTTTACTCTCATAATTTTTCATCTATATTTCACAAATAATTTTTTTGAAGCGTTTTTTAGTTTACGTAGTAAACTACTACTCCATAAATGTTTTCGCAAACTCAATTTTATTCTCGCCAGAAGATGAGGATACAACATCTGTAATGTGGTATCCGTTGCTGATAAGTAAAATAAGCATACCTGGGTACTTATTCATACTTTTAACATTAATTTTATGTGCACCACTTTCTCGCAGATAGGCTTCCTGGTTTTCAAGTAGTTTTTGCGCAACACCTATCCGACGAAATTCAGGTAGTACACCACCTAGCCAGCTATAAAAGCTTCTATCTCCATCCCAGAAGCCTAACTTATAACCAGCCAATTTGCCTGAAACTTCTGCAATAAGCAGCTTATATCGACGTGATGATAATCTGTCTAAATAGTATGCCACTGAAGGAATATGGTTTAACTCTTTCACACCATTATGTATTAGCAATGCATCCTCAAAACTACCATCTCTTATAATAATAATCACTAACTCCTATAAACTTCATGATTCTTGGTTTAAAAAACAGCTAGAAAAACAGTATCATTTACAACTTTCTTATTATTTACCCCACCTCAAACGAGGTTACGCCATAAAGTTTATCTAATGGCAAATCTGGAAATTTCCCTGTATACATTCTCGCGGTTTCGAAAACCTTCTTCATCTTATAACGTTCTGCTAACTTGAGGGCCTCTTGATTGACTTCAGGTATATCAAGATAGACTGGTTGTAATGGATCTACCGATTGTATCAATGATGAAAAAATAGCATCAGCAAATGCGAGGGTATCGGCATAAAGTGGTCCAACCTTGTAGCCATTTAGCGCTTTACGCATAACACCATAACCAACCAAGCTATCATTCTGTATGATGCCTAGCGCCTTACAATCTGGCTGATTAAGCCATGCTTTCATAAACGCTATTCTTTTTTCAGGAAAAAATGGACAGGCGTATAACTCAATCGTTTCAAATGGTAACTTAGCAAGCTTAATAACATCAGCATCAACGGATAAATCATCACTACCAAGACACTCAAATCGGATATTTCGATAGGCTAATTTAAAGCCAAATTTTTTGTAATTTGTTTGCTGCTCAACAACACCATCTAAGCCAATATTACAGCCATATAGATACTGAATACCTGATTTCCAGATTTTCAAACCATAACCCTGGCGTCGATAATCGGGATGTACAATATAAAAACCTAGAAAACCGAATGATGCACTATATTTGACAACAGATAATGTCGAAATTGGTTTACCATCAAGTAAACCCATAAAAAAGCCGTTTGGATCGGTGTGATAGTAACAGTCCGCATCATGAAACCCTGGATTCCATCCCTCTTTTGCAGCCCAGTCAATAGCAATATTAACTTCCTCGCGCTTCATTGGTCGGATTATGTAATTACTATGCACTATTGAAGATCCTTCTATTGCTTCATTAAAAATATATTAACTGACTGAAGAAAAAACAGACATCTCAATATCAGATTGAAACCCTAAGTGATAGTATAATTTTTGACCTAATGCTGATGCCGCAAGCCGAATGTGTTGGCAATCAGCCTTCTGGGCATCATAGATAATATGGTTCATGATTCGTTTAGACAGCCCTTGTCTTCTATAACTAGGGTTCGTTTGTACATCATCAACAACCATGTCACTCCCCGCAGAAATTGCCCGTGCCCATGATATTAGGTTTTGTCCATCACGAAGATAGTACATAGCAACATCATTTTTATTAAACCGTTCTAAACAAACAACATCCTCACCACGTTGTGCATTAAACCAAACTACCTCGTCTTTGTTACTTAACAGTTTAACTTCATGCTGTGGCAAAAGATCAGGCAGCTGACTCACATCCAATGACATCAGCAGCTCTTCAGTCACGGGTAAATACTGCTGCTGATCAAGCTCCTGTTGTACTGACATATCCAGATTAAAGAGCGTGATAAAGTGCTGTTCATCATTAATACTTGCCTTAAATGACTGTAGGTCAAATTCACTTAGGTTCCATATAAAAGCTTCATGCTTACGCTTTACTGAACCAATGGGGGTATCGAATGAGCAGATTACACCGCCTGATTCGTGTGTTAATAACACCTCACCTTTAGTACGTGACTTACTCCAACCACTCACAAAGTGGTGAATAGCGCCCACAAAGTTATTATAGCTATTATTATCCATAGACATCCTGACTACTTTCTTTAAATGACTTGTTACTTTCTAGGTAATCAGCGCTATTATACGCCGAGTGTCAGATATGCCTACTTAATTTATCCAAGGTTAGTTTATGATTAAACAGCTCGAAACATTATTACAGCAAGGTCAGGATAATGCGATGTTACGATTCGGCTTAGGTAAAGCATATCTGGACGATCAACAGCCAGAGAAAGCTATTGAGCATTTCACCGCTTGTTTACAACATGATAAAAACTATTCAGCAGCCTGGAAATTGCTTGGAAAAAGTTATGTTCAATTGGATAAATGGAAGAAAGCCGCTGATACTTACCAACAAGGCATAGCAATCGCTCGTAGCAAAGGTGATAAGCAAGCCGAAAAAGAAATGCTGGTTTTTCTTAAACGCTGTAATAAACAGTTAGACAGCACCAAGTAGGAATGTATTCCTACTTGGTTATTAATGGTTACCTACTTCTTACACAACGGCTAGCAGGCTTTCCTAGGCGTCTGGGTTTATTCACTGTCTGCCTGTTCATATCGGTACCAGGGCAACCGTATATAACTTTACCTTTATAAAAGCCATTTTCTTTCTAAGGTACCTTTGTCCAACGTCTGCATAACGCCCTTCGAACACGCCGTGAATCCTTCCCTGGAGGTTTGATTGCCGCCTCCTTGCGGCAAACAGTTCGATGTTCATTATCCTGCCTTTGTCTACTACTGACGTACATCGAAATACCACAGCTGTTCATTTAATAATAATTGAGGTATAGCAAAATGTAGGTTTGCGCTGCATTTGCACAGTCTATACTCATCACAAATTATTTTTATATACAATTGCCCTGAACGAAACCCCAGCAAGTTATAACAACATGACTGGGGTTTTAAAGGTAATTAGTGAATCTACCTCAAAAAGAAAACACTTAGATGATAACCTAAACATTAACTATATTGGACGGTTTTCAGCTATATCCAGCTCGTTTAATAAAAATCCTTTACTATTTTCAACACCATTGATAACAAGATGAATAGTCGTTAAATTATTTGGCAATTCGATAGCCGTATCTAACTCAGTCCAACTCTTGTTATCAACTTGGCTTTGTGCAGCCGAAAACCAGTCTTTTTTACCATCAGTCGTTTCATAATAGACCCAAAGTGTTGCTTGTCCTTTTGCTAACCCTTTAACACTTGCCTTAACTCGGTATTTTTTCCCAGGTTGCATTGCACAGGTCATATTGATACCTAATGTGGGCAAGTTAACACTGTTTTCTACTTGGAGAACTTTTTCAACTTCACCATTAATCACTTCTTCAACAAATGAAAATTGATCATTTCCAGGAATCCAAGGGTAGATACCTTCCAATTTTTCTTCAGAAAAGCTAATTGTCCAAGAATCTGGATGCCAGTGTATACTATCTGGGGTAGACAACTTCTGTAGAGAAGACGTTTTGATACCGACTAATTGTTTCGATGACATACAAAAATTGGCAACATGAGGCGCTGCAATGTTTAGCGCTTTTGCATTATTAGCTTCCAGCCCTCCAGCTATTTTCCCCCCAATAATCTTTTTTTCATCATCATAGCAAGGCTCTATACCATACTCACAGACTTTTATGGATGGATTTGAGAAATAGGGTACTCGATCAGCCATACCATGATCTTGTGGATACGTCATAATTGAACTTATACGACCCTTGCCTTTTGTAGCATACCCAAACGCAAAAGGATACTGACCCGAAAATACTTGAGCGTCAATTGCGTCATTAATGGTATTAATCCCTCCTCCTAACGAGGGTACTTTTTTCCCATAAAAATTAATATCTTTTAATACCTCAAAGTACCCATTATAAAGCGCTTGATAATCTGGAAATGATTTTTTCTCTGTAGGCAATCCATGATTTAACCCAAATAGATGTCCTAATTCATGAGCCACATGATAAGCTGTCTCATTACTATCAGGATCAATACTATATTCAGTACATAGATCAGTGACATTAACAACAGCATAGGCACTATTAATATTTTGAATAGCGAAAGCACCTTTGTTATAGAGGAAATAACCAGACGCTGTCAGTCCACAAGTTATTTCACTGCCACTTGCACCATCAACCTCAAATAATGTTAAAACCAAATCCGCATGATATCGAGCCCGTAAATCACGCAATGTTCTATTTTGTCCACTTTCTTCTAACGCCTTAGTAATTTCCTGCCCATCAACAGGCATAAGAGATGTTTCTATGGGATACTGTTCAACTAATTTTAGCTTAATATTAACCTGACTGTTTTCGAATGCTTTATTAGTGAATTCAATATAATCAATAATTTTTTTATTGATACTCTGGTTGTTATTTTGGTAAGCCTCTTCTGCTTTTGGCGTATACACAACCAACACATCAATTTCATGCACCTTAGTGCCAGCCAAAACGCTTGTCACACCTAAAAATGGAAGCAATACTGCAGTCCGTATAATTGAACTGGCTGGTTTATTTTTTGTCATACTCAATACATTCCAAATAGAAAACAGCTTCTTAAAGTCATGTCATTCTATTTGTAAACCCGTATTATTCCATCTGTAATACTACTAATAAAACCACACAAAAACACACACAACCGTACCAAAGTAATACTTAAAACAACCTATAATTCGCCATTCAAATTATACATTAACAATTTATAATAACTTTTAATTAACAGCACTATCCTATACACTTTTATACACAGTACATTAGTTAATTTATTCCTCCCACAACAGAGTTTTTCTACTAATCACTGTGCTCATGCAGAACTGTTTCACAAATAAACTCAAGCATTGCAAACCTGATTTTTGCAACCTTACTAGCACGGCACACTTAAATAAACAGTAATGATATTTCGATGTGAATTCTAGTAAGACAAAAGTGAGGTAACGTAGGTAGCACTGTTTTTCACAAAAATGTGGCAACTTTGGTGTAACGTTTAAGATTGTTTCATAAATTATTGAATTACTTAGCGAAGTGAGCTTATTCGCAACCAAACCTAATATACTATAAACTGTCCCATCATACCTTTATCTTCATGCTCAAGAACATGACAGTGATACATATAAGGTATATGATAATTAATATCCGATCGACTTTCTATGTTTTTCATATATTCTTTCCGGTAAGTATTATGATTAAATTTTACTAATATTTTACACGTATGATATTCACCTTCATTCATTTCACCAACACGTTTTGGTAATGAGATTGTGTCCTTCCATCCTTTCAGTATATTATCTGGCTCTTCACCATATAACTCCAAAACCAAAAACGAGCAGCCATGAACATGAAAGTTATGCCCTCCTTTCAAAGATTTAATTTCCCATATCTCTGGCATGCCTATTTTTACTTCTTCATTGATAAACTTCATATCAAATTCTTTATTATTAATACTCATTTTTGATAAATCATCGTCGACCATAAGTTCAAATGATCTAGACACATCAGCATCAGACAGTGTATTAGTAATCAAGTCTCTTTGAATCGTACTAGCTCTTAAACTATTAGCTAGTATTGTTTCTTTTAACTGATAAGAATTTACTACAATCTTTGCTATGTTTACTGTGATATAATCTGGATCAAAGGGATCAGAAGGTAGCGTAATTGCCTTCATATCTAGCATATCACCTCTAAACTTTGAAAAGTCAACTATTATTTCAACTCTCTCACCAGGAAGAACCAGAATTTTTTCAACTTGTACAGGCTTGTTTAAAAACCCTCCGTCAGATGCAATAACATAAAATGTAGTATCATTAAAGAATAGGTTATAAGGTCGCGCATTAGATGCATTTAATATTCTGAATCTTACCAACCCTGGCATTACTGATATAAATGAATTAGCTACTCCATTTATACAATATGTATCACCTACAAATACTCTGCTTGGTTTTCGATCATAAATCTGCTGTCCGGTATCGTCAAAAAGTTTATCTTGCAAAACAATTGGTATATCATTAACCCCATAAATATCAGGCAAACCCAACGAATAGCTATTTTTATCCTCTATAATAAACATTCCTGCATGACCAAAATATACCTGTTCTGCTGTTTTACCACAGGTATGATCATGGTACCAGCAAGTTGCAGCTTCTTGATGAATTGGCATACTGATATTCCAAGTTTCACCTGGATGAATCATCTGATGAGGACCACCATCTAAACGCCCGGGTATATGTAGGCCATGCCAATGATTGGTTACTGGTTCTGATCTTAAATTTACAATAGAGAAATCAATAACATCGCCTCGTTTGACTTTAATTGTAGGGCCTAAATATGAACAATGATGCTGTAAAGTAGAAATGCCAGTAGCATAGGATTTTTTCCCTGGATAAAACTCATGTTGAGTGTCTTGAATATACAGGGTTGGCATACGATAACGTTTAGTATAAGGGCTATACAACAGGGGGGGGATACAAAGAGGATTATAATCAGCAATAGCTTTTTTTTGTTGGTAAGTAAGTCCCTCTAATGACTTAGAGTGACCAATAACTGAAATCCCTGCAGATGTAAGTGCAGCCCCTGACGAAAGCACAGCTCCATATTTAATAAAATCTCTACGCTCCATATATATACCCTTTAATTTTTATATACTAAACATGAATAATTTTTTATTTATTTTTGTTTTTAATATAAAACTTCAAGTACTTCTAAAGAGGTAAGCCTGCATTTTTACAAGAGTTTCAATATATCTGATTATAAAGTTTATGTCTGTTCAATAACTGAAAATTGACCGATCTTACTAACACCCTGCTCATCAATGCTTACAAGGTGATATAAGTAAGGAACATGATACTTCAAGTTAGTCGGATTATAGGCAGCTTGAAACTGGTTTACACCATGCCGATATGTGGTCGTATTAAAACTAATGAGTATCTTCATTTGATGCAATTCATTCCCCCTTCCCCCTATTGTAATAGTATCCTGCCATCCACAATTTTCAGGAGGAATGCCATTTATACTAACTACTAGAAATGAAGCTCCAGAGATATGAAAAGTATAATTCCCCTTTACTTGTACCACCCAAACTTCATCTTTATCACGAACAACAGCACTCTCAATTTCATTCATATTGAAGATTGTTTTTTCCAATATATTTTTTTTTGCTGTTTCAACTTCGTCTGTTGATATTTTTTTTACTATTGGCAATGTATCTACCAGATTAAAGTTAACATTGAGACTATTATGCCTCAATTTATTGGGTAAGACCGTTTCAGTACAAGCCACATCTTCTACCAATACTTTTAGCGCAAGAACTGATAAATCATTCCAAAAAGTATCCGCAATGTTAATTGCAATATTTTGCTGTTTTTCTTCAATTAAGAGCATTAGCTCACAGCGCTGACCTGGGGCTACTCTTGCTTTTTGCATAGCAATGGGGGCATTCAACATTCCGCCATCTGTTGCAATTTGGTAAAATATTGAGTCGTTAGTAAAAGAAAAATCCAAAATCCGACTTTGTGTAGCATTTACAATCCGAAAACGAACCCAGCCAGGTGAAACAGAAATATATGGCTTAACGGTGCCATTGATAACTAATGTGTTCCCCCTGTAGCGTGTGTTGAGATTAAATATTTCCTTCCCTTCACTATCAAAATTTTTATCCTGAACAATAAGCGGAATATCATCCAAACCATATGTGACAGGCATATTCAATGATTTATTATTTTCATCTTCAACAATCATAAGCCCCGCATAGCCTAAGTACATCTGTTGAACACCCAACTCATAACATAATGGATGATACCAACAAGTAGCAGCTTCTTGCTGAATATGTAATGTAGTGTTCCAACTTTCTCCTGGATTTATCAACTGGTGGGGGCTGCCATCAACACTTCCTGGAATATGCAAACCATGCCAGTGATTCATAGTTACTTCATTAGTTTGGTTTTTAATCGATAATTTAACAACATCGCCACGTTTTACTTTTATCGTTGGGCCTAAGTAATCCAGTTGATGCTTTGATGAAGATAAACCTATAGAAGAAGATACAATATTATGAAAAAAACTATGTGTTTTATTATTTATCGTTAAGGTTGGTAGGCTATAAAAGTCAGAAAATGGATCATTCAGTATTGGAGGAATATACAGTAAATTATCACTTTCAGTTAACTCTACTTCGTACTTTATATCATCTGTTTTTAAGCCAGAATACAAAACACCTAATGCGCCCACTCCAGACGCAACAGTTAAAAACTGACGTCGATCCATTCCTTTACCTTATTATAATTAAATTTTCAGGCTTCATCGTACACTATAAACTGCCCCATCATACCTTTATCTTCATGCTCAAGTAAATGACAGTGATACATATAGGGAAAGTGATAGATCAACTCTTTTTGGTCTTTTAAACCACTAATATTCTGATTACTAGTGTTAGCACGATAGGTTGTATGATCAAATTTTACTAAAATTTTTGCCTTGTAGTATTTACCTACAGGAGTACCTGGCTCTGGCAATGGTAATACCACTGTATCTTTCCAGCCTTTAAACTCATCTGGAGGAGGCTCGTCATCAATCTCCATAACAAGAAATGAACAACCATGCACATGAAAGGGATGT
The DNA here is from genome assembly GCF_018837975.1 of Zooshikella harenae. GTDB lineage: Bacteria > Pseudomonadota > Gammaproteobacteria > Pseudomonadales > Zooshikellaceae > Zooshikella > Zooshikella harenae. The sequence goes on along the minus strand of NZ_JAGSOY010000002.1, from coordinate 196,350 downwards.
CCTCCTCGCAGAGACTTAACCTCCCATACTTCAAGAACCCCACGAGGAACAATATCATTTATAACTTTCATGTCATAGGCTTTATTATTTATATACATTTCCGTTAGAGTACTATTACTACTTAAATCAAAAGATCTGGATATAACTTGAGGTGCTGATTTAATTTCTTCCTCCCAGTTGATCCATTTTTTCCTTAACCGAGATGGTAAAGCAGCAGGAAGCTCAAAACTATCTTCAATAGCCAGTCGCATAATTTTAACAAACAAGTCACCGCCACCTGGATCAACAACGATTGTTTTAGCCATTAGATCGATAATACCACCACCATCCTGCGATAGATCAATCATAATTTCAGCACGCTCTCCTGAGTACAACGTAAGTTGATCAATTTGTACCGGTTGGTTTAAAAAACCACCATCTCCTGCAATAACATAAAAACTTCGTCCATCCTTAAAGTAAAAGTCAAAGTGTCTATCATTCGCACCGTTTAATATTCTTAAACGCACCCAGCCAGGGTTTACTTTACAATATGGTTTTATCGTACCATTCACTAATATACTATCTCCTAAAAAGATAGGACCACCTCTTAAGTCATAAATTTGCTCAAAATTCGTGTTAAAAAGCTTATCATGAACAATAACTGGAATTTCATTAACGCCATAAATATCCGGAATTCCCAAAAAAGCACTATGAGTATCTTCTATCAAAAACAAACCTGCATGGCCAAAATAAACATGTTCAGCAGTTTTGCCACAGGTATGATCATGGTACCAGCAAGTAGCTGCTTCTTGCCGAATAGGCATGGTTATATTCCAAGTTTCACCTGGCTGAATCATTTGATGAGGCCCACCATCTAAACGACCAGGTATATGTAGCCCATGCCAATGATTTGTAACAGGTTCTTGTCGTAAATTAACAATAGAAAAGTCTACAACATCTCCTTGTTTAACTTTGATAGTTGGACCAAAATATGAGCAGTGATGCTGTAAAGTTGAAAGTCCTGTGGCAGGGGATTTCTTTTCAGGATAAAATTCATGGAGTGTATCTTGTACATATAACGTTGGCATACGATAACGTTTAGCGAAAGGGTTATACAATAGCGGTGGTATATATAATGGATTATATTCTGAAATCTGTTTTTTTTGCTGATAATTAAGCCCTTCGGAAGATCCTGAAGAATTTAGCGCAGAAAGCCCCACAGAACTAAACGCCAATCCTGATGATAATGTAGCTCCATATTTAATAAAGTTCCTGCGGTCCATTACATTACCTTTCCAATTTGAAAATTTTAATCTTAGGGCGTCACCTCAAACAAGCTCACCATTTTGAAGCCAAATAAGGCTCAACATGATAATTATTAACTGCTTATTTCGAGTTCAAACCAATCTTTTACTTCATCATTCCACTAGTTTCACCTAGCACTTTATACTTAAAATCATTCTTCCTCGATAAAATCATTTTTTCTTTTTTATTTTCAAATTTTAACACAACCACGTTTTGCTGATTTCTAATCTCTGACATGGCAGTTATTTTAACATCCAACTCATTTACTTTCTTTAGCACATTAAGCATATTAATATCAACATTCGTTTCATGATTACCAAATCGCACATTATTTACATTTAATACAATTTTTTCACCGCCAACTTTTATGCTTATATTATCCAACAAATAGCGGCTCAATAGTTTTTCTTTTTCTTTTATATTTAATTCACTATAACGTGCTTTGCCATAATAACTTCCTAGCGCAATATCCACTCCCTGTTGCGAAAATGAACCATAAATATAACCAAAACCAGATTTAAGTATAATATTATAGAATGAGATAAAGCTTGTATGCGAATAAGCTAATTGACTAAACAAAAATAAACCTAAAAGAAGTGATTTAACAAACAAAATCGAGGGCATTATAAATTCCTTTTTACTATGCACTCATTACTATTAATACGACACTAAAATCTCACAACATCATACTAACATGTGTATGACAATCAGTATTGTTCTTCATAAAAATAACAATACATCAGACTCTAGTTAAGACAACTATTTTTTTGTCTTTTTTTGTCGCAATTTTTCATCCTCATCATAAAAAATAGTGAATATTTTCACCTAACAATCAGCTATTCAGTCTTATTTACTTTTTCTATTTGCCAAGAAAAATCTATTGTCAATACTCTATTTTTAACAAAAATAAACTATTAGTCATAATGATTTTCAGGATAGACTAACTAATCAGCATAAATTGTAATAATATGTACTAACAATGCGTATAGTCATTTTTAAAGTTAAGGCAAACCAACATCTTGCTATTCCCAAGAATTTAAAAAGAAGTGCTGTAGTATTCTGATAGACAAACAAAGACAGGGTTATATGCGTCTAATTGTTTGCCGCAAGGATGCGACGCCCAAGCCTTCAGGGAAGGATTCACGGCGTGCTCATCGAATGTTATTCAGACTTTGTGACCAGAAGGGCCTAGGTAAATCGGCTTTTAAAGCGTAAGGATACAAAAAGTGTTATTTGTTATTCTCGGTTCAATACACACCGAATTATATCGTATGAAAAACCTCTATATTGTAAGAAGCGTATTTGCTTGGCTTTTTCCTTATCATTTTTAGGTATAGATGAAAACTTCCTTTGCCATGCAAGTAGTGCAACCTCTTCCCAATCAGGCTCTTGCTCTTCCAATGTTTGCTCTACCATTTCGCCAGTAAATCCACGAGCACGCATGTCCTGACAGATACGCAGAGGCCCATGACCTCTATCTATACGTTGCCTAACAAACGATGCAGCAGCTCGATGGTCATCTAACCAGCCTTTTTCAAGTAACTGTTCAATCACTTGCTGGATAAGATTTTCATCTGTTGTCTTTTGTCGGAGTCGTGAAGTTAGTTCCGCAGAAGAAAAATCGCGACGAGCCAACAGTGTTAGTGCTGACTGTCGCAGAACGGCGAGAGAAATGGTCATACAATACGAGTGTAAACTGTTTGTTTAGAAACGCTCGGTATACCCGTATGCAGGTATACCTTTTATCATAGATACCAGATAATCAAGACTACTCAGTTGTAGCTTTTGATTTTCCTTTCTTTTCTTTAGTCACAGGCTCAACTGCTTCTTGAGGTGCATCCTCACTGGTAAGTGTGCCATGCTTCTGACGTATTTTTTTCTCTATTTCCCAGGCAATTTCAGGATTATCTTCTAAAAACTGCGCTGCATTCGCTTTTCCTTGGCCAATTTTGTTTCCATTGTAGGAGTACCAAGCACCCGCTTTATCAACAAAGCCATCTTTAACACCAAGGTCAATAACTTCACCCATATGATAAATACCTTTACCATAAAGGATTTGGAACTCAGCCTGACGGAAAGGAGGAGAAACCTTATTTTTAACTACTTTTACTCGAGTTTCATTACCAGTTACTTCTTCACCTTGCTTGACGGATCCTGTACGACGAATATCCAAACGCACAGATGCATAAAACTTGAGCGCATTTCCTCCTGTTGTCGTTTCGGGGTTGCCAAACATGACGCCTATTTTCATTCTGATTTGGTTAATAAAGACAACCAGACAGTTCGCCTGTTTAATATTACCCGTAATTTTCCTCAAGGCTTGCGACATAAGACGGGCTTGAAGACCCACATGAGTATCACCCATTTCGCCTTCAATTTCAGCCTTAGGTGTTAACGCTGCAACAGAGTCAACGATAATGACATCAACCGCGCCGGAACGAACCAACATGTCAGTGATTTCAAGCGCTTGCTCTCCAGTATCGGGCTGAGATACATAAAGATTATCAACACTTACCCCTAGTTTACGTGCATATTCAGGGTCAAGAGCATGCTCCGCATCGACAAAGGCACAGGTAGCTCCTTGTTTTTGTGCTTCAGCAATGACCTGCAGCGTTAATGTTGTTTTACCAGATGACTCTGGTCCATAGATTTCAACGATACGTCCTTTTGGTAAGCCACCAATACCCAAAGCAATATCCAAACCTAATGAGCCTGTTGAAATGGCTGGAATAGCTTCTTGTTTATGATCACCCATCCGCATGATGGCACCTTTCCCAAACTGTCGTTCGATTTGGGAAACTGCAGCGGCTAAGGCTTTTTTCTTGTTGTCATCCATCAAATCGCACCTCGTGAAGCAAAAGGACGAAACAGGCGAGGAACACCAGTACTGTATATATATTCAGTATTATGTCATAGATTTCCCATTCCGCCTAGTATAAAACAGTATTTTTTTAACTAGATCATCTCTCTACCACCAGGCACTTACCCTCAAGCTCAATTCTTATGACTTGCAATCAGATGGAAGATTTTTAATGAGACAATAACAGTATGAAAACAATCCAGCGTTCATTATATAACCATATACGTACATCTAAAGATAAAACTGAGCATTTTTGGTAAACGGTTATAGCTTTGTAGCGCTAAACGTATCTTAATTCCTTAGTCGATCCATTATACCTGTGAGCGCAGCCAACACTGCTTGCTGACGAATTTGACGACGATCGCCATTAAACTCAAAGTGCTTGGTCAATGTCTGACGGCCAGCAGCAGACCATGCAACCCACACCGTACCCACTGGCTTGACATGGCTTCCACCTGTTGGCCCTGCAATGCCACTGATGGCAATAGCAAGATCTGCTCGAGTATTCTGCAAAACACCTTCTGCCATTTGTATTACAACAGGCTCACTTACTGCCCCGAACTCTTCTAGCACTGCGAGTGAAACACCCAACATGTGGTGTTTAGCCTCATTCGAATAGGTCACAAAACCACCTTCAAACCATGCAGAACTGCCAGGCACTGCCGTAACTTCTTGGGCAACCCATCCACCTGTACAAGACTCTGCTGTTGCTAACTTCAACTCACTTTGTTTGAGCGCTTGACCCACAGTTTCAGCAAGAACATAAGCCTGATCTTCAAATGTATCCATGTATTCACCACACATTGTTCAAAACTTTCAATCGTACAATCTAATGGGTAATGTAACGCGATTTAACTGAAAAAATACGACGACTGCTCTATATTCCTTGAGAGTTTATTCGATCTCTCCCTATTCAGAACAAGGACTTTTGTCATTATTATCAAAAGTCGGTTGTCAGTGAATAATAAACCCTTAAAATCCTCTCCCATTATCTGTTTTCCTATGTGAGCAAAGAGATCGTTTGTTATCGATGACTAAAGTAAAGCAACAACAGGCTCAACACACCCCCATGATGCAACAATACCTGAAGATAAAACAGCAGCACCGTGAGGAGCTAGTGTTTTATCGAATGGGGGATTTCTATGAATTATTTTATGATGATGCAAAAAAAGCTGCCCACTTGCTGGATATCACATTAACAGCTCGAGGCCAGTCTGCAGGTGAACCCATCCCGATGGCGGGTATCCCTTTTCACTCCGTTGATGGCTACTTAGCAAAACTCGTCAAATTAGGGGAATCTGTCGCCATCTGCGAGCAAGTGGGTGATCCAGCTACCAGCAAAGGTCCTGTAGAAAGAAAAGTAGTACGCATTTTAACCCCTGGCACCATTAGTGACGAAGCACTATTAGAAGAGCGACAAGACAATTTACTGGCCGCGCTTCACTGTCATGAGTCAACCTATGGGCTGGCGACCTTAGATATTAGCAGTGGTCGCTTCCATGTTACCGAATTAACGGGGTTTGAAGCAGCACAAGCAGAACTACAACGACTGTCGCCCGCTGAAATTTTAGTCAGCGAAGAAAAAGATTATGGGTCACTATTACAGCCATATAAAGGTGTTCGAAAACGTGCACCTTGGGATTTTGATTATGAGTCTGCGTACCAACAACTCACTCATCAATTTGGTACTCAAGACCTGGCTGGTTTTGGCTGTGAGCATTTATCCATAGCGATTGAAGCTGCAGGATGCCTGCTACAGTACGCGAAAGAAACCCAGCGCACTGCACTACCTCACTTACGTGCTCTCTATGTCGATCGTCATGAAGAGAGTGTTATTCTTGATGCCGCCACCCGCCGTAACTTGGAAATCACCACTAATTTATCAGGTAGCCGAGATAACACCCTATTATCAGTAATGGATCATACGTCCACAGCAATGGGTGGCCGACTACTAAACCGTTGGCTAAACCGTCCATTGCGTGACCACCATAGACTGGCACTTCGGCAACAAACCATTACAGCATTACTGGAAAATTACCACTATGAAGGTATACACCAAACCCTAAAACAGATTGGTGACATTGAACGAATATTAGCGCGTATTGCACTTCGTTCTTCGCGGCCACGAGACTTAGCGCGCTTACGGGATGCTCTTGCCGTATTACCAGACTTACAAAATCTGTTGCAAGCAATTGATGGTGGCCTGATTGATAAGCTTGTCACTCAAATCAGCACTTACCCCAAACTTGTCGACCTACTACAACGAGCGATTATACCTAACCCTCCTGTTGTTATTCGTGATGGTGGTGTTATTGCCGAGGGCTATGATAGTGAGCTTGATGAGCTACGCGCCATCAGTGAAAATGCAGGCGATTACCTCATCAAGCTAGAAGCGGAAGAACGACAAAAAACAGGTATTAGCACACTAAAGGTGGGGTATAACCGCGTTCATGGCTATTTTATTGAAATCAGCCGTCAGCAAGCACAACAAGCACCAACCCATTATATTCGCAGACAAACCTTAAAAAATGCTGAACGCTTTATCACACCAGAACTAAAAACCTTCGAAGATAAAGCACTAAGTAGTAAAAGTCGTGCACTGGCAAGGGAAAAGCAGCTTTATGAACAGTTGATAGAAACGCTGGCTAATGACTTAGCAGCACTTCAGGAAACAGCATCCGCACTGGCCACACTTGATGTACTCAATAACCTGGCTGAACGTGCAGAAACGCTAAATTTCTGCCAGCCAACATTTATAGATGCCCCAGGACTAAATATTGAAGAAGGTCGTCATCCTGTCGTTGAGCAGGTGTTAGATGAGCCATTTGTAGCGAATAGCGTCTCCCTGTCCGACGATCGTCGTATGCTGATTATCACTGGGCCAAACATGGGTGGTAAGTCGACGTATATGCGGCAGACAGCACTCATTACCCTCTTAGCGCATATTGGTAGCTTTGTGCCTGCCGCTAAAACCCAGCTCAGTATTGTTGATCGTATTTTTACCCGTATTGGTTCATCTGATGACCTAGCGGGGGGACGGTCAACATTTATGGTAGAAATGACTGAGACTGCGAATATCCTCAATAATGCAACCCCCAACAGTTTGGTACTCATGGATGAGATTGGTCGGGGAACCAGTACCTTTGATGGGTTGTCATTAGCCTGGGCGTGCGCCTCACATTTAGCACAACATGTACAAGCATTTACACTGTTTGCAACTCACTACTTTGAACTCACAGCCTTGCCTGATGCGCATCATAATGTAGTCAATGTTCATCTAAATGCTACTGAACACAATGAACGTATAGTATTTCTGCATACTGTTCATGAAGGTCCTGCTAACCAAAGTTATGGTTTACAAGTAGCACAACTTGCAGGCGTACCCCATTCAGTTATAGGTTTAGCACGAGAAAAACTGCAACAGCTTGAAGCAGAATCACATTCTCATCAGCAGGCAGCAGTGGATCATCAAACTATCGACGCTAATACACCGCAATCAGTCGTATCTAAACCAACTTCCAAACGCAAAAAAGCGGAGCCAATTCAGTCCGACCTTTTTGCAAGTGCACCTCATCCCGTTATAGCCAAATTGGAAAAGCTTAATATTGATGATATGACACCACGCCAAGCGCTGGATATGTTGTATCAAATTAAGGAACAGCTATAGTTACAGCAAATAGCCACGTATTATACTCTGAATGCAGGGTATAATGCGTACTCTGACGTATTACCTTTGGTTAGCGGCTTTGTTGTGCAAGCCATACACAAGGTACAACATTATAAGTATAGTTTGATTCGCTTCTAAGCATACTTAATTCATTTGGCTATAAATTTAGTGTAAATTCATCTAGAAAAAGCTGCTTATAAGCAACGATTATCTATAATGTCTTTTTAATAACTGATAAACTAACTTTCTGTTGGTTAGCCTGATTATTGATGGAGTAAAACACCCATGGCATTTGTAGTTGGCGAAAACTGCATCAAGTGCAAATACACGGATTGCGTTGAAGTCTGTCCAGTTGACTGTTTCTATGAAGGACCTAACTTTTTAGTCATTCATCCAGATGAGTGCATTGATTGCGCACTATGTGAGCCTGAATGTCCAGCAAATGCTATCTTTGCTGAAGACGAGCTACCAGAAGATCAGGAGCACTTTAAAGAGCTGAATGCAGAGTTAGCCGAAGTATGGGATAACATAACAGAGAAAAAAGATGCGCCTTCTGATGCAGATGACTGGAATGGTGTTGAAGGAAAACTTTCTTATTTAGAGCGTTAAATATTTATACCCATCACTATGAGTATATCAAGAGTGTTATATTTTTAATTATTTATTTTATATGTATATTTATTAAATAATTTTTCATATTTTACGCTCCAATAAAAAACCGAGTAGTATTACTCGGTTTTTTATTGGAAAATAATAAGGGCAATCGTTAACTAAATAATGCGTCACTTGATAAACCCTGCTTTTCCAAAATAACTCTTAAACGTTTTAACGCTTCAACTTGTATTTGACGCACACGTTCACGAGTCAATCCAATTTCACGCCCCACCTCTTCCAGTGTGCTAGTTTCATAGCCCCTTAGACCAAATCGACGCGCAATGACTTCTCTTTGCTTTTCTGATAATTCACCTAGCCATTTATCAATACTACTGTTTAAATCTGTCTCCTGTAATACTTGTGCTGGATCAGCATCATTTTCATCAGAAATTGTATCTAGTATTGATTTATCAGAGTCAGGCCCTAAAGGAGTATCAACAGAAGACACACGCTCATTTAAACCTAACATTCGTTTAACATCATCAACAGGCTTGTCTAGTAAATCAGCAATTTCTTCGGGTGATGGTTCATGGTCGAGCTTTTGCGTTAATTCTCGTGCTGCACGCAAATAAACATTCAATTCTTTTACCACATGAATCGGTAACCGTATCGTTCGGGTTTGATTCATAATCGCCCGTTCAATCGTTTGCCGAATCCACCATGTAGCGTAAGTCGAAAAACGAAAGCCTCGTTCAGGGTCAAATTTTTCAACTGCACGTATAAGCCCTAAATTACCTTCTTCAATAAGGTCTAGTAGCGTTAATCCCCGATTAACATAACGTCGAGAAATTTTAACAACCAAACGTAAATTACTTTCAATCATTCTCCGCCGACCGGCCTCATCACCTTTAAGTGCTAGTCGAGCATAATGTACTTCTTCTTCTGGAGTGAGTAATGGAGAATAACCTATTTCATTTAAATAAAGTTGTGTTGCGTCCAGGCTTTTATAAAACCCCTCCTCATCTTCGTTCTTTTTATTAGCCGCCGAAGCTGACCGGTTACGACTGGAACTGGGTTTATTATCACCGGCCTCAAGTGACTCGTTATCATCAGATTCGTCAAACTCATCAGGAACTTGAATCAAATCATGCTCATAATCGGAAAATTCAGTGTTTTCCCTTTTTAGCGCCATAGTCATAAATCCTGCGTCTGGTTAGGTTGATATAATTATTGTTGTCTATCCATGACACACTGATTAATTCGCAGTACATGGGTTAAGTAGTTATTATTTCGGCAAATACTTCAGTGGGTTTACAGGTTTGCCTTTATTTTTATGGCGAATCTCAAAATGAAGAACCGCTTTAGCACTACCATTACTACCCAGTTCTGCGATTTTTTGTCCCATTTTCACCCGGTCGCCTTCCTTGACTGCTAATGATTTTATATGTCCGTAGGTGCTTAAATATTTACTGTTATGTTCAATTATTATTAATTTTCCATACCCCAGCGGACTACTTCCCGCATAAATTACTTTTCCTTCGGCCGCTGAGCTAACAGGCTGACCTAATTTTGCCTCAATATCAATACCCTTGTTAACCTTACCTTTTGTAGCAAATTGTGAAACAACTTTTCCACTCACAGGCCACTGCCATCTAAGATTAGCAACTGATGACACTTTTTTGGTTTTTACTTTTCGAGGTGTTTTTTTGACATTTGTAGTCTTTGATTTGTTTGCAACAGTCGTTTGTTTTATAGCTTTAGGTTCTTTTTTCTTTACAACAGATTTTATTTTTGATTGCTCAAAAACAATACGCTGTTGAGGGTAAATGGTATAGGGTGGTTGAATATTGTTGGCACTTGCTAACGCTCTATAGTCCCAACCATAATGAGCTGCAATAGAATAAAGTGTTTCTCCAGGTTTCACCGTATGGAATCCTGAGGTTATTTTTGGCCTTTGATTACGGTCTGTAACAGGTGCATAGGAACCACCTGAAATACACCCCTGCAATAAAGCGAAGCAAATCACAAAAAAAATGTGATAACAAAAAACGGCAAATTTTTGACTGTATAACGTCACTATTTTCACCTGAGATGGCTCGGTAAAACGAAAATGTTACAGTAATTATTATTCCATAACAAAATAAACAAAATTAACCCTACGATAAAAAAATCTAAAAAACTCATTTTTTTGAACTTCGTCAACAAAAAATAGAACAAATATTCCATTCTTTATCTTGCTAAAACTAACACCGGCCATCCCAGTCTAGTCATGAATTGGTCTTCTTAAACAATCTAAACTTATAACCAAAATAATGGCTGTAATCATTAAAATTATTGCTAATACAAGTGAGCTTGACTCACCAGTAATCATTTCATAATCAAAAGGTGAAACATTTTTTTGTAAAAAAGGTACCTCATGACCTTCACTATTTAAGCGCACGCTTTCAGTGACTTTCCATGGCCAAACTTTATTAAGGGATCCCATCATTAACCCAGTTAAAAAAGCAAATGTTATATCCCTTACATTTTTTAATAACCATGCCAAAATATTAGAAAACAATAATAACCCTGTCACACAACCTAAACCAATTGTCGCTATGGTAAGCATATTAAATGACTTTATTGCATCAATAACAGGGGCATATAAACCCAGCAACAGTAAAATAAAACTCCCAGACACACCGGGTAATATCATTGCGCATACGGCAATAGCTCCCCCTAAAAACAAATGAAAATAGTCAGCAGACATGGTAATTGGCGTAGCAACGGTAATCCAAAACGCAAACACAGTTCCGCAAATAGCACTCATAAAACTGGAAAATTTCCAACGTTCAATTTGCCGAATAATAAAAAATGCTGAGACAATGATAAGCCCAAAAAAGAACGACCAGAGATGTACAGGATAATTTAACAATAAATAACTAATAACTTGAGAAAGCGAGAAAATACTTACCAAAATACCCAGAAACAAAGTAACAATAAATGGGCCATTAATATATTCCCAAGCAGCCTTCCAGCCGTCGTTAAATAAATGGCGAAGTGCTTGATGATTTACACGGCGAACCGATTCAATAAGCTGATCATAAATTCCTGTGATAAATGCTATCGTTCCTCCTGAAACACCTGGCACAATATCGGCCGCCCCCATGGCCATACCTTTTAAAAATAACAACAGCATGATAAAAGAACCTTTAATAAAATAACTGTTTCTCTCTTGTTTAAAAAAAGGCTAGCCCTATTGACTCAGTTAGTTATACCCACAGCGCATTTTTTTAGAGGGGTATAATCATACAGCCCTGGCAACTAATCACACAGCACCAGGTAATAATGGGACAAACCTAACAGGTGCAAGCATACGCTGGGTAATCCCCGTAGAAGTCTTAGTCAACAACACTAACTGCTGCTCATAACTCTGCCCAATCGGTATTACCATACGCCCGCCTTCTGCGAGCTGGTCTATTAGTTTTTCTGGCACGCCTTCTGGCGCGGCTGTAACAATAATGCCATCATAAGGCGCATAACCTGGCCACCCTTCAAACCCATCCCCATAGCGAAAACGGACATTCCTAACTCTTAGTTGTCGAAGCTTCTGCTCTGCTTTTCTCTGCAATGATTTTATTCTTTCAACAGAAAAAACTTGGGAACAAAGTTGCGATAAAATTATGGTCTGGTAACCAGAACCCGTGCCAATCTCCAACACCTTTCCTAATGGTCCGGATTGACGCAAAGCCTCTGTCATTCTGGCAACGATATAAGGCTGCGAAAGGGTTTGGCTAAAACCAATGGGTAAAGCAGTATCTTCATAAGCACGATGCGAAAGCGCTTCATCAACAAACAAGTGTCGAGGAACATCACGCATAACCTCCAACACACGCTCATCCTTAATTCCCTCTTGCTGTAAACGCCGAATAAGACGTTCTCGAGTACGTTGGGAAGTCATGCCAATCCCGGCAACATCCAACTTTTTCACAAAATTTCCTCCAACCAACTCCCTACATGTGAGAATACTTGGTAATGTGTTTTATCAATTTGTAATGGGGTCACAGAGACATAACCAGCTTTAACTGCGTGGAAATCCGTTCCTTCTCCAGCGTCTTCCCCCTTTCCTACTACTGAAATCCAGTATCCCTCTTTACCTCTTGGGTCAATTTGTTTAACCGGTTTTGCTGCTCTCGCTCTATGACCAAGTCTCGTTAACTGTATACCTTTAATATCAGACCAGGGACAATCAGGTACATTGACATTAAGAATACTACGAGGAGGTAGTACCAACGCTTCAATATTAGCCACTAATTGTTGTACAACATGAGCAGCCGTTTTTAAATTAGAGGCAGAGCGACTACATAATGAGACAGCAATAGCAGGTGTTGCTAAAAATCGCCCCTCTAAAGCAGCAGCCACAGTACCTGAGTACAACACATCATCACCGAGATTAGCCCCCAAGTTAATACCACTAACCACCATATCAGGCTCTTGGGATAATAGGCCGTTAATCCCCAAGTGAACACAATCAGTAGGCGTTCCATTCAAGCTAATAAAACCATTTACTAAGCGAGTTGGGCGTAACGGCTTATCTAATGTCAGCGCACTACTTGCCCCACTACGATCCTGATCGGGTGCCACCACATCACAATGGCCAATCTGTGATACAGCCTCATAAAGAGCCATCAAACCAGGTGCAAAAACCCCATCATCATTAGCTAATAAAAACTTCATGCTGTTTGAGAGTCCCCCCACTCCACCAATTCACGAATGACTGTGGTTGCATATAATCCTTTCGCTAAGAAAAAGCTAACTTCTAAACAGCTCTCACTCAACCACTGCCAAATTAACTGCTTAGGTACCAGAGCCAAACTACGCCGTTGCTGCTTCAATCCTGCATGGACTAAGCCTTCTGCAAATAAAGACACAGATTCAGCAATAGTATTCTCCAGCGTTGCTACTTCGTGAGCAGTTAAAAGCGCCCCTTCCCCCCAAAGCGGACCTGTAACAAACAGCTCGTCCGCTTCAAAACGTTGGAGAATCGCTTCATCAATCGCATCAGCCTTAATAATGGTATTACCGTCATTAAACTGTAGTACATCGCCTGGCAAGTATTGATTCCAGCTATGGTCTACAACTCTGCTAGCTAAAACATTATTAAACAAAACAGATCTCGCGGTTGAAAGTATTATGCTCCGCTTGTTAGGTGACATGCGTGATAATGATTGCCTTGCAAAGCTTTCTTCTGCTGCTCGAATATTATCACCTGCGATACCAAACCGTTGCTCACCAAAATAGTTAGGCACTCCTCGCGCCTGAATGATACCCAACTTTTGTTCAACTATTTGCTTTTCGGGAAATTCACTGTACAAGCGAATGCGGAACTCATTACCAAGATGAGTTCCCCGTTTTAGTTTTCGGTGGTGTCGTACAACACGCTCAATCTCAACCCCAGGCACCTTAAATAAGTGCCAATCCACATCCTTTTTGATTGGAAAGGGTAAAGAAAACCACTGACGGGTAACTGCATGACGGTCTTTAAGACCACAATAACTAACCTGTCGTTTATTAATTCCTACAAAACTCGCCAGCTGATCTGCAACCCAAGCCGTATTTTGTCCCGTTTTTTTCACCAGCAAACAAAAGTGCTCACCCTGACCCGAAGGTTCAAAGCCCAACACTTCATTGACAATAAAGTCTTCTGGAGAAGCTTTAAAACGAACCGTACAAAGTGGCCCACCATAGGCAAATGGTAGAGGCTTAAGGATAATTTGTGTCTCAGTCATATGGATTTCAACAATACAACAGCGTGTGCCGCAATACCTTCTTTACGCCCAGTAAAACCTAGTTGTTCAGTGGTTGTTGCTTTTACATTAATGTAATCAGGTGATACACCCACATCATCAGCAATGTTCATTTGCATTTGAGGAATATATGCCGCCATTTTAGGTGCTTGCGCAATAATAGTAAGATCAGCATTACCTACTTGCCAACCCTTTGTCTTCAACTGTGACATTACATTAGTCAACAAGTGTCGACTATTTGCATTAGCAAACTTTGGATCAGTATCTGGAAAATGGCGACCAATATCCCCTAATCCTGCAGCCCCTAGTAATGCATCACATAGCGCATGAAGTAAAACATCACCATCAGAGTGAGCTACGAGTCCTTGATGGTATGGAATAGCCACTCCCCCTAATACAATAGCGTTTCCATCTCCAAACCGGTGTACATCATAGCCATGACCTATTCGCATGCTATCCCCTGTTGTTGTAAGTAAAATGCTGCCAGAGCTAAATCAGCAGGTCGAGTAATCTTAATATTATCTTCTGCACCTTCCACCATCAGTGGTTGAAAACCAGCATGTTCAATGGCTGAAGCCTCATCAGTAATACCTTTAACCTTATTTACCAATGCTTGCTGTAAGCTATCGCACAGCAACTGAAAACGAAACATTTGTGGTGTAAATGCTCGCCATAACAGGTGGCGGTCTATAGTTTGTTCGATAACTCCCTGCTCACTGGTACGTTTGATAGTATCGACCACTCGCACTCCCAACAAACCACCCACAGGGTGATCGCTCAGAATAGAAATAAGCTGTTGCAAATCACTATGGCGAACACAAGGTCGAACCACATCATGCACTAACACCCAGTCATTCACACTGGACTGTGCTTTTAATGCCGTTAAACCCGCTAGTACAGAATCTGCTCGCTCTTTTCCACCAACAACCTTGATAATTTTCGGGTCATCTAAAATAGAGAGTTGCTTGGCATAAGCGTCACCTGCCGCTAAAGCAACAACAATCTTGGTAAAATAAGGAAACGTTAGCAACCGTCGTAATGTATGCTCCAGAATGGTGTATTGTCCAAGTTGCAAATATTGCTTAGGACATTTTTGTCCCATTCGCTTGCCAATACCGGCAGCTGGCACAATGACCCAATATTGAGTGCTATTTTGCATAGGTATAAAAAGTGAAAGGAGTTTATGGGCTGGTTATTTGATAAAAAACTTCGCCTCGTTTAATCATACCCAACTCAAAGCGGGCATGCTCTTCAATGGTCTCCAAGCCATTTTGAAGCTCAACAACTTCCGCTTCCAAAATACGGTTACGGTGTTTAAGACGCTGATTTTCTAAACGTTGTTGACTAATGTGTTGTTTAGTTTGCCACCATCGGCTAACACTGCTACCCCCCAGCCATAGCTGGTATTGCAGTACGATGAATAGCACAATTAAAACATAGTTAAGCCGCTTCATGTTTCAGTAGTTGATCTTTTGCTCAACGAAGCAAGACAGTTTACCTGATTTTTTCCTGATAAGGTTATCGCAGACACAGATTTTTACAATAAATCCAATTACCTGAAAAAGATCAAAATATTCACCTCATAAAAAAGGGAAACAAATGTTTCCCTTTTTTTTATAACGCATGTTGAGTCAATTGCTTATGCTTTAAACTCAGCACGGCCTTTGTAAGGCGCTTTAGTGCCCAGAACTTCTTCAATGCGTAGCAATTGGTTGTACTTAGCCACACGATCAGAACGACACAATGAGCCAGTCTTAATCTGGCCAGCAGCAGTACCTACAGCCAAGTCTGCAATCGTCGCGTCTTCAGTTTCACCACTACGATGAGAAATCACAGCAGTGTAACCAGCATCTTTGGCCATCTTGATTGCATCTAAGGTTTCAGACAAGGAGCCAATCTGGTTGAATTTGATCAGAATGGAGTTAGCAATGCTCTTATCGATACCTTCTTTCAAAATTTTGGTATTGGTTACGAACAAGTCATCACCGACTAGTTGGATCTTGTCACCAATTTTCTGAGTCAGTACAGCCCAGCCATCCCAGTCACTTTCATCCATACCATCTTCAATAGAGATAATTGGGTATTTTTGTGACAGTTCAGCCAGGTAGTCAGCAAAACCTTCAGAGTCAAAGGCTTTACCTTCACCACTCAAGTCATACTTACCTTCTTTATAGAACTCAGAAGATGCGCAATCCAAAGCCAGCGTTACATCTTCACCCAGTTTGAAACCAGCTTTGCTTACTGCTTCAGCAATCACTTCCAAAGCAGCTTCATTTGATGGCAGGTTAGGTGCAAAACCACCCTCATCACCCACCGCAGTGTTCAAGCCCCGATCTTGCAATACTTTCTTCAAAGTATGGAAGATTTCAGCACCATAACGTAATGCTTCAGCAAATGTGGGTGCACTCACTGGTTGAATCATGAACTCTTGGATATCAACATTGTTATCCGCGTGCTCACCACCATTGAGGATGTTCATCATAGGTACAGGCATAGAGTACACACCTGCTGTACCATTGAGTTCAGCAATGTGCTGATACAAAGGAATTTTTTTATCGATTGCAGCGGCTTTTGCGTTAGCCAAAGATACGGCTAGAATCGCATTAGCACCGAAGTTCGATTTATTTTCAGTACCATCCAACTCAATCATGATTTTGTCGATTTCACGTTGGTTGGTTGCATCTTTACCAAGCAGTGCAGGACGAATCTTTTCATTAATTGCACCAACAGCCTTTAAAACACCTTTGCCCAAGTAACGTGACTTATCGCCGTCACGCAACTCTAATGCTTCACGAGAGCCTGTTGACGCACCAGAAGGTGCACATGCGCTACCAACAGCGCCAGATGCCAAGATAACATCGGCTTCTACAGTTGGATTACCACGAGAATCCAACACCTCACGCGCTTTGATATCAACTATTTCAGCCATACCTTTTTAAACTCCAACGATTGAATTTACAGGTGAAAAACTTATTGGGTATTCAGCGGCTCAAAGCTTTTAACCAATTCATCTAAAGCCTTCACTTGTTTAAGGAAAGGCTCTAGCAGAGAAAGACGCAGTGCTGATGGCCCATCACATTTTGCGTGATTAGGATCAGGGTGCGTTTCTAAGAATAGACCCGCAATGCCTGTTGCGATACCAGCACGAGCCAACTCAACAACTTGCTCTCTGCGCCCACCTGCCGAATCACTTCGACCACCAGGCTGCTGTAATGAATGGGTTACATCAAATATCACTGGGTAGTTAAGTTGCTTCATAATGCCGAAGCCGAGCATATCTACCACCAGATTGTTATATCCAAAGCAAGAGCCACGCTCACATAAAATCAGCTTATCGTTCCCTACTTGCTCACACTTAGTAAGGATATGTTTCATCTCATGTGGTGCCAAAAATTGTGCTTTTTTAATATTAATAACGGCACCTGTCTCAGCCATGGCTACAACTAAGTCAGTTTGTCGAGAAAGGAATGCAGGCAGCTGAATCACATCAGCTACTTCAGCTGCTGGTTTAGCTTGTTCAGGCTCATGGATATCGGTAATGACAGGAATGCCAAATGTACTTTTCACTTCTTGTAGAATTTTCAGTCCCTCATCAAGCCCTGGCCCACGATAAGATGTGACTGAAGAACGGTTTGCTTTATCAAATGAAGCCTTAAATACATAAGGAATGCCAAGCTTTTCAGTAGCCTGAACAAAGATCTCAGCAACCTGAAGTGCCAGGTCACGAGACTCAAGCACATTCATGCCACCAAACAGCACCATTGGGCACTGGTTACCCACTTGAACATTGCCAACGGAGATTACTTTTTGTGTCATGGTGTAGATCCCCCTTATTTATTCTTCACCAGCTTTTTTAGCTAGTGCTGCTTGAATGTAATGTGTAAATAACCCATGGCCATCTCGTGGTGTCGATGTAAACTCTGGATGGAACTGACAAGCGACATACCAAGGATGATCAGGTACTTCAACGATTTCTACTAAAGACTCATCAGCAGACCTTCCGGAAATAACCAAGCCTGCTTGCTCAAGTTGAGGTAAATAATTGTTGTTCACTTCATAGCGGTGGCGGTGACGTTCACGAATAACGTTCTGCCCATAGGCTTGTTGAACTTTAGTTCCTTCAGTTAACAGACAGTCCTGCGCACCAAGACGCATTGTTCCGCCCAGGTCAGACTCCTGTCCACGCTGCTCAACTGAACCGTCATGATTTAACCACTCTGTAATCAGACCAATAACGGGGTGCTTACAGTTTGGTTCAAATTCAGTAGAGTATGCTCCTTCAATACCCGCCACATGACGTGCATATTCAATAACAACAACCTGCATCCCCAAACAAATACCTAAAAAGGGTACGTTGTTTTCACGGGCATAACGAGCAGCCATAATTTTGCCTTCAACACCCCGTTGCCCAAAGCCACCAGGGATTAAAATAGCATCCATTTGCCCAAGTACATCAATACCATCTCGCTCAAGCTGCTCAGCATCAATAAACTTAAAATTAATTTTGGTACGTGTTTTCAAGCCTGCATGTTTAACTGCTTCAATCAATGATTTATAAGCATCCAGTAAATCCATGTACTTACCCACCATTGCCAGATTAATCTCATGCAATGGGTTTTTCTCGGCGTCAATAACTGCAGACCACTCACTTAAATCAGCAGAGTTACACTGAAGGTTAAAACGCTCCACAATAATATTATCCAGCCCTTGTTTGTGCAGCATACTGGGAATACGGTAAATCGTGTCTGCATCTTCGAGGGAAATAACAGCACGTTCTTCAACATTCGTAAAAAGTGCAATCTTACGACGGGCAGAGGCATCAATATGGTGATCAGAGCGACAAACCAAAATATCTGGCTGGAGACCAATTGAGCGTAACTCTTTCACAGAGTGTTGAGTTGGTTTGGTTTTTGTCTCACCTGCTGTTGCAATATAAGGCACAAGCGTTAAATGCATCAGCAGTGCTCGATTGGTTCCCAACTCGACTTTTAATTGACGAATCGCTTCCAAAAAGGGTTGGGACTCAATATCACCAACGGTGCCACCAACCTCAACCAAGGCAACATCAACGTCACCTGCACCTTCAATTACTCTTCGCTTAATCTCATCGGTGATATGAGGAATTACCTGGACAGTTGCTCCCAGGTAGTCACCACGACGTTCTTTCCGTAAAACATCTTGATAAATACGCCCCGTGGTAAAATTGTTACCCTGCTTCATTGTGGTACGAATAAAACGCTCATAGTGACCTAAATCCAGATCAGTCTCAGCACCATCATCTGTAACGAAGACTTCACCATGCTGATAAGGACTCATAGTGCCCGGATCAACATTGATATAAGGGTCCAGCTTCAGCATAGTAACCTTCAGCCCTCGAGCTTCTAGAATAGCTGCTAACGAAGCCGCTGCTATGCCTTTACCAAGCGAAGAAACAACACCACCTGTGACGAATATATAGCGCGTCATGAAGAACCTGTAGAATTTTCAGAAAAGTTGCGGTTTATGACCAAAGAGTGGAAGGGAGACTGGTCACGTCAAGATGGGATTACAGGCTACCAGAAACTGCTGGCAAGCTCAATCAACTCTCTCTTAACATACGTACAAACCGATCAACTTAGACACGGTTGCCAGTCAATCTTCCAACCAGACTCATTAGCCTGAGCCGCAAACTCAGCCACAACCCAAAACCCTGCAGCCGCTATCAAGTGCCCATCTTCATTCACGACTAACGGCACTCGATCTCGTAACCATGGCACAACATTAAATTCTTGCAACCATCTTTTTAATGTTTTTTTACCACTTCTTCTGGCAACTGAAAACTTTTTTCCCGCAGGCCATTGTTCACGGTAAATAATGTGTAATGACTGAAAAGCAGAGCCTACCTGAATTCTAGGCACATTGTTATTGATCGATGACAACATTAATAAGCCATTGCCAGATAAGTTATGTTGAGTAGTTGTAGTAATATTTAATACTTCAGTTTCAGGTAAGTCATTCATCTGGGCAGGTAATGCAAAAAGCCACTCTTTGTAACGCCTGACCATTACCCCCCCCCAACAAACTTGCGGCGATGCATCAGGTCGGGCATTAAGTTGTTGAATGATTTGCGCTAAGTGCATTGTTGAAGGTTTTGGCCAGTTTAACGCCTGCAACCAGTAACGAATGACATTACTCTGACGGGCCTCTGTAAGTTGCAAAAAAGCAGGAAGGTAAATCGGAAAACCATTCATACCTGTAATAAATGGAGGTTCCTGCACAACTTGTTGCATATCTTGCATCGCTACATCATGTAAGATGTCTGCTGCCGCTGTACAGTGTTTAACCGTCTTCGTTAAGGATGAAATTGCCTTAGGCCAACGTTGTAATACTGCTGGTAACACTTCATGGCGTAAGTAATTTCGGTCAAAATCCACTAAATCATTGGACTCATCATCTACCCACTCAAGCCCATGTTGTTCCGCATACTGGGCAATTGACTGTCGGTTAACCTGTAACAGTGGACGAAACAGTGTACCTAAACCAACACTTCTTGAGACAGGCATAGCAGTAAGCCCTTCAACCCCAGCTCCTCGAAATAACCGATAAAGTAGTGTTTCTGCCTGATCCTGAGCGTGATGAGCTAAGAGTAAACACTCTGTCTCTTGCAGCTCATCAGCAAAGATTTCATAGCGCGCTGCTCTTGCTGCATCTTCAAGCCCTTGGCCAGCACCTTCAATTTGAACACTAAAAACAGAAACTGGTACGCTCCACTGTTCTCCCAGTGACACACAGTGTGACGACCACTGTTCAGCATTCATACTCAATCCATGATTGATATGAATAGCTCGCAGATTGTTCAACTGCCCCCTTAGAAAGAGACATTTGCATAAATGCAATAGCACCACAGAATCAAGGCCACCACTTAAGCCCACACAAAAAGAAGATGCGCCTGTTTTTTCTAATTGAGCAAGAAGCCAGTCTGCTGTGAGATTAAACGCTTTAGCCATGCTGTTTATTCATTAAGGTCTAAGAGTGGGGAAAACGGGTAGGAAGCCATCTCTGTTTATAAACAGAGATGGCTTGAGCAATTGAGTAATAGCTTATCTGTTAACGAAGCCTAGTGGCTTTGATCAGACACGTTACCATAACTCATTAATCGCTTATAACGCTGCTCTAGTAAAGTATCAGTATCCATGCGCTGCAGAACATCCAACTCTTTAAGCAGCATTTCTTTGATACTAGACGCCATTTGAGTCACGTGGCGATGAGCTCCTCCTAATGGCTCAGGAATAAGACGATCAACTAGTCCTAAATCTAATAGGCGATCTGCAGTAATACCCATAGCTTCGGCCGCATCTTCGGCACGCTCAGCCTTTTTCCACAAGATCGAGGCGCAACCCTCAGGTGAGATAACCGAATAAGTAGAGTACTGCAACATCATCAAGTGATCACATACACCAATTGCCAGTGCACCACCGGATCCACCTTCACCAATAACCGTTGATATGATAGGAGTTTTTAAACGAGACATCACAGCCAAGTTATAAGCTATTGCCTCACTTTGACCTCGTTCTTCTGCACCAATACCAGGGTAAGCACCTGGTGTATCAATAAACGTAATAATGGGCATTTTAAAACGCTCAGCCAGCTCCATTAACCGACATGCCTTACGGTAACCTTCTGGTTTAGGCATACCAAAATTACGTTTAACTTTTTCTTTAACATCCCTGCCTTTTTGGTGACCAATCACCATCAATGGCTTATTGTCCAAGCGGGCAATACCCCCAACGATAGCAGCATCATCGGCATATTTACGATCACCATGTAATTCATCAAAATCAGTGAAGATATGCTTTACATAATCCAGGGTGTAAGGGCGTAATGGATGCCTTGCTAGTTGAGCAACTTGCCAAGACGATAAGTTATTAAAGATTTTTTTCGTTTCTTCCTTACTTTTTTGTAGCATCTGCTCAATTTGAACACTTACATTAAAGTCATTATCTGTACCATCATCAGGTCCCAATCGAATCTGACGCAGCTCTTCAATTTTTTCTTCAAACTCAGCAATTTTCTGCTCAAAATCTAAGTAATTTGGATTCATATCAAATGTCGTACCCCAACGTCTGGCCTACGTGGTGACTTATAGCCAGCAGTAACACACACATTAAGTATTTTTTATGGGTTATTGCTCACTACTAAAAATTCGTTTTAGAAAAATAAAAATAAAGCCGCCAATCTTACCGTCTTGCATAACAAACAGCTAGTAGGCTATGGCCACATTTTCTTTACCAAATGTATTTTTCAACAGCTGCATAAGTTCATCACTGGGTGTAATTTGCCACTGTTCAGCTAAAAGTAACTGCGCCTTTGCATCAGGCCGATAATACTCTACCGTCACGGGGATAGGACCTTGATGATGCGTTAATAAATGTGCTAACTGTGTAATTTGCTCAGTATCCACCCGTTGTGCATAAAGTCTAAGTACCAACTGTCTTGCATAATGCTGTCTAGCTTCAAGTAAGCTAACCAGTCGTTTTGCTCTAACTTTAAGGCTATTTGAAAAATCATCATGACTTACTTCACCTTCAACAACCACTAAAGCATCTTTATTTATTAAATGTTGATACTGTTGAAACTGATCAGCAAATATTGAAACTTCGATACGTGCCGTACGATCGTCAAGCGTAATAAATGCCATACGGTCACCACGTTTGTTTTTCATAATCCGCATGGCCACAATCAGTCCTGCGAGAGTTTGTGTTTCCCGTCCAGGCTTCAGTTCGGTAATGCGCTGACGAATAAAGTGTTGTAGCTCAGACTCATAACTATCTATTGGATGCCCCGTCAGATACAAGCCCAAGGTATCCTTTTCACCTTTTAAACGTTCATGATCAGACCATTCAGTAACTGACAGATACTTCTCATACACATCAGAGCTTTCATCGACGAGTAAATCCTCAAACAAATCACCTAACCCACTATCGGCCCCTTTCACAAGCTGCTCTGCTGTTTTGACAGCTTCTTCTGAACTTGCTGATAAAACCGCTCGAACCTTACCAAGTCCTGGTCCTTTGGCTGTAGGATCATGGCCTAGTTTATCAAGTGCCCCTGAACGAATCAGAGCTTCTAATACTCGCTTGTTAATTTTCTTGCCATCAACATGCTGACAAAAATCAAAAAGGTCTTTAAACCCTGCTTGACCTCGCGCACTGACAATTGCCTCAATAGGACCTTCGCCTACCCCTTTTATGGCACCTAAGCCATAAACAATCTCACCTTGATCATTTACCGCAAACTGATAACTACTAACATTCACATCTGGTGGCACAATGGCCAATTTCATGGTGCGACATTCTTCTATCAGGGTCACAATCTTGTCAGTATTGTGCATATCCGCTGATAGCACAGCAGCCATGAATTGAGCAGGATAATGTGTTTTTAGCCAGGCAGTCTGAAATGAAACAAGCGCATACGCAGCAGAGTGAGACTTGTTAAAACCATACCCTGCAAATTTTTCCATCAAGTCAAAGATATAAGTTGCCTGCTCAACAGGAATTTGATTATCCGCAGCACCTTTACTGAATATCTCTCGCTGCTTTGCCATCTCTTCTGGCTTTTTCTTACCCATCGCTCGCCGGAGCATATCTGCTTGCCCCAGTGTGTATTTGGCCAACACCTGAGCAATTTGCATTACCTGCTCTTGATAGAGAATAACACCATAGGTATTTGATAAAACGAGTTCTAGATCTGGGTGGGGATACTCAACAGCTGCACGGCCATGTTTTCGATTAATGAAGTCATCCACCATCCCCGACTGGAGAGGCCCTGGCCGGAACAATGCAACCAAGGCAATAATATCCTCAAAACAACTTGGAAGAAGCCGCTTGATTAACTCCTTCATGCCACGAGACTCAAGCTGGAAGACTGCTGTTGTTTCTGCTCGCTGTAAGAGTTGAAAAGAGTCCTTATCAGCCAAGTCAATTTGCATAATATCTAAGGTAGATTCTCCCTGCTTAGCCCGCTCAATATTAATAGCATTGACTGCCCAATCAATAATAGTCAGCGTTCTTAACCCCAGGAAGTCAAACTTAACAAGACCTGCCTGCTCAACATCATCCTTATCAAACTGGGTAACTAAGCCATGCCCATGCTCATCACAATAAAGTGGTGCAAAGTCGGTCAACTTAGTGGGTGCTATAACCACCCCTCCCGCATGCTTACCAACATTACGGGTAATACCTTCCAGCTTTAGCGCCATATCCCAGATTTCTTGGGCTTGTTCATCATTTTCTAAAAATTCTCTAAGCGGCTCTTCCTGATCAAATGCTTTACGAAGCGTCATACCCACTTCAAAGGGGATCATTTTAGAGAGCTTATCCGCGAGACTATACGACTTACCTTGTACCCTGGCTACATCTCGCACAACCGCCTTAGCTGCCATCGTACCAAAGGTAATAATTTGTGATACCGCATCACGACCATAGCGATCAGCGACATAATCGATCACTTGATCTCGGCCATCCATGCAAAAGTCAACGTCAAAGTCAGGCATTGACACCCGCTCAGGATTAAGAAACCGTTCAAAAAGTAAGTCGTAGGCTAACGGGTCAAGGTCTGTAATTTTCAACGCATAGGCTACTAATGAACCAGCACCTGACCCCCGCCCAGGCCCTACGGGGATACCATTATTTTTGGCCCACTGAATAAAGTCCATCACAATGAGAAAGTAACCAGGAAATCCCATTGAGATGATAATATTTAGCTCAAACTCCAAACGATCTAAGTATGTTTGACGTCTTGCCTGATAATCATCAGCTTCAGAATCAAGTACTAATTCAAGCCGCTGTTCCAGCCCATCAAGACTCTGTTTGCGGAAAAATTCATCCATTGTCATCCCTTGCGGGATAGGATATTCAGGCAGAAAATATTTACCTAATCGAACATTAAGTGTACAGCGTTTAGCTATTTCAACTGAGTTTGCTAATGCTTCAGGCAGATCAACAAATAACTCAACCATCTCCTCTTGTGTTCGGAAGTACTGCTGGTCACTGTAAGTCCTTGGCCTGCGAGGATCATCAAGAACACGTCCTTCACCAATACAAACGCGGGTTTCATGAGCTTCAAAATCATCTTGCGCAAGAAAGCGTACATCATTTGTGGCAACCAATGGACATGCTGTTTTCTCAGCAAGGGTCACAGCACCATGAACATAATCTTCATCATTAGGCAACCCTGTTCGCTGTATAGCCAAATATAGACGACTAGAGAAGTATTGCTGCCAATACTGAAGTGTATCTATCGCTTCCTGTTGATGACCAGACAACCACAACTGACCAACATCACTATTCTTATCAAACAGTGCAATTAATCCCTCTGCTTTTTGCTCAAGCCACTCACGTTCTACAATAGGTTTGCCATGTGCTTGTCCCCGTTGATAGCCCATTGAAATAAGTTCCGTCAGATTTCGATAACCTATGTCATTTATAATTAATAACACAACACGTGAGGGGGATGAGTTTCCTTCCAATGGGGGAAGACAAATATCTGCACCACATATTGGTTTTATGCCTGCAGACATTGCTGCCTTATAAAACTTAACCAGAGCATATAAGTTGATCTGGTCAGTCATTGCAACAGCTGGCATTTGGTCCTGTTGAGCGGCTTTCACCAGCTCTTTAACTCTTACAAGACCATCTACTAAAGAGTATTCTGTATGAACATGTAAATGTATAAATCGTGGCGACTGATGAGACATGAGCGATTCAAGCTGTTAAACTGTTGATTCAATTGGGGAAATATTATTAGATATGACCGCGGTTTCAGGGGATAGCATTGTAAAGCCTACCCAGTCAGTTGTCATGGCCTAAACTGTTTCCTCAGAGCTAAGAAAATCAAACCTCGAATCTTTTTACGAAGTGTGTTTAGATTACCACTTCTGTGAATGATTAATACTTATAACTTATAAAACAATTCACATAATGGATCCCGCTTTCATGAAAGATGCGCTTGTCATTGGCATGCCAGCACATCCTATCAAGCGAAGCCAGAAATCGCTGCTAGCGCTTTTTCTTCTGTTTTTCGTTGCCTTAGATTTTCCAGCATCACCGGCTTCTGCCGCAGAATGTAAAACACTTACGGCCAGTGGCAACTCAGAATACCCTCCCCTTTTATGGCGAGATCGAGAAAATCCCAAAGCACTGCTGGGTCTTTCCGTTGAAGTTTTATCTGAAGCATTGAAAAGCAAGCAAATTAAACTAAAAGCACGTTATGTTGGACCTTGGTCTCGCGCACAAGCACTCGCAAAAAGTGGGGATATTGATTTACTAGCAGGGGCTTTTAAAACGGCAGAAAGACTTCAATATATGGACTATATTGAGCCTCCTCTACTGGAAGTCCCCAGTGTACTTTTTGTACAACATGGTCAGCGTTTTCCTTTTACGACTTGGGAGCACCTTAAAAACAAGCATGGTGCTACCCTTATTAATAACAGCTTTGGCGAAAAATTTGATCGTTTTGCTGCAGAGCATTTACAAATTTATGGCGTGCGCTCTGTAAAACTAGCATTTAATCTACTTTTAGCCGAGCGTACTGACTATGTACTTTATGAACTATACCCTGGGTTAGCATATGCACGAGAGATGGCGATAGAACATAAAATTGAATATCTACAAAAACCCGTTAACGCCGAAGGACTTTATTTTACCATTGCCAAGCGATCACCCTGTAATACTCCAGAACTTAAATCCTTTATCAGAAAAACAGTTATCCAATTCCGTCAGTCAGGAGAGCAACAAAACCTTCTTAATAAATACCTTAGTCTTTGGCAGCGGCAAGCAACGCTTAAGCCTCCACCACCATAAAATTACTCACTATTACAGGTACCGTATTATTCTACCAAAACGTAGCAATATTAACTTAACAAACGTTTAACTGGCCCAAAAGATCGTCGGTGAATTGGTGAGGCACCAAGTGACTGTAATGCCTCTAAATGATGTTTGGTGGGATAACCTTTGTGTTTAGCTATGCCATAACCAGGATACTGCTCATCTAGCACCAACATTTCCTGATCCCTGGCAACTTTTGCTAATATAGAAGCTGCTGCTATTTCCATTATACGACTATCGCCTTTTACCACTGCCTGGCTTGAATACGACAGTTGTGGGCAACGATTCCCATCCACTAAAACATGTTCAGGAGCTACAGACAAGCCATTAACAGCACGCTGCATAGCCAGCAATGAAGCATGTAAAATATTAATCGTATCTATTTCTTCAACTTCAGCCCTACCTAAACACCAGCTGAAAGCCTCTGCTTTTATTTGCTCAGCTAATTGCTCTCGTTTTGACTCACTCAACTTTTTAGAGTCATTCAAGCCAGCAATTGGTTTTTGTGGATTCAATATTACTGCAGCAGCAACCACAGCGCCACAAAGAGGACCTCGTCCCACTTCATCGACACCTGCAACCCTACTCTCAATGATTCCTTGCTTAGCAAGAAAGTCGTAACCAAACTCAATCGTCATGCGTTGAAAAACCAACCAGATTTTTAATAAGTGTTATGAAATTAGCTTCGTGATGGCATCAGCCGCTCGCTCACTTGCATTACAGCGAAGCTGCTGATGTATTTGTCGAAAAGTATCGTGTAATTTTGAGGCAGAGCTAGGATGAAATGCATTCATAATTTCAACAGCCAGATGAGTGGGTGTTGCTTGCTGTTGCAACAACTCAGGTACCAATAACTTATTGGCTAATAAGTTAGGCAGCGAGACATAAGGCGTTTTTAGCATACCAGACACTAATAAGTGCGTTAAGCCTGAAACTCGATAGGCAACAACCATTGGCCTTTTTACCAACATCGCTTCCAGTGTCGCAGTACCTGATGCAAGCAAAATAGCATCACTTGCAGCCATTACATCTTGAGCCTGTCCCAGAAATACATTAGTTGATAACTCAGGAAACGTCTGTGCTATTGCCTGTATTTGCTGAAGGCGGTGTTTATTAGCTGCAGGAATTAACACTTGTAAGTCCGGCAGTTGACGCTGGCAAAGCTTAGCTGCCTGCATAAACAATTGAGCCAACCGCTGCACCTCACTCCGGCGGCTACCAGGCAGCACAGCTAGCGTAGGACGCGTACTAATAGCTAACTTTTTCTGGGCCGCCTGCTGACTCATCTCCAACGGGATATCATCTGCCAGTGGATGCCCTACAAATGTAACTGGAATATTATGCTTTTCGTAAAATGCGGCTTCAAATGGAAATAAAGTGAGCACATGGTGAGTACTCTCAGCCACATTAAACACTCTTTTCTGACGCCACGCCCAAATAGTAGGACTTACGTAGTGCACTGTTGTTATTCCAGAGCGCTTTAATTTTTTTTCCAAACCCAAATTAAAGTCAGGAGCATCTATCCCGATAAACACTGTCGGCGGTTGCTCCTGCCAGTATTCAACTAATCGATGCCTTAATCGCAAAAGTTCAGGGACTCGACCTAATACTTCAGTCAGTCCCATGACCGCCAAACGTTCCATTGACTCAAAGGATTTAAACCCAAGCGCTAGCATGCGAGGACCACCAATGCCCTCAAATGTTGCAAAAGGAAATCGTTGCTGCAGTGATTGAATTAAGCCAGCACCAAGCAAATCACCTGATGCCTCACCAGCAACAATGGCTATTCTTATCTTTTTGTTTGAGGTCATGATACTAGCTAGCGGGTTATACCCCGATTAGAGGACAGGAGTGAGTCAATTAAACGTTGTACTTCATCATATTCGCTTGCCCATTGCTCAAGCTCAGCAATAGCATCTTTTAAGGTCAGCCCTTGACGATAAATAATTCGATAACAACGCCTTAGCACATTGATCAGCTCTGCTGAGTACCCCCGTCTACGCATACCTTCATAGTTCATACCATGAGCTGCTGCTGGGTTACCACTCACCGTAACAAATGCAGGAATATCTTTAAATACAGCTGTATGAGCTGCAGTCATACTGAAAGCCCCAACCTGGCAAAACTGGTGAACCGTTGAATAACCACCAAGTATGACGCCTTCATCAATATGAACATGTCCAGCAATGGCTGCATTATTAGCCATAATAATATCATTGCTTAATATACAGTCATGCCCTATATGAACATAAGCCATGAGTAAGTTATTATTACCTATTTTAGTGACCCCATTATCTTGGATGGTGCCACGATGAATAGTACAACCTTCACGAATAATATTATTATCACCAATTTCTAACCGCGTTGGCTCACCATTGTATTTTTTATCCTGACAATCCTCACCCACAGATGCAAACTGGAAAATTCTATTATTTTTTCCAATTTGCATTGGGCCTTTTAGCACCACATGAGAGTGAACGACTGTACCGCTATCAATTTCAACATTTGGCCCAACATATGTCCATGGGCCAACCTCTACATCTGCAGCCAGTTTTGCACTTGGATCTATGATAGCCCGTGGATCAATCAAGGTAGTAATTCCTTCTTAGCACATAGAATTTCTGCTGAGCTGGCTAATTTGCCATCAACCAGTGCCTGACAAGAAAACTTCCAGATTCCACGTTTTTCCATTACAAATGAAGCATTAAGCTGAAGTCTATCACCAGGCACAACAGGCTGTTTAAAACGTACTTTGTCAGCACCTGCAAAATAATACACATGATTATCTTCAGGCTGCTTACCACTCATTTTAAAACCTAAAATCCCTGCAGCTTGAGCCATTGCTTCAATGATCAATACGCCAGGCATGATAGGATGCTCAGGAAAATGACCATTAAAAAACTCTTCGTTAACACTGACATTTTTGTAACAAGAGATTGTGTTGGCTTCCAGATCCAGCTCTACAACTCGATCAACCAACAAAAAAGGATAACGTTGCGGGAGATACGCTTTAATCTCTTGAATATTCATCATGCTTTGATTTCGCCTGTTTCAAATAACGAGGTAATGCTAGTGACGACTGGGGCAAAACCTTTAAGGAGGATTACACCACTAATCGTTAGTGTTCATTACGTTTCTCAAGCTGGTGAATTCGCTTAGCCAGCTCATCAAGCTGACGAATACGTACTACCTGCTTTTTCCACTGTGCTGCAGGCATGCTTGTGCCTGCTCCAGAGGAATATGTCCCTGGCTGGTCAATTGACTTAGTAACCAGAGTCATTGCTGTAATGTGCACATTATCAGTGATTTTTAGGTGGCCGGCCAAGCCAGAACCCCCAGCTATTGTACAGTTTTTTCCTACTGTTGTACTTCCAGAAATACCCACACAACCAGCAATTGCAGTATTTTCACCAATAATCACATTGTGAGCAATCTGAATAAGGTTATCCAGCTTCACGCCATTACCAATAATCGTATCACTTAAAGCACCACGATCAATCGCTGTATTTGCACCAATTTCAACATCATCACCAATAATGACACCACCTAACTGTGCAATCTTGTGCCACTGGTTTTGTTCAGGTGCAAAGCCAAATCCATCAGCCCCAATCACAGCACCGCTGTGAATTATAACGCGTTCACCCACTGTTACTCCGTAACAAATAGTGACATTACGCGATAAATGTGTATAAGCCCCAATTAAACTATCACGCCCCACAACTGAGCCAGATTCAATAATAGCGTGTTCACCAATGGTGACGCCTGATTCTATAACAACATTAGGTCCTATATAAACAGATTCAGCTAGCTTAACAGTATGATGCACTACAGCTGAAGGGTGAATACCAGCCTCAAACTGTCGACTAGAGTCGAAAAGGTGGGAAATCTTAGCATATGCAAGGTAAGGATTGGCGACAACAATTACATTACCTGAAAATTGTGCCGCCATATCAGGGGTCAAAATAACTGCTCCAGCTTTTGTTGTAGCAAGGTATTTTCGGTAGGCCGAATTAGCCAAAAAAGATAGATCATTTGGCATAGCATCTTGCAGTGTAGCCAACCCTGACAAAGTTAACTGAGCATCTCCGATTAAATCAGCTTGAAGATACTCAGCCACCTGCTTAAGTGTATAAGCTGAAGCAACTTTCATGAAACCCTACTATAGAATTAACGCATTTGATTTAACTTGAGTATAACTTTGTTGGTTATATCATGTTTTGCGTCAACATAGTAAGCTGCGGATTTCTCTAATACAATTTCGTAACCACCCGCTTTAGCTACTTGAGCAATAGCAGAGTCCAATTTTGGCTTTAAGCTTTTGATTTGCTCACGATCTGCTTTGTTTTTTTCAATCTGCAATTCTTTAGATTGCACCTGAAAATCTTCAGCTTTGCGCTTTAATTGAAGTTGAAGCTTAGTACGTTCAGAATCGCTCATTGCAGATCCATCTTTTTGCAATTTTTGATTCAATGACTTTGCATCTGCCTCAAGTGCACGCAATGTTTTCACTTTACCACCGAATTTTGATTCGGCTTGTTTTGCATAGTGTTTTGCTTGATCAGACTCCAACATTGCCTTTTGATAATTAATAACGGCAATTTTCATTTCAGCAGAAGCCAAAGGAGCGACCAAAAGCGCAAGGCTAATACCTATAATTTTACCCAGCTTACTAGACAACATCACATCTCCTATAAATTCGCTTCAAACGCTTTTAGAAGGTTTGCCCAAGAGCAAATTGGAACACTTCAGTCTCATCATCTGAGTCAGCATTTAAGGCTTTTGCCAAGCTGAAAGTCAGTGGTCCAAGACCTGTAATCCAGGTTACTCCAAACCCTGCAGAGTAACGCAGCTCTCCAAGATCTACATTGCTACAGTTGTTTTCATCACTACGACAGCTAGTGTCAAACACATTACCCGCGTCCAGAAACACAGCACTACGTATAGAACGCTGGTCACGAATAAAAGGTAGTGGGAAAATAACTTCTGCAGTCCCTTCCACTAAAACATTTCCCCCTATGGGGTCGTCGTCAGTATTATCCTTACGTATTGCGCGTGGGCCAAGGGTATTATCTTTGAAACCGCGCACAGAACCGAAACCACCCGCATAATAATGCTCTATAAAGGGCATTTCAGATGTGCTACCAATACTATCACCGTAGCCTAAGTTCGTCTTAAGATGTAATGTTAAGCTATCAGTTAATGGTT
The DNA here is from genome assembly GCF_018837975.1 of Zooshikella harenae. Classification (GTDB taxonomy): domain Bacteria; phylum Pseudomonadota; class Gammaproteobacteria; order Pseudomonadales; family Zooshikellaceae; genus Zooshikella; species Zooshikella harenae. Next base: position 164,091 of record NZ_JAGSOY010000002.1, on the reverse strand, counting down.
TAAACAACTGACCTCGATAGTTCACCTTATAAAACTGTAGATCGCTTCCAGGAAGTGCTAGTTCCAACCCTAAGCTTTGTGAATGACCTCGAGTTGCTAATACCCCCCTGTTTAGGGTGGACTCATTCCAACCAATATTGAATTTGTAATTAAGGTATTTATCACCTTCTTCATCAATAAAGTTTTGAATTTGTTTAGCCGTATTGGTACCCGTTTTTACTTCAGTTTGATCAAGACCAAAACCAAAACTTAAATTTGAGGTTTCTGACAGTGGATAACCAAATGTCATACTGCCGCCCCACACATCTGTTGAATAGTTGGAAATATCTTTTTCCTCATAGTCTGTGGTGCGATAAAACACATCAAAACCACGACTAACACCATCAACAGTGTAATATGGATCATAAAAACCAAAGCGGTATAATGTTCTCGACTTACTGGTATTAAGGCCTAAGTTAACTCTGTTTCCCGTACCTAAAAAGTTACGCTGGCTGATATTCCCACCTAAAATCAGACCACTTCCCTGCGAAAATCCAACACTTGCAGATACACTACCAGAAGCCTGTTCTTCAACAGCATAATTAACATCAATCTGATCAGTAGTTCCTGCTACAGGTGTTGTCTCAACATTAACTTCTTTAAAATAACCCAGCCTATCTAAACGGGTCTTTGATTGCTCAATTTTATGAGTAGATGCCCAAGCACCTTCCATTTGACGCATTTCTCGGCGTAAAACTTCGTCTTCAGTTTTAGTATTACCTATAAAGTTCACTCGACGCACATAAACACGCTTACCTGGGTCAACGAAAAAGGTAACACTTACACTATTATCTTCATCATGAGGCTGCGGAATTGTATTTACGTTAGCGAAGGTATAACCATCATTACCTAAACGCCTAGCTAAAAATTCTTCTGTTTTAGTAATTGCCTTACGTGAAAAAGTATCGCCCTCTTTTACCACTATAAGTTTACGCATTTCTGACTCGGGTACTTTAATATCACCAGCCAGTTTTACATCCTTAATCGTATATTTTTCACCTTCGTGGATATTAACTGTAATGTAGACCTCTTCTTTATCAGGTGAAATTGAGACCTGCGTAGAGGTAATATTAAAATTGATATAACCACGATCCAAATAGTATGAGCGCAGCCGTTCTAAGTCGCCAGATAATTTTTCACGCGAATACTTATTATCATCCGTGTAAAAAGAAAGTAAGCCCGTAGGTTGTAATTGAAAAAGCTCAAGTAGCTCATCATTAGGATAAATATTGTTACCAACAACATTTATATGTTCGATGGTTGCCACTTTACCCTCTTTAATATTTATTTTAACACCCACACGATTTCGAGGGAGAGGCGTTATTTCTGACTCAATTTTCGCGCCATAGCGCCCTTGCGCTACATATTGCCGCTCTAATTGTAAACGAATAGCCTCAAGTGTGGCCTGTTCATAAATCTCACCTGGCGCTAGGCCTTCTTGTTTCAAACCATCAAGTAGCTTTTCAGTATCAATTGCTTTGTTACCTTCAATATCAATACTGCTGATAGAAGGACGCTCAACTACCGTTATTACAAGAATATTCCCATCCCGCGCAAGCCGTATATCCTGGAAGTAACCTGTCTTAAATAGGCCACGTGTTGCTTCAGTAATTGCTTGCGCATTGACTTCATCACCAATGGTTAAAGGCAGTGCATTAAAAACCGTACCTTCAGATACACGTTGCAAACCATCAACGCGAATATCTGAGACGATAAATGAATCCGCCAAACATACGTACGGTAAAGCCGTACAGCCGAAAAGTAGAGACAACAGATATCGCTTCATGGAATCCGTTCTTCCAGAGCTGTAAGATGAAACATCACGAACCCGAAGGCAGGTTCCCCCAAAAAATAAACTACAGACGACTCAAGTCGTTATAAAAGGCAATAAACATCATCATGATGATCAATGCAATGCCTATACGACTACCAAACTCTTGAGTCTTTTGTGACACAGGGCTGCCTTTAACCCACTCAATGAGATAATAAACCAGGTGCCCACCGTCAAGTACTGGTATTGGTAGAAGATTTAACACACCTAAACTGATGCTTAATATCGCCAGAAAATTGAGAAAGCTCTCAATACCTGAACGTGCTGTATCACCAGCAACTTTTGCAATTGTAATGGGGCCACTCAAATTTTTGACTGAGACAACCCCCTCTATCATTTTCTTTATTGAGCTTAAAGTCAATGCTGTCATTGACCAAGTTTTAGACAATGCAACAATTAATGCATCATGTGGCGCATAACTTATGTCACGAAATATATTATCTGAAAATGAAACCGCCTGTGGTGAAGCCCCGATAAACCCTATAGTTCCAGCTTCACCCTCTTTTACTCCAGGCGTAACAGTCAACACTTGTCTTATATCATTACGTCGTATTTCAACTTGTAATGATTGATTCGGATGTTTTTTAACTTTTTGAACCCAGTCACTCCAATCTACGACAGGTTTATCATTTACTGACAGAATTTCGTCACCTGACTTCATTCCAGCTTTGGCCGCAGGATAACCTTGCATCAGCTCACCTAAAATTGCTGGAATCTCAGGGTAAAATTCAGAAATACCTAAAGCCATTAATGGTTTTGGCTGTTCAACACCTGCCAACCAATTATTTATCGAAACCTCTCGTTGAAATGTATGTTGTTCGCTCTGGAAAGTATCACTTTCACTAAATAGACGAAGTGTCAGTTGAACTTTACCCGTTTCACCTATGTAACTTAACAAAGCTATATTGATGTCATACCAGGAAGGTGTTTGTGTATCGCCTACAGCAACAATTTCATAACCCGAATTAATATTTGCTGTTGCCGCAGGACTTTCAGGCTTAACATCACCAATGACAGGAACAAGAGCTTTAATACCTATCATCAACATTAGCCAAAACGCGATTATTGCGAGGATAAAATTAGCAACTGGGCCAGCAACCACAATTGCAATACGCTGCAACACAGACTTTTGCGTAAACTCAAAAGAGTGATCAGACTCTGCAACAGGCCCCTCCCTCGCATCCAGCATTTTGACATAACCACCCAGAGGAAAAGCAGCAATCACAAACTCTGTGCCATACCGGTCATACCATGAAAATAAAGGCTTTCCAAACCCAACGGAGAAACGCAATACTTTGACACCACAACGCCGAGCAACCCAAAAGTGTCCAAACTCATGAAATGTTACCAGCAGCCCTAAGGCGACAATCATCGCTATTATTGTTTGCAATAACTCAATCATGCTTGCAGCCTGTGCATCCTTATTTAGTTATTTGTTGCTAGCGTACACTATTTGTTGAGCACACTCACGAGCAATTCTATCTGCCTCTAGCACATGCTCCAAACTATCAGCGGCTTTGCAAGGAATTTTATCAAGAACTGTCTCGTTAACCTGGGCAATACCCATAAATTTTAATCTGTTATCCAGGAAGGCATCCACTGCAACCTCATTAGCTGCATTCAGGATAGCCATTGCTGTCCCACCTGTTTGAACAGCTTGCTTAGCCAACTTTAAACACGGAAAACGCCCTTCATTTGGAGCTTCAAAGTCAAGCTGTCCAATTTTGGCCAAATCAAGAGGAGAAACCCCTGATGTTATTCGCCCAGGCCATGCAAGTGCATGAGCAATGGGTGTGCGCATGTCAGGGTTACCTAATTGGGCAAGAACTGATCCATCAACATAATCAACCATAGAGTGAATAATACTTTGCGGATGAATAACAACGTCAATTTGTTCAGGTGAGGCAGAAAATAACCAACAAGCTTCAATAAACTCCAGTCCTTTATTCATAAGTGTGGCAGAGTCAACTGAAATTTTTCGCCCCATTGACCAGTTAGGGTGATTACAGGCCTGCTCTGGTGTTACATGCTGTAACTCATCCAAAGAAAAGTTACGAAATGGACCGCCAGATGCTGTTAGCAATATTTTTCGGATGCCTGCACTAAACAGTGAATCGCTATCAGTAGGAGGCAAACATTGGAATATGGCATTATGCTCGCTGTCTATTGGAAGCAATGTTGCGCCTGCACGTGCCACTTCCTGCATAAAAAGCGCCCCTGACATAACAAGAGCCTCTTTATTTGCAAGCAGCACTTTTTTTCCAGCACTTACAGCAGCCAAGGTGGGTAATAAGCCTGCAGCACCAACAATAGCCGCCATCACGGTATCAACTTCTGAAGCTGTAGCCACTTCGGCCTGAGCCTGCTTTCCTGTCAAAACCTCTGTTGAGCAACCAATCTCTTTGAGCAAAGCTTGTAGTTTAGTTGCAGCATTACTGTTAGCCATAACCGCGTATTTCGGGCGAAACTGCTGACATTGTACTAACATGCCAGCGACATCTTTTTGAGCAACTAACGCAAACACCTGATATCGGTCAGGATGTTGAGCAATCACATCTAAAGTACTGCAACCAATGGAGCCTGTAGATCCCAGGATAGTTATGTTTTGCACTATTTATTGACCCGCTGCTTATAAACCAATAACAACTAAAAGTAATGCAAGTACTGGTGCTGCTGCTGTCAACGAGTCAATTCGATCAAGAACACCACCATGACCAGGCAATAACTGACTGCTATCTTTTAAACCTTGCTCACGTTTAAACATGCTTTCTACAAGATCACCTAAAATTGAGCTGGCAACAACTAACCACGCTGCAGCAATAAGTAATACACTATCAACACCACTCAAACGCCAGTACCAAGCAAAAACAGCTGCGACTAAAGTGATAACAGCAAGACCTCCTGCAACACCCTCCCAGCTTTTACCAGGACTAACGCTTGGCGCTAACTTTCGCTTACCAAAGCGTTTACCAGCAAAGTAAGCTCCACTATCAGCCCCCCAAATTAACAACAGAAGAAAAACAATAAGAGAGCTACTGTTAGCTTGTATTTTAATCAGTACAAACGATTGCCAGGTTGTAAGAAGCACCAATATGCCCGCTGCCAACTTAATGACAGTAGCATCCCAGAACCATCTAATTTTTGGGTATTGAATTACTAAGAAAAGAGCTGAGCACCACCATAGCGTACTTATGATCACACCCCAGGTATAAGGAATCCATGCAGCACTGACAATCATAGCTAATGCATACACCAGGGTATAACCAATACGCTGAGATAATTGCTGCCAGCCAGCTAAATTAGCCCATTCCCACGCACCAAGGGCAGTAATTGCACCAATAAACCAACTAAAATAAGGAAGATCAAGAAACAACACCCCTAGTAATACAAGAGGTGCTAGAATAACGGCTGTTAAAATACGTTGTTTTAGCACTGATCCTGAGCCTCAACCTGCTCGCTTGTGCGTCCAAAGCGTCGCTCCCGACCTGCAAAATCTATCAATGCTTTTTCAAACTCTTTGGGACCAAAATCAGGCCAAAGCGTTTCTGTAAAATAAAATTCAGTGTAAGCAAACTGCCACAGCATAAAATTACTTATTCTGTGTACACCACCTGTCCGAATACAAAGATCAGGTAATGGCAATCCTTCCGTCTGCAAATGTTGTTCAACAAGATCTGCTGAAATTTCGTCAGCTTGCAATGAGCCTAACTGAACTTTTTGCGCAAGTTGCTGAAAAGCATTGAGCATATCCCACTGCCCACCATAATTAGCAGCAATCACTAAAGTAACTTTGGCATTCTCTGCTGTTAATGCTTCTGCATCAGCAATATGTTTTTGCAATGAGGGATTGAAAGCCGAGCGATCACCAATAACTTTTAAGCGAATATGATTTTTATGTAAGCGTTTAGTTTCTCGTTTCAGCGCTCTTAAAAATAATTCCATTAGCGCTGATACTTCGTCTTCTGGTCGACGCCAATTTTCACTACTAAATGCAAATAAAGTTAAGACTTCAATATCATAACGACCACAGGCCTCAACAATACTTCGTGCCGCACTCAAGCCAGCACGATGACCTGCTATACCAGGCAGTCGTTTACGTTTAGCCCAACGGTTATTACCATCCATAATAACGGCAATATGTTTAGGACGCTGTTTTAGTTCTCCCAGGGAATCAGAAATCTCTGGTTTGAGATGATTAGACATAAATCTGGAAATAATCGGCTATTGAATTGAGGTCGAAACAATAAACATTTATTTGCTCAATGCAAACAGAGAGATGCAAATATAATTCACAAAAGTAGTGTAGCGTCACCAAAAACGACAGCAGTATGAAGTATTCTTTTCACACTGCTGTGACAACATTACAATAACTGCCCACCTAAGTCTCGGCTAGCACTTATATTTCCATTAAATCTTTTTCTTTGTCCTGAAGCACTTTATCTATTTCACTGATATATTTATCAGTAAGCTTCTGGATATCATCTTGAGCCTTGTGCTCTTCATCTTCACTGATTTCTTTATCTTTCAGTAAGCCTTTAAGATCATTATTTGCATCACGACGAATATTGCGAACAGCTACTCGTGCAGATTCAGCTTCTTGACGTGCTTGCTTAGTAAAGCCTTTCCTCGTTTCTTCAGTCAGAGGTGGTAAAGGAATACGTACCACATCACCAGTTGTTGAAGGATTTAAGCCCAGGTCAGACTTCAAAATAGCTTTCTCAATCTCAGGAACCATATGCTTTTCCCAAGGAATAACAGCCAGCGTTCGCCCATCTTCTGTAGAAATATTTGCAGCTTGTGACAGTTGGACTTCAGAACCGTAGTAATTCACCTTAACATCATCGAGCAAGCTTGGATGCGCACGGCCAGTTCGAATCTTGGCAAAAGCAGTAGATAGCGCTTCAAGACTTTTTTTCATTCGGGCTGATGCATCAGCCTTAATCTCATTTATCATTATTCACCCCCACAAATCAGCGTACCTTCATTACCACCAACGACAATATTTAACAGAGCACCTGATTTATTCATATCAAAAACGCGAACGGGCATCAGGTGATCCCTTACCAAACAAATGGCTGTAAGATCCATGACACCCAGTTTGCGTGTCAGTATCTCGTCATAAGTGAGCGTATCATACTTAATCGCATCAGGATCTTGCACTGGATCTGCAGTATAAACACCATCTACTTTCGTCGCTTTCAGCACTAAGTCTGCCTCTATTTCAATACCTCGCAAACAGGCTGCTGAGTCAGTAGTAAAAAAAGGATTACCCGTTCCTGCAGAAAAAATAACCACATCGCCATTTGTTAAGTAGCGCTGTGCCAAGCGCCGATCATAGTGCTCAACAATACCACTCATAGGTATCGCAGACATGACACTGCTTTTAATATTTGAGCGCTCCAGCGCATCACGCATAGCAAGGGCATTCATGACTGTTGCCAACATCCCCATATGGTCACCCGTGACTCTATCCATACCCGCTGCATGCAATGAAGCACCACGAAACAGATTACCACCACCGATGACAATGCCGACTTGAACGCCAATACCCACCAACTGCCCTATCTCTAGAGCCATACGGTCTAATACTTTGGGGTCAATACCAAACTCCTCTGTACCCACTAGTGCTTCACCACTTAGCTTGAGGAGGATACGTTTATATTTGGGTTGACGATCACTTACCGGCATAGAGCATTCCTTCTATCAGCGCATACTTTTAAACGCCCAAAAGTAATTGGCCTGCAGTTGCAGGCCAATATGATTGCTACTTGTTGAGGCCGGCTTGAGCCGCAACCTCAGCAGCAAAATCAACCTCTTCTTTCTCAATACCTTCCCCGACTTCATAACGAGTAAAGCCCGTTACAGTTGCACCAGCCTCTTTTACTAGCTGTCCAACCTTAATATCAGGGTTTTTAACAAAAGGTTGCTCGACCAGGCTGTTTTCAGCCAAGAATTTGTTCACTCGACCCACAACCATTTTTTCAATAATTTCAGCAGGCTTGCCACTGTCCTGAGCTTGAGCAGTATAAATTTCACGCTCTTTTTCGATGAGCTCAGCAGGCATGTCATCTTTGCTTACTACAGTTGGGTTAACTGCAGCAATATGCATGGCAACATCTTTGGCAACTTCTGCATTGCCACCCGTTAACGCAACAAGTACTCCAATACGGTTATTAGCATGCACGTAGCTACCAACGACTTCGCCTTCAGCAGAGGTAACACGGCGAACAGAAATGTTTTCACCAATCTTTTGTACTAATGCCTGACGTCTTTCTTCCATACCATCAGCCATTATCTGCTCAACAGAAGAAGCCTTAGTTTCAAACGCCTTAGTCGCTACTTCTTGTACAAACGCTAAGAAGTTTTCATCACGGGCCACAAAATCAGTTTCACTGTTAACTTCAATCATGACGCCATAGCGGCTATCGTCAGCTAATTTAACTGCGATTACACCTTCAGCTGCAATCCGTCCAGCTTTCTTTGCAGCTTTAGCCTGGCCAGATTTACGTAGCTCTTCAATGGCTTTTTCGATATCACCTTCTGACTCAACCAGTGCTTTCTTGCACTCCATCATGCCCAAGCCAGTACGCTCACGTAACTCTTTTACCAATGCTGCAGAAATTGCTGCCATTACATATTCCTCTGAATTAGGTTGATTAGACTAAAACATGTTGACTGAATAAACGTACTAACACATTATCCGCAAAAAGGGGGCTTTGCCCCCTTTTTGTCACTCAGCCAATGCAATGTGCTCTACTTGAGGTTTAGCTTAGCCTTCAGCAGCAGCTTGTGCTTCACCCTGCTCGCCAACTTCTTCTACGAACTCATCTTTAGTACCAACATCTGAAGCAGAGCGGCCTTCAACAATAGCATTTGCTACAGACTGTACATAAAGTTGAATAGCGCGGATTGCGTCATCATTACCAGGAATAACAACGTCAACGCCTTCTGGGCTGCTGTTTGTATCAACAACGCCGATTACAGGAATACCAAGCTTGTTTGCTTCGCTGATAGCAATACGCTCATGATCAACATCAATAACAAACAAAGCATCAGGTAAGCCACCCATCTCTTTGATACCACCAAGACTACGGTCTAGTTTTTCCATGTCCCGGCTACGCATTAAAGCTTCTTTTTTAGTTAGCTTTTCAAAGGTCCCATCTTGACTTTGGCTTTCAAGATCACGCAAGCGGCGGATAGATTGACGAATTGTCTTGTAGTTAGTCAGCATGCCACCTAACCAACGATGGTCTACATAGGGCATTCCTGCACGCCGTGCTTCTTCACGAATAATCTTACCTGCAGCACGCTTTGTTCCAACAAACAGTACTTTTTTCTTTGCTTCAGCCATTTTCTGAACAGAAGCCAGTGCACTGTTGAATGCGGGCAGCGTATGCTCCAGGTTAATGATATGAATTTTGTTGCGAGAACCAAAAATGTACTTGCCCATTTTTGGGTTCCAGTAACGGGTTTGGTGACCAAAGTGAACGCCGGCTTTCAGCATTTCACGCATTGTTACTTTTGGCATACTAACTCCTATAATGGGTTAAGCCTCCATGTACCCCATAGACCAACCTTGCGGCACCCAAGTCTATGTGACGGCACATGTGTGGGGTTTAAAATAAATTACCTACTAATCAAGCGGCGCTTTATACCACAAAAGCACCTTGGTTAAAACCTTATTACTTCATTTTATCTTTCAATTTTAGGTTATCCTAAGGTCTCTCGTATCACTTACCAAGGATTCCTTCCAACAAAGATTTAATAAAGTCAGTTTGAGCCCTCTTAAATAACGGCTGTTAGTTCTGATACACTAGCGAGAAATAGAATCGTTTGCCGTTAAAAACTACTTATCAGGATTTACCTCTCAGAATGAATGTTACAATTAAGACACCTGAAGAAATTGAAAAAATGCGTGTTGCTGGTCGCATGGCAGCCGAAGTGCTGGAAATGGTCGAGCCTTATGTTGTGGCAGGTGTTACCACTGAAGAGCTGGATCGCATTTGCCATGACTATATCGTAAACACCCTCAAAGCCATCCCCGCCCCCCTTAATTATAGAGGTTTTCCTAAATCTATCTGCACCTCTGTCAATCAGGTTGTTTGCCATGGCATTCCAAGTGATAAGAAAACTCTAAAAAATGGTGACATTATCAATATCGATGTCACTGTCATTAAAGATGGATACCATGGTGACACCAGTAAAATGTTCCTTATTGGCAATCCACCAGAGCACGCTAAACGACTCTGCGAAGTCACTCAAGAGTGTTTGTATAAAGGTATTGCAGAAGTTAAACCTGGTGCTTTTCTGGGTGATATTGGCTTTGTTATTGCCCAACATGCCCATGCAAACCATTACAGCGTCGTGGAAGAGTATTGTGGCCATGGCATAGGTAAAGAATTTCATGAAGATCCCCAGGTACTTCACTATGGTAAACCTGGTACGGGGCTTAAATTACAAGAAGGTATGACATTTACCATTGAGCCTATGATTAATGCAGGAAAAAAATTTACCAAACTCAACAAAAATGACCACTGGACAGTAACAACCAAAGATGGTCGACTCTCAGCTCAGTGGGAGCATACCATTCTGGTGACAGCGACGGGGGCAGAAATTTTTACCCAGCGTAAAGAAGAAGATATTCTTTAACAGTTACTGTCATAATTCCTGATTACTGAAGTATTTTACTAAGAGGCTGGTTAGCATGTTGATACCACCATCCTTTGATCAGCTGTGTGCTGAGCTGTTTGATAAAGGGCAGTTTCGCGCAGACTTAATACTTTCCAGTAATCCTTTGCCGGCTTACAAAAAATCACTTCAGAGAGCTCAACAAAAAATGGATGAGCTTTTTCAAGCTGGCATCAATATTGAGCATCTGGTCCATGGACGGGCTTGGGTGGTAGATCAGCTTTTAATGTTAGCATGGGAGTTCTACGTAGGGCGCCAACAAGAAGATATTGTCTTGCTTGCTGTTGGAGGATATGGACGAAGCCAGCTGCACCCCCACTCAGACATCGATCTATTAATTTTACTTTCTGGAAACCAACACAATCACTACCTACCTGCTATTCAGTCTTTCCTTACCTTATTATGGGACTTAAATTTAGCTGTAGGTCACAGTGTTCGCTCTTTGGATGAGTGCGTAAGTGCCGCCGCTGATGATATTACAGTAATGACCAATTTACTTGAAGCCAGAGTAATTACTGGCTTTTCTCCTTTGCTACATAGATTGTGGCACCGGATTAGCTATTTAGGCATTTGGCCTAGTCGCCTTTTTTTACAAGCAAAATATGAAGAACAACGTACCCGTCATAAGAAATATAACGAAACTGAGTACAACTTAGAGCCTAATTTAAAAAGTTCACCTGGTGGTTTGCGTGATATTCAAATGATATCCTGGGTAACTCGCCGCCATTTTGGTACAACCAAACTGCATGATCTGGTTAATTGCAAACTCTTAACAGAAAACGAATACAGTATCTTAATATCAGGACAAGATTTTCTCTGGCAACTCCGCTATGGGCTTCATATGCTGGCTCGTCGAGATGAAAACCGTTTACTGTTTGATTACCAGCAACAACTTGCCGCGTTATTTGGCTATAAAGACAAGCCTGGTAGTTTAGCTGTTGAACAGTTTATGCAAAAATATTTTCGTGTAGTCATGTCACTCGGCGAATTAAACGACTTACTTTTACAACACTTTGATGATTTAATTTTATCTGCCGGGCAAACCCAAACCGTCGTACCAATCAATGAGCGTTTTCAAACACGAAACAATTATATCGAAGTAGTAACACCAGACATTTTCAGAAAAACCCCCTCAGCGCTACTCGAAATATTTGTCATTATGACCAAAAACCCTAGCATTTTAGGCGTTAAAGCTACAACCATTCGACTTATAAGAGAGCACCGCTACCTTGTAAATGATGCGTTCAGAAACGATCCACATAATGCTGCACTTTTTCTACAATTAATGGCAGCGCCTTATGGCTTAACAGTTAATTTAAGACGAATGGTTCGTTATGGGTTAATGGGCCGTTATTTACCCGAATTTGGTCGTATAATTGGGCAAATGCAACATGACTTATTTCATATTTATACAGTCGATGCCCATACGTTATTATTAATAAAGTTTTTACGGCGCTTCCATTATTCAGAAAATGCTGAGCAGTTTCCTGTAGCATCTGAAATCGTTCAGCGTTTACCCAACCTTGCCTTACTACATATTGCCGGGTTATATCATGATATTGCCAAGGGGCGTGGAGGAAATCACTCAGAACTCGGAGCAGAAGAAGTACAGGCCTTTTGCCTACGCCATAGTATACCAAAAGAAGACAGTAACTTTATTATCTGGTTAGTGCGCAATCATCTACTCATGTCCACTACGGCTCAACGGAAAGATTTATCTGATCCAGAAGTCATTCATGCATTTGCACGCCAGGTTATCGATCAAACCCATTTAGATTGCCTGTATACGCTAACCGTAGCCGACATTAATGCAACCAACCCCAAACTTTGGAATAGTTGGCGAGCTGCACTACTAAGACAATTGTATCAAGAAACCAAACGTGTATTACGACGAGGACTGGAAAAACCCGTTGATAAAAATGAGCGTATAGCATCTCGCCAGGAAGAAGCGCTCACACAACTCAGCACAGAAAATATTCCAACCACGCAAATTTTCAGTGCCTGGAGCACCCTAGACGACAACTATTTCTTACGTCACTCTGTTGAAGAAATTGTGTGGCATACGCATGGCATTCTTACTGAATGCACAACTAACGCGCCACTTATTCTTGTGCGAGAAACAACACATCCTGGGTTTGAAGGAGCAACTCAGATCTTTATCTACACAAAAGACAGTGATAATTTATTTGCGGCCGCAACAGCCGCTATCGACCAGCTTAATTTAAATATTCAGGACGCAAGAATCATTACATCACACAACAATTACAGCCTAGATACCTTTACTGTTTTAGAATCAGATGGCACTCCCATAGGTGATAACCCACAACGCATAAAGCGTATTAAGCGAACACTTACTCATAAATTAAATAATCCTGCGCGTTACCCCAGCATTATTCAGCGCCGTACACCTCGACAATTAAAACACTTTACCTATCCTGCAGAAGTAATTATCAGTAACGATACAAACCACCGTACAACTATTTTAGAAATAATTGCACCAGACCGCCCAGGCTTATTAGCACTACTTGGGCGAATATTTATGGAGTTAGGCTTATTTATTCATAATGCGAAAATAGCAACATTGGGTGAGCGCGTAGAGGATGTCTTTTTTATAACTGATGCTCATGGACATCCAATTACTGATGCAGATGAATGTGAACACGTCAGGCAAACACTGTGTAAACAGTTGGATGACCGGACACAGCAAGATGCTGGTAGAAAAACCAGTCGCCGTAAAAGCCTAACAATCCAATAGTCAATTTGATGCAAAATACGATGAGCGGAGAGTTTTAGTCTAATGATTACCCTATTCGGCATAAGTCAGTGTGATACGATACGTAAAGCGCGTAAATGGCTTGACGCTAATAATATAATCTATACTTTCCACGACTTCCGACGTCAGGGACTCACAACAGAGCAGGTTCATGCCTGGTGCGCTGAACTAGGTTGGGAAAAAGTACTTAATAAACGGGGTACAACATGGCGTCAATTACCCGAAGATACCAAAAACACCGTAAATGAAACCTCGATTATAGAGCTACTTGCTGCTCATCCAACATTAATTAAACGCCCAATTCTTGACACAGGTCGCCAGCGTTTAATTGGTTTCAGAGAAACAAACTACCAACAGATTTTACTTAAAAATTAATGACGAGAAGTACTCATGAGTAAAAATTTTTTTAGTTTAGCCCTCGGTATTGGTTCTAAAAATAGTCGAGATGAATGGCTAGAAGTCTATTATCCAAGTCCTATTTTACACCCTTCCTCACGACTTATAGAGCAAGTCAGTGCCATTGTTAACTATGAAAAAGGCAACACAGCCATTGAAGTTACACAAGAGCAGTTAAAACAACTTGCTCAATCATTAACAGATGACGCAACAGAATTGCATGTAGCTTTCATCGAACAACTGATAGACGCAAAGCAACCACTAGTGTTAACGTTACTGGAAAATGATGCAGCACCATCTTCAACCCCTGAAGCTTATTTAAAACTCCATTTACTCTCCCATCGCCTTGTTAAACCCCATGGTACAAATTTAAGTGGTATTTTTACACTTTTACCCAATGTCGCGTGGACAAACCAAGGTGCCATTGACTTGGCAGACCTTGCTGAATCCCAATTAAAAGCACGATTGACTGGTCAGCAACTGCACGTTTTCTCCGTAGATAAATTTCCTAAAATGACCGACTATGTTGTACCTAAAGGGGTAAGAATTGCTGATACGGCAAGAGTTCGTTTAGGCGCTTATTTAGGAGAAGGTACCACAGTAATGCATGAAGGCTTTGTTAACTTCAATGCAGGTACTGTCGGTAAAAGCATGGTTGAGGGACGAATTTCAGCTGGTGTTATCATTGGCGAAGCAAGCGACCTTGGTGGTGGTTGTAGTACTATGGGTACACTTTCAGGTGGCAACGACATCGTTATTGCCATAGGTGAGCAGTGCCTTATAGGGGCTAATGCTGGTGTGGGTATTCCTTTGGGAGATCGCTGCACAATTGAAGCGGGACTCTATATTACTGCTGGTGCCAAAGTACAGGTGCTAGATGAAAATAACCAACCCGTGAAGGTAGTCAAAGCAAGAGAACTTGCAGGCCAATCAGATCTATTATTCCGCCGTAACTCCCTAACAGGAGCCCTTGAGTGTAAAACCAATCGTAGTGCTATTGCACTAAATGAAGAGTTACACGCGCATAATTAATATCAAAATGCCAATGACATAATTAATTATGTCATTGGCATTTGCTAAACATATTGCATCCTGTTACTTATCCAAGCCCCCATTTTTTTACTGCTTACCATCCTCTTTCCGCTTCAGCATCCTCGACATTTTTATTTTTCAATTTTTTATCACTTCTATACAATTTGCTGTTTATAGATACTTAAACGATGCAATATACAACTATTGTTGTAGTCAAAAAAACACAATATTCACAGCAACTCAAATAAAGAATATTTTTTGACACATAAAGCAATTAAGTTGCGACCAAGTCTTTATCCATGCTATCGTTGCGTTTATTCAAGTGCATCATAGAAGTAGTTTTTCTGGATGGCTTCAACGGGCTTTGAGTCATTGCTTGTAATTTGGGCATACTATGTCTTTGCTGCAGCTATATAATTAGCCTGGCATTAAATGCATGACATTTAATATTCAGGAAAGTGATCAGAAGAATTCCATCAGCAAAACTGCTCTCTTGTTTCGACTGTTTATTCTTTAGGGAGCTTCAGGTGAAAACACCTGCATTTACTTCAGCATTCACTGCATTCTTTATCAGCTTACTTATTTCCCTCAATATATCAACCGTTAGTGCCAATGAAAATGCTATAAATTTATGGCAGTTAAGGCAAGATTCCACCTATGGAACAGCCCCTAATGGATCCCCAGCTATTTTTATCACAGCTTATATTGATGTGCTTAAGCAGCTAGTAGTAGGTACACAACTTAAATTACCATTCCCAAATAAGCAACTTACTTTACAACTCACAGAATATGAGCAAAGCGGTGGGAGTATCACAACCTGGCAAGCTAATATCATTGACCAAACACACAGTGGTACAGCCAGCCTAATAACCACATCAAAAAGTACACGTATTAACTTATTTACTCATGAAGGCAGCTACGAGATACAAATAAATAACTCAACAGGAAAAGGGCTAATCATTAGCGAAGATGATTTAATTCAAAACACTCAAGAGTCCGAACACCCTACCCTTAAAATTTGGCAAGTGAGTTCAGAACCAAATGCAAAGGGTGATTACTCAGTTAATGCAGATACCAGTGTGTTTAATAGACTACAACTTGGCTGGCGTCTACAGATTACACTCCCTAACACAAATAAAACACTGCTGGCCACATTAACTCATCGTGAGCTACAGCCAGGTAATTTGACGATTTGGCAAGGCAAGTTTTCTGAAGCGAATGATGAAGAATTTATTACAATAGTCACTAATGAGATTGAAACTTACGTTACAATAAAATGTAGTGAGGGTACTTTCGAAGCCAGACTAAGCCATGTTACCAAACAAGGGGTAATTAGCTTAGTCAACGACGATAGTCCTACCCAACCAACTCAACCTGTAATTTCCGTGTGGCAAGCAGATCTATTTAGTTATACTCAAAATAATCCTGTTGCCTACCTCAATGTTAATACCAGTGCACTTCAACAGCTAATGGTAGGACAACATATTTCTATCTATATACCACAGTTACAGCAAACACTCACCGCATCTGTTGACTCATTCAATCAGCCTAATCGTTACCTTAAGCTGTTTAGGGCAGCTATCGATAACACCCGAAATGGCTATTTAATAATCAAAGTTAGTCAACAAGATGCTCGTGTCTTTATTAGCCTCAAGAGAGGCTTACAGTACCGGGCACAAATTAATATGATGTCAGGCCAGGGTTATCTTACCGACTTTTTTAGCACTTATTATGGAACATACTAAAAAGGCCCACTCATAAAGATGCACGCTATGTTAGCGTGCTATCTTATAGACCAATAAGCTTTAGTTATTTTGCAAATAAACAGCATAATACTTAAAATAACCCAGCAAAGAAAATTCATTAAATAAAAAACTATGACAATTTGTTTCTGTATATAAGGGTATCTCTAAAAATAGTGGTTTTTTGTAAGAGCAAGGAAGCACTGCACGGAGGACCGCAGTGTATAAGGAATACATGAGGGCTAAACAGTTACTGCATGTTTAGCAATAACAACCACAACAATAAGATGTATAATATTGCCGTATCATTAAAATACTATAATAAAATAGCGGCTTTTAACAAATCCAAGACAGAAATAATTCCTACAACTTCCTTATTATTTGTCACCAAAACACGATGGATCTGTCCTCGAACCATTGCGTCAGCAACTTGCACAAGGGGTGTATTAGGCTCAACTTCATATACCAACGGTGTCATAATATCTGCGACAAGTGTTGAGTCATCGGCCGTCACGCGAAATGCATTACGCTCTTCACTGGACAGCCTATAATTATCTAGTGCCTGATAGAAACTTGAATCTCGGATGGGAGACTCATCAGACTGCAAGCTGGCATTACGAACTAAATCCGTTAGCGTTACAACACCTAATAGCTTGCCAGATTCATCAATGACTGGAGCTCCAGAGATTTGATGATCCACTAAAAAATCAGCCAGCTGATTCACAGACCAATCATAATGTGCAGTCAAAATCTGCGTTGTCATTAAGTCAGATGCTTTTTGTCCCTGAAATACATCTCGCGTATTATTTTCAATAATTGACGATTCCAACATGACAATGCCCTATTCCTGATGGCTATTTCTTTTAAATGTATAACCTAGCTTTCGAGACTATACTCGCTCAGACTTATCTATGTCCTTTAATTTATCTTTACAAATAAGTATGACCAAGCAAACATACTATGATATTGATTGCGATCATCAGAACTTAATAATTTGAAAATATTTTTCGCAAACTACCATCTGAACGCATACGCTTTATTTCTAAGTTAATGTCATCTATACGCGAACTTAATTTTGATCCCTTGGAAAAGGCTATTTTATATTGACTTTTACTAATCGCTTTTCTTGCAAAACTAAATTTGTCTCGCCACTTAGGATGTCGACGAATAATATCCTGCATTACCTGTTCATCAGAAATCATTAGATCAACTTCATTATTCATAAGTTTAGCAATATTTTCCAAGTGATCTGCACCATAAAAAACTTCTTTAAACTTATTTTCTTCTATGGCTTTATCCATATCCACCCCATGGCTATAACCACGTATCGTTGCCAGTCGATATGGATACAAATCACTCATTAATTGCCATTGAACAGGTTCACCACGTTGCCTCAAATACCACACTCGATCATGAGATATAAAAACCGTCTGGCTAAATGTCATATATCCAGATCGCTCAGGGGTCTGAATGAGAGGAAAAACAATGTCAGCTGTATGCTCATGGATCATCCTTAAACACTCTTCCCAAGGATAAAGCATTGTATCCATTTGAAAGCCAAGACGTTTCAGCAACTCTCTTGCAAAATTCACCGCGACACCGCCAGTGGCTGGACGCCCAATATCACCAAGAATATAAGGTGGCCAGGGATCACTGACATAAAGTACTCGGGGCATTTCTTTTTTTTCTGCCGCCACACTTAGAGGGGAAAGCAATAAAGAAAAAAGCCCTACAATTAAAATAAGGACTCCATAAAAAAAGCCAGAAAATAAGCGGTGTTTACGACCAAGCAGCAACGTCAGTGTACAGCGAAAGGCGATAAATAACCCACAAAATGCTTTAGTGCTTTGAAGACTCAAGGGTAAAACTCCAGCCTTTATAGTAAAAACTAAAATTCTATACTATAACTAAAGCACAAATTCCCCACCCTGCTGAAAAATGCCGTTCATTAATCCATCATGATGAAAAGTATAATATGTCAAACTAAATTCGGCATTCAGCAAGTTTATTTAACTGTCACGACTAATTCGACTGGCTATTGCGCTTGACTGATTGCGGTATTTAGCATCTTGTCTCTTATTGTAGGGACGTAGTGCTGAACCCGTCATCGTTTCGAAATTAATAGCTCCAATTGTCATATTGGGCTTTAAACCCAGTGGTAACTTCCCACCATTAAAAAACTCCAGAACAATCTGACCACTCCAACCTGGGTCAATTCGATGTGCAGTAACATGCACCATCAGACCTAAGCGGGCAAGAGATGAACGACCGTCAAGCCAACCAACGATGTTATCAGGTAAAGTCACTGACTCTTTAGTAACTGCAAGCGCTAACTCACCTGGGTGTAAGAAAAAGGAATCGTCATCATCCAGAATAATTTCCTTACTCATGATTGAATCTAATACTCGATCCATGTCTTCTCTGGGACCACTTAGATCAATATAAGGTGCCGCATGGTCATTAAATACCCGAAAGCTATTACCTAGCGTTAAATCAACACTTACACCATTTATGCGAGTCAATGGTGGCTGAGGATCGATAACAATAGCCCCTTGTTCCATCAATGCTTCAATATCACGATCACACAGTCTCATGTTGTCTACTCCAGAAAAAATCGTAAATCATCAATAACATATTAAGGGCACCTAGCTAAAACTCATAACACCACGTTTATGATTAATCATCAGCAATAGAGATCGTAGGTCCAGATGACATTGACTCTGTGATTTTACCAAGCTGTACCGCCATATTTCTTGCCATAACTCGATAGCGTTCAGCAATCTGACTTTCTGGCTCAGCAAGCACTGTTGGTGTACCACTATCGGTTTGCTGGCGAATTTTTAAATCAAGCGGCAAAGAACCTAGTAACGGAACATGATATTCATCCGCTAACTGGACCCCACCACCTTCACCAAATATTGGCTCTATATGACCACATTGACTACACACGTGCATGGCCATATTTTCTACAATACCGGCTACAGGGATTTTCACTTTATGGAACATCTCAATCCCTTTGCAAACATCAAGCAAAGCAATATCCTGTGGTGTAGTGACCATAACCGCAGCCGTCACGGGTACTTTCTGAGCCAACGTCAGTTGAATATCGCCAGTACCAGGTGGCATATCAATAATAAGGTAATCCAACGAATGCCACAGTGTTTGCTGTAACAGCTGTTGTAATGCACCACTAACCATTGGCCCACGCCAAACCATGGGCGTTTTATCCGTGACCAAAAATGCCATCGACATCACTTGAATGTCATGGGCAATCAACGGCTTGAAGTATTTATCTTCAGCGGTTTCAGGGCGAGCATCTTCAGCAACCCCAAGCATCATCCCTTGACTGGGTCCATAGATGTCCGCATCAAGCACCCCCACTTGAGCACCTTCTTGTGCAAGTGCCAGCGCTAGGTTTGCAGCTGTAGTTGATTTACCTACACCACCTTTACCTGATGCAACAGCAATAATATTTTTGACCTGCTGCAAAGCAGGTATCTGCGTTAAACGAGGAAAATTAGGTACCGTCCAATTAACCTCTGCACTCACAGTTGATACATCTGGAAGCGCGAGAAGAGCTTGCTGGAGCGATGCTTCTAGTACCTTTTTAATATCATTTGCAGGAAAGTTTAAGTCGATCGTAATATCGACATGGCTACCATTGATATTAATGTGTCTGATAACTTCATGGGCTTTTAGAGGAATATCCAGGTGTGACTGTAATGATTGCTCTACCAACGATTCAACATGTTGGTGTCTGCGCTGGGTCATACTTACTCCCACCAAAAAGGACGCTGAAAAGATTAATCTGAAGATTTTTTAAGTTTGGATCGCAGCGCAAGAAAAGTGGCTCTTCCCCCTTTAGGGTTAATACCTTGAGCCTGCATTGCCGCTTGAAGCTGCTTATTTGACTGTTTTTCAACAACCTCTTGGATTGAGGACCTTTTATGCTCTAAGGCCAGAGCAATAGGTGCATCAAGTGACTCACCATCCAACAGCCGTTGACATAACTGCTCATAGTTGCGCTTGAATAGGGGGTAAGCTATTCGCTGTTCTTCAGTACGAAGTACCATCCAACCCGTCGCTTTAGCAGCTAAATAAACAGCAGGATGAGACCAGCAGTAGTCTGGTGAAAACTCCGTAACATTACAGGCTTCATAATAAGCTGCTAGGGGCTGCTTTAGGCCAAGCTCGTCATAGCGCAGCCTGCAGTAATGAAGAATCTCTTTAAGATCAGGAAAGAATTCAGTATGACGAATAGCAAGGTCTGCCGCATTGACGATTCGCTCAGGTGTATATTCTTTAAGCATGTCAAGCCATAGCGACTTCGCCACTTCAATATCATCTTGTGTTGGAAAAGCAGACCTGAATTTAATAGGCGATGCCGCTCTTAGTTTACGAAAGACAGCATTGATGGCCTGGTAATACTTAGTCAGATCGCTCGACGCCGCTTTCGAAGCGGAATTTGTTGGCCCAGCTGTAGTCTGTAAGTTCTTCAGCTGTTGATTGATGAGTGTTTTGCCGTCTTTCACTTTGCTGGCGCTTCCACTGATAGATCACATGGTTTTTAAATCGATTTTGCCAAGCTTTACGTGCTTCACCTGTTTCCAGCCAGTATAACTTGAAATCAGGTAATTGTTTCCAAATAAATTCTGCCGGAATTCCATAGTGAATGGCAAGCCACTCAACATAACGAGGATCAGGCTCAAAGTCCTCAGGCAATGGTTGCACTCTCGCTCCAGACGTAGCGTCCTGGCTTTCTGATCTCTGTTGATCAACCTCTCGACCACGACCAAAAACCGGGTGCTGAGGTGCATCTGGGGCAGTTTCTGCTGTAACGATTTCCCAAGGAGGAACTCCTTGATTGAGTAAACGATTGTATCGTTTTCGATCATTGCTCATAACATACCTGCTTGCTATCTACCCGCTGTTACCAAAGCAAAGGCCGCTCCAGCTATTTCAACGTACTTTACATCTTGTGCGTGTCTTGTGACTAAGGTCTTTACTTAGCACGACCTCCTACTAGAAAGCACACCAGTCAATTCAGACCAGCATGGCTTACTTTACAGAGCAATGGGAGAATTCCTTTCGCCCAAAGTTCAGCCTTAACGGGCTAACTTTACATTTCCTTCCTTCAACTGATGAAGAGAAAGGGGCGACGATTATAGACATATCTGAATATCGAGCAAGAAGAATCAGTACGTTTCTCGTTTTTCGCAATCTAACCACTCTTCACAAGTGATAGGCGCATTTTATCTCAACATACCTCAGTTGAGTTCAATCGATGTAAGGCATTCTATCATACATAAGACAAAGCTGTTTTCTTAAACGACACCACTTTCTTAGACGACACCTAGGGTACGAAGAAACAGAAAACATGTGCAGTATGACTTCCATTAGCTTAACACTTGGCACGGCAGTATATTGCTTCAATATTGCTATTTACCTAACACTTCTATGTAAATAGCATTACCTAATTGTTGCCCCACATGAGCAGCTCACCATTACAGCCTATACCACAGGATATGGCCCCTTTACTATGAGATAAAAAGCCACTCTTCTTATCCAACCAAATGGTATACTCTCATCCTGCTCTGCCTGTTGCCTCCTAAGATGCAAACCAGGCAACTTCACACACAAATCAATGCCTCAAACGTAGTGTATCAATGTTTGTACCTTTAATTGTAAAAGAGGTACCTTGATTGATGCCAACCTTTTTCTGTCAACATTTGTTAGTTGAAGATATGCTTGGCGTTACACCCTAAGTGTTCGCTAACATTAAAAGCTGGCAAAAACCTGAACTATTGCTGGGTGAAACCCAGCATCTTTGGCATTATAATCGGTTCCCTTATTGAACTTTAGAATTGAGATACTGGCTGACCATGACCCAAGAAGCTAAACGAAACATTCTGGTAACAAGCGCCCTACCTTATGCAAATGGTCCTTTGCATATGGGACATTTAGTGGAATACATTCAAACTGATATTTGGGTCCGTTTTCAAAAAATGCGTGGCCATCAGTGTATTTACGTATGCGCTGATGATGCCCATGGTACGGCTATCAGCCTTCATGCAGAAAAATTGGGTATCACACCCGACGAGCTAGTTAAAAACATCAATGTTGAACGCATCAAAGACTTTGGTGAGTTTGCTATTGAATTCGATAATTACTACTCCACACATTCTGATGAAAATCGCGAGCTTTCTGAAACGATTTACTTAGCATTACGCTCAGCTGGACATATTTCCAAAAAGACCATCAGCCAAGCCTATGACCCTGAAAAGCATATGTTTTTAGCTGATCGCTATATTAAAGGTGAGTGTCCTCGGTGTGGCGCAGCAGACCAATATGGTGATAACTGTGAAGTCTGTAGTGCCACGTATTCACCAGCAGAACTTAAAAACGCAGTATCTACGTTGTCTGGTGCAAAACCCGTAACGAAACAGTCTGAGCACTATTTTTTCAAGCTCAGTGAGTTCACTGACTTTTTACAACAATGGACAACAAGTGGTCGAGTCCAACCTGAAATCGCCAATAAGCTTGCAGAGTGGCTGGATAGTGGCTTACAAGACTGGGATATCTCCCGTGATTCCCCCTACTTTGGTTTTGAGATACCTGAGGCACCGGGTAAATACTTTTATGTTTGGCTGGATGCCCCTATAGGCTATATGGCAAGCTTTAAAAACCTCTGTGACAAGCGTGATGACCTCAATTTTGATGCTTTCTGGGGTCCTGAAAGTCAGGCTGAGGTTTACCATTTCATAGGTAAAGACATTGTCAACTTCCACTGCCTATTCTGGCCCGCAATGTTATCTGGTGCAGGCTATCGCACCCCCACTCAAGTTTGTGTGCATGGCTATCTCACAGTCAACAATGAAAAAATGTCTAAATCCAGAGGCACATTCATCACAGCTCGGACCTATCTGGATCACTTAAACCCATCTTATCTTCGTTACTATTATGCTGCGAAGCTCAACAGTCGTATTGATGATATTGACCTTAATCTAGAAGATTTTTGTCAACGTGTTAATGCTGACCTAGTAGGCAAGGTTGTTAACATTGCTAGCCGCTGTGCCAACTTCATTAAGAAACAAGGTAGTGTACTTTCCAGTGAAAACAGTGAACCTACATTAATTGCAGAGTTTGCAGAGCAAGCTTCTACTATTGCATCGTTATATGAGCAACGTGAGTTTGCCAAAGCTGTTCGTGAGATCATGGCATTGGCGGATAAAGCCAATACCTACATCAATGATCAAGCTCCTTGGGTCTTGGCTAAGCAACCTGGACAGGAACAACAGGTCCTGAATGTTTGTACTGTAGGCATTAATCTGTTTCGACTAATTATGCTGTATTTGAAGCCTATCATTCCTGTTTTGGCTAAAGAAACAGAAGCATTCCTTAATATTGAGCCACTCCAGTGGCAAGATGTTAATAGCGTTTTACTCAATCATTCTATTCAACCATTTAGTGCTATGTTGACTCGTGTTGACCCTAAAAAAGTCAGTGCGATGGTTGATGCATCTAAAGAAAGCCTAGCGCCTAAGCAACAAACCATACCTGCAGATAGTCCACTTAATAAAGAACCGATTCTGGACGAAATCAACTTCGAGGATTTTGCCAAAGTTGACTTGCGCGTAGCCCTGATTGCCAACGCAGAGCATGTTGAGGGGGCAGAAAAGCTGTTAAAGCTGACATTGGATTTAGGTGGACAAAGTCGTACAGTTTTTTCTGGAATAAAGAGTGCTTATAGCCCGGAACAACTGGTTGGCAAACACACCGTTGTTGTCGCTAACCTTAAGCCAAGAAAAATGCGCTTTGGTTTATCGGAAGGCATGGTGCTTTGTGCGGGTCCTGGCGGCAAAGATCTATGGCTAATTCATCCAGACAGCGGTGCTAAACCAGGTATGCGAGTACTCTAGTTACTCAATGTTTAACAGTAATGATATGGGCAGCAAGCTAACCTTAACCCACTAGTGTGTCCATATCATGAGCTTTTGTAATGGAAGGTACTGTTAGCTATAGCAATGCTAATTAAGCTTATAACATATTTGACTTAAAACATATGCTATATCATCTTGTATGGCATAAAAAGCTGGCTGATAATAGTCACTCAGCCATTTAGTGACAACTCCCGTTAAATCACTGCGTTTTATCGCACTTTTTCCAGTAGATGGTATTTTAAGCATGCTTGATTCAGCCAGTGAAATTGCGCTTATTTTAACCAGTGCAATTTTGGTGAATAACTTTGTACTTGTGCAGTTCCTCGGACTCTGCCCATTTATGGGGGTTTCCAATAAACTGGAAACAGCCATGGGTATGTCACTGGCAACCACGTTTGTACTAACCCTGGCTTCAATTACCAGCTATATCACTTATGAGTACATTTTAAAGCCTCTGGACTTAACCTTTTTAAAAACCATTGCCTTTATTCTGGTCATAGCCGTTGTTGTGCAATTTACCGAGATGGTTGTTCGCAAAGCAAGCCCCCTGCTTTATCGTGTTCTGGGTGTGTTTCTACCACTGATTACTTCGAACTGTGCAGTTCTTGGTGTTGCCCTACTTAACAGTAACCGGCTGCACAGCTCACTACTGGACTCTGCTGCTTATGGTTTTGGAGCTGCCGTTGGCTTTTCGCTAGTTTTAGTCATGTTTTCTGCAATGCGTGAACGACTGGCCTTAGCTGATGTACCCCAGCCATTTCGTGGTGCAGCCATAGGTATGATCACCGCAGGTTTAATGTCACTGGCCTTTATGGGCTTTACTGGACTTATCAAGCTTTAATTTGTAGTTAATCACAGGCAGTCACTCATGGAGATTATTGTCTACGCCATACTCGCTCTGCTGACATTGGCATTAATTTTTGGTGCCATACTTGGCTTTGCTTCAGTGCGGTTCAAAGTAGAAGGCGATCCACTCGTTGATCAAATCAATGCGCTGTTGCCACAAACCCAATGTGGTCAGTGTGGCTATCCTGGATGCCGACCTTATGCTGAGGCTATTGCAGATGGTGATGTCATTAATAAATGTCCTCCCGGTGGCGAAAGCACCATTGCCTCACTTGCTGACTTGCTTGATGTCGAGCCTATGCCACTTGATGAAGCTCATGGCGAGGAAAAACCCCGCACAGTGGCATATATAAGGGAAGACGAGTGCATTGGCTGTACCAAATGCATCCAAGCCTGCCCTGTTGATGCCATTCTTGGTGCTGCCAAACAAATGCACACTGTGATTGCTAATGAATGCACTGGCTGCGACCTGTGTGTTGAACCCTGCCCTGTTGATTGTATTGAAATGAGACCCATTGAAGTAACAACAAAAACCTGGTCATGGGAGTTGCCACCCGCCCCCGTAAACTTAATAGCCACTGATGCTGGACGGGGGCATGCTGCATGACACGTAAAACATGGCCTTTAACTGGTGGTATTCATCCTCCCGAAAACAAGCATCAGTCAACGCAGCAACCTATCAAAATTGCTGCACTACCTGATAAAGTCATATTACCTTTAAGCCAGCACATAGGTGCACCCGCCGAGCCTATCGTTGCTGTTGGTGACCATGTGCTAACAGGGCAATGTATTGCTAGAGCGAATGGTTTTGTCAGCGCACCCGTTCATGCTTCAGTCTCAGGCACTGTTACAGCAATAGGCCCAATGCCTATACCTCATGCATCGGGCATGTCTGAACCTTGCATAGAAATCCAAAGTGATGGGCTAGACCAGTGGACTTCATTAAAGACTAATGAAAACTACCCCTCACTTTCTGCAGAAAAACTTCTTGAAATTATCCAACAAGCAGGCATTACAGGTTTGGGTGGTGCAGGTTTTCCTACTGCAGTAAAGCTAGCGGCTCGAGCCGAGTCTGCCATTAAAACCCTCATCATCAATGGTACTGAAT
This sequence comes from Zooshikella harenae, assembly GCF_018837975.1. Taxonomy (GTDB): domain Bacteria; phylum Pseudomonadota; class Gammaproteobacteria; order Pseudomonadales; family Zooshikellaceae; genus Zooshikella; species Zooshikella harenae. Next base: position 137,696 of record NZ_JAGSOY010000002.1, on the reverse strand, counting down.
GTGAGCCTTACATAACTGCTGATGATATGTTGATGAGAGAGCGAGCAGACCAGATTATTAGTGGTATACAAATCCTCCACGATTTAGTCAAACCTACGGAATGCTTACTTGGAGTAGAAGACAACAAACCAGAAGCCATAGCCGCCTTAAAAAAAGCAGCAGAGAATACGGCTATAGAAATCGTGGTATTTCCAACCAAGTATCCTTCAGGTGGGGAAAAACAGCTTATCCAAATCCTTACAGGTAAAGAAGTGCCCAGTGGTAGTTTACCTGCTGATATTGGCATCCTTTGCCAAAATGTGGGTACTGCAGCCGCTATTCACGATGCGGTTATTCTTGGTAAACCATTAATTTCCAGAATAACCACCATCACAGGAGAAGCACTGCAACAACCAGGTAACTTTGAAGTCAGACTAGGGACGCCTGTTGACTTTCTATTAGAGCAAGCAAGCTTACACTCAGAGCAGCTAGCACGCTTAGTGATGGGAGGCCCAATGATGGGCTTTACCCTGCAGTCCCTAACAGTACCTGTTATTAAAACCACTAACTGCTTAATTGCAGGTACTCAGACCGAACTGCCTCCAGTGCCTCCTGCTCAATCTTGTATTCGCTGTGGTCACTGTGCTGAAGCATGTCCTGTTTCATTACTTCCACAGCAGCTGTTTTGGTTTGCTCAAGGCAAAGAATACGCTCAGCTGCAGCACCATAATTTGTTTGATTGTATCGAGTGTGGTGCTTGTGCCTATGTTTGCCCAAGCCATATTCCTTTGGTGCAATACTATCGAGGCGCAAAAGGTATCATTCGCCAGCAGGAGTTGATGCAACAAAAAGCTGCGCAATCTAAGCAACGCTTCGAAGCCAGACAGGAGCGACTGGCCAAAGAAGCGGCTGCCAAAGAAGCAAAACGAAAAGCAAATGCAGAAAAAGCGGCACGACTCAAAGCCGCAGCTGCAGAAAAAGCTTCAAGTAACGAACAGCCAAAACAAGAAATACAAGCGGCGCTGGAAAGAGCTAAGGCCAAAAAAACACCAAGCAAATCCCGACCACAACTTTCTGCGGAACAGAAAGAGTTAAAAATTCAGCTTGCGATGGTTAGTGCTCAGCTTAAAAAGCTACAGAGGAGCATGGAGCAAAGTGAATCAACACCTGATGCCAAGCAGCAAAAAGATTTAGACCGACTACAACAGCAACAGCAGTCTCTCGAAAAAGCGCTGGCAGAAGCTACATCTAATGAAACAGATCAGGCAAGCTCTTCTTCTGAAAGCTCTGGCTCTAGCAGTTCCTCTGAAGGAGCTAACACGGGTCAAGACCTGAAAGTACTGCAAATTAAACTGGCGCAAGCGAAAGCTGCTCTCAAAAAAGCAGAGCGTGCTTATGCTTCAGCAGCCGAAAAAAATGCAGCAGATCAAGATGCGCTCAAAGCAGATATTACCAATAAACAAGCTGCACTCACTGAAGCAGAGCAAGCACTTGCCAAAGCAAAGCCTTCTGTGGCGGAACAACCCTCACACTCAAAAGAAGCTACAAGTAAGAAGCCTAAAAAACCGCCCTTAGATGAAAAAACCAAGACCCTTAAAATCCAAGTGGCTATGGCAAAAGCACAGCTCCGTAAGCTTAATAAACTAGCTGAACATGCCGATACAGCTCCTTCAAAAGAAGAGGTAGAGGCAGCAGAAAAGGCTTTTTCTGAAGCAGAGACAGCACTTGCTGAACACCAGCAACAAACATCATCTTCACTGGCTGACGTCTAAAGAGGTTATGCTATGACACTCATTCGACAAACCTCTCCACATACGCTTAAGGCCAGCTCAACTCAAGCCATCATGCTTAATGTTTTAATGGCCTTGATTCCCGGACTGTTAGTTAGTGTTTACTTTTTTGGCTGGGGAGTCTTAATCAACTTGGTATGGGCTTCAATTGTTGCAGTAAGCTGTGAAGCTTTGGTGATTAAACTACGCAAGCGGCCTATTCGCTTTTTTCTACAAGACTATACTGCCGTGGTAACGGCTGTACTTCTTGCCCTAGCAATTCCCCCTTCAGCTCCCTGGTGGCTAACACTCATCGGCACAAGCTTTGCCATAATTATTGGCAAACATCTTTATGGTGGAATGGGACAAAACATCTTTAATCCCGCCATGCTTGGCTATGTGTTATTACTCATTTCATTTCCATTAGAAATGAGTGCCTGGCTACCTGCATTAGGGGTTCGTGAAGGTCAAGGGGTCCTGGACTTCATGACCTCAATTCAACTCTTCGCAGGTAGTGTGCCTGTCAACACACTCGATGCAATGACCATGGCAACCCCCTTGGATATCCTACGGGAAAATAACAGCCTGACTCTTGAGGAGCTATGGGCAAGCAACCCGGTTTTTTCTAGCTGGGCCGGCAAGGGTTGGCAGTGGGTCAATTTAGCTTATTTGTTGGGTGGAAGCTGGCTTCTCTATAAACGTGTTTTTACCTGGCATGCACCTGCTGGCATGCTGCTAACAATGGCTATAATGGCTACCTTGTTTTATGGCGGTGAAGGCTCCAACGGGCATGGCTCCCCTCTTTTTCACTGGCTAAGTGGCGCCACCATGTTAGGTGCATTCTTCATTATTACAGACCCAGTAACCTCGGCAGCCAGTAATAAAGGACGCTTCATTTTTGGAACAGGCATTGGGATACTGACGTATATCATTCGCACCTGGGGAGGTTACCCTGATGGTGTAGCCTTTGCAGTATTACTGATGAATATGGCAGCCCCCACCATTGACTACTACACCCAACCTAGAACCTATGGCCACAAAAAGCCTAATCGAGGCTTAGCAAAACTGGATTAACTACCCATGAATGTAATAGGGATTGCCATTACCCGTAACAGCTTACTATTAGGTGTTTTTGCTGCACTGACTGTAGGCGTTATTGCTGTTACCTATGCACTAACCAAAGATCGAATTGCTGACCAAATTCGCGAGGCAGAAGCCAAAGCTTTATATGAGATACTACCTGAAGTAAGTCATGATAATGACTTACTCAAAACAGCTATTAGCATTGCCCCCAATGAAGACCTGGGCAATGAGAAACCTGTCCAAAGCTACGTAGCCTTTCAAAAACAACAGCCATCAGCGATCATTCTGCCTGCAATAGCACCTGATGGTTATAATGGTCGAATTTTATTACTCGTAGGAATCTACGCTGATGGCACGCTTAGTGGTGTACGCGTTATATCTCATAAAGAAACCCCTGGTCTAGGTGATGCGATTGATACCAAAGTATCAGATTGGATTCTTGGTTTTGCTGGAAAATCATTAACAAACCCCAATCAAGATCGATGGGCAGTCAAAAAAGACGGCGGAGATTTTGACCAGTTCACAGGGGCCACCATTACGCCCAGAACGGTGGTTGGTGCTGTTAAGCGCACCTTAAACTACTTTAACAAGCATCAAGACACCCTATTTCAGCAAGGTCTGCAACAACTGAGGACTCATGATGGCGAGTAAACCACTGTCCACTGTCGCGGCTGATGGCTTTTGGAAAAATAACCCAGCCATTGTTCAGTTATTAGGGCTTTGCCCTCTACTTGGTGTATCAAACAGTGTCGTAAATGCATTAGGATTGGGATTGGCAACAACCGTAGTATTAACCTGTTCAAACTTGGTTGTTTCCCTCATTCGAAAACAGGTCACTGATGCCATCCGTTTACCCGCATTTGTCATGATCATTGCCTCATTTACCACTTGCGTTGAACTACTCATGCAAGCCTTTACCTATGAGCTATACCAAATATTAGGTATTTTTATCCCGCTCATTGTTACCAACTGTATTATTCTAGGCCGAGCTGACAGCTTTGCTGCCAAGAATGCGTTAGTGCCATCCATAGTCGATGGATTTACAATGGGGCTGGGCTTTGCATCAATCCTCCTATTACTAGGAGCAATAAGAGAACTAATAGGTCAAGGTACCTTATTCAGTAATATGCATCTCCTGTTGGGTGATGTTGCTCGCAACTGGGAGATAACCGTAATCACTGATTATAAAAAGTTTCTGTTTGCTATTTTGCCTCCTGGAGCCTTTGTATTTATGGGCTTTTTGATTGCACTCAAAAATATCATTGACCAGCATTTAGCTGAGCGTGCTAAACAAAAGTCATCACCCGTTGAAAAAGGTAGCAAACGTGTTAGGGTTACAGGCCAAATAAACTAACACCTGTCATAGCGCAGTTTCATTACCCATGATAGTAAAATGAATAAAGAAAAACGACAGCAGATATTTTCACGGTTGCAGGCCCAAAACCCCAATCCCACAACAGAGTTAAACTACAATTCGCCATTTGAACTGCTGATAGCCGTTATACTCTCAGCACAAGCCACCGATGTGGGTGTCAATAAGGCAACCGTTAAGCTGTTCCCTATCGCCAACACGCCTGAAAAAATATTCACCCTTGGTTTAACAGAACTCAAGTCGTACATTAAAACCATAGGGCTATACAATGCTAAGGCTGAAAATATCATCAAAACCTGCCAAATTCTTATAGAAAAGTATAATTCTGAAGTACCCAACACCCGAGAAGCACTGGAGTCACTCCCTGGAGTAGGGAGAAAAACAGCTAATGTCGTATTAAACACAGCGTTTCGACAATCTACAATGGCTGTTGATACCCATATTTTTCGCGTGTCAAACCGCACAGGTATCGCGCCAGGCAAAAATGTACTCGAAGTTGAAAAGCGTCTGCTTCGTGTTGTTCCCAAAGATTTTTTGCTGGATGCCCATCACTGGTTAATTTTACATGGTCGCTATGTATGCAAAGCACGTAAACCTCAATGCGGCTCCTGTATCATTGAAGACTTATGTGAATATAAAGAGAAAACTATAGCTTAAGCTTGCTTACCCAATACCTTATTTATCCAGCTTCATAATAAAAGAAAGTTAAAACAAACAAACTCTCTGATCAAACCAGTATGAAGGGGACCGCAAAACTTATGTACATATTGTTTGTAATCCCCCTGTATCAATGGGAGCAATAGCTGCTTTATGACAACCACATCCCCCACCTTAGCATTAGCCTGTAACCTTATTGCCCGACCGTCTATCACGCCAGAAGATGCAGACTGTCAAACCCTCCTTATCAGTCGCTTACAACCTTTAGGCTTCCATGTCGAACGTTTGCGCTTTGGTGATGTTGAGAATATCTGGTTACGTAAAGGAAATAGTGGACCTGTTCTTACCTTTGCTGGGCATACGGATGTTGTGCCAACGGGTCCAGAAGATGAATGGCATTCACCTCCCTTCACCCCCACTATTAAAGATGATTACCTGTATGGACGTGGTGCGGCCGATATGAAAGGTAGCTTAGCGGCCATGGTGACAGCTACTGAACGCTTTCTTAACGCCTACCCCAATCATCAAGGATCACTGGCATGGCTAATCACCAGTGATGAAGAAGGTCCTGCCGTCAATGGTACACGCAAAGTGATGGAGTATCTTAGTGATCGCAACGACTACATCGACTGGTGTATTGTTGGTGAACCATCAAGTACTACATATGTAGGCGATGTAATAAAAAATGGTCGTCGAGGCTCATTGACAGGTGAGCTCACCATTCGAGGTATTCAGGGTCATGTGGCTTATCCTCACTTAGTAAAGAACCCTATTCATCTTGCAGCGCCTGCACTTGCAGCCTTATCAACCACCCAGTGGGATAAAGGTAATGACTTCTTTCCTGCTACCAGCTTCCAAATTTCTAACATTCATGCTGGTACTGGTGCTGGTAATGTTGTGCCTGGTGAACTGCAGGTTATGTTTAATTTTCGTTTTTCTACAGAGTCTTCAGCTGAAGAACTTCAAGCCAGAACCCACCATATTTTGCAACAACACCATTTAGACTATCATATCGATTGGACTTTATTTGGCAGCCCTTTTTTAACAGAGCGAGGACATCTCATTGATGCCGCGCAGGCTGCGGTTCATGCCGAAGTAGGTGCACACCCCACATTATCTACTTCAGGTGGTACTTCAGACGGGCGATTCATTGCACCCTATGGTACAGAAGTTATTGAATTGGGACCTTGTAATGACACTATCCATAAAGTAAATGAGTGCACACGTATTTCAGAGCTTGAAACACTCTCCTCAATATACGAACGCATCATGATTAATCTACTGGGTTAACACTCTCTAACAATGCTTTTTAGTTTCTACTACAACCATCCTATTAGCCTGCCTTCAGGCTAATAGGAGCGAATACAAATCAACAAACACTTAACATTAAGTATTTGAACAAGCTCACCAGCATATGCTATACACAAACAACGTTTGGTGTATAACTCATTAACTCTCTTTTCATTATCACAATTCAGTAGATTAAAAGCATTGAGTATAAAGATTAACTGGTGAGTAGCATTGCTAGGTCTATACTACCCGTGTTAGCTTAGGTGCTCTTGACAGGGTTGGATAACTGGTTTTCCCAAGAGAGTAACAACCATGCAATTACCTGATATTGAAATTTATGTAAAAAGCACTACACCAGATCTTATTGAAGACTGGTTAGATGATCGTTTTGATAGCCTTGAGTTACTCAATAAAGAGGGGCGTACACATCAGTATAATGTTGGTTGGCAAGGTATGAATATCCCCGTTATGGTTGTTGTACGAGCTGCCGGTCGAGCCTTTACAAGCATATGGTTTAACTCAGCAGAAACACCTTGGGAAACAGATATTGAATGTGCTCGTGATGCTTTTGAATTTTTTAACACAGAAATACGTTGTAATGGTACATTCTGGCAGGAAGAAGAAGCAGCAGATAATGAATGGTGGCAAATTACCCATCAAGGTGAAGGCGTTATAAGTTGGCAAGAATAAATGAGTTGACACACTCTCCGTTCCGAAATTAATCAAACTTACTTTTTATAATACTGCCTGCCTTTGCATTATGGCTGTTTGTCGTCACATAGCTATTTTCAAGGGCGACATAGAGCCATGGATACGTAACAGCATAATGCTTAAAAACCTCCTGAAGTGCATAGTGCGATGTATATACTTACATACTAGTCTCATTAAGGATTCAGCAGTACTTCAAATCGTTTATGTTAACAGCGACTTCACAGCCTCGGTGACGCTATTTCCCCTTCATAAGCCAGTAAATTTCCCTTAAGCCTCTAATAAATTTTGTTCCACATTTTCAGTAGATTTTTAATAGGTTTACACCAATGAGCACATTACAGTATACAGTCAATAATGTTAACCAGCACCCAATACACTAAAGTGTTTTTTAAAGGCTAACCGCGACTGTATTTGTTAAAGCAAGCATTAGTAACACAATAAGATCCATTAAACTTTAGTCAAAACGCTGTAACTACAAGATATAAAAAGCAATAATAGTGGTATAAACCCAAAAGCAAATGATTGCTTATCTAACAGTAGAAACATACTTATCCAATATGAACAGAATTTCTAAAAACAAAATCAATACTTGATCATCTCTATCTCAAAAAGATGTCTATGCAATAACTATAGTTAAAGGAAGAAACATTTATTTAGCTGTGGTTTTCGTATTAACAAGGGGAAACATTTAGGTATCTGGAAAAAAACAAAAAATGTCGAAGCTATCAATTCAACTCAAATCTCTTCTAAGACGCAGTTTACGAAAACTCTTATTTTTATGGGTTAAAACCAATTACTTAGGAGAGTTACCCTCATTCCCCCCCTTAAAAGAAAGTGATGGCATTTGCTATATTCTAGCTCGCCAGTCATTATTTGATACACTAGTCCTTGAGGAAATTTGTCAGCGACAGGGACTGCCATCACCGGACCAAAAATTCATCGTCACCCATAATCAACTACTACCCAACTGTTTACATTTAATTCAACAGCCCACTATTTGGCGAATCTTCCCCCCCCCAAAACCGTCCGAGCAATTACATCAACTTATTACATTCCTACAACGTCATCCAGAAAAAAGTATTCAACTCATTCCAGTTACGATTTTTTGGGGCCGTTCACCACTTAAAGAACAGTCAGCATTTAAATTACTGTTTACCTATGATTATGCAGTTGGTGGCCGTTTACGCAAATTATTTGCCATATTGGTCCATGGCCGACAGACAATGATTAATTTCAGCACACCTTTAACCACAAGAGAGTTAGTCGATGAGCAACTTTCAACCAGTCGTACTGTGCGCAAATTAGCAAGAATTTTGCGCGTCCACTTTCGTCAATTACGTACTGCTGTTACAGGCCCTGAGCTTTCTCACCGAAAAACATTGGTTAACCAACTACTACATAGTCAACCTGTTAAGCAAGCAATTCTAGATCAAGCTAACGCTACACACGACAATATTAGTCGATTAAAGAGTAAAGCCCATAAATATGCGAATGAAATTGTCTCTGACTTTCGTTATCCTGCAGTACGCTTTTTAGATATTATACTGACCTGGTTTTGGAATAAGCTCTATAATGGCATTCAGGTAAATCACGTTGAACCCATCCAGCAGCTGGCTAAAGATCACGAAATCATTTATGTTCCCTGCCATCGTAGCCATATTGATTATTTACTATTATCTTATGTGCTCTACAAACAAAATTTAAGCCCCCCTCATATTGCTGCAGGAATAAACCTAAACATGCCACTCATTGGAGGTTTACTTCGTCGGGGTGGAGCATTTTTCATGCGTAGAAGTTTTAAAGGAAATAAACTTTATACCACTGTTTTTAATGAGTACCTGCATACTCTACTGACACGGGGTTTTCCTACAGAGTACTTTATTGAAGGTGGTCGTAGCCGAACAGGTCGATTACTGCAGCCTAAAACAGGGATGCTGGCTCTCACACTACAAAGCTATTTAAAAGATCAACGTAAACCTTTTTGTTTTGTACCTGTTTATATTGGCTATGAGCGAGTACTGGAAGGGAATACTTACCTTGGTGAGTTACGTGGAAAAGCGAAAAAAACTGAATCTCCCCTTGATATTTTGCGTATTCTTTCGGCCTTAAAAAAAGAATTTGGTAAAGTATGGGTAAATTTTGGTGAGCCTATTTTGCTTAATCAGTTTTTAGATCAAAAAGAACCTCATTGGCAATCAAATATTGCCTCAGAATCATCTAGTTATACACGACAACCTTGGTTTCGAGACCTTACTCAGCAGCTGGCAAATACTATTAATTACCATATCAATGCTGCGGCAGTTGCTAATCCAGTAAACCTAATTGCGACCGCGTTACTATCCGCCCCCAAACAGGCGATGAGTGAAGAGTCACTAAAAGAGCAGGTAACGTTTTATCGCTGGCTACTAGAAAAGCTACCATACAGCGAACGTATTATATCGACACCCAAAACAGCAACGGAGGCTATTCTATACGTCGAAAAATTAGGTTTTATTCGGCGACAAACTGACTCTCTTGGTGATGTAATTTATGTAGAAGGCAAGCATGCTGTTTTAATGACTTATTATCGTAATAACACGTTACATCTTTTTGCAATACCTTCCCTTATTAGTTGTTTCTTTAATAATAGCTCTCGAATTAAAGAGGCTGACCTTTTACCGATGTGTAACAAAATATATCCTTACTTACGTACAGAGCTTTTTTTACCGTGGCAACCAGATCATTTTAGAAGCCTGCTCAAACAGTGGCTGGATATACTTGTCGACCACTCCATATTGCAACGAGAAAATGGCTGGCTACACAGTCCAAACCCAGAGTCAGTCACCTCAGTTACATTTAACTTTCTTGGTAAAACAATTATACAAACGTTAGAGCGCTTTTATATGGCCCTAAGTTTATTGATTCGAAGTGGTAGTGGTCAAATAAACAGAGATACGCTGGAAAAGCAATGTCATGAACTCGCTCAACGTCTATCCTTTATACAAGGAATAAACGCACCTGAGTTTTTTGATAAATCTCTTTTCAAGAACTTTATAGAATCGCTTCGTCAGCAAGACTTAGTTCAGGCTGATGAACAAAAAAACTTATCATTTACCCATAATATTCATGTCATACTCAATAGTGCTCGTTATGTGCTTCCTAACGAAGCACGACAAGCTATTCAACAATTAGCTACTGAACACCTGAGTAAACAATGAGTAAGCGGCTTACCCTTCCTAAGGCATATTGTATTATTGCGGTATGCCTTTTTTAACATAAATATCAAACCGGTTAGCTTTTCCTGCTAATTGCAAAGTAGGTTTTTTATTGGCCAAAAGTGGTGCCACTCGTGGCCTTTTAACAACAACTCGATAGCATGCAGTAGCATAAGCATCTGCAAATAACTGGTCAGCGTCACTATCCCCCTCTAATAGCCTCCGAAAAAGTTGCATCTCTTTCTTTGACAATGCTGACTTTTTATCTTGATGAGGAAACATAGGATCAAGGTAAACACAATCAAAACTTTCAGGCTGACATTCGGCTAAAAATGATTTTGCATCTTGCAGTGGTTGCAATGTCATTCTTTCAATAATTGATTGAATCTCATGACATTTTAATGCTCGCCTTAGACCATCACGTAACAGACTATATACAACAGATGATCGCTCTAATAATGTTAACTCACAACCAAGCGCAGCAAGGACAAATGCATCCCGTCCCAAACCAGCCGTTACATCCAAAACTGAAGGTTTAAATTGTTTTTTAATACCAATAGCCTTTGCAATAGCTTGCCCTTTACCCCCACCATGAAGCCTCCGAAAAGCTAATGGACCATGAACAAAATCGACATATACTTGCCCCATTTTTTTCTCATATAACGCTTCCAAGCTAACTTTATCTTCATCAACGACTAAAGCCAGAGCAGAATTTAAATCCACCTCATCATTATGAAGTTTTAGTGGTAAATTAAGTTCATCAGCTAACTCTTTAGCATAAGGTAACCCTTCAGGAGTAGCGGGTAATACAACAACCGTATTTTTTGAACACATAATTGGTGTTACCTACAAGCATGGTGTCGAATGGTTAATCGAAGGAAATTGGAACTATACCTAACGAGAGAGGTATCTATGAAGGGAAGAAAAGTACCAAATAAATCTGCTTAAGGAAATCTATACATAAACATCAATACCAAATAATTCCGTACTACCGTACTCTAAGTCGAACTCAGCCACTTCAGAATAAGTGCGAATACTTCTTGGGAGAGGATTCACTTGATAAGCATGTGCTTGGAATGATTGTTCAGTATGGTGACTTTTATTCACCCGTTGAGTTTGCACAAGTTTATACATCGATTCAGCTAGGTGTTTACTTTCATCTTCTGATGAATGATGCCCCCTTGCTACAGGCTGTATAGCTTCAACTGATTTCGGTGTCGTATTTGAACTACTGGGTAACAGATACTGTGCACCTAATGTCAAATGACCAACACTGGAAACCACACCCCAACTCCTCTCACTCTATAAAAACTTTTCCCTACTATTTATTATCATAAATATTACTCAAACTAATAATTAGAGCAATCATTAAAATATATTACATATCCTTACTTATTTTTTTACATCACTATTACCTTATTAGCAGTATAACAGGTTACCCAATAAATAAGTGAAAACTCGAGTTCTTTTTCTCTACACGTGAACAAGTTGCCCTTCTTACATCAATACCCATCACAAGGATAATTTGATTCTGGTGAACCGAGTGAATACACAAGGAAAAACAGTGCTCCCATAAAAATCTCGAGCACACATTAAAACATCTTTACTGGCTCACCAAGAATAGGCGCTATGCATAACACCTATAATAACGACTGGAGATAAACATACCCTTAGCTGTGGCTATATAGCAAAAAACGCCCAAAGGGCGCTTTTGAGTAAACGTTTTCCCGGTGAAACCTCGCATTTCACATACGCTTTAATACAAACTAAATGCTTGTGAAGTAAACGAAAAAAAGAGCTGCGCTTAAGATAATACGGTAAATAACAAATGGCATCATACCCATCCGTGCAATCATACTTAAAAATAAATGAATACATATATAGGCACTAACACCGGCTACAACAACACCCACAACAATCATATCCCAAGCAACAGGTTCTGTAGCCAGAATAAGATCTTTCGTTTTTAACAAACCTGCCGCAAAGATGACGGGTATTGATAATAAAAATGAAAACCTAGCAGCTGCATTTCGGGTAAACCCCAACATAAGTCCTGCAGTAATGGTAACCCCTGAGCGCGATGTACCAGGAATAATGGCCAACGCCTGAGCAATTCCAATAAGCAATGCTTGTTTCCAGGTTATTTCTGTTAAACGGCGTTGTAGCGTTCCTGCATGGTCAGCCCATCCCAGTAATATGCCAAAAATCAACGTGGTACAGGCAATAATAAAGATTGAGCGTAGTTGATTTTCCACATCCATAAGGCTTATGGCTAAACCAAACAATACAGCAGGTATGGTACCCAAAATAATATACCAGCCTAAATACCCTTCAAAAGATTGTTTTCCTCCAAAAAGTCCTTCCAGCATGCCTTTTATTACAGACCACAAATCATCCCTGAAATATAAAACAACAGCTATCAATGTACCTATATGCACCGCCACATCAAACGCTAGCCCTTGGTCAGGCCAACCCAGTAGTTGCGCAGGCAATACCAAATGAGCAGAGCTTGATATAGGAAGAAATTCTGTCAGCCCTTGTATCAACGCTAGAATAATCGCTTGTATCACATCCATAAATGCACTACCTAACCTATATAAACCTATTTTTCCAACGATATACTCGTAAATGTTATTCGCTTAAAAACCTACAAAACTATTTATTTATACCTAATGGCCGCAGAGACAATCTCCAGTGTAACGCGAAAGCATTATAAGCCAAGACCTATGCCTCAAACTAAACTTTTTCCCCAATAAGACACTTTTATCAATAGTAAAACCTACAAGTTTCACACTATTGTCACGTGACTGATACTCTCAACATAGATTGATGTATTGCAATGAAGTCACAAAAGGTAAACCAAAGTCAGCGTAGTACTTACACTTCCTCTCACTAACGCACTGTTAAAGAAGAAAAGAGAAGAGACAATACAAACAAAACCAGGACTATCGTAATAACAAAGTAGTTAATGTGTATACGTTGATATGGAAGATAACCTAAAAGGTTATCTTTCTTGTTTTTTCTTCGCAACATTATCACGTAAGTAAACAGGAATAGCTTGCTCTGGAGACATTACCTCCCCTTGTATCCATGCTTGCTCGCCCAATAAAGCAATATCCTGAGCATGAGGCAAAATATCCTCATAAATAACATTCGGGGTAAATGGAATTCGTTGAGAATAACGCCAGCCAGTACCTACGCCTACCCACCCAGTCATATCTTGATCTTGATAGCCTGTTGCATCTTCAGGACTAACAACCGCTTCAGGAATTAACAATGTTTGTTGCCCTTCAGCGCTCACCTTATATGCAGCAAAGTATATTTCATCCATTCTGGCGTCTATCGCGGTAAAAACCTTTTCATGTTGATAAACACGAAATACATAATATGCAAGTGCAGCTAAGTTTGAAATGCCAATTACGGGTAAATCAGCCGCATAAGCCAGCCCTTGAACAATACCTGCAGCAACTCGAACCCCCGTAAAGGCTCCTGGACCACGCCCAAACGCTATAGCATCAAGCTGTTGTATACCTAAACCTGCAGCTGCAAGCAATTCATCAACCATTGGTAAAATACGCTCATTATGCTCCCTAGGTGCAACAATAAAAGATTCTTTGACATCTCCCTCAATAAGTAATGCTGCAGAGCAAGCTTCTGTTGCTGTATCAATAGCTAATATGCGACTCATAGTGTACCTAGACATTTAATTGTAAATAATGCTCTCTCTAACATGACTTTACTCTTCACATTGGGCAGCCAGTTTAAGATGAATTGTTTTTCCAAAAAACCACTGTACTTTACCTTAATGCGTTTTCTAGCACTTTATTGTAATAACAACGGCAACAACTCATTTTTATAAATCAGCTTAGCGTCATCCAAAAGCATTGTAGAGATAATATAAGTATGCACGTGCTTCTCAAGGATCAAACTAATTTTAAAGGATTGATGAGGAGAGGTTAAGAAATTGATGTGCTGAAAGGAACCCAGGACACAAGTATCAGGAAGTCTAGGAAAAGAAATAGATGCCATCCTGGCATCTATTTAAGTAGAAGCTAGTTAAGAACAGACATTTTGTGCTTAACTAACCCTTCTTTATATGACTATGCTTGCTTCTTAGGTGGACGACCACGACGTTTAGTCGTTGCAGATTTAGCTTTAGTCACTTTTGCTTTACTTGTTGTTGATCCAGCTGGACGACCACGACGCTTAGGTGCTGTAGTGCTAGCTGCTGTTGAAGTCGCTGTCGCTTTTTTAGGTGGACGACCACGACGTTTTGGAGCACTTGTTGTAGTCGCAGCAGTTGTTGCTGTGGCTTTTTTGGGTGGACGACCACGACGCTTTGGAGCAGTGCTTTTAGCAGCCGTGCTTTTAGCCGTTGTTGTCGTTGTGGCTTTTTTGGGTGGACGGCCACGACGCTTAGTTGTTGTAGTTGTCGCAACAGTCGTTTTAGCTGCTGTGGTCGCCTTTGGTTTACGTCCCCGTTTTTTTGCGCCCGCTGTAGAAACTTTTTTCTCGCCTAATTCTTTTGCTTTAACTTCTACTTTTTTGAGTGCAACTTTCAGTTTTTTGTCTTCTGCTGTTTCACGCTTTTTAACTTTTGCTTGATCAGCCCGTTCACGGCTTTTCAGCCACTTAGCCTCAAAAGTTGCAATTGCTTTTGCAAGATCTTGATCAGCTTTTGTTTTTAGAGAAGCTTGATATTCTTCTACACGTTTCTGTGCAGCTTCTTTTAATTGCTCACCTTTAGCAATAACTTTTTCAACATCAACAACTTGTTTTGCAGCAGCAAGCTTCTCATTTAATGCACGCCAATCAGCTTGTGCTTTTTCAATGGCTGCATTAGCACGCTCTACTGCTTTTTTATTTGTAGCCGTAGCACTTGACTTCAATTTTGCTTTAGCTGTAGCCAGTTTAGTTTTGGCTTCATCTATTTTGAGTTTAGCGCTAGCAACTCTTTCAGAAACCTTTCCTAACTCAGCCATTGCTTTTTCAAGGCCGGTATGGACAGTAGTTGTAGTTTTTGTTGCTTTAGTAGCAACCGCTTTTTTTGCAGGGGACTTTTTTGCTTTAGTCCCAGGTTTTCTACCTCTCGCCATTTCATTTCTCCTGCGCGGAAATCTAATATTAGAGTTATCAGTTAAAACATAGCACAAAAAACTGTGCGTCAACAAACAGTTAGGGGCGAATAATATTTAAATCGCAAAAATTTTTCACCCTCTTTTTACACGAAAGTTGAATCTTTTTATGATTTGACCACCAAACGACACATATCTTCTTTAAAAATCAGACTCAAATCTGAGCTATCCTATCAATCATTTCTTGGCCCAATCGCAATTTATTTTTGTAGTCAAGCTCAATAAATAGGTCATTATCCAAGGCTAACTTTGAATAGTTAAGATAAATCTGTAGCAAAGAATGCATCCTGCTTTCTTTATCCTAACAAACTGAGACGCAAAATTCTAAAATGATAACAGCATTTGTATGAGTCATTTATAACACAAAGAAGAAACTAGTTCGTCCATTTGTATACCATAATTACCACTGTTACCTTCCAAAGCAAACAGCGACTTCAGCATTTAAGCTTTGATTCTCATCCTAACAGCTCAACTCACCTATATGAGTTCAATTTAAGATAGCAACGCGAATCTATCCAGTTTAGCGACTTAATTTTACAAAATGCTTATCACAAGCCATCGTTTACTTTCATAAGTACGACAGCACCAAACACTATCACATGAAATACATTCAACGTGATGCATCACCTATAGATAAGTTACCAGAGCAAAGAATTGATGGCTCCATTCAAACCAGGTAAATAGTCTTATGCCTTTTCACCCATTATTGAAAGGAAACAGCTCATAAAATATGTGACTGAAAAATCAGTTGCTTGATTTGTGTGTGTCCTAATACAAATAAACTTACCTGCTCACACTGTTAACAATATAATAAGCCCACTCAGAAACTAAATAGGTTGACTTTAAAGTATTTCCCAATACAAATGAAATGAATGGATACTCTAGCCACAATAAGAACATACCACCCAATTGATATTAAGACCCCATTCAGCCTGATTTAAAGTAGGTTCATGATATCGCTCTTACTTTCCGAGCCAATGAAATGCCACTAATGTGCTCTCGCTATATTAATAGTCGGCTTATTTTCACCGACCATCTAACCTAAGATAGCCACAATGCATTTTACAAGATAAATTAGCTGCTGTTATCTCTATGATGTATTACACATAAACACCAAAGCAGTAATTCAGCTACCAGATAACTTTCGACAGCCGCTTTAGCACTTAAAAGTGAACTTACAGGAAATTATCGATCGAAAACCTACAACCAACTCTTTTAAATTCATTGATTGATGTTATCACTCACTTCAGGTTAACTAGCTCACCCTAATTTTCATTCACTTCGAGCGTTTTTACAAATTCTCTAAAATTTACAATTGATTTATAGCCGGTATATTTAGAATCAGTCCTCCTGAAAATGCTCCAAAGTCAAACTCTTTAAAATTCAGAGCTAACCCTATACAGATCCGTTACGAATGGAATCTTCTGAGCTCCCCTGCCTAATTGTTGCGTAATATAAATCGGGGACAAGCTGCCAATTAGAGAAATGAAACAGCTTATACGAAAAGGTGGGAATGCAGTTTCATAATGATATGGATGTCATGTGTTAGAGCAATGCAGGAGCGATTACCGAGGAGCATTTAGCTGTCACCATAGTCACTTATTAATATAAGCACCCAACAGCACTTTTATATAAATCAGGGTCATTACCACAAGTTTTACCGTAGTAAACCCGCCCTGGGATTTCATCACTTAGCAGTCCAGCTAACGCCTTTAAAACAACGATTGTTGCTATTACTAGTCTTAACAGACCAGGTTAGCGCCTCTAATAATCCTTCACTGTGGGTATATATAATGACTTTACTTCAGAAGAAATAGGTTCAACGCTCTTATATTCAACTCAAAAAATTCCAACCATCTTTGTCGCTAATAGGCTGATTTACATTACTATCCCATCATGGACTCATTTTGTTTTAACTGTCAAACAATCCTTTTTCATGTTATGCAAACAAAAAGCACAACTTTAAAAGAAATAAGACAACATATGTCCGTAACGAATGATTTAAGCAGCATCAAATTATGAATTGAAGAAGCTTATACAATAAGCAAGTGGCTGAAATGAGGACCATTAAAAACCTGTATTGGCTATATTTCTACTAGCCATAAAGACCAAGTATAAATAAAAACACTTAACTTGAGCGTTGTCTAGCGCTAGCAAAAACACATCAGTATAAAGCATGATCACAAAGGCAAACACCAAAAATAGCCTTTATTATAGACACATTATACAAAAGTATTATTTTGTAAAATACATTCAAGATTCTGTAGGAATAAGATAACTGTTTTAAAAAAACTACAAGAAGAACATTATTCATATTTCAAGAATAAAGGCGACCCTGCTTTTTGAACAACGTATAGATAAGCAATGATAGATAGGAAAGTTGAGGGGGGGGGAAATCCCCCTATCGACTGACAGCCTTTTAGTTTTGGTAGGCAGAGAGCGCTTCCAAGACAGCAGAACGAATAGCATCTACTGAACCTTTACCATCAACACGAACATATTTAGGTGTTCCATGAGTGGCTTCAGCGTCTTTATAAAAGTTTACTAATGGTGCTGTTTGAGAATGATAAACTTCTAAACGTTTACGAACAGTTTCTTCAGTATCATCATCTCGCTGAATCAATACTTCACCTGTCTCATCATCCAACCCTGGTTGTTTAGGTGGATTAAACGCTACGTGGTAGACTCGACCACTACCTTCATGAATGCGACGGCCTGTTAACCGCTTGATAATCTCCTCATCATTAACTGCAATTTCAACAACACAGTCAATACTCACACCTGCATCTACAAGCGCTTGAGCTTGAGGAATGGTGCGTGGAAATCCATCAAACAAAAAGCCATTCTTACAGTCATCCTGCTGAATTCGCTCCTTGATAAGATTAATAATAATATCATCAGAAACTAATCCACCTGACTCCATAACCTCTTTAACTTGCAAGCCCAGTGGTGTACCCGCTTTTATTGCAGCACGTAACATATCCCCAGTAGAAATCTGAGGAATATTAAATGTATCCATAATGAACTTAGCCTGGGTTCCTTTTCCCGCCCCAGGTGCCCCCAACAAAATAACACGCATGAATGCCAGCTCCTTTAATATGCTTTAGGCTGTATATGCTAAAAAATCGCCGATTCTATAACAAATGAAGCTGTTGCAAAATGTTTCTAGTCATTATTTCAGTTTTGCAACAAGCAAGATCAATCAAAAGTAGCAGGTAAGATACACAGGTCGTTAATGATGCTCAAGTTAAGCATTTGTGGTGTATAAGGGTAGCACAACCAAGTTAAGCTGCTTGTGTGAACGCAAGTTGATCCGTCCTAGGATAATCTTTGGCTACTTGAGTAAAATGTTGGTCAACTAAATCCAAAGATAACTCCAAGCAGCTAAAGGCGTGTTCTGGATAACCTGAAAGCGTTGCATAACTGACTCGGTGACAAGTCAGCATATAGTTTACCACCTGTAACATATGCACCAGGGGAATATCTGAATGCAGCTGAAGTTGTTGGCTTACACCTTGTATCACAGAGTGACTGAACTGCCAGCGCTTTAGCAACCATCCACCAAGCTGTGCATAGCCAAAACGGATTATCTCTCGCGCCTGTCCCAATCCAACTAAGCGCTGCTCAAAGTCACTCAAACATATATGAGGCTGACAGGTAACCCACTTATTGAGCATCACAAACTCAGGTCTAAAAATATGCCCCAACAACAAAACCCCAACATGCTGTAATAAGCAAGTTAATTGAAGGTTCGTGAGTTCTTTTTGATAATGCTTCGGTACATAAGACAGCAGTGACTCCGCGAGAATACTACTATACAACGCATGCTGCCATACACTGTTAAGGCCTAACGGCCCACGCAACGGTACACGAAAGGATAAGATAATAGCACTGACCAGTGCTAAGTCGTAGGTCTTACAACCTCCAAGTTGTTCTATGACTTCCCGTGAACTATTGCATCCCTTGTGGCTAATAGCAGCCCCTACCTTACAGAGCTGACGGCTTATCAACCCATGCTCATCAAGAAATGAGAGCAGAGAAACTTCATCTTCTCTTAACTCTGGATTTTTAAGCAATGTATCTGCTATTGGCGATGTCTCAGGTATAGTAGATAAGGGCATGATCTGATCAAGTTGATCATGCTCGTTTATAGGTGTTATACCTGGAAAAATAATGAGCTCACTATTATCTGCAGTCGTTGGTTGCTGCTCAAGCCTTGGCCACTCAAAAAGTTGCGCATGTGGATGAAGAAACAAATACTCATCACTATCCACCCCAACAAGTATCGATGGACAACCAGAAACGAAATACACTTTATTTTTGTTTATCAACGATTTATCCAGCAAACAAGGCAATTGATAAGGCACTGCCAAGGCCGGTTTAATGCCAGGTGCACAGTCAGAAAAAAGTTTATCAACTTCATGATGAGGAACCAAACGGACTGGTTCCTGCAACACTTGTGACAATTGACCGCATGACAATACACGGTCAACACTGGTCACAATCATCCATTGCCCTTGTCTACGAGAAATAAGAACAGGTACTGCAACCTGAGAAGGATCAATGCCTATTTGTGAGACCGCTTGAGAAAGTGATACACCACAATTTAATTGATACAACGCATAGGGAACGCCCTTGGCGGCTAGATAGCGTTTAATCCGGGTCGCAATATGCATCCCAGTTTCCCCCTGGCCTAAGCCATATACATACTTATTAGACATTAACGTAGCCAAATCCTTTGACCCTATTTTTCAATTTTATAAACTCAAACTGAATCAACTTATTACTATAACCTATAGTGGTGGTTATAGTTGTCTCCATTACAGTTTATTATAGTTAGTTAAAACTGATTAGTTTGCAGAATTTATTACTTTTTATTAAATACAGAGGGATCATTTTTCATATTTAGCCGAGGTAAAACACAAAATTAAAGCAATTTATAAGCCCACCTGCTGCCTCCTTGCAGCAGACAGATTGATTGCTATTAACCAGTATTCCTCATACCTGCAGCAATCCCCGCAATAGTCACCATTAATGCCTGAGGGACAAAAGGCTTAATATTTTCTGTTTCATGACGTAAACGAAACAGTAGCTCTGCCTGTAATACATTAAGTGGATCAGTATAGGGATTTCGCAAAGCAATAGACTGTTGAATCCAAGGCTCATCACTTAATAAGTCATGTACGTTCTTCAGGTAACGTACAACTTCTACAGTACTTGCTAAACGGTAGCGTAGTTCTTCGCCTAATGGCTGCAGAGATTCAGGGACAAGTCGTTGCTCATAATAAGCAGCTAATGATAAGTCAGCTTTTGCAAGGACCATTTCTAACATATTGACTCTGGCTCTAAAAAATGGCCATTCAGACATCATCTCTCGTATTAATGGTTCTTGCTTATTATCAAGTGCCTGCTGTAACGCCTCACCACTACCCAGCCATGACGGTAGCATCAAACGGTTTTGTGTCCAGGCAAATATCCAGGGAATAGCCCGTAAGCTTTCCAAACCACCTGATGATCTTCGCTTTGCAGGTCGACTACCCAGAGGGAGCTTGGCAAGTTCTTGCTCTGGTGTTGCAGCACGGAAATAGGCAACAAAATCAGTGTTCTCCTTAACGACAGCACTATATGCATCTAATGATGTCTCTGTTAAGCCATCCATCATTTTTCGCCAACTATCTTTTGGCACAGGAGGTGGTATCAGCTTAGCCTCCAAAGCAGCATTGGTATACAACGCCAGACTTCTAACTGCAACATTAGGTAAGCCAAACTTGAAGCGGATCATCTCACCCTGTTCTGTGATCCGCATCCTTTCACCAATAGAACCAGGAGGCTGCGATAAAATAGCCGCATGAGCAGGCCCCCCCCCACGACCAATACTTCCTCCCCGACCATGGAACAAGGTCAACTTCACCCCTGCCCTCTTACAAATATCAACTAACTTCTCTTGAGCTTGATATTGCGCCCATGAAGCCATCAGCATACCTGCATCTTTAGCAGAATCTGAGTAGCCAATCATCACCTCTTGACTACCTTGGATATAATCACGGTACCAACTCACCCCTAAGAGATTCTTGATAACTTCATCAGCATTTGCCAAGTCATTCAGTGTTTCAAACAAAGGAACAACCGGTACTCGGTGTTGAACACCACATTCTTTCAATAACAAAATAACGGCTAACACATCGGATGGCTGTTTAGCCATGGAAATAATGTAGCTACCAATGGCATGAGGCTCATGACGGCTCAGAACACGACAGGTGTCTATAATTTCTTTAACATCCGC
This sequence comes from Zooshikella harenae, assembly GCF_018837975.1. Taxonomy (GTDB): domain Bacteria; phylum Pseudomonadota; class Gammaproteobacteria; order Pseudomonadales; family Zooshikellaceae; genus Zooshikella; species Zooshikella harenae. The sequence continues at coordinate 116,223 of NZ_JAGSOY010000002.1, read as the reverse complement.
TGAAGGCTGCCACTGACAAGGTAATAAAGGACGCTTGCTGGCGAGTTCCTTTAACAAAAAGGCTTGTTTTTGCTCCTCCGTCCAGGCGGTATAATCACCTAACTCTAGATAGTTTGTGAGTTCTGCAATCACATCGCTGTGACGACTACTGTCTTGTCGTATATCCAACTTAATCAAGTTCAAGCCAAAGCAGTGGGCACGGTATAAAGTATCCAATAATGGCCCATTCGCAATAACATGCATCCCACAATCCTGCAGCGACTGATAGCACAGCTTTAATGGCGCTAATAAATCCTCTTTATAAAGTAATACATCAGCTGTAGGCTCAATATCGTTACGTGCAGCACTTTCAGCCCAATCACGCGTCACCCGTAAACGGGTCTGAAGCCGCTTAAGTAATGCACGGTAAGGCTCACTTTGATTACCGACCTCCATCAATAAATGTTGATTACACTCATTCATTGACAGCTCACCAATAAGGGTATCCATATCTCTCAAATATAAGTCTGCAGCCATCCAGCGACTTAACATTAAAACCTGATGGGTAATTGCAGCAGTCACATTGGGGTTACCATCACGATCCCCACCCATCCATGATGCAAAACGAATAGGTGAAATATCCAAGGGTAATTCTCGATTAATACGCTGTTTTAACTGCTGATTCAGTTGGCGTAAAAACCGTGGGACAGCATGCCAAAGTGAGTACTCTATTGTTGCAAATCCCCATCTGGCTTCATCGACAGGAGTTGGTCGCTCCTCACGTATTTCATTCGTATGCCAAGCCTGACTGACTAACTGCTGTAAACGATGAATCAGTTGCTCTTCTTCAGCACCTGACAAATAGTGATGGTCTTTAACATACAAACAGTTAGCAATTTCCTCGTACTTTTTAATCAGTGTACGACGAGTTACTTCTGTAGGATGGGCTGTTAATACCAACTCAATTTTAAGTTTTGATAGATTTTCGATAATTGTGTCGGCACTAAACTGACGTGCAAGCAGCTGATCGAGTAATTCAGCTATAGGGTTTAACTCAAGTGGACACTGCTGCGAATGCTTGGAAATAGTGTGGTATTGTTCTGCAATATTCGCTAGATTCAAAAACTGGTTGAAAGCACGTGTTACAGGCAGCAACTCATCATCTGTTAATCCTTTAAGCTCAGTTAATAGCGCTTCCAGACCCGCCTTACTTCCTGCTCTGCTTGCTTTTGCGAGCTGCCGGATCAACTCAATTTTATCTAAAAACTGCTCCCCCAAATGCTCCTTGATGGTATTACCTAATAACTCACCAAGAAGATGTACATTATTACGTAGCGCAGCATGTGTATCGGGCATTAACCTTCCCCCAAATAAACAGCAATCTGGCTTACCCAAAAACAAACCAGGTGACTAAAAACAGACAAAAATTACAGACACTCCCCATAGTGAAGGGCGCGTACCCAAGAATATGGATAACTTACATAGCCTAAAGGAATCTGTGTACTAAAGATAGCCCCCCCACAGACCAAACAATGCTGGAGATACAACGTGAATATTGCCTTAGGCAGGTTATAACCAGCATAAATTCTATGACAAATTTAATGTAAGTTAGCTTTAATCTTGCGTGAAACAATAAATAAGCGGTTACGTCATAACCGTATCATGTACTCAATTTCAGGAGGTAAAGGTTATATTACTTGCCAAGTACACACCAATAAGAGTCTTCGCCACTTATTTAACGCTATTACTTCAATAATCACTTTGTTGTCTCTATAAAGAAACGCTAGACTAAAAAAAATCAACGAATTGCTCTACAGAGCAAAAGGTAAAGTCTAATAAAGTCCTTCTTTCGAGCAGAAACATTTTAATTTTAACTTTCGTTTAGTTAAGATAAACATAAAGGATAGTATCGATAAAAAACGTCCAAAACATACAAATTAGAGGCACCTCTATAAATAGCTCTTTTTGTTAATATAAATCAGCACCATATGGAATGATGTATAAAGGATACATAAAAGCCAGCGTGCTACATTTACCTTGTAAAGGTGAAAAGGCGTATTTTTAGATAGTGCCCATACGATTAAAGTGAACCATACAATGAGTATTAAAGATTTAATTAATGAATGGGAAAACTCTGCGCGAGGAGCGGTTACTCAGGATTCATTCTGTATCAAGCTCCCTTTGGAAGATGCCGCTCGTCTTGCCGCGCTTAGTGAAATGTACCCACGCCGCCACATAGAAGAAATTATTCGTGACTTACTACATGCAGCTCTGGATGAATTAGAACGCTCTTTCCCCTATCAGGAAGGCCAACTTGTTGTTGCTGAAGATGAAGAAGGTAACCCTCTTTACGAAGATATTGGTCCAACCCCAAAGTACCTTGAATTATCCAAAAAGCATTTAAAGACATTTAAAGAAAGTTTACCTGATACCCATTAGGTAAACGTTTTTGTAAAATAATCCAGTTTAATCATAATCGAATGAGTAAAAGCCAGCCACTTTCCTGTGAAGGTGGCTGGCAAAATGCCATTAACTTACGCTTAGCCATTTTATAGAGAAACTTTTTAAATTAGACAGTCAAGGCCTTTACAAACCTTTTTCTTTCGCTTGTCTCCATAAGTAGTCCATTTCTGCAAGTGAACTGCTTTTACAGTCTTGCTCATTAGCTGCAAGCTGCGCTTCAATATAATTAAAGCGCCGTGTAAATTTTGCATTACACTGACGTACCGCCTGTTCTGCATCAACCTGTAAGTGCCTTGCTAAATTAACGCAACAAAAAATAAGATCGCCAATTTCATCTTGAATATGTTCTTCTTTGCCTGTTTCTATGGCCAACTCAACTTCAATAAGTTCTTCTCTGATTTTATCAAGTACAGGTTTATAATCAGACCAATCAAACCCAACTTGTGCAGCCCGATACTGTAATTTATGCGCTCGTTTTAAGGCAGGTAAGCTTAACGGAATATCAGCCAGTACCTGACTCTTATTCTTTTTAAGGCGTTCCTGTTTTTTAATGTGTTCCCAACTTGCTTTAACATCTAAATCAGTGACACTCGCTCGCTCAGCTTCATTCTGGTTTGCCTTGAGTTCACCATCAGGAAAAACATGAGGATGACGGCGTATTAATTTAGTGACTAGCTGATGTACAATATTGTCAAAATCAAAATAATCTTTCTCAGCCCCCATTTGTGCATAAAAAATCACTTGAAAGAGTAAGTCTCCAAGCTCATCACAAAGGTGTTGAAAATCATCATGCTCAATGGCATCCGCCACTTCATAAGCTTCTTCTATCGTATAATTAACAATTGTCGAAAACGTTTGTTTAATATCCCAAGGACAACCTGTCGCAGGATCACGTAATCGTGCCATCAAATACAATAAATCATCCATCGTGTAATGCGACATACTTGACAGGTCTCCTAAAAATACAGCCTAAAGTACACTTACTGTTTAAGCTTACCAGTACGGTACTGTACTAATTTGCATTTACTACTAGTGATTCTTAAGTCGATGCCGATTGGCTTCAATTACATTAGGTAACTGATTAATACGTGTAAGCACACGCCCAAGCATCTGTAAACTAGGCACTTCGATAGTGAGTTGCATACGTGCTAAATTATCGTGTTTATTTGACTGAGTATTGACTGCCAATACATTTACACGCTCATTAGCGAGCACTACGGTGATGTCTCGCAATAACCCAGGACGATCATAAGCAAGAACTGCAACATCGACAGGGTAGGTTTCCTCATATGTCCCCCCCCAGTCTACTTCAATCATACGTTCAGGTTCTTGCTCCTGAAGCTGAACTGCATTGGCACAATCCATTCGGTGAATGGTTACACCTCGACCAAAAGTAATATAGCCAATGATGGCATCACCAGGTACTGGGTGGCAGCAACCCGCCATATGTGTCAATAAATTACCCACCCCTTGTACAACGACACCAGCATCCTGACTTTTTTGTGGTGTTGGCTGCCTTGGGGTAAGGAACATAAACTCTTTAGCTTCATCAGGTGCCAAAATACGTTGTGCAGCATTAATAACATGTGCAACTTTTAAGTCACCTGCGCCGACAGCTGCAAACATATCAGGTGCCGCTTTATAGTTAACCTGTTGGGCAAGCTCTTCATAGTTAATTTGGCGCAATGCTAACCGCTTGAACTCAGCTTCTAACTGATGTCGTCCTGCCAGCTCATTTTGTTCTTTATCCTGCTGCTTAAACCAGTGAATAACTTTCGCACGTGCACGTGATGTAGTGAGATACCCCAGATTAGGGTTTAACCAGTCACGGCTGGGTGTAGAACCTGGCGTAGTCATAATTTCAATTTGATCGCCGGTCTTAAGCTTATGGGTCAAGGGAACGATCTTGCCACCCACCTTTGCTCCACGACAGGTATGACCTACTTCAGTATGAATACGATAAGCAAAATCCAGTGGGGTTGCACCAACGGCCAAATCCACCACATGCCCATCTTTAGTGAACAGATAAATTCGGTCTGCTTCAACGGCGGCCTGCCACTGATCGGGAAGGCCTTCGATATCGCCCAGCTCTTCCTGCCATTCCAGTACTTGTCGTAGCCAAGCTAACTTTTCTTCATAACTATCGCGGCCTGAGCCTAAGTCCGTTCCTTTATAGCGCCAATGTGCGCAAACGCCCAACTCAGCCTCTTCATGCATATCATGAGTACGAATTTGTACTTCTAAGGTTTTACCTTCAGGACCAATCACTGCGGTGTGAAGTGAGCGATAACCATTTTCTTTAGGCGTTGCAATATAGTCATCGAACTCTCGGGGAATATGTCGCCAAAGCGAGTGAACAACACCAAGCGTCGCATAACAATCTCGCACATGGGGGACAAGTACACGAACAGCACGAACATCATAGACATCTCTAAAATCGATTCCTTTCCGGCGCATCTTGCGCCAAATACTATAAATATGCTTAGCCCGCCCATTAACCTCTGCGTTAATATTCATCTCGGCAATTGATGCTCGAAGCTGGCCCACCACATTTTTTATATAGTTTTCTCGATCTATCCGCTTTTCATCCAACAACCGAGCTATTTTTTTATAGTCTTGAGGTTTCAGATAACGAAATGATAAATCTTCCAGCTCCCATTTTATGTAACCAATACCCAACCGGTGAGCAAGCGGGGCATAAATATTAAAAACCTCTTGAGCAACTTTACGCTTTTTATCCTTACTCGCCTGTTTCACGGCGCGAATTGCACATGTTCGTTCAGCCAGTTTTATCAGTGCAACACGCACATCATCAATGATTGAAACCAGCATTTTTCGGACCTTTTCAAGCTGGCCCAATCGATCACCTAAAACCGCACCACCACTTCGAGGCTGAACAGCCATAATGGCTGCCATGCCTAGTACACCTTCAATAAGTTTTGCAACCCCAGAGCCACACTTTTTTTCTACATACTCCAACGTTAACTTTTCTTCTCTAACCCCACGATACAAAACCGCGGCAATCAATGTTTCCTGGTCCAGCTTCAAGCCCGCTAAAATTTCAGCCATTTCCAGGCCAGTAATAAAGCTACTGGTTCCTTCCCAGCTATGATGACTGTTTCGACTCTCTCTTTCTGCAAGCTGACTTATTTCGCACGCTTTTCGTAATGCCGTATCATCATCAGTCGCGACTTCTGCTTGAATACGTTGCAACCATGCATCCAAATCAACTGTGCCATCAGAATGGACTGGATGTTCTTCTCTAACCTTAACCATATTCGCCTTGTGGTTTTAAGGGTTATTGTTTGGAATCGTTCTTATCATTGTTACATTAAGGAACAGTACACTTCGCTAAAGTACAAGTCCTAACACACTATTTACCTCTCTTTAACTCCACCCAATATTACAGATTACCGAGTAAAAAGTGCCATTGACTCTATATGGGCTGTGTGGGGAAACATATCAAGTACCCCTAACTGCTTGAGCTTATAGCCATGCTTAACCAACTCAGCAGTATCCCTCGCGAGCGTTGCTGGATTACAGGAAATATAGACCACTCGCTGTGATTTTAATTCGGCGATTTGACTAACCACCGCTAAGGCTCCGGCACGAGGAGGATCCAACAAAATGCCGGCAAAGGACTTCCCTCCTAAGCAATGAGACAGAGACTGTTGTGCAGATAAGTCGGCCTGATAAGTCCTAATGTTAGCGATCCCATTAAGTTGAGCATTCATTTGACAGCGTTTAAGTGCTGAGGCGCTCACCTCAATGCCAGTAATATCAACACCAGTGTACTGCGCTAACGGTAGGGTAAAATTACCAATACCACAAAATAAATCGAGTAACGCCTCCCCTGCTTTAGGTTGTAGCCAATCAATCGCTTGACTAACCATTGCCTCATTGATGCTCTGATTTGCTTGTATAAAGTCAGTCGGTAAAAAGCTTAACTGGATATGCCCTTGGCATAGGGTATAAAACAGTGCTTCTGGCTGTTCAGGTCGTAACGGAGCAGGTTCACTTCCAGTGCCTGTATTCAACCAAATACTCACATTATGATGAATGGACCACTGTTCAAGCTGCTGAGTATCCTCATCTGGCAATGGTTTAATCAACCTCAACGCTATCCCCACTTCGGCATCACCTTGAGCAATATCAATATGGCCTATGCATCGCTTACCACTCAAACCAGTTAATAGTGCTCTTAAAGACTCAAGTAGTTGCTGTAGCTGAGGTGTTAATGTCAAACAATGAGTAACTTCTACAATTTGTTCAGACTGCAAGCCACGAAAACCTAGCTGTAACTGGCCTTTTACCACATGACAAGCAAGCCTTGCTCGTTGTCTATACCCCCATGGCTGGCTACATATAGCAGGTAATAAAGTCTCTGGCTCAGTCTTCGCTATGCGTTGAATTTGCTCAACAACCGCTTGCTGTTTCCACACAAGCTGCTGCTCTGCCGCTACAAATTGCCAGTGACACCCTCCACATGCTGCAAAGTGCTTACATTCTGGCGAAATACGTGATGGTGCCGATTCCAGCAACGACTTTACATTCCCCTCAAGAAATCGAGTACGATTCGATGTAATGTCAACCTCAACTAACTCATTGGGTAATGCTCCATTGATAAAAATGGGTTTCTTCTGCCAGTAAGCAATACCTCGTCCATCATGAGAAAGTTTTTCCACACGAAGGGCTGTTACAGAGGGTAAAGGCTTGTTTTTCTGGCGTGTTGAATGGGATGAATAAAACTGAACAGAGGTGCGTTTTTTCATAGTGAGTAAGCTAAAAAGCAGCTATTCCCAATACTGTTATCATCACTACCCGCACTGAGAAGATATTACAAGGTGTATGTGTAGCTATTGCTGTACTCCACTACACCCTCAAAGGGCAGAAGTCTAATCAAGCGGCATGGTTTAGCGTTTTACATTTTTTCCAATGTTAACACTATGATTGTTACTAACCGCACCATTATAAACAAAATAGCTAAATGAGGCAGCCCTAAACGCTTTAAACAAAAAGCAGGGGTTGATGCCTCACAGCTTTTCTATGTTTTTAGCCAAAGATGCCTGTTGATAAATATCGATCTCCTCGATCGCAAATAATCGTTACGATTGTGGCATTTTCTACAACTGATGCTACCTGTAAAGCACCCGCAACAGCACCACCAGAGGAAATACCACAAAGTATCCCTTCCTGCTGAGCTAAACGCCTTGTCATGCTTTCCGCTTCCTGTTGGGCAATATCAAGTACTCGATCAACGCGAGAAGCATCAAAAATTTTAGGTAAATAGGCTTTAGGCCAACGTCTAATTCCTGGAATTGCAGAGCCTTCTTCTGGCTGTAAACCAACAATTTCAATCGCTGGATTTTTTTCTTTAAGATATCTCGAAGTACCCATTATTGTGCCTGTTGTCCCCATAGCACTGACAAAATGTGTTATTCGTCCTTGAGTTTGCTGCCAAATCTCAGGGCCAGTTCCCTTAAAGTGGGCAAGGGGGTTATCCTCATTAGCAAACTGATCTAACACCACCCCTTTACCTTCTTTTTGCATTTGTTCAGCTAAATCCCTGGCACCTTCCATACCTTCTTCTTTGCCGACCAGAACAATCTCCGCCCCATAGGCCGTCATTGCCGCCCGCCGCTCTGCGGTCATATTTTCAGGCATAATTAAAACCATGCGATAGCCTTTGATTGCTGCCGCCATAGCCAATGCGATGCCTGTATTACCACTTGTGGCCTCTATCAATGTATCACCAGGATGCACATAGCTCCGCTGTTCTGCTTCATTAATCATGCTAAGTGCAGGTCTATCCTTCACTGAGCCAGCAGGATTTTGCCCTTCCATTTTCAACAGAATGGTATTGTTATGGCCTGCATTTAACCGTTGCAGGCGAATTAATGGCGTATTGCCAATCAACGAGTCAATGGTAGGATAGTCATTCTGCACAACCAAAAGTCCTTCTAATTAAAAAGAAAGTTCTTCAGTCAAGCCGGCTCAACCACATTACTTGACCTGCAATACCACAAATGGTACCTACCCTGATTATTAAATGTTAATACTAATTAACTATATCATTATTCTTATAAGCTATTTAAAACAAAATAATTGAATCATTTGGATATATATATCTAACCCATAAAAACCTGTCATTAATAGTTATAAACTTGCACCCTTTTTAGAGTCATGGCTTAATCCCCGCTCAATAACGCTATACTCCAATTGCGACCTGATAGTTGATCACATAACACCTAGAAGTTAATACATAAGTCCAATCCAACGATTTTTAGGCAGTAGTAAGGCTTACTTGATAAGTAATGTGATCAAATTTTGATCCCTAAAGGATTGTTTATGTTTCGTAATAAGGGCTTAAAAAGTAGAGTTTTCGCTTTAGCACTACTACCAACGATTAGCATCTCACTGGTATTAGGTGTCTTTTTTACTATTGCCCGCTTAAATGATTTAGATACATTGTTGCTGGAACGCAGCCAAGCAACCGTTGAACAACTTGTGCCCATGAGTGAATACGGCTTACAACTTGATAATAATAAGCTATTGCAACGTCTCGCTAGCTCGGCATTAGAAAAAAATGACGTCCGTTCAATTACGCTCTACTCACATGAAAAGCAACCAGTGATTCATGCAGGCCCAAGAATGCTAACGCAGCATTTGTCCAACATGAAACATCCACCCAATAACCAGCAAACCACAATTCAAAAAGATACAATACATATTGCCCTTCCTGTTTTCACAAGGCAGGCTCATGCACTTAATCACGATTTAAGGAGTAACGCACAGCTTTCAAGTAAACGCGTTTTTTTAGGCTGGATTGAAGTTGAGTTTTCCAGAGCAAATACAGAATTAAAAAAATACCAAACGATATTAGCCAGTACTTTGCTCATTATTTCTGGAATATTAATTAACCTATTTCTCGCCTTCCGTTTAGGAATTCATATTACTGAACCATTACAAAAAATTATCAATGCTGTCGCTCATATCCGTGATGGCAATCTTGATACACGTATTAATTCCGAAACAGCTGGCGAACTCAAAACATTAGAGTCAGGCATAAACGCCATGGTTGCATCCTTGCAACGCGCACATTTAGAAATGCAGCAAAATATTGAACAGTCAACTAAAGACTTACAAGAAACGCTAGAAACAATTGAAATTCAAAACATCGAGCTGGATATGGCTCGAAAAGAAGCCCTAGAAGCCAGTCGTATTAAATCAGAGTTTTTAGCCAATATGAGCCACGAAATAAGAACGCCACTAAATGGCATTATTGGCTTTACCAACTTATTACTTCGCTCAAAAGTGACTGAACGCCAACGTGAATATTTATCAACCATACAAAAATCTTCAGAAAATCTACTCGCCATTATTAATGACGTATTAGATTTTTCAAAAATCGAAGCTGGCAAACTTGAGCTTGAAAGTATTCCAATGAACTTGCGAGAAAGTATTGAAGAAGTTTTAACAATCCTCGCACCCGCAGCTCATGACAAATCACTGGAACTCGTCCCCTTAATATACTCTGATACGCCTACTCAGCTTATTGGTGATCCACTCCGTTTGAAACAAATTCTTACCAACCTGGTGAGTAATGCCATTAAATTTACCAATGATGGCTCTATTGTTATTCGAGCTATGTTAGAAGATGAAAAAGATAACAAAGTTACTATAAAAATCAGCGTAACCGATACTGGCATTGGCCTCTCTAAAGAACAGCAGAATGAGCTATTTAAAGCCTTCTCTCAAGCCGATACATCAACCACAAGAAACATTGGAGGAACTGGTTTAGGTTTAGTTATTTCCAAACACCTAGCGCAAAAAATGCAAGGTGAGGTGGGTGTTGAAAGTGAGCTGGGTAAAGGTTCCTCATTCTGGTTTACGATCACTGTGCCAATTGCAAATGAACCAGCAATTAAAGAGCATTTTCCGGCGCTATCTAGCAGCAGGATTATTATGTATGAGCATCATGAGCTTGCAGCACAAGCCATTATGCACTTGCTCCGAGATTTTGATCTGGATGTTACTCAATGCTATGACCCAAACGAATTAACGCAACTTCTTGAGCAGGCACGCTATGATCGTAATCCTTATGATATTGCGTTAGTCAGTCATCATCCTTCATATACTGATTTAGATGTTATCCGCCAATTATTAAAAGCAGCCGCGAACCGAAATACGCATTTAATTATTTTAGCCAGTACCAACAAAGAAGCTTCAATAAATCGTCTATTGGAAAATAATAATAATGCTTTATGTATCGTAAAACCTTTATGCTATAACCGCTTATATCGTGCTTTATCCTATTTCATTATGGAGCAACCCAGTAGCCCAGGAAGTAAACACCAACATGTTGCTAAGCGTATAAACCAAGCTATTACTCGACAACCACATATCCTGGCAGTTGATGACAATCCGGCTAATTTAAAATTAGTATCTGCTTTACTCGAAGACTTAGGCGCTAAAGTCACTGCTGTTGACTCAGGAACAAAGGCGATTATAAAAACTAAACAATACCACTTTGATTTAATTTTTATGGATGTTCAAATGCCAGGCATGGACGGTCTGGAAACTACTAAGCGCATTCGAGAACGAGAGCTTGGCGAACGTCGTATTCCCATCATAGCTCTCACTGCTCATGCCTTAGCGGAAGAAAAAAAGCAGCTTTTACTGGCAGGCATGGATGACTATATGACTAAGCCTATCAATGAGAACCAACTTCAGCACGTCATAAAAAAATGGACCGGACTTCATGTGGCCCCTCTAGAAAGTACTGATGAACAAACAACATCTTCACATCATTCTTTTGATGATAGTTCTGGCATCGTCGATATGGCCCAGGGCATTAAATTAGCTGGAGGGAAAGAAGATTTAGCACAAGATATGCTGAATATGTTACTCGCAGGCTTGGAACAAGACAGGGATGAAATTCGCTCACTTTATCGAGAAAAAAACTGGGATAAATTACTTGAGCAAGTTCATCGACTTCATGGCGCTACACGTTATTGTGGTGTTCCATTTCTTCGTCAAGCATGCCATGACATGGAGTCCATTTTAAAAGCGGCAGAGAATAATAAAGAAGAACGAAGAAAAGTTGCAAGTGCGATGGAAGAGTTAATTGAACAAACTGAACAACTATTACAGTGGAATAAACAACATCAGACGACTCAATAAAAAATTAGCGTTAAAACTAAGCTTTGAGTAAATCCTTTACTATATGTATATTTTTGAAAAAGTCAGAAAATCACAGAATATTTAATTGTTATCATGCACTCAGTACCACAAATGCAACAACATAATCCTGCTCATCCGCAAGGGAAACATGACAGTGTTTCCCTCCTAACTTTTCCAGCGTTATTAATGCCTGATCTGAAAAGTGTATTGTGGGAGCACCTAGGTCATTATTATTAACATGAATATGTTGCCAGGAGATACCCTGTGCAATACCTGTCCCTAGTGCTTTAGCCGCAGCCTCTTTCACTGCAAATCGTTTAGCTAAAAAGGCTGTGGGCTTAGGGTGAGACTGATAACGCTGTAACTCACTGGGTGTTAAAATACGACGTGCAAAACGATTCCCTAGACGCAATTCTACATCCGCAATACGCTCGATTTTTACAATATCAGTCCCTACCCCAATAATCATGCTTTCACATAACCTCGTGCTTGCAGCATCAATTGCTTCATTTCAGTCACAGCACTTTTCAGTCCTGTAAATAGTGCGCGAGCAACAATACCATGCCCAATATTTAACTCATTAATTTCGGGTAACGCTGCAATAACTTCAACATTTTGGTAATTAAGCCCATGACCCGCATTAACAACTAAGCCTTTATCTGCAGCATATTTTGCTGCTTGCTTAATTCGATTAAATTCCTGCTGCTGCTCGCCATTACCTACTGCATCAGCAAAAGCCCCAGTATGTAACTCAATCACAGGTGCACCACACTCAATAGCGGCATCAATTTGTGCGATGTCAGGATCAATAAATAACGAAACTTCACTTTGGTGATCAGCAAGTCGCAGACAAGCCTGCTTTACCTGGTCAAAATGTTTAACAGCATCTAACCCACCTTCAGTTGTTAACTCTTGTCGCTTTTCAGGTACCAGGCAAACATGCTCTGGTAAAACCTTAGCCGCAAAGTTAAGCATTTCCTCCGTGACAGCCATTTCCAGATTCATTCGCGTCTGTAAGACCTGCTTCAGGATAGTAATGTCTCTCTCCTGAATATGACGTCGATCCTCTCTTAAATGCACAGTGATCCCATCCGCACCTCCTTCCTCCGCAAGAAGTGCAGCCTGAACTGGGTCAGGATAGCGTGTACCTCTCGCCTGACGTATTGTAGCAATATGATCGATATTTACGCCTAACTGTATTCGTTGAAATGGAATCACTGCTTTATCCTTATTATTTACGCTTTACTGGAAACAGTGCACGACTATTGAGCGGTTTACCACCTAATAAATCCCTCAGAGCCAATCTCATCAAGCGCTTAGCTGATTGGCGTGTATTGTCTTGCAGATAATTATCTTCTGCAATAGCCAACAAATCCTTCCCAAAAAAACAACGATTTGCTTGTTGAGATAGTTCTTTTTTTGTTGCTTTTATAAAGCCTAAATCTGTTACAAAACAATAAACCTGTGTAGGTTCAATAAAAGCATCACTTTCGGCTTCATATAACAGGGGTAAACCATAACCCAGTGCAATGAGTAACTGTTTTTCAAAAAGTCGTAATACTATATCTAATGTATTCTTGGCAATAGTTAATGAGTTAAGTGTCTGTGTATAAAGTTGAAAAATATCTGTTGATGTATCATGACTGGGGAGTAAACGATACAACAATTCATTTAAGTAAAAAGCACAATATAGTGCTTCTCCATTTAATTTAAAGGGAGGCATGTTTGTTTCCCAATGATAACAACTTAAAAGTGTTTGTTGCTTTTTCAGTTGAAACCAATAGGAAACAAAAGGCTGTAAGGTAGGTAGCTTTTGATGTCTTTGTTTTCTTAGCGTTTTACAAATAACCTTTAAACGCCCCTGCTCTTTAGTTAGCAAGTCAACTAAAGTGCTATTTTCCCGATAGGGGCGCTGATGTAATACATAACCCGTTACTAACTCAACAGTCATTTACTGCCTGAAATCGTCATACCCTAAACTACGTAGTGCACGCTCATCATCAGACCAGCCACCTTTGACTTTAACCCATAGGTTGAGCATTATCTGGCTATTAAACAACCGCTCCATATCTAACCGAGCATCATGACCAATCGATTTTAATCGAGCACCTTTTGCCCCAATAACAATGGCCTTTTGTCCATCTTTTTCAACAAGGATCAACGCACTGATATGGAGTACTTTTCCGTCCTGCTTAAACTCTTCTATTTCCACTGTAATTTGATAAGGAATTTCATCCCCCAACTGACGCATAACTTTCTCTCTTACTAACTCTGCCGCAAGAAAACGAGAACTTCGGTCTGTGAGCTGGTCTTCCTCATAGAAGTGAATGCTTTCTGGTAAGTGTGTGGCTATCGTAGCCTCAAGCTGCTCAATACCAACCCCTGTTTTAGCGGATACTGGAATTAGTTCAGCATGAGGCATCCGCTCAGCTAGCTCGCCCAGTAAAGGCAACAGTTGCTCTTTATCACTGACTTTATCCACTTTATTAATAGCAACAAGAAGTGGACACTTTATGCCTTGGAGCTGATCAAGCACCATTTGATCTTCATCTGTCCAGCGATTACGGTCAATCATAAAAATGACTACATCAACATCGTTAATTGCTGAGCTCGCTGCACGATTCATATAACGATTGATAGCCTTTTTCCCACTTTTATGAAGTCCTGGCGTATCAACATAAATAGCTTGTACATCACCTTCAGTTTTGATGCCAATAATTTGATGTCGGGTCGTTTGTGGCTTACGAGAGGTGATACTTAGCTTTTGCCCAAGAATACGGTTCATGAGTGTCGATTTACCCACATTGGGTCGACCAACAATAGCCACAAACCCACACCGATTCTTTGTATTTGAATGATTGCTATCAACCATTAGTTTTATCTACTCCTAAATGCTCAAGCGCTTTTCTAGCTGCTTGCTGCTCAGCTCCCCGACGACTGGAACCAATACCAATGGTTTTATCTTGCAACATAGAAATATTACATTCGATGGTAAACGTCTGGGCATGAGCCTCACCCTCAATACTGATGACATCATATTGAGGTAAAGCCTCTTGTCGGGACTGCAAAAACTCCTGCAGTCTTGTTTTAGGGTCTTTTTGTGTGTCTTCTAGAGAGAGCTTATCAAGCCGAGACTCAAACCACTGGAGTACACTTTGTCGGCAAGCTTCCATGCCTCCGTCAAGATACATTGCCCCAATGATAGCCTCTAAAGCATCTGCCAAGATAGATTCTCGACGAAACCCGCCACTCTTAAGCTCACCTGAACCTAACCTTAAATAATCCCCCAAGCCAAACTCTTTGGCAATTTCTGCCAATGTCGCACCACGAACTAAGCGTGCACGCAATCGACTCAACTGCCCTTCTTTCGCTTCTTGAAAACGACTAAAGAGTTCTTCAGCAATAACGAAGTTAACAATGGAATCACCCAAAAATTCCAAGCGCTCATTGTTCTGACCACCAAAGCTACGGTGTGTCAACGCAAGCAACAAACGCGATGGGTCGTTAAAGTGATATCCAAGCTTTTTACAGAGTGGTGTTAATGACTTCTTCACTTAGTCTGCGTATTCCAATTATGTTCAAAGGTTAAAACAACATAAATATTTGCCAACAAATGCTCACGCTTTTCATAGTTGATGGCAACATTAACAACGCCGCCTTGACGCTTCACTTTAACAGCATCATTAGGAATATCACGAATGCTGTTCACCTGAAATCCTCGACTGATTAAATCTCTAATTTCATGGGGTGAGGCAGAGCCAATATCAGGTCGATTTAAATTATCCAGCACCTTACTAATAGACATATCATCCAGGTAATGTGGCAACATTTTTAGTGTGCACAATACCGCAAAGCCCCCTACCACGAATACAAATAGCCAGCCAGCTAGCGTCATTCCTTGTTGTTTATGCATAAGCTTCATAGCACCATCTCTTTTCTATGATTGAATCAAAAAAGTTAATCTATTGGGTCTATTACAAAAATAGACCCATTTCGCGAATTTTATGCTATGAACATTAAACTTCTAAAAAAAAACTACTCGGTAGTCTGCATCATAAGACGAATGGTACAGCGCTATTGAATAGCTGCATTATTTTTAAAACTTGGCAGCTGTCCCCAGCTAGGCCAGTGCATCCAAATATAAATAGCTTTACCTACGACATTAGCATCAGGAACAAAGCCCCAGCTCCTACTATCATTACTATTATCGCGGTTATCGCCCATCATAAAATAATGACCTTCAGGGACAGTCCACTCACCATCTAAACGGTTTAGTTGATACTGAACAAAAGCATTTTCTCTAATTTGGTGTTTTACTCCACCTAAATTTTCTTCTAACAACTTATAGGGGATATTTTGTTCATGCAGTTGAGCAATAAAGTGTTCTTCAACTAATTCACCATTAACAAACAACTGTTTATCTTTATATTTAATGGTATCACCAGGAAGTCCAACAACACGCTTGATAAAGTTAATCGAAGGATTAGCTGGTTCTTTAAATACCATCACATCACCACGTTGAGGATCACCGACACTGATAACCTTGGTACCAATCACTGGCAAGCGTACTCCATAAGCGTATTTATTCACTAAAATAAAGTCACCAATCTCCAGCGTCGGTTTCATCGAGCCAGAAGGAATCTGAAAAGGCTCAAATAGAAAAGAGCGAACCACAAGTACAATTAATAATATTGGAAAAATTGACTTTGCTGTTTCAAAAACTGCAGGCTCTTTGGTGATTTTTAACACCACATCATCATCCACATCACTGGTAGAGGCTTTGTACTGCTCAACAGCAAGCCGACGACGAGGTGCCAATAAAAAATAATCACATGCCGCTAACACTCCAGTCAAAAAAACTGCAATGACTAAAATAAGTGGAAAATTAAAATCCATAATTATTTCTCTACTTTCAGTACAGCAAGGAACGCATCCTGTGGTATTTCCACTCGTCCTACTTGCTTCATCCGTTTTTTACCTGCCTTTTGCTTTTCAAGCAGCTTACGCTTTCGAGTCACATCTCCGCCATAACATTTTGCAGTTACGTTTTTACGTAATGCTTTCACTGTTTGACGAGCAACAATATGCCCTCCAATAGCAGCTTGAATTGCAACATCAAACATCTGGCGAGGAATAATTTCTTTCATTTTTTCTGTCAGTTGACGGCCACGATGCATTGCATGGTCTTTATGAACGATTAATGCAAGTGCATCAACTTTTTCACCATTAATCAAAATATCCAAACGAACCAAGTTCGCCGCTTGAAAACGTTCAAAACTGTAGTCTAACGATGCAAACCCACGACTTACTGACTTCAAGCGGTCAAAAAAGTCCAATACCACTTCACTCATAGGCAGCTCGTAGCTCAACGAGACCTGTCCACCCACAAATTGCATATCCTTTTGAATACCGCGTTTTTCCACACAAAGAGAAATAACATTGCCTAAATAGTCCTGTGGCACCAGAATATTTGCTCGAACAATAGGCTCTCGCATTTCATTGATTACAGAAGGATCAGGTAACCGAGAAGGGTTGTCCACATAATGAACAGAGCTATCTTTATGTTCTACTTCATAAATCACGGTTGGCGCAGTCGTGATCAGGTCAAGGTCATACTCTCGCTCCAGACGCTCCTGAATAATTTCCATATGGAGCATACCCAGAAAACCACAGCGAAAACCAAAACCTAATGCATCTGACGACTCCGGCTCATAAAACAAAGACGCATCATTAAGTGACAGCTTACCCAGTGCTTCACGGAATGACTCAAAATCATCTGAGCTAATAGGAAATAAACCCGCATAGACTTGTGGCTTGACCTTTTGAAAACCAGGTAGTGCAGGAACTTCCGCTCCAGCGGATAATACTAAGGTGTCTCCAACAGGTGCACCATGAATATCCTTAATGCTTGCAACAACATAACCTACTTCACCAGCACGTAATACACCGGTTTCATGACGTTTTGGAGTAAAAATACCAACGCCATCAACTACATGCACATCGCCTGTAGACTTAACTTTAACCTTATTACCCTTATGTAAACTACCCTGAACAACACGAACGAGTGACACTACGCCCAGATAGTTATCAAACCAGGAGTCAATAATGAGTGCTTGTAACGGCTTATCATAGTCTCCCTCTGGAGGGGGTATTAAGTGAATCAGGCGTTCTAAAACATCAGTGACACCCATTCCACTTTTAGCGCTGCATTGCACTGCATCTAAAGCATCCAAACCAATAATGTCTTCAATTTCTTGTGCAACACGTTCTGGCTCAGCCTGTGGCAAATCAATTTTATTGAGTACAGGCATCACTTCCAAACCTTGCTCAATAGCGGTATAGCAGTTTGCGACAGACTGTGCTTCAACACCTTGTGCAGCATCTACCACCAGTAGCGCGCCTTCACAAGCAGCAAGTGAACGAGAAACCTCATAGGAAAAGTCCACATGGCCAGGGGTATCAATAAAATTTAATTGGTATTTTTTTCCATCCAAGGCTTCATAGTTTAGTGTTACACTTTGTGCCTTAATGGTTATCCCTCTCTCCCGTTCAATATCCATAGAGTCAAGCACTTGAGCGGCCATTTCACGATCAGACAAACCTCCGCAGGTTTGAATAAAACGATCAGCCAGCGTGGACTTACCATGGTCAATATGGGCGATGATGGAAAAATTGCGAATATGGCTTAAATCACTCACGATACTTTGTGCCACCAATTGTCACTGATAAAAAAATGCTAGCCCTTATATTTGCTTTCTTAAAGGGCTGCAACAGAACAGTATATCTACTTTGAAATCAAAGATTCACAGAAAGGCTGAATTCTATCGTATTTATTGCCATCCGGCTATGCTGTCAGGCTAGAGGGGGTCTAACCTGACAACGCTTTAAACTGAAGCACTCACTCATCAGTAATTTTAAATGTGATATAGCCTGGCTTACCATGACGTACCAAGCGCATAGGGATGGATTTATTTGCAGGTAGTTTATCCACAATTTCATTAAAGCTTTCTGCTGAATCAACCTTCTCATTATAGATATCTGTAATAAAGTCCCCAGGACGCAGACCAACATCTCGCCCAGGCCCATCAAGTACCTTGTCAACGACGACACCGTAAGCTAAATCAGACTGCTCTTTCTCATCAGTCGTCAGGGTTTTCACTGTAATACCAAGCCGATTTGATGAAATTTGATCCTTGCTTTGCCTTTTATCAACAGCTTGTCGTTTATCTGGTAGCTCGCCGATTGTGACTGTGAGTGTTTGTTTTTCTCCTTTGCGAAGAATATCAACGTTCACTTGCTTTCCCACAGGAGTCCGACCAACGATATAAGGCAAATCTGATGATTCCTTAATCTCTTGACCATCAAACTGTAAAATGATGTCGCCACTTTTAAAACCTGACTTTTCTGCTGGACTACTCTCAAGAACCTCAGCAACAAGTGCTCCCATAGGCTTTTCTAAATCAAACGACTCAGCTAACGCCTTATTCATCCCCTGAATCATGACACCTAACCAGCCTCGAGAAACATAGCCCTTATCTTTCAGTTGCTTTACAACATCCATAGCAACATCCATGGGGATCGCAAAAGAAAGCCCCATAAATCCACCAGATCGGGTATAAATCTGAGAATTGATACCAATGACCTCACCTTCCAAGTTCAATAACGGGCCACCAGAGTTTCCAGGATTAATTGCAACATCAGTCTGAATAAAAGGAACATAGTTTTCACTAGGTAAATTACGACCCGTTGCACTCACAATGCCTGCAGTTACAGAAGCTTCAAATCCAAATGGAGATCCTATAGCAACGACCCACTGTCCTGGCTTAATGACAGCACGGGTATTTACTTTCACAACAGGTAAATCTGAGGCTTCAATTTTAAGCAATACTAAGTCTGATCGCTCATCAGCACCAATAACTTTTGCTTCCAGCTCTCTTCTGTCTTTCAACCTAACAATTATTTCATCTGCCCCAGAAATAACATGATTATTTGTCAGGACATAGCCATCTTGTGAAACTATAAAACCTGAACCTAATGAATGAGCTGGCGTTTTATTACCTTTGCCAGGAGGAGGGAAAGGCTTACCAAAAAAGTCACGGAAAATATCAGGTAAATCTCGGTTAAATTCGTGAAACTGAAGTCGTTGTCGACTTTTTGGCTCCTGCCGCGTGCTAATGTTCACCACTGCAGGAGAAGCATCTTCAACTAACTCAGTAAAATCAGGGTAGGATCTTGCTTGTGCTGTATTTAGCGTCATCACTATTGATAATGCAAGTAGCCACAAAAAACGAACAGTTGGAACAGTTCTCATAAGAAAACACAACCCTTAAAATCTGTTTATTATTTATTAGTTATTCAAGAAATCGGTTGAGCTGCTAGCTTTACATGTAAGACTACAGGTAACGTTTTTTTCTGCACAAAGTTTTGACGGCTATGGTTACGCACCCTTGCAAATGCCAACAGCAATAGAAAAAGAGCCATTCCTAAACTTGCCAACTCATGTAGCTGCCACCAGTGACCTAACAGCAACCCCAATAGAAGAGCACATAGCGGAAGTAGATAGACTAATACTGAAGCATTGATCAAGGTATTTTCTTCAATACCAATAACGACCTCATCACCAACCTGTACAGAATAGTCATTAAGTGCTTTGATATACGCATGTTGACGATCAGGCACCAGCTTTTCAATCAGATTATGACCACATCCTGATTTAGCCTGGCATTTACCACAAGCAGTGCGTCTAAAGGTTTGGACCCAAACTGCTCCAGGCTCTACAGCCATTACATGTCCTTGCTCTTCTATCATTTTAGCTGATATCTTTTCTCTGAATTAAGCGCTGAGTTTTAGTTAACCTTGCATTAAGGTTTATTTAATGCTGATTGTACTGAAACTGCAATCTTTTCAGCTGTTTTTTCAGGTACTTCTCCCACAACAGTGACCAAGAAGATACCTTTTTTATACTTTAACATTCGAGAAATAGCCGTCATTGCGCCCCTGCGACTTAGAGCCTGCTGTGCAGCTGAGCGTTCATCACCTTGCTCAACAAAAACCGAAAAAGCGGATAATCCATCAGAGAACATCAAAGACGCAACCGTCATACCATATCCGGAGTGTTTACGCTCATCATGCCTGGACAGCTCAAAGCCATCAGGCACCCAGGATACACGCCAACTTTGCTGAGTTTTAGATTGTTCATTAACACTTTGTGTTGAAATGATTTGTTCGACAGTGTTTTCATCACTTAATGATGAAACTAAACGCTCTTCAGCAATAGGCTTCCCTGTCTGCAAAGATGTAAACTGTAAACGCTCTAATAATTTTCCCTTATTATCCAAAAGCACCGACTTTAATAAGAGAGCAGTGTCTTGATCTAACCATAACCGATAGCCATACCTATGCTGGTCATTTGGTAACACATTAATCACGACCGCAGACCTGTTTGCAACACGGTCATGGCCATCTTGCTGCAAACTATAAAGTGATGCAATTTTGCTTAAGTTTTTTTGGAAAGCTTGAGAAAAGGGAATAGGAGAACCCTGATGATCAAAACGAATCACTTCATTTTTGGGCGTAACACACATCACCTTACGCCCGTAGCGAATAACCTCACGATGTGGTCCATCTAAATACACTAACCGCTCACGAACTTGTCCATCTTGATAAGCATGAGCTATAGACATTGTGGTTAATCCACGACTATGCTCATACACAAATTGACCTTCATAATTCAATTGTTGTGTAGCATTGACCATAGCTTGAAGCCAGTCTAGCGCTGTTCTATCTTCATTTGCTGCAGCACTAACATTACCAGCTAACATAACCATAGCTAGAATAGCCAGGCGTAACCCAAAACGAACCTGCACACACATATTACTTTGTCTCAAACTCATGCACTCTGGCAAACGGCAAAATCCCTTGATTAGCACTTAGTGCGCTATATTCAGCATGTTGTAACATATAAGACTGAAAACGTGCTTGAGAAGCCATCTCTGCTAATTGTTTAGCACGCAATGCTGCTTCATGTTGATCTACACGAAGAGGTACACGATAGTTAGGCTGGTCTGAATAACCCGCTAACATAGGAGCACCCTGACCTGAGACCAAAGGTGTTTCACGAACTACTTGAGGAGTAGCCTTTGTAGCAGGCATAGTGTTTGTTGCTGTATTATTTGCCTGAGCTGTCAGCTCGGCCTCTAAACCTTCGTTCGCAGAACGATTAACTAAGTTTGCACCCAGTAATACAGCCAGTGTTACAGTCGCCGCAACAGCTGCGCCACCTGCTGGGCGTAACCAACGAGTCCAGCCATGGGCTATTGATACACTTCCACCAAACCCCACCTGGTCATATGGAGTGGATTCATTAGCCGATTGATTATGTTCATGTGTTAGTTCAGCATCAATCGCAGTACTTATTGCTGCGGACAAATCAACATGGGAAAATTCATGAGTTTCTTTACGCATCACTTCGCCAACTAACTGATAACGAAATGCCTTTCCTCGAGTTTCCTCATTATCATGAAGATGCTTTAAGACTCGGTGCAACTCCAGCTCATTGGCCTCACCGTCCATAATAGCTGATAATGACTCGTAGTTACGATCATCACTGCTCATAGAGGCACCTCATTGCACTGGTAAACATCAAGATCTGCTCTCATCGCTACACCATCCGTTCCATATTAAAAATCAAACGCTGTATTATAGAAAAACCTTTTCTCATCACTTTTTTATCTCAGCTGGTCGAACTAGACAGCAAAGGTTGCACTTGCTTATCAACAGCCTCTCTTGCCCTAAAGATTCTTGAGCGAACAGTTCCCACTGGGCACTGCATTACCTCAGCAATCTCCTCGTAACTTAACCCATCAAACTCACGAAGTGTAAGCGCAGAGCGTAAGTCGTCAGGCAGGCTCGCGATGGCTTTATAGACAACCTTTTCAATTTCATCACGAAGTAATCGATTCTCAGGGTTTTCAATGTCTTTTAAGGGATTGTGTCCCTCAAAATATTCAGCTTCTTCACTATCTACATCAGTATCAGGAGGACGCCGGCCCTTTGAAACCAAGTAGTTTTTTGCTGTGTTAATCGCTATACGATAAAGCCATGTATAAAACGCACTTTCACCACGAAATTTATCGATGGCGCGATAAGCTTTGATAAACGCCTCTTGAGTAACATCGTATACCTCCTGATGGTCATGCACATATCGACTGACCAAGCCAAGAATTTTATGCTGGTATTTTAAAACCAACATATCAAAAGCACGCTTGTCCCCCCGTTGGACTCGATCGATTAATTGTTGATCGGAGTCTTGCGCACTTACCATACTCCCTCCGCTGTTCCCAAGAACAACAGAGCGTTTAGGTATTGCCGGGTGGTTAAGTTATGTTCTGTTGTGTAGACCATATGGATAAATAAAAGTTCTCAACAGTTAGCTTGAGGTTATTGGCAGAAATCACAAGATGTGATCATAAGTTAATATCGAATCTTCAAACCTTACAAAACCTACTCTATATACCACAACCATACTCTCTAGATAATGGTTACCACTGATATATCAGCATCCTAGTCTTGAGAAAAAAAGTTAAGATACGCTTTTTTCTTCACGTCATAGAGGTTTTACTTAATAATCGAAGCAACACCGCCAATAACAGTCTAGATGGAGTCAAATACTTAAAATTGGTTCCCAATAACAATTATTCAATAGCGAACAATTCACACTACGAAACAAAATTAATCACAAATACTCGTCAGCAAGATAGTCAGGCTTGTCTTACGCAACGCCTAAAACACATTGAGCAAAATCAAATTCAACTATTATCTTCCAGGCCAAGACTGCCTATTCGAGTAGGCATACTATATACTTCACTTCCTGCATGTCATGCGTATAAAACCTGCAATCGTAAGTAAATAACGTTAGATTAACGCTAAAATTTAATTGGCATCTGCAAAAATCAAGGATTTCTCATGCCTCACGCATATCACTTTGATGTACTTGTCATTGGCAGTGGCGCTGCTGGGTTAACCTTAGCGTTAAATCTTGCTAGCCATGTTAAAGTTGCTGTTTTAAGTAAAGGTGAGCTGGTTGCAGGCTCAACTTACTGGGCACAAGGTGGTGTTGCTGGCGTAATTGATAAAACGGACACGGTCGAAGCACATGTCAGCGACACGTTGAATGCTGGAGCAGGACTATGCAACGAAGATGCTGTTCGCTTTACTATCGAGCACAGCAAAACAAGTATTGATTGGTTGATAGGCCAAGGTGTCCCTTTTACTAAAGAGCAAATGGCCAATGGACACGAAGACTATCACCTGACGAAAGAGGGGGGCCACAGTCACCGTCGAGTAATTCATGCTGCTGACGCCACTGGCCAAGCCATTTCTCAAACACTCATTGAACGTGCCCTGGCTCATCCTAATATAGAAACAATATCAAATAAATTAGCTGTAGACCTGATAACCTCAGAAAAACTTGGCGTCCAACCCAATCGCTGTATTGGAGCTTATGTGCTCAACCTAGAGACAGATCAAGTTGAAGTGTTTCACGCCAACCATGTTGTTCTTGCCAGTGGAGGTGCCAGTAAAGTCTATCTTTATACCAGCAATGTTGATGGTGCAACGGGTGATGGTATCGCCATGGCATGGCGAGCAGGGTGTCGTGTAGCAAATATGGAGTTTAACCAATTTCATCCAACCTGCCTGTTTCATCCTCAAGCAAAATCATTTCTCATCACAGAGGCGATTAGAGGTGAAGGTGGCTTGTTAAAGCTCCCCGATGGCAGCCGTTTTATGCCTAAGTTTGATCAGCGGGAGGAGCTAGCTCCGAGGGATATTGTGGCCAGAGCCATAGACCACGAAATGAAACGACTGGGGATTGACTGTGTTTATCTGGATATCAGCCATAAACCGAAAGACTTTATTTTAAGTCACTTCCCCAACGTTTATCAGCGCTGCCTGAGCTATGGTATTGATATTACCCAGGAGCCCATTCCTGTTGTACCTGCTGCACATTATACCTGTGGCGGGATAATGGTAGATACTGCTGGGCGGACTGATATCCCAAACCTTTATGCCATTGGTGAATGCAGTTTTACCGGACTTCATGGTGCCAACCGGTTAGCCAGCAATTCATTATTAGAGTGTGTTGTTTATGCCTTGGCAAGTGCTGAAGATATTAAGAAGCGATTATCGACTCCTTTAACCCCCGTCGATATTCCCGCTTGGGACGAAAGTCAGGTTACCGATTCAGACGAAGATGTCATTATTGCCCATAACTGGGATGAGCTTAGGCGTTTTATGTGGGACTATGTAGGTATTGTGAGATCCACAAAACGACTAATGCGAGCCCGTCACCGAATCAATTTGCTGCATCAAGAAATATACGAGTTTTACAGTAACTATAAGATCAGTAATGACTTAATAGAGTTACGTAACCTATCAGTGGTTGCAGACCTCATCATTTCATCAGCAATGGTTCGCAAAGAAAGCCGCGGTCTTCATTATACGCTGGACTACCCTGAGTCCCTAAATACTTTAGAAGATACGATTCTCTACCCCAACAATTACCATCCCTATGCTGACAGGGAACCCTCCCACTAAAGAAAACTTGTAGTTTCTTCACTTGATGACCAGCGCAGTACTACGCGGAGTAAGCGTAGCTGCTCTGGGTTAATTGCATCAGCTACAATCACTACAGGTAAAGGGCAAAGTCTACCAGAAACCTTGAAGTTCAATACAACCAGCTTGGTCATCACCAAGGTGTCAAAATGAAGTGTACCATTCAACAACGTCTCATCTCGAAGTTTTAATAACCAACCATTGTGATTCTGTTGAATACTTACCACGCTTTTAGTTGCTGTCCGCCAAACATGAAGCCTCAATAACCAAATAGCAGACCCACATATTACTATGAATAACAGCAAGTCTACCCACCAAAGCCAAGGAGAAACAGATAAACCTAGTGCAGCAATACTATGACTGGCTATTATCCAGATAGCTAAACCGCGTGATGGCTGGAGAGAAATAAACAGGAAGCCTCTAGACTGAAGCAGGGACATGATTCAAAATCATCTCCACAATAATAGCCAGCTCGGGATCAGAAGGCTGCTCTTTTTGCATAAACCAACGAAACAGGTCTGGATCTTCGCACTCAATTAACTTCTTATAGCGCGCTTGGTCTTCTTCTCCTAGTGACGGAAAAGCTTCTTTAACAAAAGGTACTAACAGTACATCCAACTCCAACATACCGCGTCGACTTCGCCAAAAAAGTCGGTTGTGTTCAGCGACTGATAACATCTTGCTCCCTTACTGGCACATCACTTCTCATACCTAATTGCCTCACAATGCCTAATGCAATGGAGGAACCATCTTGCACAAAATTGCCAAGCTGCTGTATTGTCGGTTACTTATTTCTATTCTTGCAAGTAAATTTGGTAATTGGAATCTGGAAACACGCATGAGTACATCATGGCCTGAATTTTTAGAAGCTCAAGGTGCACAGTTTAATGGTGAGCAGGTAGTTGCTTTTTCAAAGCCGCCCCACTCATCACAACCCGCTCTTGTTGACTTAAGCCCAATGGGTATAGTTCAAGTATCAGGGGAAGGCAGTAGCAAACTGCTTCAGGGTCAGCTCACTTGCGATATTAACCACGTTAATAATTCAAATGCTAAGCTAGGTGCTTATTGTACCCCCAAAGGCCGTATGCTCAATAACTTTTGGGTATGGCAGCCTAATGACAATTTCATGTTTTTTTTACCTCGTAATGCCATTACTAACTTCAGTCAAACTTTAAGTAAGTATGCTGTTTTTTATAAATGCACTATCAGCGACAGTAGTGATGAGTGGGTTCAACTGGCCATAATTGGCAGTGAAGCAAGCTCAACACTCACTCAACTAGGATTTCCTACTCCAAGTGATGTGCTACAAGTAGCCACTCAAAATCAACTTCAAGTAATAACCCTCCCAGGCAAACAAGGTTATCTACTCAGCTGTCCTAAAAGTCAGGCGGAAGACTGCTGGTCCAAACTAAGTAAACACTGCTCTCCTGCTGGTTATGGCTACTGGCAAGAATACCTAGTCAACCAAGGAATAGCCTGGGTTGATCAACAATGCCAAGAAAAATACTTACCTCAACAATTCAACTTGCAGCACTTAGAAGGCATTAACTTTAAAAAAGGCTGTTATACAGGCCAAGAAGTTGTTGCACGTACTCAATACCTGGGTAAATTAAAAAGCTGCCTGTATCGAATAACGCTTCCTAAAAATACGGCTGTTCTTGCTGGACAGTCATTGTATTCACCAACCCACAACAGCTCTGTTGGAGAAATCATCAGCTTAAATCACGCCACACAACCGACTGAAGCACTTGCAGTTCTCATGACAAAAGCTATTGATGCTAACAGTGTGTACCTCGACCAAGATTTCTCAAAAAAAGTTCACCTTCTTAGCCTACCCTATACTATAACTAATGAAGGTTCTTGAGCTTATAACCATACAAATGACAACAAAGTACTGCGGGTGAGTCACCCGCCTGTTATCACCCACAAATTGCTCAAGAATACAGACTTGTTGTTGAACACGTTAAAGGGAGCAACATGGCTAATCTTGCTGAGCAGATTTTAACCGAACTCACAGAGGCAATTGAAAATGAAGAACTTTTTATGCCGACTCTGCCAGAGGTTGCCTTAAAAATTCGAGAAACAGCTGAAGACCCAGAGGTTGATGTACAAACACTGGCAAAAGTTGTCAGTAATGATGCTGCTATCTCCGCAAGAATAATTAAAATTGTCAACTCACCCTTGATGCGAGCATCAAGGGAAATAGACAATATTACGATGGCTGTAAATAGACTTGGTATCACTTATACAGCCAACTTAGCAACAGGCTTAGCCATGGAGCAAATGTTTCAGGCTACCTCTGATGTCGTTGATAAAATACTTCGCAGTGTTTGGCAACACAGCACAGAAGTTGCTGGCATCAGTCATGTCCTGTGTAAACACTTTACGCGGTTAATGCCAGACCAGGCGACATTAGCTGGCTTGCTGCATCAAATCGGTGTACTTCCTATTCTGACTTATGTTGAAGAAAAAGGCACAATACCCGACAGTATTAGCTTAAGCCAGGTTATTGAAAAAGTTCATCCCAGACTTGGTACACGTATTTTAAGGGCATGGGATTTCCCCGAAAATATTGCGGTCGTTCCTTCACAGTATACTAATTTTGGTCGTGACTCTAATTCAGTTGATTATGTTGATATTGTCATGGTTGCTAACTTGCAAACATTAGCAGGCACAGGACACCCCTATACCCAATTAGACTGGACCCAAATAAAAGCATTTGAAAAGCTGGGTATAAATCCTGTAGATGAAGAAGGAGAAGGAGAAGATTTGACCGCAGAAATGGATGCAGCCATGTCTCTTCTACAATAATTAACCAGTACAAAGAAAAACATGGCTCAACAAAAAACAACAAATGCCGTTTAATCCTATTTATTGACTGACTTCTTCCAATACAGTCAATTTTTCACTAAGCCACTCAGCGGCTTCATCAAAATCAAAACTATCAATAAATCCTTCCAGTTGACTTAACTCGTTGGGCGTAAGCACTGTTGCGAAGTCGTGTTGATTGCGCTGAAACATGGCCATTACCTCAATATCACCTGATGCCAATTGTAACTGCAACTCCTTCAAACAGTGCAGAATTTCACTAAAAGATAATAATGATGTTACTGGTTTTTCATCCTGAGACATCTCAGGCTCCGGTAATGGAGGCAAATCAACTAACCCAGCTTTAAGTCGCTTGACACTTTCTGAAAAATTATCCCAATGGGTATCGGTCAAACTCTCGGGCGCCTCACGTAATGCTTTTTCCAACTCATGAGCAGTTTGCTGTAGTTGAATTGCGCCAATATTTCCCGCCACACCTTTTAAGGTATGCACTTGATACAAAATGGTTTCCCAATCCCCATTTTCATATGCAGGTTGGATTTCACTTTCTGCTTCATTCAATTGCCGAATAAAATCATGCAATAACTTAAGATATAAACGACGATTATTGACCAACCGAGATAGGCCTATTTTAATATCAACACCAGGCAGTGACTCAGGCAGAATAATTTCATCAGCCTCTTTGCTGTCCTCCACTTTAACACTGCTATGATGGCTACCAAGCCAGTAACTCACAATTTTAGCTAATGCATCAGGATCTAATGGTTTTGGCAGATGATCATCCATTCCTGCGGCAATACAACGTTCTTTATCACCCGCCATCGCATGGGCTGTCATCGCCACAATGGGTAATTGCTGATACTCTGGATCATTGCGCAAATAAGTCGTGGCTTGGTAACCATCCATTTCTGGCATTTGAATATCCATAAATACCAGGTCAAAATCTTTCCGTTTTACCGCATTAATGGCTTCTAAACCATTACCCGCAATTGTCACCGTTAGCCCCATTCCTTCTAATAATTCCTTGGCGACTTGCTGATTAATATCATTATCTTCAACTAATAACACATTGCCTGAACGCTGTAGGGTGACACTCTCGGCTGTTAAAGTTCGCTGACGAGTCGGTGCTTGTAACTTTCCTTTGCCAAATGTGCGCAAGATAGTTTCCAGCAAAACTGAAGGGCTAACAGGCTTAATCAAAAATGCATCGACCGTTTCTTGTGCTTGGCGCATCACCTCTTCACGCCCATAGGCAGTCACCATAATAATCACCGGAGTATGCACTAACTGTTGCATTTGTTTGATATGATGCGATGCATCAATACCATCTGTATCAGGCATCCGCCAGTCCATCAATACCAGCTCAAAACAATCTCCTGGTTCGCTATTAGCCTCAGCAAGACGTTCATAGGCATCTTCGGCATTAGACACGACCTCAGCTCGCATCGAAATGGAGTGAAGTAAATCAGTCAATACGGTTTGTGAGGTTTTATTATCATCAACTACGAGGACTCGCATGTCCTTTAATTCATCACTCATTAACGCTAACTTATTATTAAACTGCTGTTGTCCCAGACGAACAGTAAAATAAAACTCACTACCTTTACCTAATTCACTCTTGACCCAAATAGAACCCTGCATCATATTGACCAGCTTTTTACAAATCGCCAGCCCTAATCCCGTACCACCAAATTTACGTGTAGTAGAGCTATCGACCTGAGAAAAAGAATCAAATAAATGAGTCAGGTGATCACTGCTTATGCCTATTCCAGTATCTTTAACTAAAAACTCCAACTGAACATGATCCTGCTCCCAATCCACCAGCTTGACATAAACGGATACAGCACCTTTGTTGGTAAATTTAATGGCATTATGAGTAAGATTTATCAGAATCTGTCCTAGGCGTAATGGGTCCCCTTCCAAGTGTCGTGGAACGTTATCTGCTATGTGATAATTAACCCCAATATTTTTTTCTTCCGCTTTCACCAGCATAATATTGCTTAGATTTTCGAATACTTCATCTAAATCAAAGCTAATGGACTCCATTTCCATTCTTCCAGCTTCAATTTTTGAAAAGTCAAGAATATCATTAATGATACCTAGTAATGCATGTGAAGCAGACTTAATTTTGCTTATATAATCAAACTGCTTTTCAGATAAATCCGTTTGTAATGCCAAATGGCTCATACCAATAATTGCATTCATTGGTGTGCGTATTTCATGGCTCATATTGGCCAGAAAATCACTTTTCGCTCGGTTAGCCTGATCTGCAATTTCTTTCGCTTTATGTAGGTCATCTTCAGCCTGCTTGCGATCTGTAATATTTCGACCTGACATAAATACATAACCTTCCCCTTCATACTCCATCAAGTTAGCTGTCACTTCGACGGGGTAATCAGAGCCATCTTTTCGCTTGCGTAAAGTCTCAAAGGTAATCGCTTTTTCTCGTTTTAATAATTTCCATAACCGCCCCCAGGATTTCTGGTCCACATTAGGATCAATTTCAGACAATGGTTTATTAATAAGCTCTGATAATGAATACCCTAATGAACGACATATTTCACTGTTTGCGTAACTCAAAAGTCCCTGTTGATTAACCCACTGAATTTCATCCGCAGAATTATCCAACGAAAAATGAGCGAGAGATAACTCTCGTTGCCGACTTAACTCTTCACTAATATCGACATGCGTACCCACTGCACGTAATGGCTTGCCTTCTTCATCCCTAAATACAACCTTACCTTTGGTTCTGACATAACACACACTGCCATCTTTACGATAGCAGCGATAAACCCGCTCAAATGACTCATTACAGGAGGCCAGCATATTACGCAGGAAGTCAATCATATCTCCTTTATCATCTGGATGAATAAGTGCTTCCCATGCAGCAGGTGTCCCAGCAATTTCTCCTGGCTCAAAGCCTAACATGCGTGCATAACGAGGGCTTAAATAAATGGTTTCTTCGGGAATATTCCAGTCCCATAAACCATCTGTCGCTGCATCCATTGCTAATTGATAACGTTCTTCACTCACTCGAAGCGCTTCTTCAGCATCTTTCTTTGCTCGCCCAATCGCAATTAACTCACCCACCCGACGTAATAAAGCAACCTCATCATGATTCCAATGCTTATTACTCATAACTGTGGCCTGTGCTAAACACCCAACAACTCGCCCAGATAGAAGCATTGGCACATGGATGACCGATCTAAGCTTTAATTCGCTAAGCAGCGACTTCATTTCATGATCTTCAGCCCCGAGTGTACGTAAACTACTTTGTAAAGTACTACCCTGTTTAGCACGATCGGCCAGTAAAGGATATTGATCCACTAAGAAACGCCGTTGAGATTCTACAAACCCAGATAGATCGGTGGCAAACCACTCATGAGTCATTAATGACTGTTGTCCACGAATAATTAATACATAGCCTCGATCAGCGCCCATAAACTCGCCAACGACACGTAATGTATAATTTACAGCCTCATCTAAATCACGATCCATAAACTGACGGGTAATATTGCTCAACAAGCGATCCATCTGCGCTCGCATACGTAACGCTTTTTCTGCTTTTTGCCGCTCAGCAATTTCTCGAGACAGCCGCCAATTCCAATAGATAATTAATAAAATAATAGCCAGCGTTATTACAACACCAATAATAAACTCTTTATTCGGCCGCCAAGGTTGCGTTTGAATGGAAATCCAGTTTCGTTTAATTTCGTCTTTTTCTCGAGAAGTCACACCACTTAGCACTTTATTCAAAATGGTATTAAATTTATCCCAGTGCTTATGGGTCGCCATACGAAAACGATAGTTATATCCCGCTTCTGCAGCAATGCGTAAGTTGGTGATTTTGGTACGTTCTATTTCATGACTCGCCGTCGCCATATTAACAATCATGGCATCCAGGGGCCCTAGAGACACCTGCTTGAAGCCGTCAGCAAAATCTTTGACATTGACAAAGTTGATATCTGGGTACTGTTTTTTTATAAAATCTGTGGCGGCAAACTCCGGTAATGTAGCCACTTTTTTTGCAGATAAATCTTTAATACTGTTTATACTTTCATCTGTATTTCGGGCAATAATAACCGTTTGCACTTCCCAATAAGGTTGTGTAAACGCAAAACGCTTCGCACGGTCTTCATTCCAGGCAATAACCGGAAGTAAATCCACTTCTCGATTGCGCAGCTTATCAATCGCCTCACTCCAGTTTTTTGAGGGAATATAGTTAAATGTAATGCCCAAGCGTTTTTCGAGCATTTTGATATAGTCAGCTGCTACGCCTTGGTACTCACCATTTTCATCTACCGTTTCAAAGGGGGGGTACCCAGGGTCTCCTGTAAATGTAATCACCGGATGATTGTGTAACCATTCTTTTTCGTCCTCCGATAATTCAAGGGGAGACGCTTCATCAGAAAAATACCGCAACTTGGGGTCAACTAACCAACGCGATTCCAACTCAACTCGTTCCTGGTGATTAATTAAGCTAAGTCCATTATTGATTAATTTCAGCAAGTCTTTTCGCCCTGTTAGTACTCCTGCATGAAATTTTTCTTTATATAAATTTTTCCCCCACTGCTTAACTTCACCTAATAGCCCAAGTCGGTTCAATAAAATATTGATTGATATTGGCTCAGCTATAAAAGCACGAATTTCTCCATCTAACAGAGCGCGTATTAACTCTTCATTATTGTCATATTCAGTTAAATAAGATTCTCTGATATTTTCCAACACATACAAATATTGAGATGTTCCTTTCACAACACCAATACGAGATCCCGTCAGATCATCAAAGCTTTGTACTGGAATAGAATCCGTAGCATAAAATAATGCCGAACTCATTTCATAGAAAGGTTGCGAAAAGTCCATCCATTCTTTACGCATGGGCGTTTCGGATACACCAGAGTGAATGTCCGCTTCACCATCCTTAATAGCTTCCAACGTATCGTGCCACTCACTGGCCCTGAAACGCACTTGCTTCTTTGTTTTTTCAGACCAAAGCCGCCAAAAATCGACAAAAAATCCCGCTGGCCGGCCTTTGGAATTAATAAATGATAGTGGAGGAAAGTCGGAATCAATTGCAATAATCAATGCATCACTGGAGTAGGCTCGGGTTTGCTCTAACCATTTCCCTTCTAACAGTTTACGGTCAACCAGACTTATTTTTTGCATACCACTGCGAATAACTTCATCCAGCGTAGGCTGTCTATTATTAACGGCAGCATAAAGCGTACGTTGAAATAGCGGCTGCTCAGACTGGTAATTAAATTCCTGCAATGCACCTCGTGCGGCCATCAAATATCGAAGTAGAGGGCCTTCGCCCACAAATACCCTAATATCCCCACGGGTAGCTGCATCCAATAGTTGTCGATAACTGTTATAGGTTACCACTGACGCATTTGGAACATGCT
Source organism: Zooshikella harenae (assembly GCF_018837975.1). Classification (GTDB taxonomy): domain Bacteria; phylum Pseudomonadota; class Gammaproteobacteria; order Pseudomonadales; family Zooshikellaceae; genus Zooshikella; species Zooshikella harenae. The sequence goes on along the minus strand of NZ_JAGSOY010000002.1, from coordinate 82,750 downwards.
CCTCAATATAATGTTCAGCCTCTTCCCCACGAATCACACCGATTTTAAACCCAGCTAAATCATCTAACTTTTTTATATCCAATAAACTTTTATGATAAAAAAAGTAAACGCCACTTTTGGCCAATGCCGTGCTGTATTTAAGCCCTTTATATTCATCCCGACGATACACCCCCGCCAACACATCCGCATGGCCGCGATTGACCATGGTTACAGCAACTTGCTCTGGTGCACCTAGAAACTTGACCTTAATGCCTGTTTGTTTACTCCACTCACTCCAAAGATCAATTAAAAACCCAGCTGCTTTTCCTTCATCATCACTAAACTGAAAGGGTTCCTGTCCCGTGGCATAGGCAACGATAACTTGCTTAACAGGAGGTGGTAACGCTGAAGAAGTATTCTCTTCTTCAGACCAGACATAGGAGGTCCATAGCGAGATAAAACAAAACCAAATTGCAAATAGGCGCTTCATGGCGTAACCGTTGTTGACAGCTAATATTTTTATAATTGGATTTTATGGAAAAAGCATAAGAAATTTTACCCCCAAGAAAACGGGTATGTACGCCATTATACTGACAGAATAGGCTAAGCCAATGTTAAAGTAATAACATTGGTTAATTGTTGAAAGGAAAATTTACGCAAACCAAGCCCCGAGGGTCTTTCCCCTCGGAGTCTTAGTGTCTTAACGTTAGCCAAGCTACTCATCCATATGTCGTTGATACAACTGCATTATGCTAGAAAAGTCATGAGCATGACTGCCTTGTGCAGCGTGAATGCTGTAAAGGTTCCGTGCCAAAGCTCCCATTGGTGTCCGGCTTGCCTGTGATAGTGCCATATGCTCAGCCAAACCAAGATCTTTAAGCATTAACTCAACCCTAAATCCACCTTGGTAATCATGGCTGGCAGGAGCTTCAGGCATTACCCCAGGATATGGGTTATAACGTTGCAATACCCAGTTACCACCAGAACTGTTATTCATAATATCGGCTAACACTTGTGGATCTAACCCTTGCTCAACACCAAGTTGCAATGCCTCCGCAGTTCCTGCCATAGTTATAGCAAGCAGCATGTTATTGCATATTTTCGCGACTTGGCCAGCACCACTGGCACCCGCATGAAAAATATTTTTCCCCATAGCCTGTAATACGGGTTTGGCTATGGTCACCGCTTCTGCATCTCCACCAACAATAAAGGTGAGTGTACCCGCTTGTGCACCTGCCGTACCTCCAGAAACAGGTGCATCAAGCATTTTGATACCTTTCTTTTTCGCCTCAGCGGCAACAAATCGCGCACTATCTGGATCAATCGTACTGGAATCAATGACTAAGGTTGAAGTATTAATACTATCCAGTAGTTTGTTCTCAAGATACAGCTGTTTTACATGCTCGCCTGCTGGCAACATACTGATAACAACGTCGGCATTTTCTACAGCCGCATGCGCACTGTGAGCAGCCACCGCACCGTCTTTAACCAGTATATCTACCGCATTTGGAATTAAATCATAGACACGAAGTCGATGGCCTGCTGTTAAAAGGTTTTTGGCCATTGGGCAGCCCATTTGCCCCAGTCCAATAAAACCAATATCCATTTTTTATTTTCCTCTTGTTTTTATTAGTGAGTTAATGCTGCCCTTCATATCCATAAAGCAGTTTACTTTTATTTTTTAAAATTTGAGCCGTAAGTCCTAACAGCTAACTCATAGTCATGGGTTAAATTAATTATTTGTTTTTTTACACTACAATTTAAACCAGAGATGAAAGGGGATGTTGATCTGCTGGCCATAAAGACTCAAAGTGTGTCTCTACCCATTCTTTTGGTATATCCAACACTGAAGCATAACGCCACTTCGGATTATTATCTTTATCCACTAGTCTTGATCTAACGCCCTCCACCAAATCACCATGTAAACAACACTGAACCGATAGTGTTAGCTCCATCTGAAAAACTTCTGATAACGACAAGTGTCGTCCTCGTTTAATTTGTTCCCACACTAAATAGGCCGTTGTTGGACATCCTTGCAAAAAGCCTTTTATTGCTTTTTCCAACCAGTGATCTGTTGTGTCGTAATGAAGCCAATCATGATAAATCTCAGCTAACGTATCATGATCCATTAGCCGTTGAATCTGTTGCTTATGCTGTTGCAAATTACTTTCTGGTATTAAAGGTTCTGCTGCTTTAGCAAAACGTCGCAGAATTTTACTGACAATAGCATGATTAGCTTCGGACTCTTTTTGCCAGGTTGACAGGCGCATTGCATCCAATACTTCTTGTAGCATACTGTGCTGCAAAAATCGGTCAGCTAAACCAGCATAAAGTGCATCGCCTGCATTCAAAGCACAGCCTGTTAAACCACAGAATAAACCTGTTTTTTCAGGCATTCTATTGAGAAACCAAGAACCACCAACATCAGGATAAAGTCCAATCGCCATCTCTGGCATAGCCATCCGAGTAGTTTCCGTCACTACACGATGACTCCCTCCGACCATGAGACCAAGACCACCGCCCATTACAATACCATGCCCCCATACCACAATCGGTTTTGGATAAGTATGAATTAAGTAGTCTAAGCGGTACTCATGAGAAAAAAATTGTTCGGCTTCCTGCTGCCCAGCCTTAACATCTTTCCTTAATGCCGTAAACAACTGTCGTACATCACCACCCGCACAAAAAGCTTTATCTCCCTCACCTTTAAGCATAATGCAAACTACACGCTCATCTTGCTTCCAAGCCAGGAGCTGCTCATAGAGGCAGTCGATCATTGACTGATTAATAGCATTTAAACTGGACGGCCGGTTAAGAGTTAATACTCCAATTTGTAGCCCCCCCTCACAAGGAAGACAACTCACAACAATGGCATCACTCATATCATTCTCATCTTCACAATCTTATTTAATTCCCCACAGCAATATCATAGAGAGAAGCACAGATATTTTTCATAGCATTCCCTCCACTGCTGGAGGGTGTCGCAAAACTCCTGAGCGTTTGCAACAACCTCGCTGTAGATAGTTATTTACTTGTTTTGCCAGACCGCTGGGCGCTTTTCTAAAAAGGCATTTACTCCTTCTGTTTGATCTGCTGTGGCAAATAATTCTAAAAAGGCTTCACGCTCCATAGGCAATACAGTATGAAATGGCTGATGTTGTGCTGCAGAAATAAGCTCCTTACAGGCTTTAACACTGCAAGGACTTTGCTGCGCAACTTGGGCTGCAAGTTTTAGCGCCGTTGCAACAACCTCTCCGCGTTTAACAACTTGTTCAACTAAGCCAATTTTCAATGCCTGTTCAGCCGAAAGACGCTCGCCACATAAAATAATTCGCTTGGCCCAACCTTCTCCGACGAGCCAAGGCAAACGTTGGGTGCCGCCTGCACAAGGGAGTAAACCAACACTGGCCTCAGGTAACGCAAGCACTGCATGCTCCTCTGCGATACGAATATCACAGGCTAAAGTACACTCAAGCCCACCGCCCATGGCATAGCCATTAATGGCAGCAATCGTTACTCCTCGATAACTTGCCAGCGTTTCAAATGCTCGGCCAAATAAACTAGCCATTTCCTGGGCTCTTGCCGTATTTCCATCGGCAAATAGTTTTAAATCAGCACCAGCAGAAAAAAATTTCTCTCCTTCTCCGGTAATCACAACAGCATAAATAGAATCAACTTTGTTTAAAGCGTGCATAAGTCGCTGTAGTGCTGACAGATTTTCCTGATCCCAAATATGCGCAGGAGGATTACTCAATCTGACGAGTAAGGTATGCTCATGCTGTTCCAGTTTAAGCTTGTCAGAATCAACCAAGCTCAATAGTTTTGCTAACTTCATTGCTGATCATCAACCTCTTTTACTCAAAATAAAAACTGCCAAAAACTGTTTGCTAAATATCCAAAATGGCTAACCAAATAAATTATGCACATCATCATGCAACAATCGACGTGAAATAATGACACGCATAATTTCATTGGTGCCTTCTAAAATTTGATGAACCCGAGCATCCCTAACATATCGTTCTAGAGGATATTCTCGAATATAACCATAACCACCATGCAGTTGTAAGGCATCATTACAAATAACAAAGCACTCATCAGTAGCAAACTGCTTCGCCATTGCACAATAAAGCGTGGCATCTTTCGCTTTTTTATCTAAACGACTGGCCGCTAAGCGAACCATTTGCTGTGATGCCACAAGCCGTGTCGCCATATCAGCTAATTTGAACTGTAAGGCTTGAAACTGAGCCAGAGACTTACCAAACTGGGTGCGCTCATGCATATAACACTGTGCGTCTCTTAATGCCGCTTGTGCAACACCTACTGAACAGGTAGCAATATTCACACGTCCGCCATCCAAGCCTTGCATCGCAATTTTAAAGCCTTGCCCTTCTTCACCAAGAAGGTATTGAGCAGGAATATTGACATCACTAAAGGTAATACTGCGGGTTGGTTGGCTGTTCCACCCCATCTTGCTTTCTTTCCGTCCATAGGTAATTCCCTGGCTATCGGCAGGAACCAAAAAGCTGGAAATACCTTTCGCGCCTTCTCCCCCTGTCCGCGCCATAACCACTAGGACATCAGTCGCACCAGCACCAGAAATAAACACTTTACTACCATTGATAACATAGTGATCACCCTTTTTAACGGCTGTGGTTTTCAGTGATGCTGCATCAGACCCTGCATTGGGTTCAGTCAAGCAATAGGAGCCAAGCTTTTCACCTGTCACCAAAAAAGGGCACCACTCTTTACGGACAGCTTCCTGACCATAAAGACTTATCATCCATGTCACCATATTATGTATGGTGAGATAAGCCGTTGTAGATGTGCATCCTTGGGCTAATTGCTCAAAAATAATAGAAGCATCTAGTCGCGACAGGCCCAATCCACCTTCTTCTTCTGTACAGTAAATGCCACAAAAACCAAGCTCACCCGCTCGCTTAATGACATCTACAGGAAAATGCTGCTTCTCATCCCACATTGCGGCATGAGGAGCAAACTCTCCCTCAGCGAAAGCTTGTGCTGTTCGCTGGAATGCATGTTGTTCTTCGTTCAACTCAAAATCCATTGGGTATCTCCTTAATTGATAACGCTTAAGGGCACCTCTAAAAAAAATGATTTTTAGAGATACCCTTAACAATGGATGTATTACAACGAGTAATTAACTAACGCATCTGAATCGTCATATTAGGTGTCGCTGACATCCCTGGGTCAAACCAGCGTGCTGTAATGGTTTTTGTCTCAGTATAAAAGCGTACTGCTTGTTTACCATAAGCGTGTTGATCACCATAAAATGACTGTTTCCAGCCTGTAAAAGAAAAGAACGGCAGTGGCACAGGAATAGGCACATTAATACCCACCTGCCCTACTTCAATATAATGCTGAAAGTGTCGTGCAGATAAACCTGAAGATGTAAAAATTGATGTGCCATTACCATACGGGTTTTCGTTAATAAGCTGAATAGCATCATCCAGAGATTTAACCTGCATACAAAGCAAAACTGGGCCAAATATTTCTTCTCGGTAAATGGTCATATCTGGTTTCACACCACTAAAGAGAGTAGGCCCAATCCAATTACCATCAGGATAGTCTGTCACACGACACTCACTACCATCCAACAGACACTGTGCACCCTCATTTTTTCCTTGTGCAATCAGCCCTAATACACGCTCTTTTGCTTGGGGTGATATAAGTGGCCCAAATCCTGCGGACTCATCATTCCAGATCCCTGGCTTCACTTTTGCCATCTCTTTTTGCAGGTCTTCAATCCAGCGCGCACTCTCACCCACAAACACTGCCACGCTGATAGCCATACAACGCTGACCTGCCGCCCCCACAGAAGATCCAACCAAGTTACTGATCACTTGGGCTTTATCAGCATCAGGCATCACTACCATATGATTTTTAGCGCCCGCAAAGGCTTGAACCCTTTTTAAATGAGAGGTTCCTGTCCGATAAATATACTGAGCAACAGGCACCGACCCGACAAAGGAAATGGTTTTAATCAACGGGTGATGTAATAAATGGTCTACCTGTGCTTTACGACCATGGACAACTTGTAGTAACCCAGGTGGAAATCCAGCCTCGGCAAATAATTCTGCTATTCGCATTGGGGTCATTGGGTCTTGCTCAGAGGGTTTGAGCACAAAAGCATTACCACAAGCAATCGCCATCGGAAACATCCACAGTGGAATCATCGCAGGAAAGTTGAAGGGTGTAATACCTGCACATACACCAAGCGGTTGAATATAACTATAAGTATCAATGCCACCCGCAACGTTTTCAGCTGTTTCCCCCATCAACAACGAAGGGATGTTACAGGCCTGCTCAACAACCTCGATACCACGCCAAACATCACCTTTTGCATCAGCAAATGTTTTACCTGTTTCTTGACTGAGTAACTCTGCAAGTTCATCGTGATGACTCTTCAAAAGTTGCTGAAAAACCATCATCAAACGAGCACGCTCAGATGGAGGAACATCCCGCCACTGATAAAAGGCGCTTTGTGCTGCATTAATCGCTTGCTCCATTTCAGCGTCAGTGGCTTCTGGTGCCTGAGTTAAAATTTCTTGTGTAGCAGGATTGATAACAGGAATCAGCTGATCTGACTGACTGGCTACCAGTTCATTATTAATAAAAAGAGGTAGGTTAACTGAAGGCATGACAACACCTTTATTCATTAATTATTGTTAGTGTTGATACTCAGAGACTACAGAGTACCCTGAAAAAGCGCTGATAAAGATGGTCAGTTGTATCATGCAATTGTTACAGTAAGGATGGATGATTTTATTATGTGAATGGACTTTTTAACTACCGTGTCTATAGTAAGCTATGCCTTAACCTCAAACTGGCCACTCAACCAAACCAGTATTCGATGGATCATTCCTGATGCCATCATTAAACAGCTCAGTACTCACCCCCTGAGTGAAGATTGTTTTCCATTAGGTTATGGTTACTACCCTTCAGCCAGCTGCCATCAAATGGAAAGAGCCTCACCCGTAGATCATCTACTTATCTATTGTCATCAAGGCTGTGGTTGGCTAAGCATTAACCGACACATTGTCCAAGTGAGGACTGGTGATGTTTTACTATTACCTCGAAGTATTCCTCATGCATATGGTGCCGATAAAAAGAACCCTTGGAGTATCTTCTGGGTTCACTTTGAAGGGAAAAAAAGTGACGTTTTTATGGACTATCTCCAATCCACTCTGATATCCACCCACTCTACCTTTCATCAATATTGTAAGCCTTGTGGCCTGTCCAGTTATTTACTGGCACAGTTTGATCAGCTTTTAAGCATCCAGGATAGTGGACAACAATGGCAACGATATATCTATGGCACTAAACTTTTACAACAGTTACTCACTTACCTCCCCATTCTACTAGCAAAGCCGAATAGTTCTACAGGGTTCAACCTCGCCACACTACAGCTATACATGGAAAGTAAAATTCACCAAGGCCTAACCTTGAGAGAACTAGCACAACAAGCTAATTTATCACCCTCTCACTTTAGTCGACAATTTAAAGCTTTAACGGGATACGCCCCCTTACACTACTTCAATCAGTTAAAAATTCAGCGAGCATGCTACCTATTAGATGTAAGTGACAAGCCCATTGCCGCTGTAGCTCAACATGTTGGCTTTAACGATGTTTATTACTTTTCCCGGCTGTTTAAAAAGCTCACAGGAATAGCCCCCAGCCAATACCGCCACTTACAGCGACAATCTCTTCAACAAGAGCAAACTAAGCCTGAGCGTAAACCATCTGTTCCATATGAATAGGTAACTGCCAGTCAACCGGTGTCTTACCTTGTTGCTGCAAATACTGATTGGCTTGAGAAAAATGTCTACCCCCTAAAAAGCCTCGATGTGCAGATAAAGGGGATGGGTGAACGGATTTCAACACTAAATGTTTGGATGTATCAATAAAGCTTCCTTTCTTTTGAGCATAAGCTCCCCAGAGCATAAACACGATACCTTCTCGAGACTGGTTAAGCGCACTAATCGCATGGTCAGTAAACTGTTCCCAACCGCGCCCCTGATGAGCAGCTGCCCGTCCTTGCTCCACCGTTAACACGCTATTCAGCAACAATACACCTTGCTTTGCCCACCCTTCCAAACAGCCATGTTGAGGCGGAGTAACACCTAGATCTTCCTTCAGTTCTTTATAAATATTGATCAGTGAGGGTGGGATCTTTACCTTGGGTCTGACAGAAAAGCATAGTCCATGAGCTTGATCTGGGCCGTGATAAGGATCTTGCCCCAAAATAACGACTTTGACATCATCAAATGGTGTCAGCGAAAACGCTTGAAAATATTCACTGCCTTTTGGAAAAAGAACTTTACCTGCTTGCTTTTCCGCAACTAAAAAGGCTTTAAGCTGTTGCATATACGCTTTGTTAAACTCTCCACCTAGTACTTTCTTCCAGGACGGTTCCAGTTTTACTTCCGTCATCAATCACCTCTACCGAATCAACAAAGCTGCTATTATACGTTTATAATCAAAAAGTAATGAAGTAATGGACTCAATAGGATGAAAGTTCTTTAGGCTTCATTACCAATACTAACTTAATGAAAACTCAATAATAAGTTTCAAGGCTGAAGTACACAAGAAAGCCAGCGTAAGTTGTCGTCTTTTTCTATGACTATCTTCGCTGAAAACAAATAAGGCTGTAACGTTTGTATGGCTTCACTGGATATTATTGAACAAGCTTTAACTGAAAAGTTAATTGATTCACCTTTTGACTTTCCACAACTACCCTCACATACCCTTACGGTTAGGCAGTTAGCCGCCAAAAGTAGTGTACATTTAAATGAAATTGTTTTACTTATTGAGCAAGATAAAGGCCTTAGTAAGCACCTGGAAAAGCTGGCAGACTCACCTCTCTATCGACAGCCACTCCCTCCTTATGATTTAAAGGGAGCCATTGTCCGCATTGGTATTAAAGCCACCAGCAATGTCATTTTAACCTATGTGCTCAAAAATTTATTCACTTGCCAGACATATATGGCTCGTAAATATCAAGGTGAAATATGGCAGCACAGCCTGGTTTTTGCGGCCCTTAGCTCCATACTAGCGAAACATGTAGGTACTATTGATACAGACAAAGCGTTACTCAGCTCATTACTACAAGATGTAGGTAGTCTGTTTTTAGTTACACAGTTAGATGACTATCCAGACGTTGTGAGTGTTCCTCAAAATGTTCGTGTTCTTTGTAACCAGCTGAACCGAGTGCTTGGTACCAAGTTGATTGATTCCTGGCAGTTACCGAACTCTTTCAACAATGTCATTAAGACTAAGGATTTCTGGGCTTTTTCTGCCAGTAAAAAGTATAACCTGATTGATCATACCCTGATTGCACGCTACCTATTTCTATATCAAAATCCAAGGACTAAACCTACACCAGAGTTATCCTCTCTAGCAAGTTTTCAAAAATCTCCTTTTCAATACTGGCGCCATGCCGATCCCATGCGCATTTATGCAACAATTTATGCAGAGACCACTCAACTAGTTGATATGCTGGGTGGAAATGCAAAAGGCATTCTGATTCCTCCACCCCGCAGTGCATTTGGAAAATATTGAGTCCTCATTTTTCTCAAGTGTAACTAACAACGCACGGCCCGCTGTTTTTTATCAACCAAAACCCCCACATTATCCTTTTGTTTTTTATGGCGTAATAACAACACACCTTGTACACATTGTGCTGTATAATCTGCGGGAATATGAGATAGCTTGGTCTCAGATTCTCCAGGTAACTGCTTGATCAAGTTAAACTCAGACAAATAAATAGAATCTGCTTCAGATGAATGCCGTAAATAACCATTCTTTTCTAAAGTTACGATAGTAATAATAAGGGTTATAAGAGCTACACCTATTAACTGCCAGGAATGATTTATTTTCACAAACACCCACCTCTCGATACTGCTTTTTCTTTACAACGTTTATTTATAATTATACTTACAGAACAATTCACATCATTACTGTAAGCATCCCCTAAACCCAATAAAAACTAACTTATAACAAATTTAATAACTAATCTTTAGCACATTAACTTTCACCCATATCGCTACCACCGCGAGCAGGTGCATGCGCCAGAATACGATCAGCTAACCGAGAAAAAGGTAAACTTTGTAACCACACACTGCCTGTTCCAGATAACGTGGCTAACACAATGCCTTCCCCACCAAACAGCATACTTTTTAAACCACCGCTTAACTGAATGTCATAGTCAATACCTTCAGAAAAAGCGGCTAAACAGCCTGTATCAACACGCAGTGTTTCATTGTTGAGTTCCTTACGGATAACTGCCCCACCCGCGTGAATAAAGGCCATACCATCACCTTCCAAGCGCTGTAAAATAAACCCTTCTCCACCAAAAAAACCTGCACCCAAGCGTTTATTAAATGCAACACTTAGCTTAGTACCTAAGGCGGCTGCTAAAAAAGCATCTTTTTGACACAATAAGCGCCCACCAATTGAGTTCATATCCACAGGAATAATAGCCCCTGGATACGGAGCAGCAAATGCCACACGCCGTTTCTCAACACCTTGATTGCTAAAGTGCGTCATAAACAGTGACTCACCTGTCAACATCCGCTTACCAGCCCCAAATAATTTACCAATCATTCCTTGGTTTGCACTTGAGCCATCCCCCATCTTGGTTTCAAACTCAATGTCCTGCTCCATGTAATTCATGGCACCGGCTTCTGCAATAACCGTTTCACCAGGATCTAACTCTATCTCCACCATTTGTAAATCATGGCCAATAATTTCGTAATCAACCTCGTGACAGTGCATCTGGCTATCCTCTATATATGAAATCATTACCCTGAAATGCTCATTATCATCCCTGATATTACTACAGTATGACGAACAGAAAAAAACATTTAACTTGAAGCATCCAAAGGAAAATTAAATAGAGGAGGAGATAAAACTATAATTGCAGCTTACTTAACAACATTTTTTTGAGTTTAATATAATACACTTACTTTGTTTAAGCGTGATCAATAAGCCCACAAAAAATGTCTATACAAAATATAGCGCACGAAGATTTGGTAAGTTATATAGAAAAAAATGAAACGAAATAGTTTTTATTTTAAAAGAGATAGAAACAAACATAAAAAAAGCGACACTACATTGCAGTATCGCTTGAGTTAAAAACAGCTTTTACAGCTAGCTTTCTGTTTTATCTGGTAGTTGTAAAATAAGCTGTAAATGACGAGTAAGTTTGTGCTTAATCTGTTCTTGTGTGATGGTTTCAGGATAACCCAATAATGCATCATACTCTAAACGTAAAATAACAGCTAAAGTCAGGTATGCATCTGTTTCAGGGTCGGATGTTTTTATTGCTTTAAAAAAGCGCGTTAAATCAACCAACATATTTTCCTGATGCAATCGAGCCAACTGACTCAAGCGCCCGTCTCTTAGCGACTCAAACTGAAAAGCCTGCTCCGCTAAAAGATAGTCACGGTGTTGCTCAATTTGCTGCATCAAATATTGAACACCCAGGTCAACTAAACGCATTTGAATAACACGTAAGTTCTCACCTGAGTTTGGCTCATTGTTTAATTGGGCAAATAAAACTTCTTCAGCACCATTCCAAAAACGGCGCATCGATTCTGCTCCAACATCAACAAAATACGTAAAGGTATCTGCGATAAGGTCATTTATATCCTTAAAATAATAGGTGGTTGCAGAAAGCGGGACATCAGCTTCTTTAGCAACCGCACGATGTCGTACTCCTCTGACACCTTCTCGAATAACCAGTCGTAATGATGCTTCAAGAATTAAACGACGGCGTTGTTCGCTGCCATTTCTCCGTGTTTTCCGTCCTTGATAGACGATAGTGCTAGGGGTTTCCCTAGAAGATAAACTCATTGTTTTCATCTCAACCACTGCAGTTTTGTTGGTATCGGTTTTTTCTGTTTTAAGTTATTAACAGCTACATATTACCTAAAAGTGACTCAACGTTCCTCAAAAAAATAGTCACTATTGCATTAAGTCATGCTTTTTCACACAGGTAAGAAGTATATGAATGATTTTTAATCAATCATTAACAAGATGGGAACAAGGACAGATTTTAACGTGATAAAAAAACACTTAGGAGGGGGAGGCACCCTTAAAAAGGGTGCACAGTTCACATTTTACTTGTGACATTCTGGACGCATGTGCGGAAAAAGTAGTACATCGCGAATAGATGGCGAATCTGTAAACAACATGACAAGACGGTCTATACCAATACCTTCTCCTGCGGTAGGTGGTAATCCATATTCTAGTGCACGAATATAGTCTTCATCATAGAACATTGCTTCATCATCACCCGCTTCTTTCTCTGCAACTTGTGCTAAGAACCTTTCAGCTTGATCTTCAGGGTCATTTAACTCAGAAAATCCATTAGCAATTTCACGACCACCGACAAAAAACTCAAAACGATCCGTCACAAAAGGGTTATTATCATTTCGTCTCGCCAATGGTGAAACTTCTGTAGGATACTCAGTAATAAATGTAGGCTGTTGCAAACGATGTTCAGCTGTCTTCTCAAAAATTTCAAGCTGAATTTTACCAAGCCCATAATTTTCTTTAACTTCAATACCCAATTTTTCAGCAACTTGTTTTGCAGACTCTCGATCTGCTAAATCAGCCTCAGAAATATTTTTATTAAAGTGAAGAACCGCTTCTACTACAGTCATGCGTTGAAATGGCTTGCTAAAGTCATATTCTTCGCCTTGATACTGCACAGTAGTATTACCCAGCACTTGCTGTGTAACTTCACGCAACATGTCTTCTGTTAAATCCATTAAATCATTATAGTCCGCATAGGCTTGGTAAAACTCAAGCATAGTGAACTCAGGATTATGACGCGTTGATAAACCTTCATTACGGAAATTACGATTAATTTCAAAAACCCGCTCAATACCACCCACAACTAAGCGCTTCAAATAAAGCTCTGGTGCAATGCGTAAATACATATCAATATCTAACGCATTATGGTGAGTGATAAAAGGCCTTGCAGTAGCACCACCAGGAATAACTTGTAACATAGGCGTTTCTACTTCCAAGTAGTATCTTTCCTGTAAGTAGTTGCGGATACAATCGATAACCTGAGACCGTATCTTAAACACTTCACGTGACTCGTCATTAACAATCAAGTCTACGTAGCGCTGACGATAACGAATTTCTTTATCTTCCAAACCTTTATGCTTATCAGGTAATGGGCGCAATGCTTTCGTTAGCAGCAATGCTTGTTGCATATCAACATACAAATCGCCTTTACCTGAACGCTGTAGTGTTCCCTCTACGCCAACAATATCCCCTAAATCCCAGCCTTTTATTTCATCAAGCTGCTCTTTGGCCAACGCTTTACGGTTGACATAAAGTTGGATTCTGTCACTGACATCTTGAATCACAATAAACGCGCCACGGTTAAGCATAACCCGACCAGAGACTTTAACCGTAATACTCTGTTCTGCTAAGGTCTGTTTATCTAGGTCCTTATACTTTTTCTGTAAATCACCAGCAAAACTGTCACGACGAAAAGTGTTGGGAAACGCATTGCGTTGTTTTCGTATTTCAGCCAATTTTTCTCGACGCTGAGCAATGAGTTTATTTTCATCTGATACTGTTACATCGGATTGCGTATCATCAGCCATGAGTGATTCCTGTATGCACTATAGGGGGGAAATAACCCCTCAAAAAGTTAACGACCTAAACAAAATAAGCGAGACCCATTTTCATCTCGCCTATTACAGCTTACCTCAAACAAGATAAATACCAAGTAACTGTACCCAGTCAATCTCACTTAGGATAAACAACTAGCGTATTTGCCCTACCGAACTCAACTATACAGCATTCTCTATCGCCTTCACTTAGAGAACTTTTTCGAGTAGTGAGTACACGGACAAAATATACGTTATAACCCCTGCTTTAAACTCGCTTCAATAAACCTATCAATATCACCATCTAACACAGCATTACAGTTAGAGGTTTCAACGCTCGTCCGTAAGTCTTTAATACGTGATGAATCCAGTACATAAGAACGTATCTGGCTACCCCAACCAATATCAGACTTACTATCTTCCAATGCTTGTTGCTCAGCGCTCCGCTTCTGCATCTCCAGCTCATATAATTTTGCTTTAAGCTGCTGCATGGCTTTATCTTTGTTCTGGTGCTGCGAACGCTGATTTTGGCACTGAACAACTATTCCAGAGGGCATATGGGTAATACGAATGGCTGAGTCAGTCGTGTTAACATGCTGACCACCAGCCCCACTTGAGCGGTAAGTATCAATTCGTAAATCTGCAGGATTTACTTCAATTTCAATATCGTCATCAATTTCTGGCGAGACAAATATAGAAGCAAATGAGGTGTGTCTTCTGTTACCAGAGTCAAAGGGTGATTTTCGCACTAACCGGTGAACACCCGTCTCTGTTCTCAACCAACCAAAGGCATATTCACCTGAAAATTGAATCGTTGCACTCTTAATACCCGCTACATCACCAGCAGATACCTCAACAAGCTCGGTTTTAAAGCCTTTACGTTCACCCCAGCGCAAATACATTCTAAGTAACATATTGGCCCAATCCTGAGCCTCAGTGCCTCCGGATCCCGCTTGAATATCCAAGAACGCATTATTAGCATCCATACGGCCAGCAAACATGCGACGAAATTCTAGCAGCTCAAGTTGAGATGCTAACCCTTCAAGTTCTTTTTCAACTTCAGCAACCGTATCTGCATCGTCTTCATCTACTGCCATTGTCAATAAATCAGATGCATCAGTTAGACCCTGAGTCAGTGTATCTATAGTATTCACAACAGTTTCTAACTGTGCACGCTCTTTGCCCAATTGCTGGGCCCGCTCAGGCTCATTCCATACTTCAGGGTCTTCCAGCTCACGCTCAACTTCAACTAAGCGCTCTTGCTTGTGAGCATAGTCAAAGATACCCCCTAAGCACTTCAGTACGTGCTTGTAAGTCCTTAATAGATTGTGTCAACGGATTAATTTCGATCATGCCGAACTCATATCTTCCAATGTTACTTTGACAAAGCTGACTATTTTAACGTAAGCCTGATGGTGAAGGAAATGCGCAAACTACGAAAGATCACAGATCAGTATCGTTATGTTCAGTTGCTTACAATAGGCTCAAGATAGTTAATCAACAGCTGTATATTTTGTTGCCCTTTATATTCATTTAAATCAAGCTGATAAACCACCCGCACCTGTTGTACATTCAAATTAGGCCAACATGCCAAGTCAACATTAAAAGCAATGCCATCTATATAATGTTCAGTACCAGGCAGCATCAAAACCAGTTTTAAGTGCTTTTGACCCACTAATCGCTGCTGAATAATCAAAAATTCGCCATAAAAGTTTGGCTCAGGAAAATGCTGCCCCCAGGGTCCGGCCTCTCTCAACATGGTTGCTGTATTCAACGAGAATTCTGCAGGTTGAAGTACACCATCTGTATGCAACTCTGCTTCTAGTTCCTCATCTGATAACCACTGCCGAGCAATATCATCAAATGCTTTCTTAAAATCAGGTAAATGTGCCGCTGGTAAACTCAACCCAGCAGCCATCGCATGTCCACCAAACTTACTCAGCAGCCCTGGGTGCTGACTGGCTATAGCATCCAATGCATCACGAATATGAAAACCAGGAATCGACCGAGCAGACCCCTTAACCTCATCACTATCGGCAGCTGCAAAAGCAATGACTGGCCGGTGTAAACGATCTTTGATTCGCGATGCTAGAATACCAATAACCCCCTGATGCCAGTTTTCATCATATAAGCAGACACCCACAGGAAGATCTTGGCTGTCATCCAGCTTAATTGCATCCAATGCTGCTAACGCCTGCTGCTGCATGTCAGCTTCAATTTGTTTACGATCCCGGTTTAAGTCATCTAGCTGGAGCGCAATCTCCCGAGCTAAGTAAGGGTCTTCCGTTAATAAACACTCAATGCCCAGTGACATATCATCTAACCGCCCAGCTGCATTTAAACGAGGGCCAAGCGCAAAACCCAAGTCTGCAGCCGTTAGCCGATGAGGTTTTCGTCCTGCTACTTCAAGTAATGCCATAATACCTGGACGAGCTTTTCCAGCTCGCATTCGACGTAAACCTTGGTACACCAACAGTCGGTTATTAGTATCCAAAGGCACCACATCAGCCACTGTCCCCAAAGCCACAATATCTAAATAGTGAGCAAGGTTAGGCTCTGGCCGATTATCGTTAAACCAGCCCTGTGCTCTTAATCCTGAACGAAGTGCCATTAATACATAATAAATAACACCAACACCTGCGGTATTTTTTCCAGTAAAATGACAGCCTGGCTGATTGGGGTTCACTATTGCATCAGCCATCGGCAGTTCTGTACCAGCTAAGTGATGATCCGTCACAAGTACCTTGATTCCGGCTGCTTTTGCTGCAGCAACACCACTAATACTGGAAATACCATTATCAACGGTAATAATAAGGTCAGGCTCATACTGCTTGGCTTCTTCAACAATTTCAGGAGACAAACCATAACCATAAGCAAAACGGTTAGGTACCAAATAGTTAACATTTGCTGCCCCCATCGCTTTCAGTAACAATACTGCTAACGCTGTACTTGTTGCGCCATCCGCATCAAAGTCACCAATAATCAGCAGCCGACTTTGCTTTTCCAGAGCTTCACACAGAATGTTTACTGCCTGGTCGAGTCCCTTTAATGAAGTAAAACTCATCAGCCCTTGTAAAGATCGGGGTAAATCTGCATTTGAGTAAACCCCTCGCGCCGCATAAATTCGTTGCAACAACGGGGGAACTTCATGACCAAATTTTAACTGTTGAGCATCGTAGTGACGGGTATTTATTTTTTTTTGCATGCCGATAAATTTAAGACCAGTGCACCCCTGAAATAGCCTCAATGGCTATCCCGGGGTAGGGTGAGATCAAACAATTAATTAAGTGGTCGAGCGTGCTTTACTACATAAGATTGGACTTCACTTAACTCATTTTCAATGACGATATAGCGCTCTTCCCGTTCATAAAGATCTGCCATTAAAGGTGGTAGCTCTGGTGAAGATAAACCAGCCTGCACCACCGCATCTGGAAACTTAACTGGATGCGCTGTCGCCAACGCAACCATTGGTAACTGCTTATCACGTTGACATGCCATAGCAGCCCGAACACCAATCGCTGAGTGAGGATCCAGCTTATATTGACAACGATGATAGACATCACCAATCGTTTGACAGGTTTCTTCATCACTCACACTGTAACTATCAAATAACTGTCGTGTTAACTCCCAACGCCAAGGATCAACGCTTAAGGTACCCTGTTGCTGAAAACTTGACATAAGCTGATCAATAGCAGCGCCATCACGACCATGCATATCAAACAACAAGCGCTCGAAATTGCTGGAAACCATGATATCCATACTGGGTGAAAGTGTTGGTGACAGAGCTTCTTTACTGTATTGGTTATTGACCATAAAACGATGCAATATATCATTGCGATTGGTAGCCACTAATAACTGATTAATGGGTAACCCCATATTACGTGCAACATAGCCAGCATAAATATCACCAAAATTTCCAGTGGGCACCGAAAAGGCAACGCTACG
The DNA here is from genome assembly GCF_018837975.1 of Zooshikella harenae. Lineage (GTDB taxonomy): Bacteria > Pseudomonadota > Gammaproteobacteria > Pseudomonadales > Zooshikellaceae > Zooshikella > Zooshikella harenae. Next base: position 65,174 of record NZ_JAGSOY010000002.1, on the reverse strand, counting down.
TTGTGGAGCACCTACAGCCAGTGCAGCATAAAAATAATAGACAACTTGCGCCATAATCCGTGCCCAGTTAATTGAGTTAACCGCCACCAAACGTGCCTTCCCTTGAAGAAAGCCTTGCTGTTGGAAACAGGCTTTTACCATTGCCTGACAGTCATCAAAATTGCCTTTAACCGCTAAATTATGCACATTCTCAGCTAAAACCGTTGTCATTTGGCGACGCTGTACTTCCGAAACGCGCTGATGTGGATGCAAAATAAATATGTCCACATTATCGCTATATCGACAACCTTCTATTGCTGCAGAACCTGTATCACCCGAAGTAGCGCCAACAATAACGGCTTTTTCACCACGTCTTGCTAACAAATAGTCCAGTAGCCGCCCTAATAACTGCAAAGCAAAATCTTTGAACGCCAGTGTTGGGCCATGAAATAACTCCAATACCCACTGGTTAGAATCCAACTGGGTCAGAGGTGCAATAGCTGAGTGATCAAATGCTTGGTAAGTGTCTTGTAGGATTTGGCGCAAATCATTTTGAGGAATAGCTTCGCCAACAAACGGAGTTATAATTTTCTCAGCTAATTGGGCATAAGATAATCCCCGCCAAGAAGCAATTTCTTCAAGTGTAAACTGAGGCCAATATTCTGGGACATACAATCCCCCATCACTCGCTAACCCAGTTAACAACACATCTTCAAACGCCAGGGCAGGGGCCTGCCCTCTTGTGCTAATATACTTCACCTTATTTATAACTCGCTGTTGTTAAGTTGAATTCCTAATTAGTTATTACAATGGTCTAAGTGATCCATCCGTATTTTAACCACTTGCCCATTCACATCATCTAACGCTTCAATTACTTTAATAGCACAGTTAACCGCACGCTCTTTGACTTTATGAGTCAGCATAATGATGGCTGCAAATTGTTCGCCTTCAAGTACTTCTTTCTGAATAAGGGCTTCAATATTAATCCCCTCTTCACTAAGGATACGCGTAATTTGCGTCATTACCCCAGGATGATCTGCGGCACTCATCCTTAAATAAAAGGCTGTTTCCGTTTCATCCATAGGTAAAACAGTAAGGTCATCAGACACTGGCCGCTGGTAACCTAGCGCAGGCATATGACTGGGTAACTCAATAGCACGGGCAATATCAATTATATCGGCAATCACTGCAGAAGCCGTTGGTTCTGCACCCGCTCCAGCCCCATAAAACAAGGTGGGACCAACTGCATCAGTATCAATTAGTACCGCATTCATAACTCCATCCACATTAGCAAGCAGTCGTTTTTCTGGAATTAATGTGGGATGTACTCTAAGTTCAATGCCTTCTTTTCGTGCACGCGCAATACCTAAGTGTTTTATACGATAGCCCAACTCATGGGCATACTGAATATCTTCCGAGGTAATACCACTGATGCCTTCAGTGTAGGTTTGCTCAAACTGCAAAGGGATGCCAAAAGCAATCGAGGCAAGGATGGTGAGTTTATGAGCAGCATCGATCCCTTCAACATCAAATGTAGGATCGGCTTCAGCATAGCCAAGTGCTTGCGCTTCACTTAACACATCAGCAAAGCTACTGCCCTTCTTCTCCATAGCCGTAAGAATAAAGTTCCCCGTACCATTGATGATACCAGCTACAGTATGAACCTTATTAGCGGCAAGACCCTCTCGAAGTGCCTTGATAACAGGAATCCCACCCGCAACAGCCGCTTCAAATGCTACCTGAACTTTTTGCTTTGAAGCCTCAGTTAATAACTCATTACCATGAACAGCAATTAATGCTTTGTTCGCCGTTACAACATGTTTACCTGATGAAATCGCACGTGACACTAATGATTTTGCAGTATCACAGCCACCAATTAATTCAACTAAAATATCGACCTCAGGATTATCAGCTACTGCAAATACATCTTCGGTCACTGAAACACCTGAGGTATCACAGCAGGGATTAGGACGCCGCATCGCAATTTGTGCTACCTCAATGGGTCTCCCCACTCGCTGTGCAATCAAATCCTGGTTACGCTTCAAAACATTAAATGTACCGCCACCTACAGTGCCCAGGCCACAGATACCTATCTTTATGGGTTTCAAACTCCACCCCCACTCACCCAGTCAATTTATTAAGCATAGAATCTTCATACAGGATAAAACCAAGTTCACGGCTTCAAACATGCCTTGCCTTGGTAAATTCCAGCACAAACTCATCTCGCAGAAAAAGTAAAGTTGCTGCCAATACCAGCAAAAGGGAAATTATTCTACGCTGACCAGCGCTCAGTTCCTAGAGCTTAGCTGAAGTCAAAAAGGAAAACGAGAGCTCCCTGGTGAATAGTCACAGAACTAACACCAGGTAATCTAATAGAAGAGACTAAAAATATTATTATTTAGTCTTGAACACACTAACGAGTAAGTGCGTACTAATAAGTGTGCAACTGCACGACCTAATCTACTTGTTAACACCTAACAACTTTGCTAACTGGTCTGCAGGACGATAACCAGGAATCATAGTGCCATCAGCCAAGAACAGAGCTGGAGTACCATTAACGCCAAGCTGGACTCCAAGTTTAAATTCTTCCAGAACAGGGTTGTCACACTTGTCAGCTGTTATTTTCTCGCCATTTTTGGCTTTAGTCATTGCTTGCTGGCGATCCTTTGAACACCATACAGACTGCATTGTGGCAAATGCTGGAGATTGCTCACCACCTCGAGGAAATGCCATATAACGAACTTCAATGCCCATCTCATTCAGCTGAGGTACTTCTTTATGAAGCTTTCGGCAAAACCCACAGTCAACATCAGTGAAAACAGTAATATGTGCTTTTTTCTTACCTTTAGGTGAAAAAACAACCATTTTCTCGTCAGGGAAGTCCTTTAATAATTTGGCTACTTCTTTATTACGCTCTTTAGCCGTTAAATTAGTAACTTTTTTGCCATCTAGCTTTAGTAAGTCACCACGAAATATATAGTTACCGTCAACATTACTATAAATGATTTGATTTCCTGCAAGGGTCACCGCATAAACGCCTTTTACAGGACTTTCTTCTACTTTTTCTACTTTGACATTCTTATCAAGGGCTTGAAGATTAGCTGTTATTTTTGCTTTTACGTCCTGTCCTGCAGCAGCCATGCTGCTACCCAGTACTAGCGTTAAGCCAATCAGAGACTTACGAAACAACGTCATAGGGTTCCCCATATGATTTACTTGTGTTTATTTCATACTGAGAGAGGGAAATACACATTTTGGTTCCCTCCATAAGTCCGCAGTATATCACCCTCTTGGATGATATGCTTGATGCAGCTTTTGCAATCGCAATTTGGCGACATGAGTGTAAATTTGTGTTGTAGATAAATCACTATGACCAAGCAGTAACTGGACTGCCCTCAAATCAGCACCATGGTTTAATAAGTGTGTTGCAAACGCATGTCGAAGCGTATGAGGTGATATATCACCTGTAATATTGGCTGCTATGGCATACTTTTTCACCCTATGCCAAAAAGTCTGTCGTGTCATACGCTGACCTCGAACACTCGGGAAAACAATGCTTGACTGCCCTGCTTTACACAGTTGCTCCCGAACTTCATTAAGATAACGAACCAACCAATAGTGTGCTTCTTCCCCCCAAGGTATCAGCCGCTCTTTGCCACCTTTGCCTAAAACACGCACAGCACCAAGCGACATAAATAGCATAGGAATTTCCAACGCCACCAGCTCTGAAACTCGAAGTCCAGACGCATACAATAATTCCAGCATAACCTTATCGCGAAAGCCTATAGGTTCACCTAAATCAGGTGTTTGTAATAATACTTCGACCTCATCCTCACTTAATACTCCAGGTAATTTCCTACCCAGTTTTGGCATTTTTAGTGCCTGAACGGGATCATCCTGTATTCTTTCATTCAGCAGCAGGAACTTAAAAAAAGCTCTCAATGAAGATAACAACCGAGCAGAAGAACGTGCACTCATACCTCCTGCTGTTCGTAACGCCAGATAATCCTGAATTATTACCCGACTGACAGTGGTAAGTGACTGCCTTTGCTGTTCAAGCCAAAAAGCAAAATGGGTAAGATCACTTTGATAAGCGGCCCTACTATTGTCTGATAGTCCTCGTTCTAACCATAAAAACTGAATAAACTCGTTAATGAGCATTTGGTGAACAGAGTCAATGGATTTCATCAAGCATGCCTGTGGTTAAAAACATGTTCACGCATAATTTTCCCTCTAAAAAAGTTGCTGGAAAATAAAGCAGTATGTACAGCATATCAGAGTGTATTATTAACCCAATGTTTCCGTCACCAGGTTCAGTTTACAAAAAAATGAACAACGCTTATGATGTCGTCTATTAACTTTTGGTCACAAGAAAAAGTCACAGTTTGAGGGTAATAGGAAGTACCTCAACAAAATAAAAGCTAAATCATTTAAACAGTAAACCGCACAATATACCTATACAAGAAACGGTATAAACGGTTATACCTGTGCTCACATTATTGGAGCCCAAAAACATCATGGAGCGACAACTTTTACGTTATCATCTGCCCAAACGATTCTCAGCCAATAAACTTCAACAGTTACTCAATACTAAATATCAAATTTACCAGCAAGCATTACCATCCCAAACGCTCATTTTTTATGATACCTTTGAATGGCTTCTTTGGAAAAAAGGCTTTGTTTGCTGGTACTTTCAAAATCAACTTAGCTTACAACGACGAGATCACTTTTGCTCACCTTACGACCTTTACACGCTTGATACTCTTGAGCTACCTTCCCCCCCCGAAATACTCAATATAGCTCCATCCACTTTTGCCCAAAAAGTACAAAAAATTATCAAAGCACGCGCACTAACACCAACAGCAGAAGTTCAATTTGCTTCAACACTTTTGGACTGTAAAGATAGCGAAGGAAAAACAAGATTAAGACTTCAACTCGACACACTTCAATCTCAATCACAGCCTAGACATAAAGTAAAGTCCTTAATTGTGCAGCCATTAAAAGGCTATACAACAGATGCCCACTTTTGCCAACAGTTACTAACACAAAATCAGTGTGAGCAAACGAGCAAAACCCTGCTTGGAGAAATGGAAGCTCATGGACTCATTCAACCTAGCCACTACTCCATAAAACCTACCTTTAACCTTACGCCAGATTTATCTGTTCACGAAGTCATTTCAAAAATCACATCTCATTTACTTGCACTTGCCCGGCTTAATGAAACAGGCATTGTTAATGACATTGATATCGAGTTTTTACATGACTACCGAGTTGCCCTCAGAAAAATCCGCTCACTCACTACATTATTAAAACACGCATTTACAACAGAGAAGTTTAATGAATTAAAAACCTCTTTTGGTGAACTTGGCAAACAAACTAACATACTTCGAGACCTTGATGTCTACTTAAATCACCAGGCTGACTTTACTCAGCTTTTACCTGACAGTTTACAATCAGGACTTCATATCTTATTTGCTGATTTTCAACAAGCACGAACACTTGAACAAAACAAAATTAAAAAACACCTCAAAAGTCGTAATTACCTAAAAAAAATAAAACAGCTAGAAACACAGTTTCAATCTTCAGCCTCTTTATGTCATGGCCCCTTGGCCAATGAACCTATTCTTAAGGTCGCAAAAGAACGTATTTATCGCCAGTACCATGTCATCCGAAAAAAAAGCAAACGGATAACACCTGAGACCCCAGATGAGTACGTCCATGACATTCGAATAGCGTGTAAGAAACTACGCTATCTTTTGGAATTTTTTGCTGACTTATTCCCAGAAAATGAAATCACAAAACTTGTAAATGCTTTAAAAAAACTACAGGATCATCTTGGTCTCTTTAACGATTTATGCGTTCAGCAAGCTTTTCTTCAAGACTACTATCATAATCAGCTCAAAAAAGCGCATCATCCTACAGAAGAAATTTATCAACTTTGTTTGTCTGTAGGCGGCGTGATCGCAGTACTTTATCAAAAACAATTACAAGCACGAAATAAGGTTACTAACCACCTTTCATCATTCATAGACAAGGATGTAAGGCAGCAAATAAGCCATCTTTTTAGTACCGCTGAAGGAGAAAAACATGAAAATACTTGCGAGCTACAGCATTAAAGGTGGTGTAGGAAAAACAGCCACATCCGTTAACCTTGCTCATTTAGCGGCAACTCATGGTTATAGAACACTATTATTTGATTTAGATCCTCAAGGCGCTTCTTCATTTTATTTTAGAGTACGTCCATCTGAGAAATGCAAAACAAAATTTTTCTTCAGTAAAGAGAAAAAATTGCAAAAAAATATCAAAGCTTCTGATTTTCCTTACTTAGATATCCTGCCTGCAAAGCTATCTTTTCGTAATTTCGACATCATGTTAAATTACATGAAAAAATCAACCACACGCTTACATAAGACGCTTTTGACGCTAAAAAAAGAGTATGATCTTATTTTAATTGATTGCCCACCAAGCATCAGCTTACTCTCTGAAAATGTATTTAATGCAGCTGATAAAATTCTTATTCCCTTAATACCCACCACCTTGTCAGAAAGAACACTCCAACAGCTAACCACTTTCTTTTCGACACATGGCTATCGTAACAAAAAGCTCATTCCTTTCTTCTCAATGGTTCAGTCACAAAAAAAATTACATAAAGATGCAATGACCAGACTACGCAAACAGTATCCTCACCTACTAGAAACAAGCATTCCATTTTCAGCAGATATTGAAAAGATGGGGGTTCATCGCGAGCCTGTTACTGCCTTTGCAAAGGATACAACAGGTGCACAAGCCTTTATGGCTTTGTGGGAAGAAGTTGAAAGTAAATTAGCCTGCACAAAGAAAAAAAGAGCCCTGAGCATTTAGTCTTTAATTTTACAGCGATCACCCTATGGCAAAAGAATAGAGATAACAAAAAGCAGCCTTATCGGCTGCTTTTTGCTGGCAAGTTGCACTAAGCGGAAACTTAGGACAGCTTTTCCTTGATACGCGCAGCTTTACCAGAGCGCTGACGTAGGTAGTACAGCTTCGCTTTACGTACATCACCACGGCGTTTAACAGACACACTATCAATGATAGGGCTGTAGGTCTGAAAAACACGCTCAACACCAACGCCATTAGAAATCTTACGTACCGTAAAAGAAGAGTTCAAGCCACGGTTACGCTTAGCAATAACCACTCCTTCGAACGCCTGTAAACGCTCACGGCTTCCCTCTTTTACTTTAACCTGAACAATAACAGTGTCACCTTGCCCAAACGCAGGGACCTCTTTATTCATTTGTTCAGCTTCGATCTGCTGAATAATTTTATTCTTGCTCATGATCTACTCCTAGATACAAACTTCCAACCCATTACTAGTTAATTGGATGTTTGTGGCTGTCTAGCATGTTCGGTAAGAAAGTCATCCAATAACTGCTGTTCTTCTACAGTTAATGTCTGTGCTTTCAACAACTCTGGCCGCCGCAACCACGTACGTCCCAGAGCTTGTTTTAACCGCCACCGCTTAATTTCCTGATGATTACCACTTAATAACACACCAGGTACGCTTAAACCGGCAATTTCTTCCGGACGCGTATAATGTGGACAGTCCAACAAACCATTGCTGAATGAGTCTTCAAGGGCGGAATCCTTGTGACCTAGGGTGCCCGGTACAAAGCGTGAAATGGTATCAATTAAGACCATAGCAGCTAACTCGCCACCACTCATCACATAATCACCAATCGACCATTCTTCATCGACTTCAGTAGCAATTATGCGCTCATCAATACCTTCATAGCGCCCAGCAACCAAAATCAGTTTTTGGCTATCCGCTAAATAGCGAACACCATCTTGATCCAGCTTTCGCCCTTGAGGCGAAAGATAAACGACTTTAGCGCCAGGTCCTGCAGCACTTTTTGCTGCATGGATAGCATCACGCAGAGGTTGAACTTTCATCAACATGCCGGGACCACCGCCATATGGTCGGTCATCCACAGTTTGATGTTTATCATGGGTAAAATCTCTTGGATTCCAGAAGTTAACTTCTATTCCACCATTTTTTACCGCTCTTCCTGTAACGCCATGTGCTGTAACAGCAGAAAACATTTCAGGGAAAAGACTAACAACACCAAACCACACCTTTAAAACTCCGGATCCCAATCGATCCGCATTATACCTTGTGTGAGGTCAACACCGCACACAACCTGCTTTTCCAAATATGGAATTAAGCGTTCACGCTGATCAATACTGCCTTCGCAAGGCTTAACAACAAGTACATCGTTAGAACCTGTACTTAACAAATGATCAACTTTTCCTAATAACAGTGGCTCAGTACTACTGTCACTGAGGCCAGTGACTACATTTAAGCCTTCGAGTTGATGCCAGTAAAACTCACCTTCACCAAGCTCTGGTAACACTGTCTTAGGTACCAGGATTTCTGCACCACAATACTGATGCGCTTGCTCCCGGTCATCACAGCCTACAAAGTGGGCAACTAGGCCTTTGCCTTGTCTCTGGCCACGGTCAACACGAACAGAAAGTTGCTGACCTTTGAGCTTCAGTGTCCATTCCGGATAATTCAAAATATTGATGATCGGATCAGTATGAGAATAAATCTTTAACCAACCTTTAACACCAAATACTGAGGTCACTTTACCGATTACGATAGAAGGTGACGATGTACTGGATTGACTCACTAACAACTCCGCCTAAACCTCACTTAATGGCCAGATTACGCCTTTGCAGCCTCTTTCAGCAATTGAGCTACACGCTCAGAAGCCTGTGCACCTTGGCTTAACCAGTAACTAGCACGCTCCTGGTCAACCCTTAGACGCTCTGCTTGACCACGAGCAATTGGGTTAAAAATACCAATACGTTCAATAAACCGACCTTCGCGAGACTTACGAGAGTCAGTCACTGTTAAATGGTAAAAAGGGCGTTTCTTAGAACCGCCACGGGCTAAACGAATCGTTACCATTGGACTTCGCTTCCTAGATCAATGGCGTAGAACACCACTGGTTGATTCAACAATCCAATTCGAGCACAGTGCCCGAAAGGGCGCATATTCTACGGAATATCAAGAGGGATGGGAAGAGCTATTCTACTTATTTCTTCCTATCCCATTCACTACTGATGAATCAGCAGTTTTTTCATCAACTAAACCAAAGGAATAGAATCAGAAATTTTTTAAGCTAGCAACTTATTCATACAGGTTAGACCACATAGCTATGTACGATTAAAGTAGCTGCTGACTTAATTGTTACCTGTTTGAGAAATAGTTACATACCTGGGAATCGACCACCACCAGGAGGCATACCACCGCCCCCCATTCCGCCTTTCATAGAGGATAAGCCACGCATAAGCTTCGTCATGCCACCCTTTCCTGACACTTTTTTCATCATCTTTTGCATTTGCTTATGCTGCTTGAGTAGCCGGTTAACATCTTGGATCTGTGTTCCAGAGCCTGAAGCAATACGGCGCTTACGTGAGCCATTAATAAGGTCAGGATTTCTACGCTCTGCAGGCGTCATAGAATTAATGATCGCCTCCATCTGGATCAGCGGCTTTTCATTAATATTTTGATTAGCCATCTGTGGCATTTGTCCCATACCTGGTAGCTTATCCAGCATACTGCTGATACCACCCATATTCTTCATTTGCTGGAGCTGATCACGAAAATCTTCCAGGTCAAACCCTTTACCTTTCTTCAGCTTTTTCGCAAGACGATCTGCTTTCTGCTTATCAAGCTTTTGTTCTGCCTCTTCAATCAGCGAGAGAACATCACCCATCCCCAGAATTCGGGAAGCAACCCGGTCAGGGTGAAAAGGTTCCAACGCTTCAATTTTTTCACCAACCCCCAAGAATTTGATTGGTTTGCCCGTAATATGTCTAACAGATAGTGCAGCACCACCTCGAGCATCACCGTCAGCTTTGGTCAATACAACCCCAGTGAGTGGCAACGCATCATTAAATGCTTTTGCTGTGTTTGCTGCATCCTGACCCGTCATAGCATCCACTACAAACAAGGTCTCTATAGGATTAATAGCTGTGTGCAATTCACGAATCTCATCCATCATATTTTCATCAATATGCAGACGACCCGCGGTATCCACAATCACTACATCAAACTGTTTCTGCCTGGCAAACTGAATAGCACCTTCTGCAATTGCTACAGGCTTTTGCTCCGAAGTTGAAGGAAAGAACTCAACAGCCACTTGTTCTGCAAGTGTTTCTAGCTGTTTTATGGCGGCAGGACGGTAGATGTCAGCACTAGTGACCAGCACCTTTTTCTTTTTACGCTCTCTTAAGTGCTTGGCTAGTTTTGCAACGGTAGTGGTTTTACCTGCCCCTTGCAGACCAGCCATCAGTACCACTGCAGGAGGCTGAACAGATAAGTTCAACTCATCACAGGCTGAACCCATAATTTCGATAAGTTCAGATTGCACAATTTTGACAAACATCTGCCCAGGACTGAGGCTCTTCTGGACCTCTTGCCCAACCGCCCGCTGTTTGATTTTTTCAACAAAATCCTTAACTACAGGTAAGGCCACATCAGCTTCGAGCAAAGCCATGCGTACTTCACGCAGGGTATCTTTAATATTGTCTTCTGTTAACTTGGCTTTGCCAGTAACATTCTTTAGAGTCTGCGATAAGCGGTCGGTCAGATTTTCAAACATGAAGGCTACCTTAAACGATAATCCTCCCTGCCATGTCACAGACAAATCAGTCTGATATGCAACAATAGTGACTCTGGAGGGAGTTTTGAATGCTTTCTGCTGAATATAGGCTTAAGTTTAAGCGATTATACCGTATTATCTGTAGCGGCTGTCCAGTTTCATGGCAACTTCATTTATCAGTGTTATCCAATTAAGTCACTAAACAATACTTTCATCTACTTTCTCAACATAATATGCTGGGACATCATGCTTATGATATGTACTGATCTTTTACGTTTAATCTAAGTACCATAAGCTGTCCAGATAGGATAAACCACGTTAGCACAGGATTATATGAACATCATTTTGCCAAGTCTTATTGCAGTATTGCTCTATGCGGCAGGATCTGTCTATCAGGGACGAGCCTTAGTTCAGGGCCACACCATATGTAAGCCTCTTATTCAAGGCATCGCTTTAAGTGCATCTATACTGCAAATGTTAAGTATTTATTTTGTACTTCATACTCAACAAGGTATTGATTTAAGTTATGTCAACGTTGGCTCTTTAATTTCATGGCTAATCATCAATGTTGTACTACTCAGCAGTTTGCGCAAGCCTGTCGAAAACTTATTTGTCATTTTATTTCCCATTGCTGCAACAACTGTTCTACTGTCTGCTTTTCATCTTTCACCAACAGACATTAAAACCAACTTATCAGCAGGCATGATCTTACATGTGCTATTTTCAGTTTTAGCATATAGCATTTTAACCATTGCATTTTGTCAGGCTTTACTTTTAGCCTATCAGGATTATCGGCTAAAACATCGCCATCCTACTGGAATGATCAGGCTATTTCCCCCACTGCAAACAATGGAAAGCCTGTTATTTGAGTTTCTATGGGCAGGACTGCTCCTGTTAAGTTGCTCACTCTTAAGCGGATTTATAGCATTAGACAACAACTTTGTTCAGTCACATAAAGCAAGCCTTTCTATTATTGCTTGGTTAGTATTTGCTATTTTACTGTGGGGAAGGCATGCACTTGGTTGGCGAGGTATCACAGCCATACGCTGGACTATTTGTGGTTTCACTCTGCTTGTACTCGCTTATTTTGGTAGCAAACTCCTACTGGACCTAATCAAACAAGCTGGATAAACTTCACCACAGTCGTCGGCTAATCTGACGACAGGTGAAGCACGTTCTGTATTACATGAGGTTATTGTTTCTTGGACGACGTACCCCTTAGTTTTTTACTGAGTTGTTTAGTTATTCTTATCCTTCTTTCTGCTTTTTTCTCCAGCTCTGAAACAGGTATGATGGCACTTAATCGCTATCGGCTCAGACACTTGGTAAAGCAAAAAAACCGCTCAGCCATACGAGTCCAAGAGCTACTTGAGCGACCAGACCGTTTAATTGGTGTCATTCTCATCGGCAATAACTTCGTCAATATTCTTGCCTCTGCAATTGCAACAGTGATTGCTATTCAGCTTTGGGGGGAAGCGGGCATCGCTATTGCCACAGCAATTCTGACGCTGGTTATTTTGATTTTTGCAGAGGTTACACCAAAAACACTTGCTGCACTCAGCCCTGAGCGAATCGCGTTTCCTGCATCCTGGATTCTTAAACCACTATTGTGGCTGCTTTACCCTGCGGTGTGGTTAATCAATAGTATAAGTAACGGACTACTGCGTTTGTTTGGTGTTGATACTTCAGATATCCCAGAAGACCATTTAACCACAGAAGAGTTGCGAACTATTGTTCATGAGTCAGCAGGCAGGCTACCACGACGACGTAAAGGTATGTTGCTAGGTATTTTGGATCTGGAAAAAGTCACCGTTAATGACATCATGATTCCCCGTCAGGATATTATTGGAATTGATCTAAGCAATGACCTAGCAACTATTCTGCAGCAACTCCGGACAAGCCAACATACACGTATGCCTGTCTACAAAGGTGACATTAATAATGTTGTCGGCATGCTGCACATGCGTGATGCCTTACGTTTTTTAAGTCTTACCGAACCGAGCAAAGATGCGCTGCTTCAAGAGTCAAAGGAAGTATTATTTATTCCTGAAAACACCCCCTTACATACACAACTGTTTAACTTTCAGCAAGACAAAGAGCGAATCGGCCTTGTCGTTGATGAGTATGGTGATATACAGGGATTAGCCACCCTAGAGGACATATTAGAAGAAATTGTAGGCGAGTTTACCACTGGCCTACCAGATAGTAATCTTGACATTATCCCTCAAGAAGACGGCTCATATATTGTTGGTGGCCTGACAACCATCCGAGATATTAACCGAACACTCGCGTGGAAACTCCCAAGCCAAGGACCAAAAACACTTAATGGCCTTATCATTGAATTGCTTGAAGTGATTCCTGAAACCAATGTATGCCTTAAAATCGGCTCACATAGAATCGAAATTCTGCAAATTCAAGACAATATTATAAAAAGAGCACGACTGACTGATGTCCGAAGTCACTAGTTAAGCTTTATTACAATTTAACTCAAAATCAACCCATTCATGCTCACTTATCAAAGAAAGAGTATTAATGGTTTTCTTAGTGATTAAGACTAAAACGTTTATAGTGTGGTAAGTTTAAATCAATGTTGGCCTCAAACACTGTATTCAGTAAATCAGCCAGCACAATTGCTGTTAGCCCCCATATTTTATGGTCCTGATACTGATAGCTGGGTAGTACAAAGTCATGTCCCCCGTAGTTAAGCCGATCCCAGCCTAAGTTTTGCTCCTTTAGAAAAAATGCTAGTGGTACTCGAAAACAGCACTCCAACTCATCAGGACAAGGTATAAGATGTGTCTTAGGGGGAATCAACCCAACAAAGGGGGTTACTGAAATACCAAAGCGAGAGACAATAGATCGAAGTTGGCCAAGATACTCAACCGACTCTGGAATAATGCAAACCTCTTCATGACTTTCACGAAGCGCAGTTTGCCAAAGGTTTGTATCCTGTGGTTCACGCTTCCCACCAGGAAAGGCCACCTCACCACTATGAGAAGATAAGTGATGAGCACGCTGAATTAAAATCAACTCAGGCAACTCTATGCACTTGGTAATGGCTATAAGAACACTCGCTTGAGGTAAATTTACCAGGCTAGAAGGCGGGCTATACCCTGCTAGTTGATACTTAAGCTGCTCAAGTAAATCTGTCATCATGGTTGTTAGTCCAGTTTACATTCTTTCTTAATCCACAAGGCTTACCGTTTTCTTCATACTCAACTTAAATTTCATTGATTCTATTCATTAATCCTTATCAGTACCCTTAATATTAAGCTTCATCAGCCTTAGTATTGTTATCGCATTTAGCTATTTAATTGTCGCACTTATTAACAGTTCTATAGTGCGCTCTTTTTTTAGTTAACTAAATCACATTTCTTATAAAACCCATCCTATTTCTATTATTTTCTAACCAACTGATTTACCAACTTTTTTATAATACCTAACCATTTTATAGGCCCTTTAGTCAGAACTGGCACACATATTGAGTGAGAACTAATCAATATCATGTTGGTTTCGCCGTCAGTAGTATAAATATTAACCAGCACGGATTATCTGACGGACTAGGGCAAAACCTAGGGATAGATAACAGTATTTTTGGATGTTTCAGGTGAACACATGAAATTAACACTTCCAGACTTTGATCACTTAATGAACTTGGCAAGGAATAAACCAGAAGATCTGGAAAAGCTAAGAAATCAACTAATTGAGAATACTATCCAGTCTGCTCCAAAAAGTTCTCAACGCAGGCTGAGAGGGATACAGTTCCAAGTTGACATGCAAATTCGTAAGTCAAATAATCCTATGGCTGCTTGCGTTGCTGTATCAGAACTCATGTACAAATCTTTGCAAGAGCTTCAATTATCGCTAAATGACCCTGAAACAATCAACGAACGCCTTAAAACTGCTAAGCCAACTTGTGCACCTGCTGATGTAATCTGTATGAGTGAAAAGCGCAACTTAAAACAAATTAAGCTATAACGCTTGTGCTTCATATCTATCCCTTTCCTTTCAGTTTACATTAATAGCAGTTTATACTCATAGCCTCATATTAGGAGCTGAGGCTATGAATTATTGCAGCCACTGCAGTGGTGAAATAACAACAACAATTCCCCAAGGTGACAATCGACCGCGACACGTTTGTACTCACTGTGGCATGGTGCATTATCAAAACCCTAAAATAGTTGCAGGTTGTCTACCTATTTACCAAAACCAGATCTTACTGTGCCAACGGGCAATTCATCCTCGCGCAGGTTACTGGACACTACCTGCTGGTTTTATGGAGCTTGATGAAACCACACAGCAAGCCGCAGAGCGAGAAACCTGGGAAGAGGCCTGTGCAAAAGTAGAAATTGGTGAGCTTTATACCCTATTTAACTTACCCCATATCAACCAGGTTTATCTGATATTTCTTGCTCAGTTAACCCAACCGACATTTTCGCCAGGAGAAGAAAGCCTATCCACGGAGCTATTCACTGAAGACACTATTCCTTGGAATAATTTAGCCTTTCCAACGATAACGAAAACACTAGAGTACTACTTTAGAGATTTAAAGCAGGAAAGTTTTACCTTTCGTTCTATTGATATAGCCCCTCATGCCTCATACAAAGAAGTTAAGTAACAACTTAACTAACGTTTTATGCAATATCACACAGCTGCCAAACATCAAATGCTGGCTCCTCATAAGGGTGGCTAGCACGTAACGCTTCAACGGCAGCATGAATATGCTCATTATCACACACCAGTTCAACACGGTATTCTTCAACCTGCTCAACCATACCTTGCTGACCAAGATAAGGTGCACTACCATCAAGCGGCCGAAACTGCCCCATACCTTTAACCTGCCAACAGCAGCTGTCATAACAACCAATACGACCAGCTCCCGCCGCAAATAATGAGGATTTTACTTGCTCTAATGCTTCCACAGGAACATAGACACAAAGCTTGTACATACCCACTCCATTTTAAATACGTTTATTATTAACGTTTAAACAAATAATGCTTCTTATCACTATTAATATTTTTTACATAATACATTTGTTGTCTATTAAAAGTGTCTAAATGATAAAAAGAACAATGTAGCCCTAACAGGCTCTCAAGACAGTAAAACAACTCAGGGGAAAATTGCTTAATCAGAAAAGTTTATAAGAAAAAAACTTAGCGTTGGGCTACATAATGTCTTCTAACGACAAGGTTAAAAGCATCAACCACTGTAGGGTCAAACTTGGAATTACTGTTACTGTTTATTTCAGTCACAGCCCGCAACAATGTTTTACGAAAACTCACATCACTGTGTTGATGTAGCACTTTCTGATAGGTGTCAATAACTGCTAAAATCATTCCCCCAATATTAATTTGATCCGCCTTTAACCCACCAGGGAAGCCCGTACCATCAAAATGTTCATGATGGTGTTCAATCATATCAGCAGCTCCCTGCCAACCCGTCATTCTTCGTACAAGTCCAGCACCTATGCGAACATGATCCTGATACAAAAGCTGCTCTTCTGGAGTGAGTGTCGTATGCTTGTTCAGTACCTGCCAAGGCACAAAAGCCATACCAATATCATGTAAATAAACAGCTGCACTTAACTCTTCATGAGATACAACATCACCTAACTCTTTATTAATCTCAGCAGCCATTTTAAGTTGTTCATTAAAAGCAGTTCCCTGCTTAAATAAAAATAATCTATCCAGTTTAACGGCCAATGTATGAAAAAAATCTAAATCAGAAGTTTTAGCATCTTCAACTTCTTCAGGTTGTTCTACCACACGCGGTTTTTTAGGCGCTAACTCAGACTCTTCTCCTCCCACAAGTTGATCTAATAGCCGATTAACAATGTCAACTCGACCGCTATCATCAGCTTCTCTAACCTGTAAAATATAGTTTTCTAATATATCCAATAAATCTTGATCAGCTTCACCTGTATGTAATAATTGTGAAATAAGTTCATCTATACGACTAATGACCGCCAGCATGAACTCCCCATAGACAGGCTCATAGGAATATTTATCATCCCGAATGTCAGAAACGATTTCCTCCAGTTTATGGCTTACATCCACCAGAGGGTCCAAAAACACCATCCGGCAATTCCCTTTCAAAGAGTGCATAGAACGAAACAAGTCATGGACATCTTCAGGACTGGGAGACTTTTCTAATCGGTGACAGCACAACTCAATTTCTTCTTGTGCTTCCTGAAAACAGGTATAAAAGTCAGTCAGGATATCTTGATCTAAATCGGTAAACGTCTCGCAAGTAAACGTAGTCATTGAATAGTCCTGCAACTTGAAGGGATTTGCCTATCATACGACTTTAGAGTTTAAATCTAGCAATGACTGAATTATGTGCCAAATGCTAAAAGCAACCATTAGACATTAAGACACATAGTTATATCGCTATCATTTATGACCTTTTTTGAGAAAACGATCCATTTATAAATATTTTAGCTTCCCTTAAATGACTATTCCTTTTTCAACACTCATTATCGCGGCATTATTTTGAGCAGTTTTCCACTAGACTCATCCGTTAACGCATAAATTGCGCCATCAACCCCCACGTCAACATCACGAATACGTGCAGTCATTGCAAACCGTTGCTCTTGTTGAATACGCTTATTGGCAACAGGTAAGCGCACCAGTAGTTTTGCTTTTAATGCCCCAACTAATAATTGGCCTTGCCAATCTTTAAATAGCTTTCCGTAATAAATACTCATTCCTGATGGAGCAATTGAGGGGATCCAATACCATACAGGAGCAATCATCCCTGGTAGGGATGTAAACTCAGAAATTAATAAACCGCTATACTCTCGACCATAAGTCGCCATTGGCCAACCATAATTATTCCCAGCCTTCACTAAATTGACTTCATCTCCACCTAAAGGTCCATGTTCATGCAGCCACATAGTATTCGTTTTACTATCATAAACGAGCCCCTGCGGATTCCGATGACCATAACTGAATATTTCATGGCGTTTATCTGATGAGTCACTAAATGGATTACCCATGGCAGGTTGACCTTTATCCGTTAGCCGCAACACCTTGCCAAAATCATTTGTGAGATGCTGAGCATTACTCCGTTCACCGCGATCCCCCACCGTCACATACAATCGCTGCTTCGCATCAAAAGCAAGCCGAGAGCCAAAGTGATGTGTATTATCTGACACGGCTTTTGCACTATAAATTGTTTCAAGCTGTGTTAATTTCGGTGGATTAACGGTAATTTTGGCTCGTGCTACAGCGGTTGTATAACCACTCGATAACTCGCGACTATACGAAAAATAAACCCAGTGATTTTGTGGGTAATGAGGGTGCAAAACGATATCGAGTAGTCCACCTTGCCCCACATAAGCAATTGGCAAATCTAAGTGAAACTGGAATATTTTTTTTCCTTGTTTATCCAGTATGACTATCTGCCCACGCTTAAGTGTTATTAATACATGGCTCCCTTGATTAACCCAAGCCATTGACCAAGGATATTCCAATTGGTTATTAAGGGTAATGATGTGTAATCTATCGTCAGCGTAGAGACCATTCCTAAAAAACAAAAAAATGAATAAAAATGAGATAACTTTGAGTGACACTGACATAGTCATCACCTGGCAAAATAGTTATTAAAGCAAAACGCTGAAATACTTATACCCTCAAAAGGGTACACTTTCAGTCATTATCGAAACCAATAATAAAGGACTATAAGGTAATAATATGACAAGCATGAAAAACAAAACGATTGTCATAACTGGAGCAAGTCGAGGTATTGGCCGTGCTATTGCCCTTAAATGTGCATTAGCTGGTGCCAATATTGTTGTTACAGGAAAAACCAGCGAGCCCCATAATAAATTGCCCGGCACTATTCATAGTGTAGCGGCAGAAGTAGAGGCTGCGGGGGGCAAGGCACTTGCCGTACAAATGGATGTCCGCAATGAGCAACAAGTTCAGCAAATGGTGGAACAAACTGTTGAACGGTTTGGTGGTATTGATGCACTCATCAACAATGCAGGCGCCATTAAACTACTCCCTGTTGAAACACTTCCCATCAAACGCTTCGACCTAATGCAGCAAGTGAATAGCCGTGCACTATTTATTTGCGCTCAAGCCGTGCTACCTTATTTAAAAAAGTCATCCAATCCCCATATTTTAAGCCTTTCTCCACCCATCAGCTTGCAGCCAAAGTGGTTAAAAAACTTTGCCCCCTACACACTCTCTAAATATGGTATGACCATTTTAGCATTAGGTATGGCTGAAGAGTTTAAAAAATACCATATTGCCGTAAACACCTTATGGCCTAAAACAGTGATTGCAACGGCTGCAGTTGCCTATGAAGTAGGTAGTGAAGAAACATTCCAGTACTGTCGTACACCTGACATCATGGCTGATGCAGCATTTAAAATACTAAACCTATCCCACGAAGAGCTTAACGGACAAACACTAATAGATGAGCCTTTTCTAAAAAGTCAGGGTGTCAGTGATTTCGAACACTATCGATATGATCGTACCACCGACAAAACATTAATGAATGACTTGTTCGTTGACGAAGAGTAATCGTTCCACTCTAAAGCTGAAATAGATTATGCAGGTCTATTTCAGCTTCATTAAGCGACTCATAATTAAGGGAATATAAAAACTTTAACGTTAATTCAATACTTTTCTCCAGAGCTTATGGCCATATCAAAATACTACTTTTGATAGTTATTTTGATACGTTTCATTCCCCATTATTTGAATTTGCTGGTCAATCATTGCCTTAAATGCTACCAGAGGGCTTTCCAAAATAGTTTGATCATTTGCTAAGCCACGTAATGCCATCACAGCAGCTTCAACAGTAGAAAGGTAGGCATCATTGGGTACTTTTCTAATACGATAAGTTGAAGGTTCACTCTGGCTCAAAACAATGGATGGCAACGTATGTAGTTGAGGATTCAAGTACCAAATTTTTTTGGCCTTTTTCCATGTGCCATCGATAACAATTAAGTTCCATGACTGAATATCAGTACCTTGCAAATAATCATGCTGAAATTCATGCAAGGTTATTGCACTATCATTTGGAAATAAGACCACACAGGGTTGTTGGAGGATTTCCTCAAATGTCTTATGGTTGCTAAAACACTCCCCGACTATTCGTGAACAGTTCTTAATACATAAACCCAGGAGTTTTGCTGTACCAATAGCTTTCTTTTGTTCAGATGGATGCTGAAGGACAACAAGATTCATTGGAGACTTGGAGCAGGTTATATATTTGCACAAACATACTTGAACCGGTCGGTGACAACGTGAACAGCATTCTCTAGGCATAACAGCTTGATATCTTTATCATAAAACAACAGTTAACCACTATTATTATCCCCATAGCAAGCAAGCTACGGCTTAATATAGCCATCATCATTCATCACTGTATGTCGCGATTATTCACTGCGAACGGTATATATTGACGAATTATTTCATCATAACGCCCACTCCGTTTTAACGCTTTCAAGCCTCTATTAAACTTATCCCGTGCAGTTTTACTTTTAAAAGCGACACTATAGTGACTAGGTGGAAAGATTTTATGAATAGTGACAGGAAGAGAAGTATCAACGTATTTTTTTTCCACCACGCGATAATACTTGAAAATATTAATATCCATCACAACCGTATCGACTCGCTTATCAAATAACATCGTTACCTGGGTCGCTTGCCTCGCCTTTTCAGAATACCGACTATTATTCACAGCCATTTTGGCAAAAGCATCACCTAAATAGAGTGTGGCATTTTGGAAGGCAACAATTGATTTATCTGCCAAGTCATCAACCGAATCAATATGATAATTATGCTTAGCCAAGCTGATGGCAGCATTCTGATAAGTGATATGACTATCAGATAGAAATACATTATTTAAACCAGCCTTCTGATTAAGCGTCATCGCGGCATCAACTGTCCCATCTGCTATATGCTTTACCACCCTCACCAGTGGTAAGTAAACCAGATGAATGGTATACCCTTCTTTTTCTAAAATTTCTCTAACAATATCTAATTCCATGCCTTTATCCCCTTCTTTGATAATATAAGGGGGGATTGCCAAGCCTACAGCCATAATAAGTGTCTCTGCAGGTAATGGGCGAGCAAAGGCTATTAAACTATTAATGAACGCTAGCCAGCACCAAACAGACAATGAACATTTATTAAAACTCATTATAATTCCTTCTGAGGCTTACAACTCATTTTAGGAAGTAGTATGACTAACCTAAAATAACGAATGCTCAATAGTCTCTGCGATAACCGATCAACAACATTTAAACAATCAAGTAGTGTGATAACTATGCAGTTAATTTTGTCTTTACTGCAACAAATGAGTGTTTTTTTTGTGATTGCTTATTTATTTAGCAAAACACCCATTTTTAAACCATTAGTCAATATTTCCATTCAGTTTCCTCACAAGGTTGTGATATATCTGGTTTTCTCTGGCTTTTGCATTATGGGCACCTATTTTGGTTTAGAGATCCATGATGCTATTGCTAACACCCGTGCCGTAGGTGCAGTGCTAGGTGGTCTGTTAGGTGGACCTTGGGTTGGCTTTCTGGTAGGGCTCACTGGAGGCTTACACCGATACTCTCTAGGTGGCTTTACGGACATTGCTTGTGCCATTTCAACAACATTTGAAGGTCTGTTTGCTGGCCTTGTGCATTTTTATTTACTCAATAAACACCGTAAGATCGATACGCTATTTACACCACATATTGCCTTTCTTACTACACTCGTGGCTGAAATAGCACAGATGTTGATTATCTTGATTGTTGCCAAACCATTTGCCGAAGCCTGGACCCTTGTAAAGTTAATCGCCCCCCCAATGATATTAGCCAACTCTGCTGGGGCAGCCTTGTTCATGAATATTATTCGTGATCAAAAAACTATGTATGAAAAATTTAGCCAGGCCTTTTCTGCTAAGGCACTCACCATAGCTGAGCGAACAGTAGGTATACTGGCCACAGGTTTTAACGAAGAAAACAGTGCCCGCATTGCCCAGATTATTTATGAAGAAACCGGTGTCGGTGCTGTAGCGATTACTGACTGTGAAAAGATTTTAGCATTTATAGGCCATGGTGATGATCACCATCTTCCAGGCACGCCTATCTCATCAGCAATGACCTTTAAAGCCATCCAACATAATCAAGTAATTTTTGCCGATGGTGTTGAAGTACCTTATCGTTGCTCCATCCAATCTCAATGTGGATTAGGCTCTGTTGTTGTCATTCCCCTACAAGGTGATAATGAGCAAGTCATCGGCACCATTAAGCTTTACGAACCCAAACATAAATTATTCGTCAATATAAATCGAACCCTGGGTGAAGGTATTGCTCGCTTGATATCGAATCAAATATTGAGCGGTTTACACGAACAGCAAAAACGCTTACTGATTCAGGCAGAGCTAAAATTAATCCAAGCGCAAATAAACCCACACTTTCTATTTAATGCACTCAATACCATCAGTGCGATTATTCGCAAGCAACCAGAAGACGCCAGAGAATTACTACTTCACCTCTCTCGCTTTTTTCGCAAGAACCTAAAACGAGACTGTGAATCCGCCACACTAGAAGACGAAATAGACCATGTCCACTCTTATCTAAAAATTGAACATGCCCGCTTTGCTGATCGTTTAACCGTGATAATTGATATTCCTGAACAGCTAAAAACCATTCAAGTACCTACATTTACCCTGCAACCCATCGTCGAAAATGCCATCAAGCACGGTATCGCTCAGTCTCTTGATCAGGGCAAAGTAACCATTAGTGCTTCACAACAAAAATCGTTATTAGTGCTCACAGTTGAAGATAACGCAGGACTTTATGAAGACAAACCAAGGAGTGATGGACTCGGAATGGGCATTGTTGATAAACGTATCAAAGCACGTTACGGCAATCGCTATGGGCTTGAGGTACAATGCCACCCAAACCAATGGACACGTATAACAATAACATTACCCATTGAGGAGCCTGGTGATGATTAACGCTTTACTGGTTGATGATGAGCCACTGGCTCGGGATGCTTTGGCAGACCTGCTCAGTAGTGACCCAGAAATATCTATCATAGGCCAAGCCAGCAATGCCGTTGAAGCCTTACAAATGATTAACAGCCTGCACCCAGATGTGATCTTTCTGGATATTCAGATGCCTCGCGTCAGCGGTCTGGAGTTAGTCAGTATGCTGAATATGGATGACGCCCCCTATGTTGTGTTTGTTACCGCCTATGATGAATATGCTATCCGCGCCTTCGAAGACAATGCGTTTGATTATCTGCTAAAACCCGTTGAGCCACCTCGTTTGCAAAAAACCTTAGCAAGACTCAAAAAAAACTATCACCATCCACCTTCACTCACCCCTGTTGCCAGTGCAGATCTACAACTTATTCCGTGTTATCTGCAAAATAGAATACGGTTAATCAAAATTGATGACGTGGAATTTGCCTTTTCCGATCTATCGGGTGTCCATGTAATGAGTGAAGAAGGCACAAGTCACACCCAACTCACCCTTAAAACCCTGGAAAGCAAAACACCTTTATTACACTGCCATCGCCAATATCTC
Source organism: Zooshikella harenae (assembly GCF_018837975.1). Taxonomy (GTDB): domain Bacteria; phylum Pseudomonadota; class Gammaproteobacteria; order Pseudomonadales; family Zooshikellaceae; genus Zooshikella; species Zooshikella harenae. Next base: position 42,002 of record NZ_JAGSOY010000002.1, on the reverse strand, counting down.
ATCAATATAAATGCTATACGGGAAATTCAACTATTAGAAAATGGCCTGGCAGAAATCATTACTCAACATGGTCATAAAGTACCCGTGAGTCGCCGCTACTTAAAAATGCTTAAAGATCGCTTTGGCTTGCAGTAATGCAAGGCTTACTGAGCACCTCGTGTATTTTTAGCAACCTTTTTTGCTACATCTTTAATTAAAGGTGCCTTTTCATCTGAAGTCATAGAGTTAAATTGATTTTCTGGTTTTTCTTTATTTTTGATCTACTCATTCCACTAATAATACCCCATAATTGAGTACAACAGAATTGACCATCAGAGATAACGAGGTTGTTAGGCATTAATTGCCTTCATGAGCTCTCCATAATACTCTGCTCGACCAGTCTTGAATAAACCATACCAGGCTTCTAATACGGGTGGAGAATAAATGTCAAGACACTTGAAAATATGGTATGCAAAATCCACAGGAGCCATTCCAGGTGCAGTTACAAGATTTCTGTCGGTGACAGCAGGTGCATCTTCATATAATTGAGCGCCACCGTAATGCGTTGCAGCAAGATAATCTCGAGCATTGCTCGTATGCCGACGATCATCAAGTAGCCCACCACGAGCAAGGCCTACAGTAGCACCACATATGGCTGCTACCGGTGTTCCAGCCGCAAGAAACACACGTGCAACGTCAACAGCTTCCATATTCTGACCTTCATCCCAAGCCATGCCACCTGACATAATGAACATTGCACTATCTGCCGGAGAAATCTCTGCAAGTGTCATATCTGGCTGAATATGAACTCCACCAATAGTCACAATAGGCGATTTCTTTAAAGCCACACTACGTACTTGATAACTACCAGGATTTTTTTGAAACTGAGGATTGTTTATCCCAGCTATAGCATAACTGGCTTCCCAATCTGACAAACTGTTAAATACCAAAAGATATACATCTTTCTTTTTCATTTGTTATCTCCAAAAATCGCTGTCTAGCATAATGCCGTAAAAAGCTTTTCCTTAACCTAACTTGACTACACACCTTTTCAAACACCCTGTTATGCCTGAGCTAAAACTCGCTCTACAAAAGCCGATTTTTTTTCACGGTATTCAGAATGAGTTAGCCCAACACACGACATTTTAAGATTATTATATTCCTCTACTAACTGTGGCGACGAGCTGAGAAGATCTCTAAATGTTAGGAAAAACTCAAACTTTGAACCATTAGCCACAACTTGAATAGCCACATTTTCAAACGGTGATTCCAACATACACAGTTCCGATGTTCTTAAGGTATCTAGCTTTTCCTCAAACCCTAGTGATTGCAACATTATTATTGCGTTTTCTATCACTGAAGGTTCTACACCTACGAAAATATCAAGATCACCTTTGGATATGGCCCCTGGAATAGACGATGCACCTATATGCTCTACTCGTGAAGAAAATGGAAGCAGATTTAGTATCTTCTCTCGAAAATGAAGGAAGCGTTGTATACACTTCGTTTGATATTGTTCAGGATAAAAGAATTTCATTTTTTTACTTTAAGGTATATCGACAATCCATTAGCGCAATTGCATATAGCTGTGCCCAAAGGCTGGATAACGCCCTTCGAACACGCCGTGAATCCATCCCTGGAGGCTTGATTACCGCATCCTTGCGGCAAACAGTTCGATGGGCATTATCCAGCCTTTGTCTACCCCTGAGGTATATTGAAGTTTTATCATGATTGGGGCATAACAAAAAGTGGGTTTACACTATTATACAGCTTCAACCGTATGAACTGGCACCCAACCTACAATATTCTGTGAATTCTTCACCCTAAACCATTTATTCAGCTCATAAATTACGTCCAGTTTTTCACCTAAATGAGTATTTAATTCATTCGCATCATAATCCGCTGTAGAAACACCTGATTCCAGCTGTGAGCTGACTGAAATATACTGTAAGGGAGCCCAACCAGTATTACCTTCTGTTGTCGTCACTTTAATCCAATTAGGATATTCAGTATCAATTTCTCCCAATAAGAGACTTTCACTACACTTGAATTTAATTGGATTGGGATAGTTAGATATATGTGTTTTAATCACTTGTACTTTCATCAGTTCCCATATATACCCTTCAGCTATTCATATCAAAAAAGTCCTTTAGCAATGGCTTCATCAATCTTATCTTCCCACCAGTCATAAACCCCATCCCATTGACAACATTCATCACTAAAGTCAGGTAGAGGAATTAAGTACCTATTATCTTCATTAGTTATGAGTTCATAAAAAACGCCATATTCAACCTTGCTATCATAAGCAATATGTCGGCCTACATATTCAGGCACAACCGTTATCCATTTTCCTGAGTCTAATATTCTATCAAAAAACGCTTGCTGACCACTTCTTAACTCTATAATACTTCCATTCTCTATGTACTGAGCAAACGAAGTAAGATTTATTGAAAAATTCTTATCATCAAATGGTTTACCATTCCCATTAGACTCTATCCCGGTAATATCTCCATTTTCAATATTGCACCAGTAGCCCCAAATATCAAATACTTCAATTAATGATTTTGCTGCTTGTAAATTATCTCGATTGACTGAATTAATATAATTTGCATTTTCTTTTTTTGACTCAAATGCTTTATAACGTTGAAATGCAAGATCAAGATTTTCTTTTTTGATGACAAACTTTGTAGGCTTTACCCCAAAATATACACCCATAGTACGACCATCACTTCAAACATTGCAATAAGTACTGTATATATTAACAGTATTATTAATGATATGAAACACCTGTCTTCTAGATAGCACTTTCAAAGAAACAAAGCTCACCCATCAGATATACTTACTGAAGTAACAAGTAAGTAAGCATTAACAAAGCAAGCGCAGAAGTAAGGCCGTCATTGACTTATTGATAGAATTAAAATAGGACGCAACAGCCAAGCCTTCTAGCTGGAAGTGTTCGTTATGGAAGGAAAATCACCTGTACATTTATTAACCCAAAGACCGCACTAACTTAATTGAGCCTCTAAGAATGATTAAACCTATGCAGCAATAAAACACTAAAGCTAAATAAACAATATAGGGTAATTTATGCTCAACTTGATTATTTGAACCAGGATATAAAGATTGACGTGTCATCGTAAAAAGCAAAGCAGATTCACCTATATATGGTGCATCTGCCAAATTTGAAAGTAATCTCGGCAGTAACAAAGTACCATCAGGTAGTGGCCAAGATGCAACTAATGCCTCAGTTGCCAATGGGTAAAATTGTTGCTGTTGGTTGTTTACCTTTGCAGCCCCAATACCAAATGCACTGGCTGCCACACCATACTGGCTAATCACCGGTCCAGCATCTACATCAAAGAAGAACGAATCAATACCACTATTTCGTGGAAATTCAAAAAAACCTGAAATAATACTGCCTTCATTCCAAAAGTGCTCTTCATATTTGCCATACCATGCACTAGCCACCTCTGGCCACAACTCTGGTGCCCATATAAGCATGTACGATATTCCTACGCCTCTAGCGGGACCATAACCATGTCCAGTTTTTGAGTTTGCAATATAGGCAGGCAAACCAGTCCTGTTATCCAAACGGTCATCTTCAAAGGCTCGGAGAGAACGCTCAACGAAATCAGATTTATCCATACCAAGTAGTTCCCCCGCTCGATTTAACACCGCGATAGCAGGCAAAATATCAACGGGATAACACTCCCCTGGATAATCATCCAATAAACCATAGGGTGATTCGTCTAACTCTTTTGACAAAGATGTTACTTGACCTATCAACACTTCCTCATATTGATTATTGCCCGACAATTTTTGATAACTTGTCAGCCCTGCAATAAGTAACATTCTATAAAACAGATTCTCCTTATGCAGATAACCACTCCCCCAATGCGCCTTTACCCACGAAGCATTATTTGGGTCAATTATCAATTTAGCTGCAGCGTCAATGGCTTCCTTAGCATAATCTTTTGGTGCTTTTTTCGAAAACTGAGGATTAGTTTCCCAGTTTTCTTGCAGAGCCTCAGTGGACCATAAATACAACACGGCACTAAACATGGGCCACTCAGTGCCAGATACATTATCCGTTGTTAATTTGGATGCTTTTTGAGAATCGATACGATCATTGGCCCATGGTGCAAAATCGTTGGCTATTGCAGTGTGCCAACGATATGCAAATCTCGGAACTTGGTCTACTTGCAAACCTGGATCACCAAGATCGTACACTAATATTCCCGCTGGTATTAAAAAGAAATACAAAGCAACGAATGCCAGCAGTGTAGCTCGCAAATATATGATTATACGGACTTGGTTGCACTTCATTAATAGACATTTCCACATTTTTTGGCTAGAAGACCAAAAACTTACATCTATATATATCTAAAAACAAGTTAAATCACATGTCTTAGTTAAGAACTGAAACCAGTTTTAGATCAATAAACTCACACAGGTTGATATGGCCAATTAATCCGACTTAGCTATAAACTATTATTTACGCAAGCTTTTTTTCTTTTTCTGGTTTTATTTTCTTCATTACCTCAATCTCTTTACTAACCTGTATAGCCAAAACTGAAACTTTGTAATTCAATGTTTTAAGAGCTTTAAGGGCATTTTTTAAAGTTATTTTTGAAAAAAAGGGAAGCTCTTGCGGTACATTCTTATTTGTTGCAATAGCATAAACTACTCTATATGAGCCTGGATCAGGCCTTTTGTTTGTACAATCAAGCTTAGCTGAATTTGGTAGTTTTTCATTTAAACGGACTCTAAAATTTGGATCGCTAATAAATGCTTCTGACGCTACAAAACCTTGGGAAAATAAGTGACTCAAACTAGATGAATTTCTATAGTACTTGACATGAATAAACTCAGATGAATCCTTAACAAGATCACAGAATTCAAGCTTATCGTAGGGCCCACCAATTCTTACAAGTTTTTTATCCATTAGTTCAATATTTTCATGTTTTTCAATTACAGATTTATTGTAGTCTTCTTCCCTTTCATGTGAGTATATGGGAAGTTCAAACTCATATGGGTCAAAACCTTCGAGATATTTGTCAATGGTATCAACAAAATCTTTATTAACAATATACCACAGGCCATTTCTCAAGATATATCTCTCATTTCCATCTTCCAATTCGGCGTATAAGCATCGGTATGCAGGCCATTTTCTTATTGAATTATACTCATTATCGTTAATATGAATAATTTGCGATTTTAGATTTTCTGAAGTTAATGCTTTATCATTAGCATTAAAATAATTAACTAAGTCTTCCATTTTTAAAACAACATGTCTTACCGTTTTTTGGTAAAGGTCAAATGAGTAACCAATTTGAAACTCCCAGTCAATAATCTCTGGTTCTCCTAGCCACATATTTTTAAAATTATTATCTTTGAGAGCATCATCTAGATCTTGGTCTAAAACATCTAGAATCTCTTTATCTTTAACTCGCTGTACGTTTTCAGTCCACTCAAACTCTGTTGGTAATTGATAATTATATCTTGAATAAGCTTCTAGCAGAACGTCTTTTAATCCATCTAGATTAACTTCTAATACAAGAGTTAATGCATCTCTTCCCGTCACATGAGACCCAAAGACAGGAACTTTGGATACACCTGTAACTGCATATAACATATCCATCTCTGAATCAACATCAAGATCAAACACTCCTAGCTCTATTGAACTTTGTGTTCTTGAATTTAACGGATTATGATCATAACTGGCTTTATCAAGGCTTCTCAACTTATCAGGGTCAACAGAATTAAGTGTTACTCTGAGACCAAAATCTCTCTCAATTGCTTGATTATTAACAAGATGAAAACCCGTCCCAAAGGTTAATACAAATAATTTTTTTTCAAGCTCCACAACAAATGCAGCACCTACGCATTTTCTACAACCAAATAGATCTTTTGGAAGCTCTTGATACTCGCTAAATAACTTTGTCCAGGGAGGAGGAGGCTTTATAAGCTCATTTTTGACATAAAGTTTTGCCTTTAACCCAGGCACATTCATTTCAATTGGAGATTTTGCTTTTTCAAGGTAAATCAACTTGGAAACATCATCTCCTACAATCTCTTTTGCAAGATAAATAGATAATTTTTCTTTCCTTATTTTAGTTCTTTTCATTCTAACTCTTTACCAATACGATTCAAGAAGTTAATATTATTCATAATTTATTTTACTAAACTAATACATACTATTAGAGCGCTTAGAAAGAATACCCAATTGTATAAACTGTTCATAAATAACTTACGTATTACTCATATATACCAATTATATTATTTTCACCTCTCCAGTTAATAAACAAGTAGATTTACTACATACGCTATACTTTAGTCGGAAACTCTCAACCAGCTTCAATCACAAGTAACGCAAACACTTTTAATGCTCAATTTTGCCAGTTGGTTAAGGCAAGTAAACCGAGCAATAAACGACAAGTCCTTTTCGTCGGTTTAATAGATATGATTAACTATAATTTTAGCTAATATTTATAAGATCACAGAATGTAAAAATGTATTTTTTTAACTATCTTTTTAAATAAATCTCTAAATGTATATTGCTCATATGCATGTAATCACCTTTATTTAAAAATACTGTCATGATCATTCCCCGGATCAGCTTGATAGACTACCCATAAAAATAGTTCTTGAGCGTTATAGGTAACAAAACATGAATTAATTTGTTCATCCTGCAGAGTAAAACCCTCCTTGATCTCTACTACTCACCAATTAAGCATTACACATGTAGTATTTCAATGTGTGCCAATTTCAAACAAAGGCTGGATAACGCACATCGAACTGTTTGCCGCAAGGATGCGGCAATCAAGCCTCCAAGGAAGGATTCACGGCGTGTTCGAAGGGTGTTATGCAGCCTTTGTGGGCATAGGGCTTTAGAAAAATAGCTGTTATAGATGCAGTTCATAGGATGTACTGCACCCGAGAGAATACCTTCAACTCACAGTTTAAAGTCGTCCTGAAAGATTTATGATACTTACATTAGAGAGTAACACCACTGCAACCACTCCCACATGTTTTCCAGCCACTCCCATCGTTATTCAGCCACTCACCTATTTGCGAGTCCTTCTCTATATATCAGTTGGAATACACTGGCATGGCAGGATAAAGACAGTACTATAATTGGGAGGGCCATCAACATGATGTGGTTTTTACTTTGCGTCGGCGCACTGATTGCCGGCTATTTTGTCTACGGAGGACTGGTTGAGAAAATTTTCAGTCCACGCCCCGAACAGAAAACACCCGCACTGACTATGAACGATGGGGTTGATTATGTCCCCATGTCAGATAAAAAAGTCTACCTTATTCAACTACTTAATATAGCCGGATTAGGACCCATCTTTGGCCCTATCTTAGGAGCACTTTATGGCCCTGTCGCCATGCTCTGGATCGTATTTGGTTGCATATTTGCCGGAGCTGTTCACGATTATTTTTCTGGTATGCTTTCCGTAAGAGCTAAAGGTGCCAGTGTACCCAGTGTCGTAGGCCAGCACTTAGGCGTTGCTGCTAAGCATTTTATGAATATCTTCGCCGTTTTACTGTTGTTACTCGTTGGCGTGGTATTTGTGCTTGGCCCAGCAAAACTGCTTGGCAATTTGTCCGATATGAATGTTGCCTGGTGGGTAGCCATCATTTTTGGCTACTATATTATTGCTACGATTGTTCCCGTCGATAAAATAATTGGCCGTTTTTACCCCTTTTTTGGTGCCCTATTATTATTCATGTCCATTGGCTTGCTTGTTGGTTTAGGATTCAGTGATAAAGGTTTTTATACCGCAGGATTAGACTTCAGCAATCTGCACCCTAAAGAACTCCCTCTTTGGCCATTACTGTTTATTACTATTGCTTGTGGTGCTGTATCTGGCTTTCATGCCACTCAGTCGCCGCTAATGGCGCGCTGTATGCAAAATGAGAAATCTGGTCGCTTTATTTTCTACGGTGCCATGATTGGTGAAGGCGTTATTGCCCTGATCTGGTGTACCTTAGGCTTGTCTTTCTATCAAAGCCCAGAAGCACTCAATGCAACCCTAGCGACTGGAGGCCCTGCTGCTGTCGTTCATGAAGTTTCAACTTCTCTGCTTGGTGCTGTAGGTGGTGTGTTAGCGATATTAGGTGTCATTGTTTTACCAATAACCTCTGGTGATACTGCATTCCGTAGTGCCCGCCTGATTGTTGCTGACTTCTTTAAACTTCCACAAAAAGCGCTGGTAAAACGCTTGTTAATTGCGGTTCCCATGTTTGTCATTGGTTATCTGATTACTAAAGCAGAGTTTGGTGTTATCTGGCGTTACTTTGGCTGGGCCAACCAAACAACAGCGATGATTATGCTATGGGCAGCAGCAGCTTACCTAATTAAAGAAGGTAAACTGCATTGGATCTGTACCATACCCGCAATTTTTATGACCTCGGTAACCATCACTTACCTGGCTAATGCCGAGATTGGTTTTAACCTGCCCATGAATATTGCCACTATTATTGGCGCAATTACCACAGTCGTGTTTACCGCTGGCTTCTTCTGGAAATATAAAAAACCTGCTTTACTACCACAAGAGCAAAATGGTTAACGGCTAGAAGACCTATTACTGGAGAAACCATTGTTCCATTGCAGTACTATACTTTAGGCGACTTATGTCGCCTTTTTTTATTCATGCAACCATCATAACTATTACTCATTACAATTAATTGTAATGATTCCGAAATATCTTTAACATCTCATCAAATCCCACCAATACTGAGAGAGAGTGATGAAATGAACTTTCAATCAGTTATCTAGACTGTTCACCAACAGCCTTTTCTGACCCTGGCGACAGAGTATCGATTGCATAATGGGGAGGCTTGCCATGCCCCAAATTATTAACACTAACCTGCTATCACTGATCGCTCAGCGTAACTTAAATCAAACTCAACAAGCGCAAGCAACAGCCCTTGAACGGCTGTCCTCTGGGCTACGTATTAACAATGCCAGTGACGATGCGGCAGGACTAGCCATTTCCATTCGATTTAGTACGCAAATCAGCTCAACCGCTACCGCAATACGTAATGCCAACGATGGTATTTCACTCTCGCAAACCGCAGAGGGAGCGCTTTCCTCGATTACTACGAACTTACAACGTATTCGAGAGCTAGCATTGCAGTCTTCAAATGGCAGCAATACCGAACTGGATAGAGACTCACTGGATGAGGAAGTGCAACAACTCATTGATGAAATTCAAGACGTTGCGAATAATACGACCTTTAACGGAAAATCCCTTTTAAATGGCTCTCTCTCTAAAACAAACTTTCAGGTGGGTACTAATATTGGTGAAACGATTCCTGTATCTATCAGTGCCATTACCACAGACCGACTGGGTAGTGCACTCACAGACGGCATATCATCTACCAGGCCTGGTTCACTCACCTCATTGCTAGCAGGCGATATTGTTATAAACAGTATTGCCGTGCCAGCCCCCTCTTCCACCAATGACAGTTTATCCAGTGCCGATAATGAAAAAAGTGGGATTGCCATTGCTGCAGCGATCAACAGTGTAAGTGACCAAACAGGTGTCACTGCCCGAGCGAATACCAACGTTGTAGGCTATGCCGGCTTTTTAGCTGCGACCAATGCAACGGTTAGCGGCAATATCATAATCAATGGCACTACTATCGCAGTTGCAACCAATGATGCGCTCAGCGCAGATGCTAACCGTGAATCTGTGGTAACGGCCATTAATGGTGTTCAAGGACAAACGGGAGTACGGGCAGAAAACACTGGCAGTATTAATACGGGAATAACCCTTATTGCCGATGATGGACGAAATATTGTCTATGATGATAATGGCTCAGGCTTATCCGCAGCTGTCGCCGTAGGCGTTAGTGGTGCAGCTCAAACCTTTGTCGGAAGCTATACCCTTATCTCTCGAAGCGGTGCAGATATTGATATTGATTTTGGTCGTTCCGATATCGACCGTTTTACTGGCCTACTTAAAGGTACTTATAGTGGTGGTAACAGTGGGGTTGTGGGACGTCGAGTCGGTGTTACACAAGCTTTAGAATCTGGGGATTTAGTCATTAATGGCGTGGCCGTTGGCCCCTCACTTAGCAGCGATGATACGTCCTCTTTTAATAATAAAGAAGGGAGTGCTATCGCTAAAGCGGCTGCAATTAATAAAGTCTCAGATCAAACTGGCGTTACGGCAACTGTTTTATCTACAGTAGTCCATGGCACAGGTATAACAACAGGTAACACACGAAATGAAAGTATTGATATTAATGGTGAAACCATCAACATCAGCTTTGACGCCAGTGACTCTGAAAGTACTATCATTAATAACGTCATTACTGCCGTTAATGACAAGCAAGGAATAACTGGGGTTACTGCTGAAACCTTTGGTACTTCATTTCGTTTAATTGCAGAAGATGGCCGGAACATTAACCTGGCCAATGACAGTGCTAATGTGGCCGAGGCCGGTTTTAATGTCGCCTCCATTGGTGCCGATACAGGCTCTTCTATTCTGCTAACAGGTGCGGGACAAATTGATATATCAACCCAAAACCCTTTTACAGCGATTGACCGGGCAGGCTTTCGTGTGGGGGAGTTTGGCAATGTCGAAGATGGAGAATTATTGGAAAATATCGATATCACAACAGCTGATAATGCAACTGATGCATTAACATCTATTGATAATGCACTGGATCAAGTTAGTAGCCTGCAAGCTTCATTAGGTGCACTACAAAATCGCTTTCAGTCCAGTGTAAATAATTTAAGTGTTTTTAGTGAAAACTTATCTGCGGCTAATTCTCGTATCGTTGATGCCGATTTTGCGGCGGAAACTGCTGCATTTTCCCGAACCCAAGTGCTACAACAAGCAGGAATTTCCGTGTTGGTTCAAGCCAATGCGAATGCACAGCAGGTGTTGGCTCTGTTAGAATTTTAGGATAACGTGCTAATAAACACCTCTAATGTTTAAATACCCAAACCACAGGGTATATGAGTAATGGAGAATTAAGCATGGACTGCGTTTTACCCATCACCCCCAATTTAGCTGTTCAACCTGAAGTCATCCCTTTTTATGACCAACATACACAAACCCTGTCTTATATTGTCAGAGACCCTGACTCATCAGCATGTGCAATCATTGATCCGGTCGCAGACTTTGACTATGCCTCAGGTAGCTTACATTTTGCTCAAGCTGATCAGCTCATTCATTATATTGAAGAGCATAATTTATCATTAGAATGGATATTAGAAACTCACATTCATGCAGATCATCTTACCTCCGCAAATTACCTACAACAACACATAGGCGGTAAGCTGGCTATTGCCAATACAGTCACTGATGTACAATATACCTTTGCCAAATTCTTTAATGATATTCACTCACTCCCCTGTGATGGATCACAATTTAATACCCTCTTTAATGATGGTGACAGCTTTCAAATTGGCCAGCTAACAGGCCATGTTTTACATACACCAGGTCATACCCCAGCATGTGTTAGCTATGTCATTGGCAATGCGACATTTGTGGGCGATACCCTCTTTATGCCTGACAGCGGTACCGCACGTACTGATTTTCCTGGTGGAGACGCCAAAACGCTTTATCAATCGATACAGCGAATTTTCAGTTTACCCAATAACATGCGTCTTTTTATGTGTCACGACTACTGCCCCGATGGGCGACAGTTGCAGTTCGAATCATCCGTAAAAGAAGAGCGAGAAAAAAATATTCATATTAATTCACAAATCTCTGAACAGGATTTTATTACGCTACGTCAACAACGTGATGCGACCTTAGCAATGCCGCAGCTTATTATTCCATCCTTACAGGTTAATATTCGTGCTGGTAAGCTCCCTCCTCCTGCGGACAACGGCGCGATTTACCTTAAATTACCCATTAATGGTTTTTAACTGATAGTTACCTTTTGAAATCATCATTAAAAGAAACCACTTATGCAGCCAAATTCTCGCCTCCTATCAGTCATTAACCGTTTGCTCCCTGCTGGACAATGGCTCAAAAACTATAAAGCAGAACACTTTAATGGTGATCTTATTGCAGCGCTTATTGTCACCATTATGCTGATTCCCCAGTCACTGGCTTATGCGCTATTAGCAGGCTTGCCTGCAGAAATGGGTTTATACGCCAGTATTTTGCCACTGGTTTTATACGGTATTTTTGGTTCCAGCTATAGTTTATCTGTAGGGCCTGTGGCCATTATCTCGTTAATGACGGCCAGTGCAATTATGCCGCTGGCCCCAGCAGAGTCCGGCACTTATGTCACTCTGGCTATTTTACTTGCATTTATTTCTGGATTAATGCTTATTGTGCTTGGCATTTTACGCTTTGGGTTTATTGCCAATTTTTTATCTCATCCGGTGGTTTCCGGTTTTATCAGCGCTTCTGGCATTATCATCATCATTAGCCAACTCAAGCACTTACTGGGAATACCCATGAGTGGTGATAATTTAATAACGCTAGGCACTACACTTTCTCAATCTATCTCACAAATACACATCGCCACCTTCCTGATGGCGATAAGTTGTTTAGGTTGCCTATGGTGGTTACGTCACCATTTTTTTACTTACTTACCGCATTGGGGCATACCTTTACATTTTGCTCAATTGTTATCAAAAACAGCACCTGTCCTTGTTATCAGCCTTGCGACATTAGCCACCTATCTTTTTCGGTTGGATTTAACGGGTGTAGCAATTGTAGGCGAAATACCCAAAGGCTTTCCCCAATTAACCTGGCCCACCATCACACTTGAACACTGTCAACAATTAACCAGTTCTGCACTATTGATTGCAATTATCGGGTTTATTGAATCTGTATCCATAGGCAAAACCCTTGCCGCTAAAAAACGCCAACGCATCAACCCAAATCAAGAGCTTATTGGTTTAGGGACTGCAAACTTAGCCTCTGCATTTTCAGGGGGGCTTCCTGTTACTGGTGGTTTTTCACGGTCTGTCGTTAATTATGATGCAGGTGCATCAACACCTGCCGCAGGTATATTCGCAGCCTTGGGTATAGCGATTGCCACACTCTGGCTAACGCCATTGTTATATTATCTACCTAAAGCCGCCCTTGCCGTTACCATTGTGATGGCTGTCCTTTCTCTCATTGATATCGATTTAATTCGAAAAGCATGGCAATACTCTCGAGCAGAGTTTGCAGGTATCACAACTACCCTCATCATTACCTTATTTTTAGGAGTAGAATATGGTGTTTTAAGTGGTGTTGCCATTTCAATAAGCCTGCACTTATTTAAAACAGCGCGCCCACATATTGCCGTGGTTGGCGAAATACCAGGTACTGAACACTTTCGTAATATCCAACGACATAATGTCATCACTTACCCACATATTATTTCAATTCGCGTGGATGAGAGTCTTTACTTTGCCAACACCAGCTTTTTAGAGGATAAAATTTACAGTCTGGTTGCTCAAAACACATCAGCACAACATGTTATCCTGATGTGTACCGCGATTAACGAAATTGATTTAAGTGCACTGGAAACACTGGAAGTTATAAATCAACGATTACAAGAATTGAATATTCATTTTCACTTATCTGAAGTGAAAGGCCCAGTGATGGATACATTACAAAAAACGACATTTACCAAACAACTAAATGGCAATATATATCTCAGTCAGCATCAAGCGATTGAAGACCTAAAACAAGTGCATTAATTGCCTGTTCTTATACATGTTTTTAGTTCAGATTAACAATAAATTTAACCATTACTTAATTTTTGAGTAGACCATTCTCATGTTAATACTGTATCGTCAACTTCATAAAAAGCTTATAAAACCCCTGATGTTTTTACTCATTATCGACTTATTATGTTCAATTGCCTGGTTATACTACGTGCTTTATCCGTTTAATCACAATGAACTCACAGACTCTCCCAACGCAGATGCCTTAATTATCCTTATGGGAGATTTTAACAATAATTATACTGCGCTAGGAAAGCAAACACTCCGCAGACTCAACTATGCTCTGACGTTAGCAAGAAAAAAGGCTATTAAAAACTTTTTATGTGTTGGTGGCTCGCGACCAACCAATAATATCTATGGTGCCATCCTTATGAAGCAATATTTGGCAAGTCAAGGTATTGATGAAGACAATATTTTGGCCGAAACGCACTCCTACGACAGCCAGACTAACTGGCAAAATGCCAAATCAATTATTACTCAACAAGGGTGGAAAACGGTTTTTTTAGTGAGTACCCCCCTTCACTTACAGCGCTTTAAAACAATTATTGAACAAGACCCAATTAACACAGAAGTAATCTTGCAGCCTATTTCATACCAAACAGCAAAGCCCGATGTAACCTATTGGGAGCTTTGGCTAAATGTCCATTATAACTGGGCAGCCAATTTCAGCCTTCTCTTACCACAGTCATTTCGTACCCAACTTTTAATGTTTATTCGACCTCAACAATAGCGCTATCTTCTATTTATTCAAGAATAAATCATAGTAAAATTTATAATTGCAGCAATATACGACAAAGTAATTTGACAGATTATTCATAAACCCCTTTCCCTATTGAAAATATTCCTCTTCTTTTAAAGGCTTATGCAAACTGATCACTGACAGAAAACACGTTCACATCTAGACTAAAATAAAATATATACCCTTCGCTGGGGTATACCAATCGTAATTCTTAAGTATTCAGAGAATAACGATAATACTCTCTGTTAAGGGCATATATGCTGCAGTATGGATAATCAACATGCTAACCAAACTTAAAACCCGTTATAGTGTCTTGTTATTCACATTTATTGTGATTATGTTGTTATTGACAATTATCGGGTTACGTATGTTTCTCGCACCTAAATTACTTACACTCGAAAGTAAACTTGTGAGGAATGAACTCACCCAAATTGGAGAAGAAATCCGCAGAGAGTTATCTCAAGTCCAATCGCAACAGCGCTCAATTACACAATTGGTCCCCGTGCTTGAGAGTGAGCAAATAGATCAACTATTACCTAGTATATTGGATCAATATGGTGAGGCAAAGGTCTTTGGGGGCGGTATTTGGCCACTACCGAACATGAGAACACCTGGCCGTCAAAAGCACAGCACATTTTACCATCGTAATGCGACTGGCAACATGACCATCAATACTTACTGGAACTCAGCAGGAGCCCCTAATTATTATGAACAGCCCTGGTACACTAATGGACGAAATGCACCAAAAGGTGAATGCGCCTGGGCTCATGCTTATAAAGACAATGCCAGTACAGAACCACGAACAAACTGCGCAATGGGTATTTACAAAGGAAGCTCACTTTATGGCGTAGCCACCATCGATGTCACACTTGGTTTTTTTAATAATTTAGTTGCACGCAGTGAAAAGCGTATTGGCGGTCATATTGTTATTCTCGAACAAGATGGCACGCTAGTGAGCAACACTTCTGCAATTTCCAATGACATCGTGCTAACCAAAGTTCAAGACCAAGCCAAACAAGCCAGTATTACAGCCAAACTGGCTAGTTTACCTACTCTTAATGAAAGCCAATCAACACAAGTAGAATATGAAGGCAATGATCAGGAAAACCTCACATTATTAGTAGAACCCATCAGTGGTACACCTTGGATTATGGCCGCCAGTGTACCTACTTCTACCCTACAACAACAAAGTAACACACTCATAACCTTGTTACTCTCTTTTCAAATTCCCTTATTGTTATTGTTATTGGCTACAGTCACCTTTGCACTTTACCGGTTAATGACAAGACTGATTCGTTTGAAAAAAAGTATTGATGATTTATCTGCAGGTGAAGCGGACCTTACACGTCGTTTAAATATCGGTAAGGGCGATGAGCTTGATGATATTGCAGGTTCAATCAATAATTTTATTGCCTATCTACAAAACATGATTAGAAAAATTACTGATGCCAGTGATGATATAAACCAATCACTTACCCAGTTACAAACAGGCGCTAAGCACAGTGGCAATATTTTGGAATCACATGTACAAGAAACAGATCAAGTCGTCACTGCGGTTAATGAAATGAGTGCTTCATCAGATGAAGTTGCAAACAATGCAAATGGTACCGCTGATTTTATTCACAAAGTGAATGATCAAGCAGAGGAATCTAAAGCACTCGTTCAAAAAGCAGCTCAAGCCGTCCAAACCTTATTAAATAATGTCGATAATGCCACTGCTGAAGTGGACAAAATGCGTGATGCCGTACAACAAATTACGCCTATTTTAGAAACGATTGCAGGTATTGCAGAACAAACTAATCTACTTGCGCTTAATGCTGCAATTGAAGCTGCCAGAGCTGGTGAGCAAGGTCGAGGATTTGCCGTAGTGGCCGATGAAGTTCGTGCCTTAGCCGCCAGAACCCAAAATAGTACAGAAGAAATCAGTACTCGCCTAAGCCAATTAACTGAAAGTGTAGGCTTGGTTGTAAATTCTATCGATCACACTCGCGAAAGTTCCAATACAACCGCGGAGCATACTGCTTCAGTGAATCAAGGACTAGATGAGATGGCAAATGCAGTCAACCAAATCTTGGATTTAAGTACTCAAATAGCCACGGCTGCTGAAGAACAAAGTATGGTTTCCCGTCAAATTGACAACAGCATGGTGAGTATTAAAGAAATGGTCGAATCCCTTGTCAGTCAAGACACAAAAAATGAACAGGCTACAGAGATGCTTTCCAATGCTAATAATTTGCTCGTTCAACTCATTCAAGGTTTTAAAACAAAAGGCTAATTAATTCTGTAAGAGTGTATAAAAATGTGGGAAAACAATTATGCCTGTTAATTTTATGGTGGTATTTTCACTTATCACCCACATGTTACTCATTAGCCTTCCATCCATTGCAAGTGCTACACAGACTGTTACTTTAGTTTATAATAGTGAACCTAACCCCCCTTTCAATATGGGCAATCACTTATTAGAAAAACCAGGCGCTACCTTTGAAGTATTAAACAAAGTAGCCAGTAAACTTAACCTAAAAATAAATTTTATTCGAATGCCTTGGAAACGTTGCTTATACGCAGTAAAAACCAACAAAGCTGATGGCACAATTGATGCCAGCTTCAAAGAAGAACGCCTAACGATTGGGGTATACCCAATGAAAAACAATAAATTAGATCAAACTAGGCGAAATAACACACAACAATACTCAATTTTCACAACACCTAACTCAAATATTACACGCTTTGACGATTTACTTGATAATAAAAGAGTAAGTGTAACATTAGGGTATTCAGTCATCTCCGAACTGTACCAAAAAGGTATTCCGCCTGATAATCTCACTGAAACTAAAGGTTCTCTGAGTAGTTTAAACATGCTTATCAGTGGTCGCGTTGATGCAATAGTAGACTTAGACACAAATATTGAGAATCAACGTCAACGCTATCAGTCAATGTTTAACAAAGTGATAAAAATCAGCCCTCCTGTTATCAGCAAAAATTATTATTTATTATTTTCATACAAGTTTGTTAGCAATAACAAAGCGCTTGCAAATCAGATTTGGACAGCCATTGCACAAATACGAGACTCAAAAGACTACCAAGAAATTCTTAATCACTATTTTTAGTAGTGAATTTGGACACACTGAAGCCATTAACCACATAGGCTCTTACCTCAGGGCAATAGCATACGATGTTAAGAACAACACTTGAGCAATGGCGTATGTTCAAAGCAGTCGTTGATCATGGCAGTTTTAACCAAGCAGCGGTGATTATCCATAAAAGCCAATCGACGATTCATCATGCCGTTCATAAATTAGAGGAAGTTCTTGGGGTTTCATTACTAACCACTAAAGGTCGTAAAACAGCGCTAACTGAAGCCGGTGAACTTATGCTAAGGCGTGCTAACTATCTACTTGAAGAAGCCGCCAAATTAGAAGCAATCGCAGGCACTCTTGGTAGCGGAATTGAAACCAAGATAAATATTGCAGTTGATGCTGCGTTCCCACATGAAGAACTTTATAAAGTCCTTGAAACGGTTTCTACTCAATACCCTTTGCTTCGCATCGAGCTGATTGAAACAACTTTGTCTGGCACTAATGAACTTATTGCACAAGGACTCGCTGAAATTGGCTTATCGACATTTCCAATGACCAATGGACTCAATGAAGAAATTTGCCAGATAAATTTTATTGCTGTTGCTTATCCTGAACACACCTTGCATACAACTGGACATAAACTGAAGTATGAAGATCTAAAGTCACACCGCCAAATCGTTATACGTGACTCAGCCATGAATACTAATACCGACTCAGGCTGGTTAGGTGCTGAGCAACGCTGGACCGTCAGCCATTTACGAACCTCTATTGACTTAGTGAGCAAAGGTTTTGGCTTTGCCTGGTTACCCGAGCCAAGCATTAGACCATTACTCGAAGAAGGTCTATTACGTCCTCTCAATTCTAGAGCAAGGTTTAAAGCGTACCGCTCGATTCTTTTTAAACTTTAATGATGCAGATAAACTGGGTCCAGCAGCGTGTAACTTTATAGGCGAGTTACGTTATCAAAATCAGCATATGACTGTTTCTGATAACGAATAAAATAATAATAACACTTCTTAATAAGTATGTATCACAGAAGAAATATACCTTAAAACATAATATCAAAAATAATTAAACATCTTTCGTTCTTCTTCACAAACAGTTTACCCCTACAATTATATAAAATCACCCACCCAACAATAAAAATAATTTATTTTCCAGTTTATTTAAAAAATGGAGACACCACAATGTCATTACTTACTGATGAACTCCTGCCCCCTGCGGATATTCCCGAATTTTCCTCATATATGCGCAGCCATATACGCGGAGCTGAATTACATTTATATAATGAGTCTGCAGAATTACGAAAGTGTTCTCCAGAGCAAATGCTATACCATAACTATATACAAGCAGGATCTCCCCATGGTCCAGCTTTATATGCTGTAAAAGGTGAACACTGGAATGGTATTTGTCCTGCATTTTTGGACTTTATCAATAACTTTAAACTTAAACGAGAATATATGGGGTATGCAGAATGTGGTTATGGTATACAGCGGCATCGTAGTTTTTTAAGACACTTAATCATCAACGAACACCAGTTACAACAACAAAATACTACACATAGATTAGATATTGATGTTGGCTGTCTCGCCATGACAACACGGATGGCTATGTACGATTTGGCGAAAGTGGCCTATAAATATTCACGAGAGCACTTTCCTAACCATACGCCAGTCGCCGTTGTACCTACACCAGCCTGGGACTACCGCGGCATTTTTAAAGAGCTAGGATATAAAATAGTTTACTTACCAATAAGACCTGAAAATAGCTGGCAACCAAACATTGTTGAGTGGTCAGCGATTATTAATGAAATAAAGCAAGATCCCCAGCAACATATAGCCCTTGCTGTCAGCAACCCTCAACATAATCCAACAGGCATGCAATGGCCGATTGAGGTTACCGAGTATCTTCTTGAGCTATGTGCTTCAGAGAAAAGCTACCTATTGATTGATGATGCTTACTACAACGTTCATGATCCAAGGATTCCAATTACTAATACCCTAAAAGCGATTTTAAACCTGTTTAATAAGAATAATGGTATTAACCATTTAACCCAGTCTGGTATGTTTAATCGATGGGTTGCTACTAGACCCTTTGGTAAACAATTTAGTTGTAACACGATGGGCGTTGCGGCTATCACTACATCTCCTATTTTGCTACGCCAACTAGCCAGAGAGTCCTGGATCAATCGATATCATTGTAATACACATAATGCAGAAATCATGTGTTCATGGCTGGCCCAACCTGAATCTGCCGATTGGACTGTTGAAACAGGATTAATGTATACCCGTCAAAAAGAACGGGTTAAGGAAAAGTTAGTCAATCAAATGGGTTGGCCTAAAACATCTGTATGTATTGGTCCTTCTACATCCTACATGTTGTTTGAAGTACCCCAAATTTACCAAAATACTACAAGTGGTATCGATAAATTTCGTGATGATTTATTTTATGCTACAGGAACGATGATATGTGCATCATTATTTAATCAAGCTGCACCCGCCCCCTTTGTCCGCCTACATCTTGGTAGCCATCCTGACATTATTGATGAGATCCTTCGTCGCTGGCAAATGGCTGGTTTAAACTATCATCAACCATCGCAATTTTCGAGTGATGAATTACTATACAGTCCCCTACCCAAACAAACTTTCAGGGAAACGATCTGCCCTGACCCAACATACTGATCATTCCTTATTGTGAAAAGTTTAATGCTTAAAATAGAAGCTACTATTACAAGTTACTTTAGTATTATTTTGGTAGCTTCTCTAATATTGGGTATTGTTTACCAACCTCTATCATCCTTTATTTCCCCCTATCTTTTTTTTATTCTTATGTTAGTTATCTATATTTCATTTTTAACGGTTAACTACCATATACTTTTGCAAGAAATGTTCAATTGGAAAGCTGTTGTTGGGTTAACTGTTTTTACTTTAATCTTATTACCTACCGCATTCTTTTGGCTGGCAAAATTACTGGAAGACATTTTTGAATGGAAAGTAGAGTGGGCACTAGGTATTTTGCTATTATTTGCGAGCCCTGCCCCAGCCTTAGCACCAACGCTTGCCATGCTACTGAGTGGCCACTTTGAGCGAGTATTATGCACAGTGGTTACAACCTCCATTCTTGCACCTGTAACTATTCCATTTTTATTTTATATATACGCCAACACCAGCATTGATCTAAATTACGCTAACATGACTCTTTCGCTTATAAAACTAATTATCATACCACTTATTGCAGCAATAATAACAAATCGATTTATACCTAAAATAAAACCTCACATTGAGAATCATTGTAAATGTCTTTCCGTAATATTGCTTTGCATGGTAGTTACTGGTGCAGTTGACGGGATAACCGACTTCATGGCTAACCATTTATCAACGACAATAGAAGCTATCTTAATTAGTTTTGGATTTATGTTACTAGCTTTTCTAACTGGATGGTATCTAAACTTCAAAAAAAACACTTTAAAAGACCGTTCAACGGTAGCAATTTTAGCTACTTGGTCAAATTTAGCTTTAAGCATTGTGCTTGCCAAACAGTTTTTTGAAACCCATTTATTCTACGTAGTACTGTTTGTCGTTTTAGCCGAAATCCCTTGGTGTTTGAGCTTTATTGCAGCCCAACTTTTTCTTAAAAGAACTAGCCCCCATGATATCGTGGAAGAAACCAGATAGATTTCACTATCATATTTATGATCATAAAAAAACGGACATGTTAAACATATCCGTTTTAAACTTCAATATAAAAACACTTATTTTCAAAGGCAACAATTTAAATATAGTTTAAAAAACTTTCACAATTATATTTATAAATCACAACAATCCTTTTAACTTAAGTGTTTCAACTACAATCTTCTTTCGAATAGGCGCTTGCTTGATATCTGGCATATCCATATTCAATGCAAATAACCATGGTCCAGACTTAGAGTCTACAAACCCGACAAACCAACCAATTTTCTGAGACCAACCAGTTTTCGCGTACAGTGTATAGTTATCGTTGCTATCCTGAACCATTATATGTTTAAGAGTAGTAATATCTTCCTCTGAGTAAGGAAGATTTTCTTTGTATACTTTCCGTATAAACTCAATTTGTTGTTGTGCAGAAACTCTTAAGTCTCCATCAAGCCAAAAACGTTGCACATTAGGACCAGTCTTCTCATTACCGTAACCAACTCGCTTGAAGTGATTAAGATACTTGGCATTACCCACTTGACTGGCAACTTGCTGGTAACACCATACACATGAAAAACCAAAAGCTGACTTCAGCGTCTGATCTTTATTCCATGCCTCCCAACCTTTATCTTTACCATCCCATTTAAAAATAGACTTTTTAGTAATTACACCTTCATCAAGAGCTATCAACGTATTTAAAATTTTAAATGTAGACGCCGGTACAAAACCTTGAAGGCTTCTTTGTTCATTGTAGATATACTGTTTTTCACTACCCAAAGAAGATACAACCAACGTACCATTAACATGGTACTTTTCAAATAGTTGTTTTATTGTTACATCATCATTTGCAAAGCAAAACAGTGGTACTACTAAAATTGATATCAAACACATCGATAAAAAGCGCATTATATGCCTCACATGTTAATAAATTTAACTACTTTGGTCACAGCACAAATAAAGTTTATGAACTAGTTATTGGAATCGGTATTATTCAATATTATGAGCGAGTCCAAAAAAAGTATAGGGAAGAAAAATGATGAATTATGGCCAAAAATGGCAAAACAAACATTCGTACCAAACAAAAAAAGATGCTAACAATTTCAACTCAGAGCAAATTAAATAACACAAAAAAACCATTTAAAGAAAAGATTCAAACTAAAAACAGCCCCACACCAAACCTAAAATCAAACATAATACATTTTGATACGCTATTCATTTTAATAAAATACAAAAAAAACACACCATTAATACAGCTCGCAGCAGCGTAACAACGCCTCCCCACTTAATATAATAAATACAAATCACCTCTCAAATTCCGACCATAACAACTCTCCTTATAGAATATATATTTCTTTTCATGTTTAAATATTTACTCACAAAAACTCTGGAGGAATTATGAGAAAGCAAATACTATGCTTTACAATCGGAATGCTGTCTTCTTTTTATGTTTCTGCCAACAGTGAAAAAGATGAAATTCTTAATGGCATTCAAAACACTAGCAAAGTATCTAATGCTGTATTTGAATCAGCACAATCTATCAATGATATAAATGAAGGGCTACTTTCACTTGAAGTACAACTGTCCAGCAATAGTATAGATGATGCTCAATCAGTTATTAGCAGTTTAAAAGCGCCCATCCTTAATCAGCATATTAATAGCGATGGAAGTAGTTTTTATGTTGTTACAACACTTAAAGGGCTGCTAGAAATTTCTAGGAATAACCTTACCAAAACAATAAAAAGTGGAACTGGAAAAGGTTTTTCTACAAACACAATGAATGCATATGAACCTACCACCAGTTTACCTCCTGAAGATTATAAGGGTAAAGGGGTAAAAATTGCGGTATTAGATAGCGGCATTTACAATACTCACCCTCAAATTCAAAGCAGAATAGTAGAGGAGTATTGCTTTCAAAGAATCAACCCAAATAATATAACACTAAGTCAAGCCATCGCACTAGAAAAGAAATTTGGAAAAGATTATGGAGCTTGCAGTAATGGCTTAAAATTTCAACAAGGTAAAGATTCTGCTACGGATGATCTTGGTCATGGTACTCATGTAACAGGTATTATTGCTGCAAATAAATCAAGTGATCCAAATGCTGCTCCAGAAGGTGGTGCATCTCAAGCTGAGATAGTAAGTATAAAAGTAATCAATAGTAAAAATTCTTATTTAGGGGAAGACTTAATTGATGCTTTAAAACTCATAGCAAATGATCCTAATCTTCAAGATATAAAAATAGTCAACCTAAGCCTTGGGGCATCTTATAATTTACCTGGAACATGTGATAAATATGTTAAAGGTGATTTACCCAAAGTAATAGAAAAACTAACCTCTCAAGGTAAAATAATTATAGCTGCCGCAGGTAATAACGGGTTAACTGGGGGAGAAGGTGTACCTAGTTGTTTAGATAAAACCATTTCAGTTGCAGCGCATAGCACTCACCCTACTCCTGATTTTAAGCTTATTGAAAATTGCGGACATGAGTCTTTATCTGAAGATGAAATAATTTGCTTTTCTAATGTGAGTAAAACTACAGATATTGCAGCACCAGGTCATGATATTATTTCACTGAATCATTTATCAAATGATACAACCATTATGTCTGGCACATCACAAGCTACACCAGCCGTAACTGCTTGCGTTGCAAGAATGTTGGAAAAAAATCCAACCTTATCTCCTGCCGATGTAAAAATATATTTACAGCATGGAGGCAATTACATTAAAAAAGCTGTGGACAGTGATGCTTATGTTCATAAAATGGACTGTAATGCTTCTTTAGACTTAGTACCTGCAATGACTAAAAAGTAATACCTATTAATAAATTAATGCAAGCATAATTAAGATCTCTATAGCCTCTTTCATAGAGGCATTTTTTTCTTACTTACTCGTTTAGATAAATTCAAACGGCAATGCCTTTAAGAGAAACCGTTACCTGTAACCCGCCTAATTCCTGACTTTTCGCTAAAACAACATCCCCACCATACCCAGCGGTAACGTCACTAACAATACTTAAACCAAGGCCAGCCCCTTCTACGCCCTGCCCTGGTACCCGATAAAAACGCTGAAGCACTTTATGTCGATACTGCTCATCAATGCCAGAGCCGCCATCTTCTATAGAAATTATCACCATTTCATCATATCTATGACAACTTAATATTAGCTTCACTTTGCCGTCTTCAGTTGATTGACCGTAACGTAATGCATTTTCTATTAAGTTTTTAATAACCATTTCCATCGCAAGAGGGTCTGCTTCTACTTCAAGCGTGATTAAACCTTGCATTTGGCAATCACACTGTTCGTGATCATGCACAAGTTCAATCACCATCTGACGTAGTAGTTCACAGAGGTCAAACCTTTCATGCTGCTCTTTAAGTAACTCACGATTATGACTTTTAGCCAAGCTTAAAAACTGATTTGCTACGCGTACAACACGCAGTGCTGCATTATTAATGTTCATTAAAAAACTATCTGAATTCTTATCGGGCATATGCAAGCTTTGTATTTGAGCAATAAATGCCGTTACTGGCGTTCTTAACTCATGAGTACATGTATCTAAAAATTGCCTCTCTTTTATGAGTTGTGCTTTCATATTCAACATTAGTTGATTAAGCGCTTGAATGAGAGGAAGCAACTCTTTTGTATTCGACTCATCCTGAAATGGCGTTAGTTTATCAACTGAAGCACATGATACTTTTTCAGCTAATGTATTAAGAGGTCGCAATCCGGATTTAACTGCAATGTTCATCGCAAGCATGGTTAAAATAAAAATAATGAGCAAGGGTAAAAATATTAAAATAACTAAAACTTTAACCGTACACCGCCTTTCTGTATCCTTAAGACCTACCAATAAGCACGCATTATTCTGACATAGTGAGCTTATAATCCACTTATCCTGTCCTATTTTTGTGTCATAAGTTTTTTTATTATTTGGCTTATCAAAGTCACCATGGCCTTGCTTAATCACAAGTTGATCATTTAGCCAACCCAATAACATAAAGTTTGGTTCTTCTATTAAAGTTAAGCCGTCAATCCCACCCTGCTCAACTACGGTAATCCAACTTTTAGCCATTAACTGAGTTTGATGCTCAATCAAATCTTGGGTTTTATGCCAAACAACACTATTGGAATAAACAACCTCAACAAGCCAGGTTATAGTAAGTACGAGACCCACTCTAAGTATGAGCCGCTGTTTTAATGACATTGCTCCCGTTTGGGGATCAGATAACCAATTCCTCGAATTGTCTTGATGAGTTCGGGCCATAGGTGTTTTCTCAACTGTGAAACATAAACTTCAATAGTATTTTCTTCAATATCTTGATCCCAGCGATAAAGAGCATCAATAATCTGCTGCTTTGTTTTCACACGTCCTTGTGACTCTAAAAGATACTGAAGTAAACGGAACTGGCGTAAGGGTATGATGACTTGTTGCTGATTCAACAAGATTTGCATTTGACCAGGATCTAAGATCAAATTTTCATATTCAATGAGCGCAGCCGCTCTACCCATACTTCGTCTAAGTAATGCCCTGACCCGAGCAATCAACTCATCCATATTAAAAGGTTTAATTAAGTAGTCGTCTGCGCCACTGTCCAACCCAAGCACTCTATCTCGAGGTTCATCTCTAGCGGTTAAGACTAAAACAGGAAGCGATAAACCTTGACGGCGAACCTCATGTAAAAGAGTTAAGCCATCGCCATCAGGCAAACCTAGATCTAGTACAATTAACCCAATAGCTTTATCACTTAGTGCCTTTCTTGCGTCGCTAAGACAGATTATATGCTCAACTTGCAACGCAGCATCACATAGACTTCGAACGATGCCATCAGCAATCATTAAGTCATCTTCAACTAACAATATTTTCATTGTTATAACCACTGTAATCACATAATAAAATCATGAAGTTAGCATTATCGAGTATAAAACTGATGATTAGCTGATTTACTTAATCATTAACGACAGAATGTTTTTTGGAGCACAGTCAGGTTCTCGTCAGATTTCATCATTATATTTGTTTTCAATAAAAAAGACATAAACTTACCTATCTAGTAATGCGTATATATTATCAGGGGTCATTATTTTATAGGAAAAATCTAAAAGATTAGGTTCATAGTATCAATTTTATGTCTTACGTTAGTTCAAATTATTCACCATAAAGCCACACGTTAAAGGTAGTAAAAATGCGTGATACTAAAGAAAAACTTACATTAACAACCGTTGTTTTACATTGGGTTGTAGCTTTTGGGATGATCAGCTTAATTATCCTTGGAATATATATGACCGAAAATCACGCATACACTTTATACCCAATACATAAATCATTTGGTGTAATCCTCCTATTTATTGTACTCTTTCGTACAGTTTGGCGATTTGTAAATAAACTGCCCAAACCAGTACGGCAATACACATCCCTAGAATTGCTTCTCTCAAAGATAGTGCATTATTCTCTTATTATTGGGACCTTACTCATACCCATTTCGGGAATTGCAATGTCCACTTTTTCTGGCCATGGCGTTCAGTTATTTAATTTTGTACTGATTGAATCAAACATAAATCCCACTGAACCTGGTAAAGTGATTGCATTAAATACATTTTTAGCAGAAACAGCATCTTTCATACATGTTATCTCCAACTATATAGTTATGTTTTGCATTAGCTTACATATTTTAGCTGCTTTAAAACATCATTTTTATGATGGTGACACTGTACTAAAACGTATGTTAGGTCAACGTATTTAATCACAAATTAAAACCCATTGTGAAATACCAGAACAAATCCACAACGGTAAAATTTGCAGTAACTACCTTACTTCATATAAGGAATATTATTTTGAAAACACTATTTTACCCCTTTGTACTTTCTATACTAGGCTGTTTTTTCACCTCATTAACTAACGCTAGCGAAGTCATTAAGCTAGAAAAAAATATTTATGCCATAGAAGAAGATGGATTCACAAGTTTAGTTATCTTATCAAACAATGGTGTATTAATTACTGACCCAGCAAACACCTTAAGAGCCGAAAAGCTACAGAAGCAGATCAAGACCTTAACCGATCAGCCAGTAACAAAGATAGTTCTATCTCATGAGCACTATGATCACGTTGGGGGTACTGAAATATTTAGTAAAGCTAAAGTCATTTGCCACAGTAGTTGCGAAGAAGTTTTTCAGCTAGATACGAGAAACATAACCCCTAAAAAAGTACATATTACATTTGATAAAAAATTATCCTTCAAGTTTGGTAATACCACCATAAATTTACATCATTTTGGCCCTGCTGATGGGTTTAGCAGCACGGTGATTTATCTTCCGGAGAATGCAATTGCTTTTAGCGCAGACTTATATGCAGACCGCTATTTAATCCCTGGAATATGGATGGATAACGATAATTATCTGGGTATCTTAAATGCACTTAAAAAAATGCAATCCTGGCAACTAAAACATGCTGTAAATAGCCATGCTACAACCACATCAGTAAAAGCCCTCAATGAAAATACTGAGTTTGTCACTGATCTTTATAACTTGGTCAATACTAACATAAACAACACCATTTCCACGGAAGGCGTTGGTAAAGCATTTGACAGTATCAATGAATGCTCTCAAGCATTAAAGCTACCTAAGTATAAACATTGGACTAACTACAATACAGAACTACCGGCTCATATCCGTAGGATGGCGCTATCAATTTTACACGGCGGTTAGGAATACTGCTTGAACTAATCACTCATACTTCAACAGAAACGCTTATGTATAGCATCAGTATTTCCAGCTAAAACAATCAATCATCTTAAGTTACAGTTCTATACTTCATGAATGTTCTTTAAATTGAGACCAAATCCATGATATCGCTTAAAGATAAAACGATCCTACTCACAGGTGCCTCAGGAGGCATTGGTTTAGCAACCGCTCGCTGCTTATTAAAAGCAGGTGCAAAGCTAATTCTGCACTACAATAGCACTTCAGAAAATATTAATGCTCTACAAAATGAATACAGCTCAAATCGCTGCAAGACAATTCAAGCCAACTTAGCTAACCCCCAGGAAGTCGATCACCTATGGCAACATGCTGTTGGCTGGCAAGGTTCTATTGATGGAATAGTCAATAATGCTGCCTTTGAAAGCTCTATAACGATTGACTCCCCCTTACAAGAGTGGAGAGACGTTTGGCAAGCTACACTTGATATCAATATTATCGCTGTTGCCGATTTATGCCGTTATGCCATAGCTCACTATCAACAACATTCTGGCGGAATGATTATTAATTTAGCCAGTAGAGCAGCATTTAAAGGTGATTTGCCTGATATGATGCATTATGCTGCATCAAAGGGAGCTATTGTTTCACTGACACGCTCAGTGGCTAAAGCCTATGCAAAAGACAATATTTTTGCATTTATTATTGCCCCTGGCTGGGTAAATACCGATCGTATCCAGAAAAAAATAGCTAAACCTGGTAATGAAGCATTACTGAATGAGGTACCAACGGGTAGACCCGCGCCACCAGAAGAGGTTGCTAATATCATAGCCTTTTTACTTTCTGGTTTGTCTAATCATGCAACAGGTGCAACCATTGATATTAATGGGGCATCTTATTTTCACTAATAGCAGAAAACACAGTTATCATGATCAAAAAATATCCTGATTTAGCAAATAGCGCCGTTGTTATTATCGACGTGCAGTCTGATTATATTAGTGATACAACAACTTTATTAGACCAGCAGCAGGCTAGTCTATTTGAACAATTTCCCGAATTCTCTGAGAAAGTCAATTTACTACTGTTTAATGCACGAAAAAATAAAATACCTGTTATTCATGTTCGGGAAAAAGATAACTGCCAAAAAAGTGTTTGGCTTCCCTGGTGGAACATGTTGCACCCACCAGGGAACATTGCACTAGGTGAAGGAACACCAGAACCTTATGCAAAAGAGCTGAATAATGAAAAAGTATTTATCAAGTGGACCTATGATTTATTTCATAGTGTAGGTGATGAATTTGAAGCCTATCTGAAACATAATAATATCAAACGGTTATTTATGTGTGGTGTACTGACCAAAGCCTGTGTTATGTTTTCGGCTAACTCTGCTTTCTGTAAAGGGTATGAGGTATACATTCTCGAAGACTGTTGTGCTGACCGAAATAAAGCTCACCATGATGCAATACTTAATATTTACGATGGATATCACCTTAAAGTTATTAGCTCAAATAATTTATGGAAAAAAGTCAATTAAGCCTACTCACCATTGACCAAACTAACCAAAAAATTTATTAAACGATGGTTGATCGTTTGTACTGGATATAAAAGGACAATCTCCCTTTGGTATTTTTTAATATCCACATAGTTTACCATGATATTATTTGCAATTTTTTCTAGCCCCTTCCAATAAGGAACTAAACTCACACCAACACCCTCAGATACGAGTATAGCAATAGCTTCAAGGCCATCTAAATCACATAAAGGATCCATGGTTATTTTTTCATCATGTAAATATTCTGTCACTAATCGCCCACCCCATGAGTGTGGATCATATTGAATATAGGGCACAGCTTGCATGGCTTCTTTAATAGTTAGAGATACGGACTTTGGCTTTATAAACGCGAGAGGCTCAGTATATAGTGTAACTTTTTTGACCATTTTTGGTACATCAAAAGGAGGATTAACAACGACAACAGCATCCAACTCTTCAGCCATAAGTCGCTCATACAACGAAGCCGATGTACCTGGTATTATACTTAGTTTAACATCAGGTGCTTGAGCCATCAGTTTTTTCATGAGTGGTGGTATTAGCCCTGTTAATACCGTTGATATTGCCCCAATACGAAGCTCCCCTGTCAACCCTAATGGGTCTAGATCCGTTTTTAACGCTTGTATTTCTTGAACAATTTTTCTGGCCCTGGGAACTAACCTCATGCAATTTTCTGTTGGTTTAGCAGAGTGCCCAATACGAGAGAATAGTGTTACGCCTAACTCTTTCTCCAGCGCTTGGATTCGCTGACTGATAGCTGAAGACGTTAAATTTTCATGCCTGGCAGCATCAGCAATTGAACCTTTATCTATTACAGCCAGTAAACTTTTTAAAAAACGTACATCCATAAGTTTTCCCTGTGGTTAGCAACATTAATTTTCAGCTTTTGTCAGTTTCTAATGTCTATTGAATCAGTTAGGATGAAATTGATAATTTAAAACTAAGGAAAAACCATTATGCAATCATTTTTTCATCTAGCCTACCATGTCAATGACTTATCTGCAGCTAAAGCATTTTATGGTAATATTTTAGGTTGTAAAGAAGGTAGAAGCACTGATACATGGGTTGATTTCAACTTCTTTAATCACCAAATATCACTTCACCTCGGCAAGCCGTTTTCCACAACTTTAACAGGACTCGTTGATGAACACCAAGTCCCTATGCCACACATAGGACTCATTTTAGAGCTAAACGAATGGCAAAAAATCGCTAAGCGTCTGTGCCTGGCTAATATAGACTTTATTATCCCACCCTCGGTTAGGTTTAAAGGTCAACCAGGTGAACAACATACCATGTTTTTCTCTGATCCTGCTGGCAACCCTATTGAATTTAAAGGTTTTAAAAATTTAAAACAAATTTTTGTTAAGTAATGTACTTAGTAAATTCACTAAACAACAACTATTTCAAGTTTACTATACACACATCTAACGTTTTTTAGTAAATCCTCATACTCTAATTTTAAGGTTGAATTATTTATATTCTATGAATTCTCAGTACTTCTATACTTATTTTTATGTTCCATAGAGTGACAACCATACCTTGTATGTTAATTTTTAAAATTTTTTTAAAAAAATCATATTTATACCTGATTATTTTGACAATAAGTGATATTTACGCTAATCAAATAATGGAGGTCACAGTAGGCGTAGGTGAATGGCCTCCTTATATAAGCAAATCATTACCACAACATGGAACACTCGCTCAACAAGTTAGCCAATCTTTTGCAGCCGTAGGCATTAAAGTTATATATCGTTGGTTACCTTGGAAAAGAGTATTTCATATGATTAAAACAGGTGAAATTGACGCTACTCCTGGTTGGTCTAAGAATGTAGAGAGGGCTAAATACAGTTTGTTCTCTGAGAGCATTGTGCTTAGACAATATGCTCACCTATTCCACAAAAAAGATAATCCTATTCAATGGAAAAACCTTAAAGACTTAATTGCTTACCGTTTTGTAGGTTTTATTGGTTATAACTATGACTATTTAGTAGCTGAGGGAATCAAAATTTATTATGTCAAAAATGAAAAGCAAGCACTCAATATGATACTGTCAAACAGAGCAGATGTATTTGAAGCTAACTTAATTGTTGGTCAAAAAGCCATTGATCAATATTTAACTTCTGAACAAAAGTCCTTGATTACTATTTCAGATCAGCCAGTTAAGCAGTTTAATTATTATGTTCTCTTCCCCCAAAGAGCTCGAGGAGAACAGATTAGGCGGTTATTTGATGAAGGCTTCAAACTCACAAACACATCCACACCGCAATGACATGCTTACAAGCCGTTATGGGCACCTCTAAAAATATTTTTTACACTAAAGTACTAAAACAGCACGCATCCTCCCAAATGCTGCCAATATTATCGTCAAAAATAAATATTTCCTTTATTAATTTTGTAACATTTTAACAACAAGCAATAAAACAAAATATTTTACAAAAATTTAAAGCATTATTAATGCTCAAACCTTTATTTTTATGGCTTAGAAACGAGTATCTGACACCTTAATACATTTGTATCAACACTGTTACACTATTTATTGTGAGTCATGTCTGTTTTTTTTGTTAGCTCACTTCCGCTTTTTACCCAGCTGTATAAAATTCATACCAACAACAAACACAAGAATAAATTTAACAAAAAACTGATATTGGATAATTGTCACCAACACTAAAAAGGAACCCTCATGAAACTTTCTACAGTTTTTTTTTCTAGCACTGCTTTTTTATTTTCTATGGCAAGTTCCAGTATAGTCCTTGCAGCAGAAAAAGTTCAAAATGTTGAAACTGAGACTAGAACACCAACTTCTATCACTCGCACTTCATCCTGTTCTGGCTCAGGAAGCTGTTCAACATCTACTTCTGTCTCTTCCACAGAACTAAATTCAACATCTTCTGCTAAGAAACGTACTTTTGGGACTCGCTTTACAGAAAATAATACTTTAAACTTAAATACCAAGTGGAGTTCTTGGTTTAATGACGGTAACGAGAATAATTCATGGACTACTAGAACACGCTTTACCGAAAAAACAAATTCAAACTTTAGTAATCAATGGAATTCTTGGTCAAATAGCAATACTAATAATAAAACTGAAGAATCAAACACTTCTACACCAAAAACTACTAAAACCTTTACTGAAACTAAAACACCTACCTCTATTACTCGCACATCTTCATGTAAGGGTTCTGGTAGTTGCTCTACATCTACATCTGTTTCCACTACTGAGCTAACATCAGCTACGAACAAGTCTCAGACACAAGATAAGGCCTCAACAGCTTATAACGCCGCAGACTGTTCAGCTTTTGCAGATGCTAACAGCAAGCTCAATGGCTGGATGCTTACAGAATATGACTTCTTCGGTGACTACACTCAGTCTGAACTAACACCTGCTACTTCATCAGAGTGTACTGGCAAGCAGTATTACCAAGTAAGTGGCTCTGGTTATGATGGCAACAAAGTAACTTTCCGTAGCCACCGTGTTGAAGGTGCTCACAAAAGCCAACCAGCACTCTTTACTTTCTGGCTGCGTGCTGCTGATGCTTACAGTTACCAATCCGTAGACTTCGAATGTACTCTTAGCAAACGCAATGCTAAAAAGTTAGGTAAAAAACTACGCACTTATCCAAAGCAAGGTGTAGAATTAAAAGCTGATCAAATCACTAAAGTCACCTTAGATGGTTCTTGTGATAGAGCTTCAGTATTCTCTTCTGTCTATGGTGATTTCCAAATTATCAATGTTGAAGCAAGCTACTAATCCAATACTAATAAAACGTTTCTTAACCTCACTTAATACGGTACGTTTGTGCCGTTTTTTTTTGGAATAATATATGATTACTTTACGTACAATGACACCTAATGAGTTTGAGATATTTCTTGAAAATGAAATTAATGAGTATGCACAGTGGATACAACGTGCTTATAACCTTTCAAAACAAAATGCTCACTCTAGCGCAACCCAACAACTATCATTATATAAATATAAACAAGGCTTAGAAACGCCTGATCATAAATTCTATATTATTGAAAATGATCAACAAAATAAAATTGGTACTGTTGTATACTCATTCAACAGAAGTGATAATTCTGTATGGTTAGATTGTATTGAGATTGATCCACTTCATAGAGGAAATGGTTACGGGAATACTACATTAAAAACAGTTACTGAATCTCTTAAAAAACAAGGGTATCATCACATAACTCTTCAAGTATATCGCGAAAATAAAGTTGCTCAAGCACTTTACCATAAACATGGTTTTGAACAGATTAGTCACGTAATGGTCAAAACTTTTGAATAGCTTGATTTATTAAAGAGAGGGTATTTAAATGATAAAAAAATGCACTACCCTATCAATAAAAAATGGGCTATCAGACATAGGGTAATGCAGAATATAAGGAAATAGTTGACATCACTCAACTGCGTACAACTATACATATATTTAATAAAAAATAAAAGTATATATTAAAAATAATACATCATAAATTACACATTAATCAAAAATAGAATTTTCAAGAATCATTACTAAACAGATAATCACTGACAGCTGTAAAAAAGCAGAGGAAATAAGGGGTTTCAATAATCAACCAGAGTTGATATTTGCAATAAATATCAACTCTGGCTATAAGCCGTCATACAGCAAACACAAAAATAACAAAACTCAATAAAAAGGTATTACCCTTTCTTAAAACAATTAAGAAAAAGGGTAACATTCATTTTAAAGCTTTAGGCTATTTTTTTTACTTTTATTGATAAACATATAAACAAGGAAGATAGAGATATATCGTATATGTATTTCTTAACCCTTTAGCTGTTCACCACCAACCATGCATACTCATTACCAATAAGCTCAACTATTGCATCTAAATAAATTCTAGTTGATGTTATTTTATAACAGTCAAACGAGTACCTTCTATATAAATTACTGGTAAGTTTATGATTACTTTTGCAACCTCCTTGAATTTGACTCGTTTTACTTCTCTTTGAACTTTCACTTATCTTACAGACAAGCCAGTCATTCACCTTATTTCATTAGAAAAAGATAAACCACAATAAAAACAAACTAGAATAACAACAATTATATTTTTCATTATATCTAAACTTTTCCAGATAAATAACTTGGCAAAGCATTCACTAAAATGCTTTTAGGATAGAACTAAACTACCTTGTACTACCAACTTACTTTTCTAGAAGTCTATATATCTTAAATTACTCGTAAAACAATATAAATCATCATATATACCCATAACGAAGGTTTTTTGGGGACGGCCGTCAAGAGATGAAACCTCAGGAGCTTATATTAAATAAGTGACTGGAGTGGCAGTTAAATGTTCCTGCATTCACTCTATCCTTGGAGTTCAAGAACGCCGACAACAAACCCTAAAAATAATTCATGGATGGTATAACTATTCAATTAAAGCTAATACAACCTCTTTTTCTATGTCAGACAATACAACAAAGCCTTAATAATGTTAACTGCACAATATACAATCATTCACATTATAATGATGTACGTCAATATTCGTTTATATTTCAAATATTTAACAAAACCTCTTACCCTACTCGAAAGCTAATTTATTTTAAATAAATTATACTTAACTGTAACTTAGGGTTACTAAAACGTAAACTCTAGCACTTTAGTTTTTAGTGGTTGTTTTTCATAACAACTTTACTGATTAACAAGCTTTCTCTCTAAATGATATGAAAACATATTTCCACTCCTTCACTCTCAACAAAACGTTGCTTTTGAGCAACAAAAAATTTAGCTTAACTTTTGCATCACAATCAATAAAATTACAAATTGTAGCATAATTTAACGTAACTCCAAAAATAAAATATCATTTACTTCATCAATTAATATTTATTACTGATAACATCTTAAACCTACTCAAACGTATTAAAATATATCAAAAACATAATAACTAAACAAACTAACGTCTTATTCAGCCACAAATAAATATAAAATTTGTATTATCCAAAGTTTATTTCAAACTCAGCCATATAGCTTCTTTATTGATTTTACAGCATTTTTTTTGTATTACTTTGTAAATTCATGCAAATATATTTTAATTATATCATTAGGACATGCTATCTGTGTTCTTTATCATTAATGCTGGTGGAAATGTAATTAGCATGTCATGTATTAGAGGAGCGCAAGGGTGTTTGATAAGAACGTTTAACTGTTCCACAGCTACTTATTGATATTAACTCTTATCGCTTCATCTTTCGACGGAGCCTCTATAAATCATTCACTAACGGTATAAACCTTATAATCACCTGAACACATTAGTTACGTGATTCTATATAACTGCTTAAATTTTAATATTTTTTAAAAGACACGAGAAAGCAAAACATGAAAATTAAGTCATTAGTATTGGCAATTTCTATAATAACACTAAACAACAGTACTGCTTTTAGTAA
Organism: Zooshikella harenae; assembly: GCF_018837975.1. Lineage (GTDB taxonomy): Bacteria > Pseudomonadota > Gammaproteobacteria > Pseudomonadales > Zooshikellaceae > Zooshikella > Zooshikella harenae. The sequence continues at coordinate 6,186 of NZ_JAGSOY010000002.1, read as the reverse complement.
TTCAAACCAGGATATAGTAACAGATGTTAATACAAAAGCTATATCGCTATCGTCCTCAGTTTACAACACTACTTCTGACACACTAGTTTTACCAGATCTAAATGCTCAAATAGATCATATTCTCATTGATCACTTCAAATCTGCCGGCATAACAGAGCCAGAAAATATTATTGTAACCGTGGGTATAATGAAGGAAGCTAATATTGATGTTCCATCAAATGCAGCACTGTTAAGCGCTGACTGGCTGAGCCGACAGACACGGCCAACAACTTTTGAATGGACTCAAATGCCATTGCTTAGCTTTGCTAAAGTTCAGGCATTTGGTAGCTCTGCGCCCGCAAATCGCTCTTACCTTGCGGGCGTACATCGAATAGGACAGCCAGTATTCCCTACCCCTTCTGGTGGACCCACCTCAGTACTGTTAGATAAGCAGGGTAAACGGATCGTTGGCCATCCTGAGTGGCCTGATATCCATCTCATTGAACAAGCCGTAAAAAGTACAATGGACATTAAGATTGAAGATCACAACCTTATCGACTTTTCAAAGATACAGTGGCTGCAACGCTACGGGTTACCAAAAGGCTTACCACCAAATACATATATCGATTGGAAGACTGTTAATGGTTCTGTTGAAGAAGAGCGACGTCAAAAAAGAAAAGGGAATGGAAAGCTTGTTGGTGATACCAGCGACTTTAAAGTATGGCATATTGCTAATCCCTCCGTTATTTTTAGTACAGAAGCCACAAACGCCTTTCTCAGGGCTTTAAAAAATAAGAAGCTGGATGCCTCAGATTGGGCGCACATGATTACGGCTCAAATTCGAGGGGAAAATACTCAAACGTTTAGTCAGTATTTTAGCGATCAATTACTTTATTCGGCACAACTTGCTTACCGTTCAACCCATGTGAATTATGAACAAGGTGAATTAACACAAAGAGACGTATCAACTATAGAACGTTTTCTTAATGGTGATAAAGCTATTGAAGCCTTCATTCCTCATTTGCCATCACGAACTAATGTTCCAGCCTTAACTTCAAAAAATCATTTACTCATCACGGATAAACAAACAGGTGTGTATATTTGGCACTTTGCCAACGGCCCTAAACAAGGTGTTCGTGGTGGTTTTACGAGTAAAAACGATGCCTTATCCTGGTATAAAGAATGGGTTATCAATAAGGGAATAAGACAAAGTGCTCATAATAAAGGGGAAGTTTACCACTATTATGACGCCAATTTTGATAAGTCATTTGTGTTTAGTGTTTCAGACTTTATGCATCCAAATGAGCCTTTTCCTGGAGCTAATAATGGGTGGATAAAACAAAAGCTTACAGAAACTGTTCAAAAGTTAAAGTTGCATACTCTTCGTAATGGTAAAAAATATGGCCGTGAAATGTCAGACCAGTTTTTTAAAGCCGCACGTGCTGACATTGATAGTCAGTTTAAACAACGTAATGAGCAGTTTGCCGAAGACTTAAGGTATTGGTTTGATTTTGTTTCCTCTTTTACAGGCATTATTGGCGTTGGTACTTCAGGTAAATTAGCGAAAGTATTAGATTTTACAGTTATCTTAGGCGGTGTAGGTGTGGGTGGCGTTACGATTGCTAATGCCGATAATCCAAGTGAAAAACTTGAAGGCATTGGTGCTATCATTGAAGCAACAGCTGATACCTTAGAAGCAACCAGTGTTGGTGATCGATTATCCCGTAAAACTACAGCTATAGGTAATTTATTTAAGGGAACTTCATCAACAGTCCGTCAACGCATTAGCATGAATAAAAATCTAAGTCAGCCTATCCCTATTGTTTTACCAAGCAAAGTATCAGAAAACTTACAAAGCGAGCTTAATCAAATTTGGGACACTCCTCAAGTAGAAACGACTTACAACGCTAAAAAGCTTAATGTTACTAAAGAAAATAATCAATTGGAAACCATACTCTACCAAGGCAAAGCTTATGGTCGCTTCCCTAATGGATATTGGTTTGATTTCAAGTTCGATATGCCAAAAACTAAACAGCAGGTTCACCCAGAAACAACGGTGAACAATCATAACTCAAGAAACGATGATACGTCGTTATCAATTGAAGCCTCTTCCTTACTTCGTTCTTATCATGAAGTCAAGTTAAATACGGATAATCTAAATCAACCGGAAGCAAATGGAATAATTTCATATGAGACAAAAAAACTAATCCAAGTAAATAATAAACTTTATGAAGTAAAAGCAAGTCCTGAAGGTAGTGAATGGGCGTGGGAAATTATCGTAGCAAACGGTGGTCAAGGGCTAAGTTTACCTGTCAAATATGTTAATCATAAATGGCAGCTATTTTACAGTGCTCAGAGAATTAAAGATATCTTTGTAGCACAAACTATTGATCAGAAAGTAGCATCTCACTTTAATTTAAACGATGGTAATCAAGTTAACTGGAATAGAACAAATGACCTTTTGGAAAATAGTCCAGTACTTGCAGGAGAAACAAAAAATCTCACTATTGATACCAATTCCATTTTTGAAGGGTATCCCAGTCAGCTTAGAAATAAACCAATTCCCAGAAATCTTCACCGCATTTGGTTTGGTAAACCCTTATCATCCGAACAAGCTGAATTACTTTTAAATGATTCAAATCACATGCGGCAAGCCCTTGCTAATGATATCAAAGTTATTTTGTATACAAATAACAAAAATAGGTCCATAGCGAAAATCAAACAGGTAGCCGAAGAAAAGGGCTATTCTAACGATATTGTAAGAAATATAAGAGTCATAGATTTAAGTGAGTTTTTCACAGAGTTGAAAACACATATTGGTAATAATGCAGCTACACGGCTTGAGTCAGCAATCCAAAGAGAGATAAATGGTCCATACCGAAGTTATGCAACGGCTGCTGATATCATGCGCTTTTGTGCATTATATCGGTATGGTGGAATATATGCTGACTTTGATGTTACGCCAAAAGATCAAGGCGATTATACAAAACTTTTCTCTCAATCAGGAAATTCTGAGGGACTACCTGGCGTGTTTTTTGGTGAAAGACTAAGCCAGGGGCTAATACTTGATGTTCACCTTATTGGAGCCCAAAGAGGACATCCATTTATTGAAAGTTATCTAACACAAATCACTAGAAAATTTTCAATCGAATTTATAATCAGCTCTTTAAATAAAATGAAATCAAATGCAAAAAAAGTCGCTGAAGGACAACCTTCAGAAGTAGAAGAACTTACTACAAGCGAAAAAAGAGCAGTTGAGGCGTTTAATGCAGTGTTTGATGGTAAAAGATCGAGTAGCGAAGGAATACTACGGGAAAAAATACTGCAATCGCAGTCGATTTCAGTAAAAAATAATGATCCATATGCTACTCTTTTGCAACAAATAAGGGGGTTTGTCTTTGATACAGCGAATAACGCTACATCTTTGCCTAGTCCATTGTCGAATACTCAGGAAAGAGATAATAGAATAATCAGTCATTTAGCAAATCTAAACTCAGTTCGATTGATTGAAAACATTATAAAAGAACAATTTTTAGATAAATTTGAAAAAACTAAAAATGAGTTAAAGACTGATGATCAGCTACGTAAAAAACTTGCAGAAATTTATTCAAAAGCAGGCATCAACTTTGATGAAAGCTTAGAAGGAAAGCTAGAATTTAATTGGTCAAAACAGCGTGGAGGACGTCGAGCATCAACAGGTGCTATAACTAATTAAAATAGCGTTTATTTGTTCACATTCTTGATTAATAAGGATGTTAGGAGCGCCATTTTATGTATAATGACATGGATGTCATACATTAGTGGACTTACCTTAGAGGTTCATCACTTGACAGCCATGCCTAAAATCCCTTCTTCATAAACATAAGTAGATTATTGCATACGCACCTCTTAAAAACAATTTTCAAAAAGCTCAAATATCGAAAAGAATTTATTTTTTATTTATCCCAAAGAACATAAAAAAACCCATACAAAAAAACTTATACAAAATACAAGCTTATAGTATATTTTTATAACTCACTTTTATAACACAAAAATAAAAAGCGAGTATTTTCAGCTATACTCTGTAACGAGGTTTCACTTACACACCAAGCTCGTAGTACTCTATGCCTACTATTAAGCGAAATAATAAACAGCTATTCTTTAAACAAATAATAAGGTTGAGCACATTATTGAGTATAATATGTTCAACTATATTACTAGGCAAAGAGATAAGACTCGCGACTGTACACGAATTCCCCCCCTATAGTTTTAACACAAAAGAAAATGGCCTCTCAGGTATTGATATTGAAATAATCACCGAGCTTTTTAAGCAAATAAATAAAGCTTATTCAATAAAACCTTATCCTGTACAACGGGCTCAATACTTAGTAGAAAAACAATCACTTGATGGTATGGTAACAACAACACCTTATATGACGGACAAGTTATCTGAGAGTTTATGGCGATCAGATACTCTCTATACAGCAACAGTATCAATTTTTATTAACCGTCAGCATAAGCCAGCGCTCAATCAACGGCTTTCACATAGCAAGTTTTGTGTGAGTATTGGGTTCTTAAGCAGTACATCCCCAAAATCTGTTGGGCTGACGCAATCTGACTACCTCGATGTTCGACTTGTACAACGACTCCCTCAATTAGTTAATTTACTTGTACAAGATCAAGTTGACTGTGTCATTGCTGAGGATATCTCTTTTATTTATCAAGCTAAATTAATGAAAAAAGCAGATCAAGTATTTCTTCTTCAAGAATTAGCTGATCGAGATAGCTTTATAACCTTGAATAAAAACTTAGCCCAACAAAATCCCCAACTCACAAAATCCATCAATAGCACAATTGCAAAGCTCCAAAAAGATCAATTCATCGATGATCTAATAATTAAATATTTAGAACTACCACTTCGATCTTGGAAGCAGTGATCCAGAAATAATAAGTAAATTTCAATTAATAAATGTATAACTTTATCTTTCCTGTTATTTTTTCATTTTCCCCCTAAAATCTACAAGTTAATACAAAGAACCTGCCTTTCATGTGGTCTATACTGTTACTCATTAGTTACCGCCCATTCAATGAAAGGATAATAATGATGAAACTCATATTAACGCTATAGCTTTCGTTGCTAACAAGTGTTTGTTTTGACGAAAAAATTACCGCCGCTGGTGATCCATGGCCTCCTTTTCTTTCACCAGATTTACCTGATCAGGGCCTATCTGTAGCAATCGTTACAGAAGCATTCAAACGAGAAGGGTATGACTTATCAATGAATTTTGTACCCTGGGCTAGGGCTATCGATGGTGTAAAAAAAGGTAGTTACGATATATTAGTCAGCACATGGTGGACGGAAGAACGGACTAAATTTTTACTTTATAGTGATCCTTACCTAGAAAATCAGATTAAGTTTATTAAGCGTAAAGGTGATAATTTTGAATATAATGGTTTGGCAAGTTTAGATGGCAAAAAAGTCGGTATTGTTAGAGGGTATGGTTATGGCGATGATTTTATGAATGCCACTAATTTTACCCACCATGAAACCAGTAACCTAATAAAAAATTTAAAAAACTTATTGCTAACCGCATAGACCTAACGCTAGAAGATGAAATTGTTGCACGAGCCCTAATAATGGCTAATGCTCCTAAAATAATGGAACAAATAGAGTTCACCAAAAACATGCTTTCCACAAAAAAAGTACATGTCACTTCAGGTTTAAAAAACGAAAATCACAAAGAGATTATTGAAGCATTTAATAAAGGTTTAAACACTATTAAAGAAGATAGTACCTTTGACAAGATACTAAAGGAACATAATATAAAATAGTTAACTATTACTCATTAAAAACTCAATTGAATTTCGATCATTTTGGCAATGTTATTCAATGTACAAACTAGTGTTTTATAAAATACTCTTAGTAGCACTATCCTTTATTAGTTTGGTTAGCCACGGGCAAACCTGCAATAAAAATTTCAGACATCGTTTAACAAGCACTCATCCCAAAGTAAGCTTTTATTTAACGGTCGTTAGTACAAAATATCCTCCTTACTGGGTAAAAAAAGGTGACTTTATAGAAGGATATGCTGCTGATATTGCTTGTGAGGTCATAGGAAATGCAGATTTTCATTTTAAAATGCTAACATTTTCATGGGCTAGAGCCTACAAAATGGGACTTGACCATAAAAACACCATTTTAGTCTCAGTGGGAAGAACCGAAGAAAG